>JAZOCC010000024.1:0-310244 GCA_045596385.1 Lachnospiraceae bacterium
ACCGACGGCGACCCCGGTACCTACGCCGACTGCAACCCCGGCACCGACGGCAACGCCGATACCGACGCCGACGGCAACCCCGGTACCTACGCCGACCGCAACCCCGGTACCTACACCGACAGCAACGCCTGTACCGACGGCGACACCGATTCCGACGCCTACAGCAACGCCGGTACCTACACCGACAGCGACGCCGGCACCGACTGCAACACCTGTACCGACCGCGACGCCGGCACCGACGGCAACGCCGATTCCGACGCCGACGGCAACACCTGTACCGACGGCAACGCCTGTACCGACAGCAACGCCGGCACCGACCGCGACGCCGACGCCGGAACCGACCGCGACCCCGGTACCTACGCCGACTGCAACCCCGGCACCGACGGCAACGCCTGTACCGACGGCAACGCCGGCACCGACGGCAACACCTGTACCGACGGCAACGCCGGCACCGACCGCGACGCCGGAACCGACCGCGACCCCGGAACCGACCGCGACCCCGGAACCGACCGCAACCCCGGCACCGACGGCAACGCCGATTCCGACGCCGACGGCAACGCCTGTACCGACCGCGACCCCGGTACCGATTGCAACCCCGGTACCTACACCGACCGCGACCCCGGCACCGACGGCAACACCTGTACCGACGGCAACGCCTGTACCGACGGCAACGCCTGTACCGACCGCGACCCCGGCACCGACGGCAACGCCGATTCCGACGCCGACGGCAACGCCGGTACCTACGGCAACCGCGACGCCTGTACCGACAGCGATCCCGGTACCTACGCCGACAGCAACGCCGGCACCGACGGCAACACCTGTACCGAAGGCAACGCCTGTACCGACAGCGACCCCGGTACCTACGCCGACGGCAACCCCGGTACCTACGCCGACAGCAACCCCGGTACCGACCGCGACGTTGACACCGGTTATCACGATTGAAGAGGAAGAGGTTCCGCTTGGTGATGCGGAAGAGATTGTGAAAGAAGCGGTAGATGAGGAAAATGTCGGAGAGTACGAGGAAATTGTTGAAGTAGATGTACCGATGGGTGAGATGCCGAAAAAGGAAGGCGGCTTATCCAAGGGATTGATGATTGCGGGATTTTCCTTGTTATGGTTAATCATTTTGCTTATCATTGCCAGAATGATTTACAAGAAGTTAACCGAAAAGAAAGAGGAAGAAGAAACTCAGGAAGAGAAAGAAGATTAATTTTGCAATATTGTTTAAAGATACATAGAAAGAAGGATGATTGCATTTTGCAGTCGTCCTTCTTTTTTGTTGAAATATCTTTCCTTTTTCCGACAAATCTGTTATTCTGATAATAGAGAGGTATACGATTCTATTTTTCGGAAAAAGGTGATTCGAGTGCAGTTAAGAAAAAATATATATTGTTGTTTTCTGCTCTTGTTTCTGGCTGGGTGTACCGGTAGGGATATAGAAAAGCCGAAGCCGACAAAGGTGCCGGAATTGATAAATGACACATTTCCCGGTCAGATGTCCTTAGGAGAAAACGAACTTCCCGAAAATCCGGTTGTGCCGGATATTTTACGACCGGAGGCGTCGGGGATTTTATCGGAAGAGACGGCCCGGACGGTGATTGATTATTCTAATACGACAGACGGCTATGTGATGGTCAGATGGAAAGGAAAGTCAGAAAAGAGGATTAAGGTACAGGTAAAGGGGCCAACCACTACCTATACATACAATCTTGTGTCAGATGTCTGGGAAACGTTTCCGTTGTCCGACGGAAACGGTACTTACCAGGTGGGAATGTATGAGAATGTGGAAGGAAGTAAGTATGCTCTGGTACAGTCGGTGACGGCAGAGGTAGAGTTAAAGGATGAGTTTGCTCCGTTTTTGCGGCCGAATCAATATGTGGATTATGCAGATGCGGAGCAAACCGTGAAGAAGGCGGCACAATTAACATACGGAAAGGATACAGAGCTTGAGAAGGTGCAAGCGGTGTATGAGTATGTGGTACAGAACCTGACCTATGATAAGGAACTGGCGACTACGGTAAAGAGCGGATACTTGCCGGATTTAGATGGGGTGCTGGTTTCGAAAAAAGGCATCTGTTTTGATTATGCAGCGCTGATGACGGGGATGCTTCGCAGTCAGTCGATACCGTGCAAGCTGGTAGTGGGGTATGCCGGGGAAGTGTATCATGCATGGATCAGTGTTTACACAGAAAAGGATGGTTGGATTGACGGAGTGGTTTATTTTGATGGTGCCACCTGGAAACGTATGGATCCGACTTTTGCGTCTTCGGGGAAACAAAGTGACGAGATTATGAACTATATCGGTGACGGGACGAATTATAGAGAAAAATATCTGTATTGAGGTGGTTTGGTATGAGACAACTGACAAATCAGGAGCTTTATTCGTTTTGCGAGCAGATGGAATGGCTGATTCATTCCGGTGTAAGTGTAGGAGAGGCTCTTCGCTTATTGGCGGAGGATGAAGCAGACGGGATGTTGCGGACGGTGTTATTACAGGTAGAGGAATCCGTGGAGGATGGTGTATCGGTAGCAGAAGCATTAAAGAAAAACGGATGGTTTTCCGGGCATGTATGCGGGATTCTTGCAACAGGAGAAAGAACAGGACGCCTGGAGGAGTCGTTTCAGGCATTGAAGTTGTATTATCAGGAAAAAGAGCAAGCGGGCAGACGTATCAAAAGTGCGTTGTTACAGCCGACTTTTTTACTGCTGTTACTGACGGTTGTGCTGGGGACTTTGCTTGCCTATGTAATACCGACGTTTGAGTCTGTGTATGCGTCGTTGGGAGGTACGATGACAGGTGTGGCAGGAGCATTGCTTGCAATCGGACGTTGGCTGCGAAAGTGGATTTTAATAGTGTTTCTTCCGATTGGGGCGGTTCTGTTGTTTGTATTATTGTTTGCTGTATGTACGCCGGTTCGGGAAAAAACACTTCGTTTTTTCAAAAAGTTAGGCAACGACCGGGGCGTCATGCGGAAAGAGAACGATGCAGCTATTGCGCAGGTGTTGGCCATGGGACTGGGAAGCGGCTTGCCCTTGGAGGATACCATGGAGCTGGCAGCCGGGGCAATGGAGGATGAACCCCGGGCGAAAAAACGGTGTCAGCAGTGTAAGGAAGCATTAGTTAGCGGAATTCCGTTATTGGATGCATTAAAAGAATCGGAAATACTGCCACAGTCGGCATGTCGTTTGTTAAGTGTGGGAATACAGGGGGGCAACGGAGATGCAGTGATGCGGGAAATCGCAAATAAGCTTTCGGAGGAAGCAGAAGCGGCGCTTGCAAATAAGGTGGATAAGATAGAGCCCACGCTTGTATTGACGGTATCTGTATTGGTAGGTGCTATTTTGCTGCTGGTGATGACTCCGTTGATGAACATTATGGAAACAATCGGGTGATACAATGAAAAAGAGAATCGGATACATAAAAAGGATTGGATGTTTCATCGCATGCATCGGAGTTCTGACGGTATTTGCGATGGCGGTTTTTAATGTGAAAGAGGGAAACCGTGCGGAAGAGAAAATGCAACTGGAGGAAGCAATACGGCGTAGCGTGGTGACCTATTATGCAACGGAAGGAGTGTACCCGCCGGATTTTGCTTATGTAAAGGAAAAGTACGGTATTTTGGTGGATGAGTCCCGCTATGTTGTAGTTTATGATGCATTTGCGGAAAATCTTATGCCGGATATCACCGTGTTGGAAAGGGATTATGAAAAAGGAAACTAGCAATCAAACGGGGAAAATACTTACATTGGTTTTGTTTTCCGTACTTGCGGTGTGTATGATTTTGGTACTTTTGACCGGTGTCGGTGTATACAAACGGCTGACAATCCGGGGACAGGAATCCTATGAGAACCGTACGGTGCCGCTTTATATTGCCACAAAGGTAAGACAGGCAGACTTTGCCGGTGGGGTGGCAACGGAATGTTGTAACGGAAAGGATGTATTGCGATTAAATGAACGGATTGACGGAGATGTTTATGTGACCCGGATTTATTATCACGAAGGATATGTGCGGGAATGGTTTGCTGCAGAAAATGTGCCTTTTGAACCGACGGAAGGAGAGAAGATTGCACCGGCCGAAGAGGTGGTCTTTTCTTTGGAGGAAGGAAATCTACGGGTTGCCGTAAGACAGGAAAACGGAACTGTTTCGGAACAAATGCTTACCTTGCGAAGTCTCGGAGGGGAGGCTGCATATGAAAAATAAATCTATGTTAGTACTGATTGAGCATATTGTAATGCTTTTGGTATTTGCTTTGGCAGCATCGGTGTGTATACGGATGTTTGTGCTTTCGGAACAGTTGTCCCGCAAATACGAGGCAACGGACCGGGCGGTGCTGGCGGCACAGAATCTTGCGGAATTACTGAAAAACAGCGGGAGGGCGAAGCTCACGGAAGTGCCGGAAGAGGGACAGCCCGATGGGAATGCCCGGGAGATATATTATGATAAGGAATGGAAGGTGACAGAGAAAGCTTCGGCGGAGTTTGTGGCGAAGGTGACCTGTACGGAGGAGGAGAACGGATTTTTGTTTCGAGGAGAAATTGTGATTTCTATGATAAATGGAGAGGAATTGTTCCGGCTCCCGGTGGCAGGACAAAAAACGGCGGAGGTGACAGGGCATGAAGAGAACTGATACACCAACCGCAGTAGGCGGAAGTTCACTGCTTGTAATTTTTATTGTACTTTGCCTGACGGTATTTGCCTTGTTAAGTCTTTCTTCGGTACAGGCGGACGGTCGCCTGAGTACGGCGTCTGCAGAAGCGGTGTACGCATACTACGCAGCGGACTGTGAGGCAGAAGAGATACTGTCACAGTTACGGCAGGGAAATATACCGGAAGGAGTTAGCGTGTCGGGGAATCGGTATTGTTATGAATGCGATGTCACAGATACACAAAAACTTGTAGTGGAAGCAGAGATAAGCGGTAGCAGCTATCGGATACTGCGGTGGCAGACCGAGAGTACCCTTTTGTGGCAGGGGGATGACACATTACAGGTATGGGATGGAGTGTCGGAGTAGAAGAAACGGAGGAAAGCAAAATGCAGGTGACGGATTTTTTAAAACGGGCGGTGGAGGATAATGCATCGGATTTATTTATTTTGGCGGGTAGTCCGGTGCTTGAAAAAAAGGACCGGCATATTGTGGCGCTAACAGATCGCCATATGTTGCCGGAGGAAACGAAGCAGCTTATTGCGGAGATTTATTCCATGGCAGAAAGAGGAAGGGGAATCTATGAGAAAACAGGAGATGACGATTTCTCATTTGCCATCCCGGGTATGGCTCGTTTTCGCGTCAACGCTTATCGACAGAGAGGCTCCTATGCGGCAGTAATTCGTGTGGTGGCTTTTGATATTCCGGATTGGAATGAACTTCATATTTCCGAAGAAATCATGAATCTGGCGAATCTGGCGGATGGTTTGATTCTTGTTACGGGAACCGCGGGTAGCGGAAAGTCTACGACCCAGGCTTGCCTGATTGACCGGATTAACGATACGAGAGAAGCACATATCGTAACATTAGAGGATCCGATTGAGTATCTGCACACACATAAAAAGAGTATTATCAGCCAGAGAGAGATTTCCATTGATACGGAGGACTATATTTCGGCTCTCCGTGCATGTCTTCGTCAGGCTCCGGATGTAATTTTGATGGGAGAGATGCGTGATGCGGAGACGATTCGTACCGCGATGACGGCAGCGGAAACAGGACATTTGGTAATTGCCACCTTGCATACCAAAGGAGCAGTGAATACCATCGACCGTATTTTGGACTCCTTCCCAAGTGAACAACAGGGACAGGTCAGGGTACAGCTCAGTATGGTGTTGCGTACGGTGGTATCCCAACAGTTGGTACCGGGTATGGACGGATCTTTGATTCCGGCTTTTGAAATCATGCATGCGGACCATGCAATCCGGAATATGATCCGGGATAATAAGAATCACCAGATTACCAATGCCATGATTGCCGGAGGAGACGACGGAATGGTAACCATGGACCGGTATTTGTTGGGACTGTACGAGCAGGAAAAAATCAGCAAAGATACTCTTTTGGACTACTGTGACAATCCGGAAGCAATAAAGAAGAGAATCCAATAATTTTCGATACATGATTTCTCTTTTGTCCTCATAGTATGTAGAGAATATACCTGTCTGACCCGCAAAGGTGCGGTCCGGCATGAGGAATCGGAGGAGATATTGTGGAGGAAAAGAGTCTTGATTTTTTTGAAAAATATGATATTACGGTAACCGGCACCGCAAGGACCCGGGGCGCATTTCGCATCGACACCGAGCGGGGGCCGAAGTTACTGTTGCCATATAGCGGAAGCGAAGCAAGGGCAGGGTTTGAACAGGGATTGTTGACCTGCCTGACGGAGCGTGGTTTTTTTGTGGACGGATATGTGGCAAACAAAGAGGGCACCTACGTAACCAAGGATGAGTACGAGGAGCCTTTTTTGATGAAAAACTGGTACTTTGGAGAAGAATGTAACGTAAGAAAGCCGGACCAGGCACTTCTTGCGGTGAGGCATCTGGCGGCATTACATAATGCGATGGTGGGCGTGACGGCATCGGCGGAGGAACTTCCGGGAGCGGTACAAAAAAGTCTGCCGGAGCTGTTTGAAAAACGAAACCGGGAGCTGCGCCGGGTGCGGGCTTTTATCCGGGAGAAAAAGCGAAAGGCATATTTTGAAACGGTGTATATTAATACCTTTTCGGAGTTTTACGAGAAGGCGGAGGCGGCTCTTGTCCGGGCAAAGGAATGTGGCTGTACGGAAACACTGGAAGCGGCACTGGCGGAAGGAAGAGCCTGTCACGGTACCTATACCCATCACAATCTTTTGGTGTTACATGACGGAAACTTTGCAACGGTAAATTTTGATAAAGCATGTCTCGGAGTTCAGATAGCGGACTTTTACCTGTTTTTCCGGAAATTAATGGAGAAGACCGGTTGGGACCGGGGGCTGGCAGAGCGTATCATGCAAGCCTATAGCGAAGTGCGCAAAGTGGAAAAGCCGGAGTGGCAGGTGTTTTGTCTTTTGCTTTCTTATCCGGAAAAGTTCTGGAAAATTACCAATAGCTACAATAACGGAAAGAAGTCCTGGATTCCTCAGAAAACCACGGAAAAGCTTCTGGCGGTAAAGGAGCAGGAGAAGGAAAAGCAGGCACTGCTGGAGGATGTGGCAGGATGGTGCTAGAGGCGTTTGGGACTGCAGGCTCATTGACAGAATGCGGAAGATTGGGTATATTATATCGATAAGGCAATAAAGACAAATGAGGGAAAAGGAGCATAATATGGTGGGATATGACGAACGATTTGCGCGGGTGAAGGAAAGACTGGCACGAAAGCAACATTTAGAGGCGATAATGCCGGACTTGCAGAATCAGTATAGCGATGTACTGGCGAAGGTGACGGAGCTACGGGAAATAAAGGCTGAGGAGCAGAAGGATGTAGACCGGTTGGAGCAGGGAAGTCTTGCGGCCTTTTTCCTGAATGTAGTCGGAAAAAAGGAAGAAAAGCTTGCCAAAGAACAGCGGGAGGCCTACCAGGCGGCGGTAAAGTGTGACGCTGCGGAAAAGGAACTGTTTGAGGTTGAGTCCCGTCTTAACAGGACGGTAGAGGAGCTTGCTTCTTTACAGGATTGTGAAAAAGAATACGAAATGTTGCTGCAGGAAAAGCGGAACGATATCAAACGACAGGGTCTGCCGGCAGCGGAGGAAATCATAAAGATTGAGAAGCAGCTGTTTGAGGTGGAGAAGAAGGAAAAGGAAATCAGGGAAGCTGTTGCTGCCGGAACCAAGGCAAAGGAGCTTGCGAAAGCGGCTCATGAGAGTTTGGACAGTGCGGACGGGTGGAGTACCTGGGATTTGTTTGGCGGAGGGCTTATGACCGATATGCTGAAGCATGGAGATATCGACGAAGCCCAGAAGCGGATTGAAGAGCTACAGATACAGCTTCGTAATTTTAAAACAGAGCTTACGGATGTGCGGATTGAGGCAACCATCACCATTGATATTGATGAGATGCTGAAGTTTGCGGACTATGTGTTTGACGGCTTTTTTGCGGACTATACGGTGAAGCACCGGATTGAGGATGCCATCGGACAAGTGAAAGAAACAGAAGAAAAGATAGACGGGCTGTTAAGACAGCTGAGCTTGTTGGAGGCGGAGAATGAGAAGGAATCGGAACGTTGTCGGGAGACAATGCACCGGTTGATTACGACAACGGAAGTATAAGGGTGGAAAAATAAGACGGGTACAAAGGAGTTACTATTATGGAACATGAGAAAAAAGGTTTGAATCGTGACATTATTAAATGCATCGGTATGTTTACCATGCTGTTAAATCATGTTGCACATGCGTTACTGACACCGGGAACCCTGGTGTATAACGTGTGCATCGGTGTGGGATATTTTACGGCAATTACCATGTGCTACTTTTTGGTGGAGGGCTACGAATATACCCGTTCCAAGAAAAAGTATGCCATGCGTCTACTGGTATTCGGCTTGCTGTCCCAGGTGCCGTTTATGTTGCTGTTTCAGGCGCCGGCGCTTAACATGCTGTTCAGCTTGTTGATTTGCTTCGGTATGCTGTGTATTTTGGATAAGTTTGAGGGAACATGGTACAGAGAGCTGTTGGTAGTGCTGTTGTTTATTGTATCGATTTTTTCGGATTGGCCGCTGATGGCGCCGGCCTTTACTTTGTTGTTCCGCTGGAGCAACAAGAATCGTACAAAGCTTCTGCTTTCTTACGGAATCTCAATTGCAATTTTTTGCTTTTTGAACGGACCGAACTATCTGTTGACGGAGTCCATTGGCGGAGCGGTTTTACACGTTTTATTGGAGTCTCTGGCATTGGTGGCATCCGGAGTCGTGATTTTGTTCTTCTATAACGGGAAGAAGGCTACTGTGGCGCCGAAGTTCTTTAAGTGGTTTTTCTATCTGTTCTATCCGGTGCATCTGACGGTATTGTATGTGCTGACACTGGTGCTGTAACCGTGAAAAAGACAGAAGAAGCCTTAGAAAGCATAGAAGTGTGAAATAGTTCTTGAATCATAACGCGTTTTTCGCTATAATGTTGTTCATAGGCATATGCCGGAAGGAGTATACATGAAGAGTGAAAAACGCGTTCTTTTTTTGTTGGCAGCGTCTGCGGTGGTAATTCTCCTGGTGACGGTGCTGACACTTTTTTCGGGAAAAGATGAGCCTGCCGGAACGAAACAGCCGGGAAAGGGCCCGAGGGTGACAGCCGGGGCAAAAGTAACCGGTGAGATTACAGCGGAGCATAACAAGCTGATGATGATAAAGTCGGTGGATACCGGGGCGAGTACCATTGTATTATATGATTTGGAGGATGGTGGCGAGGTAACGCTTTCCTATGATGTGGCAGCGGATATCCGCAGCAAGTACGGGAGTCTCACTTATGCGGCGTCCTTGACCTACGGGCAGATTGTCCGGGCGGAGTATGCCGGCGAGGGACGCCTTGTAAAGATGCAGCTATCCGGAGAGCATTGGGAGCTTCACGGAGTGGAGGAATTTTCGATTACGGACAGCACTCTTACGGTGAATAATACCACCTATAAGTTGACGGAAGCGACGATTGCTTATTGTGAAGGCGAGAAAATCGCTCTGGGTGAGGTGCGGGACATTGACCGGGTAGAACTGTGCGGTATGGCGTCCGAGATATTGACGATTCATGTGGTAAAGGGCCACGGTTCCATTAAACTTGTAAATTGTACGGAATTTCAGGGGGCGAAAGTTACCTTTAAGGACGAGAGTCATGTGTTAGATGGAGAACCGACCTATCTGGTGAGGGAAGGAAAGTATACCGTATCCGTAGTCGGAGAGAAAAATGCCGCGGCGGCAGAGGTGACTGTAGCGCGGAATGAGCAGGTAGTGATTGATTTATACGAATACGGCGGTGCGCCGGTAGAGACGGCACAGGTACGGTTTAAGGTGACGCCGTTTTCCGCAGTACTTAAGATTGACGGAGAACGGGTGGAGTATTACGAGCAGGATTTGGTACTGGAGTACGGCGAGCATGAAGTGGTGGCAGAGCTGGGCGGTTACGTGACCTATAAAGCGTACCTGACTGTTTCCAGACCGTATCATACCTTCCGGATTGATTTGCAGGAGCGTCCGGCAGGAGAGGGCGATTCCGGAGACGGAACCGGAACGGAAGACGGTTCGGAAGCAGGTGGTTCCCAGAGCGGAAACGATGGTCCGGAGACCGGAGACGGCACCCCGGAAGGAGACGGTAACGGTTTCTCAGAGACTCAGGGGGAGAATGCTTCCGGAGAAGGGAACGGAGAAAATGCCGGTGGAGGAAACGGCGGCGAGGAGACTTCAGACCGTCGTTATGTACCGATCGGTGAAGCCGGCGGATACGAATACGACAAAGAATTCAGTACCTTTTTGCTGGAGCCGGCGGGAGCGATTGTTTTGATTGACGGAGTCAGTCTCGGTGCGGCACCGGTAGAGTTTGAAAAGATTTTAGGCACCTATACCATTACCTTGAAAAAGAACGGTAAGGAAAAGGAGTATACCGTGACTGTGGACGAGGGCAGCTTTGAAGGAGACGTGTACTGGAAATTTTCCATGAATTAACGGAAAGGACAAGTTATGAAATACAAGTATATTTTATTTGATTTGGACGGAACGGTAACCAATCCGGAGGAGGGCATTACGAAAAGCTTTGCCTATGCTCTGGAGCATATGGGCATTCATGTGGAGGACCGGACCGAGCTTCGTAAGGTCATCGGACCGCCGCTTTTGCAGTCCTTTGACGAGTTTTATCATTTTACGAAGGAACAGGCCTTAGAGGCTACCGCCAAGTATAGAGAGCGGTACGGTGATGTGGGCTGGGCGGAGAACGAAGTGTATGACGGCGTGGAAGAGATGTTACAGGCCTTGTCCGAGGCGGGGGCGAAGCTGATTCTGGCCACATCTAAGCCGGAGCGTTACGCAGTGCGGATTATGGAGCATTTCGGCCTCGCAAAGTATTTTACCATGCTTTGCGGCGCAGACGATTATGCCAAGGACCGCAGTACAAAGGAGCAGGTAGTCCGTTATGCCCTGGAGCAGAACGGAATCACCGATACAGGGGAAGTGATTATGGTAGGCGACCGGAACTTTGATGTGATCGGTGCCGCCGCATTGGGGATTCAGACCATCGGAGTTTTGTATGGGTTTGGGGATGAAGAGGAGTTGTCATCCGCAGGTGCGATGCATCTGGTAAAGACACCGCAGGAGTTGACGGAGTATTTGCTGGGCTGATTATGACGGCTCGACCGTCTTTGGGCAACAAACAGCGGAGCGGATGCGACAAACCGGCGGAGACAAAATAAGAGGTGGGACTATATATTAGGGCAGAGATGCGGAAGAAACCGCAGAAAAAGGAGGACATTATGGACAAAACAACAAAAGCAGTACTGAAGTTAATGGGAATAGTCGTTGTTGCCATTGCAGTACTCATCGTTCTCTTTAGTTCGTTTTACACGATTAAGGAGCAGGAACAGGCAGTGGTGACAACCTTCGGTGTACCGAACACAATGAGCGAGCCGGGGCTTCATGTGAAGATTCCGTTTGTACAGAAGGTGGAAAAGGTAAATACCACGATTAAGGGCTTTGCCATTGGATATGATGAAGCCACCGGTATGTCAAGAGAGGACGAGTCTCTGATGATTACGTCCGACTATAACTTTGTAAATGTAGACTTTTATGTGGAGTATAAGGTATCGGATCCGGTAAAGGCGCTGTATGCGTCGGAGGAACCGGTGAAAATATTAAAGAATGTGGCACAGTCCTGTATTCGTTCCACGGTAGGACAGTATCCTGTGGATAGTGTGATTACCACCGGTAAGAATGAGATTCAGGCAGAGATTAAGGAGCGTATTATTGCGGAATTGACAAAGCAGGATATCGGTATCCAGCTGGTGAATATTACGATTCAGGACGCGGAGCCGCCGACTGCCGAGGTTATGGAAGCCTTCAAGGAGGTAGAAACCGCAAAGCAGGGGAAGGAAACTGCGATTAATAATGCCAATAAGTACCGGAATGAAATGCTTCCGAATGCAGAAGCTCAGATTGATAAGATTAAAAAAGAAGCGGAAGCTACCAGAGAAGCCCGCATCAACGAGGCGGAAGGTCAGGCGGCGCGCTTTAACGCACTGTATGAGGAGTATATTAAGTATCCGCTCATTACGAAGCAGCGTATGTATTATGAAACCATGGAAGAACTCCTTCCGGATTTGAAACTGATTATCGACAGCAGTGACGGTTCCGTGGAAAAGTGGTTGCCGCTGGATTCCTGGGAATCCGACAGCCCGGCAGCATCACTGGCACCGGTAATGCAGTAAGAGGAAGGGGGATTTGACATGGAAGAGAATTTAGAGAGATACCCGCAGAAGTCGGGCGTGGGAAAATGGATTGTCATCGCAATTGTGGCAGTGGTACTGTTTGTTTTATCCCAGACCTGTCTGGTAGTGACCTATCAGGATGAGTATAAGCTGGTAAAACAGTTCGGCAAGGTGGTTAAGATTGTGGACCGGCCGGGGCTTAGTGTGAAAGTTCCGTTTATTCAGACGGTAGATACCCTTCCGAAGGAAATGCTGGTGTACGATTTACAGCCTTCGGATGTTATTACCATGGATAAAAAGACTATGGTATGTGACAGCTACGTGCTTTGGAAGATTTCCGACCCGCAGAAGTTTGTTCAGACGTTGAATTCCAAGATATATGCGGAGGATCGTATCAATACCACCGTATATAATGCGATGAAAAATGTGATTTCCAGCATGGAGCAGACGGAAGTGATTTCCGGCCGCGACGGAGCCTTAAGCGAAAAGATTCGCGGAAACATCGGCAATACCATGGAACAGTACGGCATTGATTTGATTTCCGTAGAGACGAAGCATCTGGATTTGCCGGGAGACAATAAGGCGGCAGTGTACGAGCGTATGATTTCCGAGCGTAACAACATTGCGGCACAGTACACCGCAGAGGGTGAAGCAGAGGCAACAAAGATTCGTACCCAGACCGATAACGAAGTGGCCATCAGCTTGTCCGAGGCTGAAGCGGAAGCAGAGAAAATTGTTGCGGAGGGTGAAGCGGAGTACATGAGAATTATGTCTACCGTATACGGAGATGAGTCCAGAAGCGAGTTTTACACCTTCGTACGTTCTCTGGATGCGGCGAAGGCATCCCTGGTCGGCAAGAACAAGACGGTAATCCTTTCCGAGGATTCTCCGATGGCGGATATTTTTAATAAAATTAAATAGCGGATACGTATAGAACGTAAGAAAGAGGCAGATGATGTTTTCGGAGGATGACAGTCTGCCTCTTGCGGTTTTCGAAAAAAAGAAGTAAAATAGAGTGCATAGAAACAGAAACGACAGACGAAAGGCGGAAGAAACCATGCATATTACATTAACCGGAAATTTAGGGAGCGGAAAGTCCACACTGAGTAAGATTTTAGAGGCAGAGTACGGCTATGAAATCTTTTCTACGGGAAAGGTGATTCGTCAGATTGCCGAAGAGCAGGGTGTCAGTGTATTGGAAATGAATAAGCTGATGGAAAAGGATCATAAATACGACCATATGATTGATGATACCACGGCGCGGATTTCCAGAGAGCAGAAGGATAAGAAGCTTTTGTTCGATTCCCGATTGGCCTGGAATTTTGTGGAAGAATCTTTTAAAGTATTTCTGTCCGTAAGCCTGCCGGTGGCGGCGTCCCGTGTACTCGGTGATACCAGCCGCGGGGAAGTGGAGTCCTACAAGTCTGTGGAGGAATGTATGGCGAGTCTGAAAGAACGTGCGGCAACGGAGGACCGTCGTTATAAGGAGATTTACGGCATCGAGTATTTTAATTATGCGAATTATAATTTAGTGCTGGATTCCAGCGATTGTGCACCGGATGTTCTTGCACAGATTCTGGTGCAGGAAGCATGTGCTGCTGAGGAAAAGTTTGCAAAGGGAGAAAGAGTCGGTACGAAGCTGATTCTGGACAAGAATCGTCCGGAGGAAGATTTTGCCAAGGAAAAGGCGGAGGGTGCCGTAAGCTTGCAGACGATTTGCGGCGTGGAGTTTCTTGTTGTTGAGCTGTAAGGCGAAAGATAAGGAAAGCGGCTACTGTTTTCGGTGAAAATGAGGTTTGAAGTAAAAGGAAGAAATCGACTTCTTTGACAGTAATACAATACCATAGGAAAACGAAAACCGGGACATACTGAGAGGGATTCAGTATACCGGAAGGAGCGTGATGCTATGGGAAAGTCGGCGTTTTTACAGGAAAAGTATGTACGAATTTATAAAGTGATCGGAGTAACGGCGGGAGTGTACCTTGTGTTTCGCTATGCACTTCCGCTGTTTGCACCCTTTCTGGTGGCATATCTGCTGGCATGTGCGGTACGTCCCGTTGTTTCTTTTATGAAGAGAAGACTTCGTATTCCTATGGGAGTAGGAGCAACTTTCGTGATTTTACTGTTTGTGGGAGTGCTGGGTACGGGTGTGTTTTTTCTTGGGAAGCTTTTGATTGAACAGGTAGTACGATTGATCGAGAATTACGAAAGTTACCGGAAGACTACACTTGCTGTGGCGGAACGATTTTGCGGCAGGGTGGACGGATGGTTTTCCCTGGCTTCCGGAACGGCAAAAGGGCTCATGTATACCGGACTGGACCGAATCGGTGAGACGGTGAATCATGATGTATTGCCGAAGCTGTCGGGACAATCTTTGGCGGTATTAGGGCGTTTGGTATACGGGATTGCTGGTGTGATAATTGCATTTGTGGCAGCGGTATTGCTCTTAAGCGAGCGGGAAAAATATGCAAAAGGGTATCGCAGGAGTCCCTTTTATGCGGAAGCAAAGCAAGTATTGGGGAGATTATCGGCTGCCGGGGCTGCATATTTGAAGACGCAGTTTATTATTATGCTGTTGGTGGCTATCGTTTGTACGGTGGGTTTTTTATTTGTGAAAAGAGAGTATGCATTGTTGCTGGGAATCGGTGTGGCGGTGTTGGATGCGTTCCCTGTGCTGGGCTCCGGCGTAATTCTGGTGCCTTGGGCAGTGATATGCTTGTTAAAAGGCAGTTATGTACAGGTGGCAATCTTAGCGTTAATGTATTTGTTATGTGTATTGATAAGAGAAGGTTTGGAGCCGAAGCTTCTCGGAAACCGAATCGGAATACCGCCGCTTTATACGTTGATGGCGGTATATGTGGGAGTGGAACTGTTCGGACTATGGGGGGTGATTTTAGGCCCCTTCGGACTGGTGATTATCCGGGCGGTGCTGGATGCGGAAAATGATGAACCGGAGGAAGCCGGGACGTAAAAACACAAGAAAACCGGAGGAGATGGAATATGACCGGATGGTTGGTAAAGCTATTTGTAAAAAATCATGAACAGGCGCAGTTGCCGGAGGTGCGAGCCTCCTATGGGAAGCTGTCGGGAGTTGTGGGAATTGTATGCAATGTGTTGTTATTTGCGGCGAAATTTTTGCTGGGAACACTGACAGCCTCTGTGGCGATTACTGCGGATGCATTTAATAATTTGGGAGACGCGTCCTCCGGAATCGTAAGTTTTTTAGGATTTAAAATGGCCAGCCGGCCGGCGGATAAAGAGCATCCCTACGGACATGCCCGGTACGAGTATCTGGCAGGTCTTACGGTGTGTGTACTGATTTTGGTAATCGGCGTGGAATTGTTTAAGGAGAGTTTTTTGAAGATTCTTCACCCAAATCCGGTATCCTTTTCCTGGATAACGATTATTGTGCTGCTTTTGGCTATCGGTGTTAAGTTATGGCTGGCGGTGTTTAACCGGACGCTGGGGAAGAAAATCAATTCCCAGACGTTGCTTGCAACGGCAGCAGACAGCAGAAATGATGTGATTGCCACAGGTGTGGTTATCGTAGCCACGGTGTTGTCTTATTTGATACAGTTCCAATTGGACGGATATATGGGACTTTTGGTGGCGTTATTTATTCTTTACAGCGGAGTAAATCTTGTGAAGGAGACTCTTGATCCGATTCTCGGAAAGGCGGCGGACGAGGAACTGGTAAAGGAGATTGAAAAACGGATTATGGGCTATCCGGGAGTGTTGGGAACCCATGATTTGATGATGCATGATTACGGACCGGGGCGCATGTTCGGCAGTGTACACGTAGAGGTGGCGGCAGAAGAGGATGTTTTAAAGAGCCATGATATGGTAGATAACATCGAACGCGATTTTCTGAGAGAATTGAATATTCATCTCATTGTACATATGGATCCGATTGTGACAAAGGATGAGTCGGTGCGGAATTTGCGACATTGGCTGGCAAAGGAAGTAAAAAAGGTACATGAGGAGTTGACGATACACGATTTGCGTGTGGTACCGGGAGAGACCCATACAAATGTAATATTTGATTGCGTGGTGCCGCGGGGGCTGAAGCGGAGTGATGAAGAGATAAAGGAAGCAATCGACCGGTTGGTAAAAGAGACATATCCGAATTATTATTGTGTCATAACGGTGGATCATAGCTATACGGAAATGATAAATTGATAATATTATTTTGGTGAATTAAAACAATAAAACAGAAAATAGCACAAAATACCGAATGTTTGCTTGAAAAATAGAACCTTTTGTGGTATAATTTCTTATAGTTACACTTTGCTGTTTATACAGAAAGGACGAGAAGGTATGGAGCAATACGATGAGAAGTTTTTCAGAGCAAAAGCGAATATACGGGCGGGTGTCACTTTTTTAGTTGTAATGATGCTGACGACGATTTTCTATTTCTTTAAAATGAATAAGGGAGAGATTGAACAGGAATGGTTTGTGAAAATGGCCGTTATCGGTTGGGTTCTGTATTTCCTGATTTCACTTACGTTGAAGATTAAAGGAAACGATTTTATACACTATCGGTATTTTATGGGAATCGGGTACCAGCTGTTTTTCGCTTATATTCTTTGGACGCAGCTCGGCAATGATTCTTATGTGTTCATTTTACCGATTATCGCAGCGTTTGTATTGTTTAAAGACCAAAAGTTTATTAAACGGATGATGTGGCTTACCTTGATTATGGTAATCGGCAGTAATATTTATAAGGTAATCGCGATGGGAGCCGGAAAGTCCGATGATACACTGGTACTTGCCTTTGGTATGATTGCGGCATGTTATGCATGTACCCTGATGGCAGTAAAGCACTTAATTCAGTCCGACGGAGCGCTGACCGGTTCTATTGAGGCTAATCTGGCCCGTGTGGTAAAAACGGTAGAACAGGTAAAAGTGGCCAGTAACACCATCGTGGACGGAATTACGGTAGTACGTGAACTTGCGGATGAGAATAAAGAAGGTGCCAATGATGTGGTACGCGGGATGGGAGATTTATCGGATAATCACGGAATCTTGAATGATCGGACCATGTCTTCCATGGAAATGACCACAGTCATTGACACGCAGGTGAAAAATGTAGCGGAATTAATGGAACAGGTGGTAGAAATCATCGGTACCTCCATACAGCATGCCAATACCAGTTCCGAAGAATTGAGCGAAGTGGTGGAGACAACAAATAAGATGGCGGAATTATCGGCGTCCATTGAACAGATTTTGGCGGAATTTAAGACGGAGTTCCGTAATGTAAAGAAGGAAACCGGTACCATTGAGGGAATCAGTAATAAGACGAATTTGCTTGCGTTAAATGCCTCTATCGAGGCGGCAAGAGCCGGAGAATCCGGTAAGGGATTTGCGGTTGTTGCGGACGAGATCCGTGAGCTCAGTAGCGGAACGCAGACGTCTTCCAATCGGATTATGGAAGCGTTGGCGCATCTGGAAGAAACATCCGGAAAGATGATGGAAGCAATCGAAGAGACCGTATCTTTGATTCAGGTAAATATGGATAAGGTATCCAATGTGACAAAGAGTGTGGAAGAGATAACCGAAGATGCCACCGGACTAGGCGAAAATATTAAGGTAGTAGAGCAGGCGGTAAAGGAAGTGGAATCTTCCAACCAGACGCTGGTTTCGAACATGAAACAGGTATGCAATGTTATGACGGTTATGACGGGTAATATCAGTAATGCGGAACAAACTACCAGAACTATGCTCAGTAAATTCGAAGAAAGTGCCAACAGTGCTCAGGGAATCGAAACGATTGTGGGGAAACTGATGGAAGAGCTGGGTGTCGGCGGTTTCATGGGTGTACAGGATGTCAGAACCGGAATGAAGGTTGCGCTGGCGTTTAAGGATAATGTCGGAAATAAAAAGAACGAGTATGTGGGTGAAGTGGCAGCGTGGGAAGAAAAGAAGGTATTCGTATCGCTGGCTACGGTGATTGATGAATTATCGGACCGGAGGGCAAAGGATGTAAGATGTCAGCTGCGGGTTATTGTAGATAATGTTTTGTATTGTTGGGACGATGTGGTTATTTATACTGCGAAGACAGACGAAGCCGGAGAGTATGTGCTGGTTGTAGAGTCCAATCCGCAAGTGTTTAACCGGAGAAAATATCCGAGAGCTCCTCTTACAAGTATGTGTACCGTCAGGGTAAGCGACTCTGATTTGTTATGCTGCGGTAACATGGTGAATATCAGTGCCAACGGATTTGCGTTTGCGGTAAGAGAACCGGCCTTTGCGGAATTGAAGGGCCGGGAGGTGTCCGTGGAAATTGATGATTTTCCGCCGTTAAACGGAGAGTATTTACAGGGAAGCATTATTCGATGCTCCAATAATGAAGGAGAGTATATCGTAGGATGTCGTATGCCGTCGGACAGCAAAGAGATAGAGGCATATGTGGCACGGAATTACAGTGAATGATTATGGGTTGACAAATCTGTAAAATTCGGGTAAGATACACAGTAGATTTCGGTTTATCCGAAGAACGTGACGAAGAAGAGGAATAGTACATGAAAGCAGTCCTTACAGAGAGGAAGAGAGATGCTGAGAGTCTTCCGGATGTGCGAATGGAACCGGCCTCGGAGTCCCGCGTGACAAACGCGGCGCAAACCCTGCGATATCGGGGGAACACAGTGCAGGCTGTGTGAGAGAGCCGGACAGACCGGCTAAGAAGGGTGGTACCGCCGACGAATTTCGGTCCCTTCTACGGGGTTCCCCGTAGAGGGGACTTTCTTATTTGTAAAAGGAGGAAAGAAAATGGCAAAAGACAAGAAAATGGTAGAAGCGATTACTTCCATGGAGGAAGATTTCGCACAATGGTACACGGACATTGTGAAGAAGGCAGAGCTGGTGGAGTATTCCGGTATTAAGGGCTGTATGATTATTCGCCCGGCCGGGTATGCGATTTGGGAGCTGATTCAGAAGGAGCTGGACCGCCGCTTTAAGGAAACCGGCGTAGAGAATGTTTACATGCCGATGTTTATTCCGGAGAGCTTGCTCAATAAGGAAAAGGATCATGTAGAGGGCTTTGCGCCGGAGGTTGCATGGGTAACCCACGGTGGCGGAGAGAAGTTGCAGGAGCGTATGTGTGTACGTCCGACTTCCGAGACCTTGTTCTGTGATTTTTATTCCAGAATTATCGGCTCTTACCGTGATCTCCCGAAGGTATACAACCAGTGGTGTTCCGTAGTTCGTTGGGAGAAGACCACACGTCCGTTCCTTCGTTCCATGGAGTTTTTGTGGCAGGAGGGTCACACCGCTCATGCCACCGCAGAGGAAGCGGAGGAGAGAACCATCCAGATGTTAAATCTCTATGCGGATTTCTGTGAAGAGATTTTAGCAATTCCGATGGTGCGCGGACGTAAGACCGACAAGGAGAAGTTTGCGGGTGCGGAAGCTACCTATACCATCGAGGCGCTGATGCATGACGGTAAGGCATTGCAGTCCGGTACCAGCCACAACTTCGGTGACGGTTTCGCAAAGGCATTCGATATTCAGTATACGGATAAGGAAAATAAATTACAGTACGTACACCAGACTTCTTGGGGTATGACCACACGTCTCATTGGTGCGGTAATCATGGTACACGGTGACAACAGCGGTCTGGTACTTCCGCCGGCAATTGCTCCGATTCAGGCAGTGGTGATTCCGGTACGTCAGGACAAGGAAGGTGTTCTGGACAAAGCATACGAGCTTGGCAACATCTTAAAGGGCTTCCGTGTGAAGGTAGATGATTCCGACAAGTCTCCGGGTTGGAAGTTCGCAGAGCATGAGATGCGCGGTGTGCCGCTTCGTATCGAAATCGGTCCGAAGGACATTGAAGCAAATCAGGCAGTGATTGCAAGACGTGATACCAACGAAAAGATTACTGTATCCTTAGATGAGCTGGAAACAAAGGTTGGCGAGTTGCTTTCCACCATGCAGAAGGAAATGTTGGAGCGCGCAAGAGTACATCGTGATGAGCACACCTACAGCGCAACCACCATGGACGAGATGTTAGACGTGGCTGAGAACAAGTCCGGTTTCATTAAGGCTATGTGGTGCGGCGAGCTTGCCTGTGAAGAGGCATTAAAGGAAAAGGCGGGTGTTACTTCCCGTTGTATGCCGTTTGCACAGGAAGAAATCGCAAAGACCTGTGTCTGCTGCGGCAAGCCGGCGAAGAGCCTGGTATACTGGGGTAAGGCGTACTAAGAATGATTGCGGGGCTGACGCGTGGAAACGCGCAGCCCCCTTTTATCTTGACAAAGAAGCGCTTTCATGCTACTATGATAAAGCGTTAGAAGACAAAAGGTATGATAAAAGGTACATAGGGAGATAACGAGTTTACCGGGCGTTGCCCGAAGAAAAGGAGAGTTATTATGAAGAAAAGATTAGCAGCATTACTGACCGCTGTACTTTGCCTGTCCGTATTCGCAGGCTGTGGCGGTGCAAAGGAAGACCTTGCGTATATCAAGGATAACGGTGAGATGGTGATGGGTATCACCTTGTTCGAGCCGATGAACTACTATGATGAGAACGGTGAATTAATCGGTTTTGAAACCGAGTTTGCTACCGCTGTTTGTGAGAAGCTTGGTGTTGAGCCGAAGTTTCAGGTCATTGACTGGGAGCAGAAGGAAAACGAGTTAAACTCTAAGGCAATCGACTGTATCTGGAACGGTCTTACCGTAACCGAGGAACGTAAGGAGAATATGGCATTCTCTACCGCTTATGTAAGCAATCGTCAGGTAGCTATTATCCGTAAGGCAGATGCCGAGAAGTATGCAGACGTTGCAAGCATGGCAGGTGCAAACATGATTGCGGAGAACGGTTCCGCTGGTCAGACCGCAATCGAGAGCGACGCCACCCTGTCTCAGAATAAGTTTGTAGCAGCTGCTGCACAGAAGGATGCGCTTCTTGAGGTTAAAGCAGGTACCTCTGATGTTGCGGTACTTGACTACATCATGGCAAAGGCTGTTGTAAACAACGATTCCGATTTCAGCGATTTGATGATTGTAGAGAGCATTGATCTTGCTCCGGAAGAATATGCAATCGGTTTCCGTCTGGAGGATAAGGAGCTTCTTGCTGCGGTTAATAAGGCAATCGATGAGCTTGTTACCGAGGGCTTTATGAAGAACCTTGCAGCAAAGTACGATATGAGCGAGTCTCTGGCATTTAAGTAGGATACATACTAAAAGGAGAAGGACGTTATGTCATTTATTGACGTTACCATGCAACTTTTGGACGGATTTAAGGTAACCATGCTGATATTCTTTGTGGTATTGCTTGGTTCTCTGCCGCTGGGTCTTGTGATTACCTTCGGCTCCATGTCCAAGATTAAGCCGCTCCGCTGGCTGACCCGGACCTTTGTCTGGATTATCCGCGGAACGCCGCTGATGTTGCAAATTATTCTTGTGTTTTACGGTCCGGGATTGATTTTTGGGGCAAAGGCACTGCCGCGTATGACGGCGGTGCTGATTGCCTTTATTATCAATTATGCGGCGTATTTTTCGGAAATTTACCGCGGAGGAATCGAAAGTATTCCGGCGGGACAGTATGAAGCGGGACAGGTGCTTGGCATGACAAAACGCCAGATTTTCTTTAAGGTCGTACTGTTCCAGGTTATCAAGCGGATTATGCCGTCCATGGGAAATGAAGTGATTACCCTGGTAAAGGATACCTCCCTTGCCCGTGTAATTTCCGTGGTAGAACTGGTAAAGGCAGCTCAGGATATTGTTGGACTGAAAGGCATCATTTGGCCGATTTTCTACATCGGTGCGTTCTATCTGTTAGTATCCGGAGCGCTTACGTTACTGTTTAACTGGATTGAAAAGAAGATGGATTATTATAAGGGATAGCATATGGCGGTATTGGAAGTTAAAAACATTCGAAAAAGCTTTGACGGGGAAGAAGTGTTAAAGGGCATTGACTTTTCCATGGGAAAGGGCGAGGTACTGGCGATTATCGGTTCTTCGGGAAGCGGTAAGACTACGCTTCTTCGTTGCCTGAATTTTTTGGTAACCCCGGATCAGGGA
Source organism: Lachnospiraceae bacterium (assembly GCA_045596385.1). Taxonomy (GTDB): domain Bacteria; phylum Bacillota; class Clostridia; order Lachnospirales; family Lachnospiraceae; genus SIG307. Next base: position 22,369 of record JAZOCC010000024.1, read on the forward strand.
CAGCTTTTTGTAAATGACGAATGCATCTTTGATGCAAAGGATGTACATAAATTAAACGAAAAAGAGATTCGTGAGAAGCGCCTTCATTTCGGTCTGGTGTTTCAGTCCTTTAATCTGTTTCCGCAGTACAATGTGCTTCGTAATGTGACGTTGGCAGAGGAATTACAGATTAAGGATGCTTGTAAGGCAAAGAAGATTACCAAGGAAGAGATGAAGGAGGCGCTTGCGAAAGTAACCGCTCATGCCGAAGGGTTACTTTCCCAGGTGGGGCTTTTGGAGAAGAAGAATGCCTATCCGTGCGAGCTTTCCGGCGGACAGCAACAGCGCGTGGCCATTGCAAGAGCCTTGGCGCTGAATCCGGATATTCTCTGCTTTGACGAGCCGACCAGTGCACTGGACCCGGCTCTGACCGGCGAGGTGCTTCGCGTCATCCGCGGTCTGAAATCTTCGGAGCGTACCATGATTGTGGTAACTCACGAGATGGAGTTTGCGCGCCGTGTGGCGGATAAGGTAATGTTTATGGCAGACGGTGTCATCGAGGAGATGGGTGAGCCGGAGCAGGTATTTACGAATCCGAAGAGTGAAAAGTTAAAGGCGTTTTTAGCGAACGCTGCCGAAGGATTATAAGAAATAGCAGCCTGTGGGATTTTGCGGAATCCTGCAGGCTTTCTGTGTTTGTGCCGGGAGATGTAAGTGCTTGCTGCAATAGGCGCTGTTGTTAAAAATGAAAAAGCATGTGTAAGGAAAGGAAGGGAATATGGGACAGGACAAAAAAGGAGCAATTATAAAACTATCTCTGGCTATGTTGATTTTTGGTTCCATCGGTGTGTTCCGCCGCTATATACCGTTGTCGTCCGCATGGATGGCGTGTGTCAGAGGTGTGATCGGAACGGTGTTTTTACTTGTTGTGGTGGCGGCTTCCAAGAAACGTATCAACAAACATGCAATGAAAAAGAACCTGCTGTTACTTCTGATTTCCGGCGCTGCCATCGGCATCAACTGGATTTTGCTGTTTGAAGCATACCGCTATACGACAGTAGCGGTTGCAACCTTATGTTACTATATGGCGCCGGTGATTGTAATTTTGTTGGCACCGATTTTACTGAAGGAGAAAATGACAGCGAAGAAATCGATTTGTGCGGCGGTTGCCATTTTCGGAATGTTGTTGGTGTCCGGTATTTTTGACGGCGGAGCGACAGGCATCGGTAGTGGGAAGGGGATTTTATTCGGCCTCGGTGCGGCGTTATTTTATGCCTCGGTGATGTTGATGAATCAATTTATCAAGGACATCTCTGCCTATGATAAAACGATTATGCAGCTTGGGGCAGCAGCGATCGTAGTGTTTCCGTATTCGATTCTTACCAGTGGGGTGCAGGAGTTTGTGGCATTGACGGTGCCTCAGATACTGCTTCTTCTGGCGGTGGGAATCGTACACACCGGCATTGCGTACTGGTTGTATTTCGGCAGTATGGATAAGTTAAGCGGCCAGACAGTTGCGGTGTACAGTTACATTGACCCGGCCTTTGCGGTGGTGCTTTCGGTGGTAGTACTACGGGAGGAGACGGGTGTGCTCGGAATTATCGGTGCGGTGTTAATATTAGGCTCCACGTTGCTTAGTGAATGGAACGGGAAGAAGAAATAGATAAAGACAGGCCTGCAAATCGTAAGTGGTTTGCAGGCCTTTTGTGTGTCATGTTTTTTAATGTGATGTAAATAATATTGACACGGCGCAAAAGGAATGATAGTATACAGGTAAATAAAATTTACCTAATGAGAAGCCGTACCGATAAGGAGGTATACAAATGACACAGAAAGATAAATGGTATTTTCAGAATTTAGTATTCGGAGTTTTGGGAGGCTGGCTTTTTGCGGCGATATGGTTTCTGTTCGGCGCATTGTGGTATATCACTTACATAGGACGTCCGATTGCAAAATGTTGTTTTATAATTGCCCGTTTTGCGGCTAAACCTTACGGCAGAGTCATCGGAACCACGGGGGACTATAGTTTCTTAGGAAATATTGTCTGGATGATGTTTATCGGTGTGCCGTGGATTATTTTGTTTGCATTTATTGCGGGTTTGTTTATGATTACAATTGTGGGCGTGCCGATCGGTATGACGTATCTGCGCCTGGCAGGACTCGTGGCGGCTCCGGTGGGGATGCAATTGGAGAAGCAAATGGAAGACTGGCAATGGCAAAAAAGGCGATAAGCATAGCAATGTGATGTTAAGAAAGTGTAAAAAAATATTTATACAAATAGCCGTATTGGAATTACGGACGCAATATGATACAATGTATCTCGGAAAAGTAGAACGGAGGTGTTAATTTGTTCCGAAACAGCAGAACAATTCTCTTTTCAAAGGTAAAAGAATCTCTAGCGTCGGTAATGCCGATTGCGGCTATTGTTTTTATCCTTTGCTTTACTATTGTTCCGGTGCCGACGGATTTGCTGATGACGTTTGTATTCGGCGTGGTAATGGTAATTATCGGCATGGGTATGTTTACTTTGGGTGCGGACCTTTCCATGACCCCGGTAGGTGAACATATCGGTTCTGCCGTCACGAAGTCCAGAAAGCTTTGGGTAATTGTGATAATCAGCTTTTTGGTAGGAGCCATTGTAACGATTTCCGAGCCGGATTTGCAGGTGCTGGCAGAACAGGTGCCGAATATTTCCAATCAGGTGATTGTGTTTTCCGTGGCCGGTGGCGTGGGCTTGTTTTTGGTGGTAGCCATGCTTCGTATTTTATTTAAATGGAAGCTGAATTATTTATTGATATTCTTTTATGCAGTGGTATTCGGTTTGGCAATTTTTGTGCCGAAGTCGTTCCTTGCGGTGGCTTTTGATTCCGGCGGTGTAACCACCGGCCCGATGACGGTGCCGTTTATTATGGCGCTGGGTGTCGGTGTTGCGTCCATCCGTAGTGATAGTGATGCACAAAACGACAGCTTCGGTTTGGTAGCACTCTGCTCCGTGGGACCGATTTTAGCGGTGATGATTTTGGGATTGTTTTTCCGTGTGGAGGGCGGCAGCTATACGCCGGTAGAGATTCCGACGGTGGAGACTTCCAGGGATTTATGGCACTTGTTTGCTCATGAGATTCCGGAATACATATTGGAGGTGGTAAAAGCATTACTTCCGATTATGGCGTTTTTTGCGTTATTCCAGATATTTAATTTGAAACTTAAGAAAGAAAATATTTACCGTATCAGTGTCGGTTTTGTGTATACATTTATCGGACTGGTGCTGTTCTTGTGCGGCGCGAATGTGGGATTCATGACCGTGGGAAATTATGTGGGCAGAGAATTGGGCGGACTTTCTTACGGCTGGATTGTGGTGCCGTTAGGTGCGCTCATCGGTTACTTTATTGTTACTGCGGAGCCTGCGGTGCATGTGCTCAATAAGCAGGTATATGAGATGACCTCCGGTGCGATTCCTCCGAAGGCACTCAGTACCAGCCTTTCCGTGGGTGTGGCGGTGTCTGTAGGGCTTTCCATGCTTCGTATTGTGGCGGATATTCCGATTATGTATTTCTTGGTGCCGGGATATCTAATTGCGATTGTGCTGTCCTTCTTTGTACCGCCGATTTTCACGGCGATTGCATTTGACTCCGGTGGTGTTGCTTCCGGCCCGATGACGGCTACTTTCCTGCTTCCGATGTCCATCGGTGTATGTACCGGTGTGGGAGGAGATGTGGTAACAGGTGCCTTTGGTGTGGTAGCCATGGTAGCTATGACGCCTCTTATTACGATTCAGATTTTGGGACTCATGTATAAGATGAAGCTTCGCAAGGCAGAGGTTGAACTTCCGGCAGGCGTTCCGGTTGAACTTCCGGTGGATGTAATTGAATCGGAAATTGATATTTTTGATAACACAATCTTTGAATTGGAGGATGATGATGAGTAAATACAATATGGTTTTAATGATTCTGAATCGCAACTATGAAAAAGATTATGTAGAGTTTTTGAAGCAGAACGGCATTGCACATATGACAGAGATGTTGGGACACGGAACTGCCAGCAAGAGTATTCTGGATTATCTCGGCATTGAGAATAACGAGAAGATTATTATTCAGACGGTGGTTGCGGCCGGTAAGGTGGATAGTCTGTTCGGCGGTTTGGTAAGCCGGATGGGAATTAACCTTCCGGGTACCGGTGTGGCGTTGTCCATTCCGATGGAAAGTATCGGAGGAACCTGGAGCATGAAGTACCTGACGGAAGGTCAGGAGATTCAGGCAGCGGAGGAGGTAAAAATGAAAGACGCAAAGTATTCTTTGATTACGGTAATTACGGAAAAGGGCTGTTCCGATATGGTCATGGATGCAGCCAGAGAAGTGGGCGCCAGAGGCGGGACGGTGGTACATGCCAAGGGTACCGGACGGGAAGAGGATGCAAAGTTCTTCGGTGTGTCCATCAGTCCGGAGAAGGAAATGATTTACATTGCAACGAGAAAGTCCGACCGACCGGAGATTATGCGTGCCATTATGGAAAAAGCCGGACCGCAGACCGATGCGAAGGCAGTGGTATTCTCTTTACCGGTGGAAGATATTGCAGGTCTTACGGCTCTCATGGAGCCGGAGGCTTAGGCTGGTACGGGCTGCCGCCGGGGAAGACCGGCTACTCCTCCCGAAGCCTTTGGCGAAGTCCCGGCGACAGCCCTGTTGCTTAAACTTAGGCTCCGGCTATCGGAGTGTATGTTACTCCTTCCTCCCTAGGTCCGGTTCGTTGTCCAGGAAGCAGGCTCTCTTCAGAGCGGAGCTTCCGTACTTTCCGCGGATTTCGTCTACGGCGGCGTTGAGCTTGGAGAGCTTTTCCCGGCGGCCGGTGTCAAAAAGGTCGTACTGGAAGGTGGCATCGTCAGTAACGTGACCGGTGGAGACGCCGAGTAAGCGTATCGGAGAGCCGTCCCACAGTTCGTAAAACAGCTTGCGGGCAGTAGTATAAATTTGTTCGGTTGTATTGTCCGGAGCGGTCAGTTGTCCCTGTCTGCTCCGGCTTTTTAGTTCGGTATTTTTGATGGTGACGGATACCATGGAGATGTAGGCCCGGTCCTTACGGATTCGGGCTCCTACTTTTTCACAAAGGGCTAAAAGAATACGCTCAGCCTCCGCACCGTTGGTCACATCTGCAGGAAGGGTGGTGGAGTTGCCGTAGCTTTTGGAAGCGGAAGGCTCGTCTGTCACCGGGGCGCTGTCGATACCGTTGGCAGCTTCATGTAAGAATATACCTTGTTTTTTGAAATGCGAGACAAGGATGTCCTTGTCGGTATGGGCCAGATCTCCGATGGTACGGATACCGAGGGCACGCAGGCGTTCTGCGGTGGAGTGTCCGACATACAGCAAATCTCCTACGGCCAGAGGCCAGAACTTTGTCGAAAGCTCCTCCGGAAACAGGGTATGAACCAAATCCGGCTTCTTAAAATCAGAAGCGGTCTTTGCAAGCAGCCGGTTGACGGAGATTCCTACGTTGACGGTAAAACCGAGCTCTTCACGGATTTCATCTTTCATCTTATGAGCGAAGGTTACCAAATCTCCGTACAGACCTTCTGTACCGGTCATATCGCAAAAGGCCTCGTCGATGCTGAACTGTTCTACTACCGGCGCATACCGGCGCAAGAGCTCCATAAAGGCCCGGGAACGCTTTAAATACAGAGAATGGTCCGGCTTTGCAATGTAAAGGCCCGGGCACTTCTGAAGTGCCTTTACGATGGGTTCGCCGGTGATAATTCCGCATTGTTTTGCCAGAGTGGATTTGGCAAGGACGATGCCGTGACGAGCTTCCTTATCGCCTCCGATAATTGCAGGAATGGTACGAATGTCTAAGGTTTCGCCTAAATCATGAAGTCTATGGTGGGCTTCCCAACTAAGAAACGCAGAATTGACATCAATATGAAAAATAACCGGTTTTGCCATGGAAAGCCTCCTCTCGTCAGAACTAATGTTTGTTTTTAGTATAACAGATGGGATGCCGTTACGCAAGGAGATTAGAGAGAAGAATTATAAAATGCGGAAATGACGATGGAAGGAAAATAAATGAAGAAGTGTCGGATAGAATTGTTTGTTTTTGCGCATACTTCCTCTAAAAGAAACGGAGGAATATTATATGGCAGTTGATTTTAAAACCAGTGAAACCAAGGACAATTTAATGCGCGCCTTTGCGGGAGAAAGTCAGGCAAGAAACCGCTATACTTTTGCGGCGGACCAGGCAAAGCAACAGAAGCTGCACATCATTGAGGCAGTATTTACCTTTACCGCAAATCAGGAGAAGGAGCATGCGGAAATCTTCTACAACCATTTATCCGAGCTTGCGGGAGAGACTATCCATGTGGACGGCGGATATCCGGTAGACATCACAAACAGTATTACGGAGCTTCTTCGCATGGCACAGCACAATGAGTACGAGGAGCATGATGATGTATACCGTTCCTTTGCGGAAAAAGCGAAGGAGGAGGGGTTCCTTGCGGTGGCAGCATCTTTTGACATGATTGCAAAGATTGAGAAGATTCACGGAAACCGTTTCGGTGCACTTGCGGAGCTTTTGGAAAAGAATCAGCTTTTTGTTTCCGATGTAAAAACCGGATGGTTCTGCCTGAACTGTGGTCACGTATTTGAAGGAACCCAGGTGCCGGAACAGTGTCCGGTTTGTTCTCATGACAAAGGATATTTTGTACGTTTGGAACTGGCACCGTATACCGGAAACTGTTGTGTAAACGGTGTATCGGAATAGAAAAACAAAATGAAAATTTTACGAAGGTTTTGAGAAAAGAAAAATCATAAACTTGATAAAAAGGGGTTGCCTGCCCCTTTTTGTTTTGGTATAATTAAGCTGTGAGTGAAATTGTGGTACCGTGTGATGGGGAGATCGCAAGGGAGTTAGAAATCATGTCGTGTCCGGCTTGATTTTTTTTTGCACTCCATTACCATTTTTTGGGGATATAAATTGCCCGTGAAGGACATTTATATAAAAATACTTTAGGAGGACGAGCAAATGAAACTTATTTACGATGTAGAAGACAGAATGAGCTTCGGCAAAATGGTTGTCTTCGCAATCCAGCAGCTTCTGGCAATTATGGCTGCAACGTTGGTGGTTCCGATGATTGTCGGGCATGGGATGAAGTCCGAGGCGGCGCTGTTCGGTGCGGGCGTGGGTACTTTGGTGTATATTGCGTTCACAAAGAAGAAGAGTCCGGTGTTCCTTGGTTCTTCTTTTGCATTCCTGGGTTCCATGGCAGCGGCCTTTGCGGGCGGCGTGTCTGCGGCAGTAGGATATTTGGGATTGATTATCGGTGCTGTTTTTGCGGGACTGGTGTATGTGGTAATTGCGATTGTTGTAAAGGCAGTAGGAGTTGACTGGGTCAATAAGCTGATGCCGCCGGTAGTTATCGGTCCGACGGTTGCCATTATCGGTCTTTCCCTTGCGGGGAATGCCATCGGTGATTTAAAGTCCGGTGAGGTGTTTGTAAAAGAAGTGGTAGACGGTGCGGAAGTAAGTACTCAGCTTGCCTCTCCTCTCGCAACGATTCTGTGCGGTTTGGTAACTTTGTTTGTAACAATTCTTTGCTCTACCTTCGGTAAGAAGACTTTAAAGCTGATTCCGTTTATTATCGGTATTCTGGCAGGCTATGTAGTGGCTCTTGTTATGACCTTAATCGGTAATGCGGCGGATGTGGATGCTTTAAAGGTAATGAGCTTCGATTCTCTGGCAGCGTTGTTTAAAACCGCAGACGGCAGCTTCGGTGTATCTCTTAAGACATTTGTTTCCGTACCGGAGTTTACCTTTATGACAGCACTCGGCGGGTTTGATGAGATTACGGGAGCATATATCGGAACCATTGCGGTTGCGTATATTCCGGTGGCTTTTGTGGTATTTGCGGAGCATATTGCGGACCATAAGAATATTTCTTCCATTATTGAGCGTGATTTGTTAAAGGAACCGGGACTTTCCCGTACTCTTCTCGGTGACGGTGTGGGCTCCATGGTGGGTGCGTTCTTCGGCGGTTGTCCGAACACCACCTACGGTGAGTCCGTAGGCTGTGTGGCAATCACAAGAAATGCTTCCATTGTAACGATTATTACGGCGGCATGCGGTGCGATTTTGATTTCTTTTTTAAGTCCGTTTGTTGCATTTGTAAATTCCATTCCGTCCTGCGTCATGGGTGGTGTATGTATGGCTTTGTACGGATTTATCGCTGTCAGCGGTTTGAAGATGTTACAGAAGGTGGATTTGGGACAGAATAAGAATTTGTTCACTGCTTCCGTGATTTTGATTGCCGGTATCGGTGGACTTTCCGTAACCTTCGGAAAGGTGACCCTGACTTCTATTGCTTGTGCATTGGTTCTCGGTATTATTGTGAATGTGATGCTTTCTAAGGCAAAGGATGAGGAGACAGAATAGTAAAACATACGAGCGCGCACGCGTCTCCATGAAAAAAGTGTTTTTCATGGAGTGCCTTCGCGAAGGCAGGTGAGTGTTTTCCGTAGAGTGATTTTGCGAAAGTAAAGTTTAGGTAATAGGAACGGGTGAGAAAGTTTACCCGTGATATGGAAAAGGTCACCCCGATGTTTGGGGTGACCTTTTCCGCTGTAGAGGAAATTTGTTAGGGAATATAAGGAAATATCTTTTATTAATGGGGAACGTAACCGCTTATAGGGTAACGGTTTCCGGCTCGGTTTCGTTAAGGTCAAGGGAAAGAGCCGCTTTTTTATCGCCCAGGACAAGGTCGTAATCTCCTTTGAAGCCTTCTACGGTAACAAAACCGTTCTCGTCGGTGGTAACTGTGATATCGGTCTTCCATTCGCCGTGAATCATTTCCTGTAAGCGGGTGAAGGCCGGTTTTTTGCTGTTGTCTTTGCGTAGGATACCGCTCGGAGCGTTGAGCCACATACCGTCGGTGAAATCCCAGCCGGTAATGCCTTCGACCAACGGGTGCTCAAAGAGAATACGGTACATTTCTTCCAGCTCGTTCTTCTGGCGCTCCTCACCCTCCGGGGTGGACGGCCATTCGCTTACCTGCCAGTCGTTTAAATCTACGATATGAGCCGGCATAATGTCGCCGGAAATCAAGGTGTTTTCCGTAAAGTGAATCGGCTTGCCGAAACGGGAGAAACGGTCCAGTACCTCGTGTACCTTTTCCGCACCCCAGTAGCCCTGATGCTGGTGGGACTGGATACCGATGACATCAATCGGTGCACCGGCGGATAAGCAATTGTCGATGAGCTCCGCATATTTTTCCGAGGTATTAAAATCGTTTAATAAAAGGGTGGAGTCCGGATTTGCCTGCTTGGCTTCGGTAAATACGCGCTTTACCAGTTCGGTTCTGCCGTATTCCTGACAAATGCGGGTAATTGCATTGTCGTACTTGTCGAATACCGGCATGATAACAACTTCGTTAATAACGTCCCAGATATCAATGGTGCCCTTAAACTGAGTAACATCCCGCTCAATACGCTTTAACTGTTTTGTTAAAATGGTGCGATTGTCATAGTCCATGAGCCAGTCCGCACAGGCAGTGTGCCAGCAAAGCGGATGTCCCTTGGCCTTGATACTGTGCTCCTTCATGTAGGTGGCAGCGGCCATGCGGCTTTCCCACAGCGGTTCTCCTTCCACCGGTTCATACTGACCTAAATAGAACGGTAAGGTACCGTAGTTGAACAATTCCATCCAGATTTTCATACGTTCCGCGAAGAACGCTTTTTTCACCGGATCCTTGATTGCGAAATGTGCATTGAAATCAAAGGAACCCCAGCCGAATAAAAACTTGTGATTGGTCTGTGTAAAACGAAGCGCTGTGTTTGCAAGCGGTGCACCGGAGGCATCCACAACCCGTAATGTTTTCTTTGCTCTGCGGTGAGCTATCTTTTCGTAATTTGCCATAAACCCTCCTAAATGAATGCAGATGTAAAAATCTGAAGAATGTGTAATCGGCGATTACAAGTTAATAATACTGAAAAGACAAAAAGAAGTCAATAGAATATAGGAAGGATGATATAAGGATATAAACATTACAGAATGAGGAGGAACGGTTGATGCTCTAAGGAGCTTAAGGCGTTATTTGATTGACGATACGATAAAGTTGCTTTATAATTGTTCTGTACAAAAGGCGCGTAGGTGCGTCGGATATGTTATTGTGTGAAGGTGGTAAAGATATGGACAAAAAAGGTATTATTTTTGATATGGACGGCACGTTATGGGACTCCGCGGAAGGAGTGGCAAAGTCCTGGACCCGGATTGTGAACCGGGAGCATGATAAAGAGCGTATGATTTCCGTGGAAGATATTCACGGGGTCATGGGTAAGACTATGGATAAGATTGCAGAGATACTTTTTCCGGAGCTTCCGGAGGAACCGCGTCTTGTACTGTTGGAGAAGTGCTGTAACGATGAAAATGCATATCTTCGGGAGCATGGTGGAGTGCTGTATCCGGATTTGGAGAAGACTCTGGCGGAGTTGCAGAAGGACTATCATTTGTATATTGTCAGCAATTGTCAGAGCGGATATATTGAGGCGTTTCTTGACCATTACGGGTTCGGACACTATTTTGAGGATATCGAATGCTTCGGAAACAACGGCTTGCAAAAGGGAGAGAATATCCGCAGACTGGCGGACCGGAACGGTTTGACGAAGGCGGTGTATGTGGGAGATATTCAGGGAGATTATGATGCGACCATGGAGGCCGGGCTTGCATTTATTCATGCTGCCTACGGATTTGGCACCATTGCACAGAAAACACCGGCAATCCGGTGCTTTGCGGAATTACCGGAGGTCGTAAAAGACTTACTTCTTTAATTCTTTCTTAAGGTGATGCAAATAAACTTGATAAATATTGGGAAAGAAGATATTATATCAAGTTGTGATGTGATTTGTGCGAGAGTTACAGTAAGAGACCAAAGTACATAAGGAGGAAATATAAAGAACATGAAGACAAAGAAATTACGGATAATGTTGCTGGCTATGGCTATGATGTTTGCTGCGGTGGGCACATTCGCAGGTTGTAGTGCAAAGGACGACGGTAAGCAGGTGGAAGCGCCGGGGGATGATACCGGAAAGAAAGAAGTGAAGAAGCCTCAGGCAACCCCAACTTTGGAACCGACCGCAACCCCGGAACCGACCCCGACTCCGGAAGCGCTTCCGACGGCGGAAGAGTTGTTTGCCGCAAACGAAGAGATGTTTGACGGTAATATGAAAATGACCATGAAGTTTGCGTATAAGGGTCAGACCGGGTACGGCGAAATGGCTATGAGCATGGATGCGGTACAATCGACGTATGAGGACATTACCTATCAGCATAATAAGGCTATAATCAATATGCTGGGGATTTCCGAAAATATGGATACCGAAATCTATTATGTAGATGATAAGGATTCCGGAATGAGAACCGAGTACAGCTTTGACAGCGAAAAAGGTATGTGGACAAAGGCGGAATATGCACATGTTGAGTTGGATCCGGAAGAGGATTCCGAAAAATCTCCTCTTGAAGAAATGGAGAATGTGGAGATAACACAAGATGACGAGTTTTACTATCTGACCGGTGAATTGAGCAGTGTCGAGGTGTTCGGGGATACCGAATCTCTGGGTATGGACGGTCTGGAGATGGGAGCTACTTCCTGCAAGCTTAAGTTTGATAAAAAGACGAAGAAAATGGATTCTGCAGAGGTTGTAATAAAATTTGTTGCACCGGAGACAGAGGACGGCACTATGTCCGTAGATGACTTCGTGGTAACGGTAGAAGGTCTTACGGAGCCGATTATGATTCCGGAAGAGGCTTTGAATGCGGAGCTTGATACGGACATCGATATTGATTGGGATATTGTTGACGATTGGGAGGATGAGCTTAACCTTCCGGAGCCGGAAAAGTATACAGAGTCCGAGATGCCGGAGGGCTGGGGTGAATGGTACGATGAGTTTAATTGCAAGTCCGGTACTTTTATGATGTGGGATGACGAAACCTACGAAAACATTCCGATTACTGTATGTGAGAGAGAAAATTGGTATTTCGATAATCAGTTTACCTATACATTGTACCTGGCGGTAAACGACCCGGTAATCAGCGAGTATTCGCCGGCGTATGAGGTGACCTATGAGGATTCCGATACTTCCGCAGCTGAGCCGGAAAATGCGCCGGAAAGGCTTGTGGATGCAGATTTTAACGAGAAAACGACGATTGAGGATGTAGTTCCGATTGTATGCAACGGAAAGCAGTGTTACTATTTAGAAAATACAGCGTACGAGTATGTACGTTCCTTTATTGTTTTTCAGGATATCGGTCTGGATACTTATGTAAAAATATCGGTTATGACAAGTGATTTTGCAACAGAGCCGTTAGATATTATTCAGATGTTCCTGCTTGATATTACCCCGGATGAGGGAGAAACGATTTAAGGAAATTATATATACAAATAAAAGCGTGTAGGAACCGGAAGGGGAATGCACGCTTTTTGCTTTATAGGAAACACCGTGTTGCGATAGTGTACTAAAGTCCATTCCCATAAAGCAAAAAACGCTCCGCTGTGGATGCACGCTCGCGCGATTGGAAGATGTCGCAAGCGACCGCGCTCGGCGCGAGAGTCCGCAAGAGGACTCTTTGTTCTTCCGGAGAAACATGTAGTGTATAGAAAAATATTCTGTTGGGATGATACTACAGAGGAATGCATTGCAAGAAAACGAAGAAAATAGCAAGATTGTTATATACTAATAAAAATATTATTCTGTATAATAAAATTACTATATTTTGCAGGAGGTGCTATTTTTTATGGGGAAAAGAGCAAAAATGTGTAAAGCATTTATTGCGGGTTTACTTGCGATGACTATGGTGTTTTCCGCGCAGACAGGAAATACTCTGACAGCAGAGGCGGCACAATTTAGCGGAGAATCCTTCGGTGTCGGTTTCGCGGGAGAAGAGTATGCGACCATGCACAAAGCAGACGGCTGGTCCAACGGTGATATGTTTAACTGCACCTGGAGAGCCGACAATGTCTGGTTTGACGGTTATCTGAACCTGAAAATTGACAGAGATTATGCCACCGGCGGTTACAGCGGCGGTGAGTACCGTACCAACGATACCTTCGGCTACGGTATGTATGATGTCAGCATGAAGGCAATTAAAAACGATGGTGTGGTAACATCCTTCTTTACATATACGGGCCCGTCCGACGGAACCGTATGGGATGAGATTGATATTGAAATCTTAGGCAAGGATACTACGAAGGTGCAATTTAATTATTACACCAACGGAGTGGGAAATCATGAGTATGTATATGATTTGGGCTTTGATGCGTCCCTGGGATTCCATCAGTACGGATTCCTTTGGCTGCCGGGCAGAATTACCTGGTATGTAGACGGAAAAGAGGTATATACCGCAACGAATAATATTCCGACCACACCGGGCAAGATTATGATGAACGTATGGCCGGGCATCGGCGTAGACGAGTGGTTAAAGCCGTATAACGGAAGAACACCGTTGGTGGCACAGTATGACTGGATTAACTGGAAGCAGGTAGAGGGAGGTTCCTCTAATAATTCTTCCGGTAATAATAACACAAACAATAATAATTGGAATAACAATACAAATAATAATACAGGAACATCCGGCGGCACCGTATTGGGTTCCAGCTTTACTATAGAAGCAGAGAACTATTCTTATATGGAAGGCGTGGAAAAGGCCGGCGGCTGTGTCGGCTACATTGATCCGGGTGATTGGATGAGTTATGATATCAATGTGGCAAATGCCGGTACGTACAGTGTGGAGTTCCGTTTGGCATCTGCTTTAGGCAGTTCCTTCCGTCTGGAAAAGGACTCCGGTACCGAAGTCCTTGCCAATGTAACCGTTCCGAACACAGGCGATTGGGGGGCCTATAGGAGCGTTTACGCAGATGTATATTTGACCGCAGGTAAGAATAATATCGCGATTGCGACGGATCAGGGTGCATTTAACATTGATAAGATGGTGTTTACCGCAAAGAACGGAAGCAATACGAATAACAATACCGGAAGTAATACAAATAATAACAATTGGAATAATAACACAAATAATAACACAAACAATAACCAGAATAACAACACGAACACCGGAACGACGGTGGGTTCCGATTTTACCGTCGAAGCGGAAAATTACACCAATATGAGCGGCGTGGAGAAGGCCGGCAACTGTGTGGCATATATTGATCCGGGCGATTGGATGAGCTATGATATCAATGTGGCAAATGCCGGTACGTACAGTGTGGAAATTCGTGTGGCTTCGGCAATGGGAAGTTCCTTCCGTTTGGAAAAGAATTCCGGTAAAGAGGTGCTTGCCGATGTAACCGTTCCGAATACGGGCGATTGGGGCGCTTATAAGAGTGTTTATGTTGATGTAAATCTGACCGCGGGTAAGAATACGATTGGGGTCGCAACCGACCGTGGCGGTTTTAACCTTGACAAGATGGTATTTACCGCAAAGAGCGGAAGCAATACCGGCAACAACAATACCTCCAATAATAACAATTGGAATAATAACACAAATAATAATACATCCGGTAACCAGAACACCAACACGAACTCCGGGACGACAGCTACTGCATTCACCGTTGAGGCTGAGAACTACAATTATATGAGCGGTGTGGAAAAGGCAGGAAACTGTGTGGCATACATTGATCCGGGTGATTGGATGAGCTATGAAGTGGACGTACCGAGCACAGGTACCTATAGTGTGGAAATTCGTGTGGCTTCGGCAATGGGAAGCTCCTTCCGTTTGGAAAAAGACTCCGGTAAAGAAGTGCTTGTAAACGTGACCGTGCCGAATACGGGGGATTGGAATGCATATAAGAGTGTTTATGTTGATGTGGCTTTGACCGCAGGCAAGAATACGATCGGAATTGCAACCGACCGAGGGGGCTTCAATATCGACAAAATGGTATTTACGAAGTAATAACAAACTATATTGTCTTCCTTGAAAAGGGTGTGGGAATAACCACATCCTTTTTCTTTTGTCGGGAGAAGAAGACGCATAATCTCCCGCATTTTCCGCATACTAACTCCACAACAATGATTTGGAAATCAAATCATACAAAGAATGGTTACGGAGTTCCTATGGGAACTCCTTTGGAGAAAGGAGCAACAACAATGAAAGCAACGGGAATTGTGCGTCGTATCGATGACTTAGGCCGTGTGGTAGTACCGAAGGAAATCAGAAGAACCCTCCGCATCCGTGAGGGGGACCCGCTGCTGACAACATTGTCAGAAAATGTCGATACATATGGAAATAGGGAGAAAGAGAGTTGTTGCGAGAGATTGTTTATGTGGGGGATAGGGAGATTGGGGGAGAGAATAGGAATTTTAAGATGTAATTTGTTTTAATTTGGGTTTAATTCGATTTTAACTCGAAAATGTAAAATTTGACTCGACAAACGAGTTAAATTGAATTAAGTAGGAAAAACGCACGCAGAATGCACGGAAACGTACGCGTGCGTTTTTGTTTAGCGCAGAACGCATAGCGTATGTTTTCTCTAATTTTCGTTGCGGTTATTTTGGGGTTATGATATACTGAAAACAGAGGTTATTGGGAATAAACAAAATGGCGGAATGAAAGAAATAGGAGTTGACTTAAGATGGATTTAAACAAAGTTGTGAAAGAGTTAATTGAATATCCGACAGAAGCAAATTGGTTTGAATTCAAAGAAAATTGGTATGAGCCAAACGGAATCGGGGAATATATTTCATCATTGTCCAATGCTGCAGCATTAGAAGGACAAGAGTACGGATATCTTGTATGGGGAGTGAATAATGATACCCATGAAATAACCGGGACGAAATTTGATTATAGAGTCGATGTTAAAAATGAACCTTTGGAGCACTTCTTGGCGAGACAGATTATGCCGGATAACAATTTTTCGTTTCATGAGATTATCATGGAAGGGAAAAGAGTAGTTGTTATGGTAGTGCCGGCAGCATCCAAAATACCGACCGGTTTTGATGGCAACAGATATCTGCGAATTGGGTCAAGCAAGGTGAATCTCAATAAGTATCCGGAAAGAGAATCCTATCTGTTTTATGTGCTGAGAGTAGGCTTGCCCACGATGTGCAATACAGAGTCTGAATATCAGGAACTGACGTTTGACAAACTATTTGTGTATTATGCGGCTAAGGGGGTTACGCTTAATAAAAGCAATTTTAAAAAGAATTTGGGCTTGCTGACGGAAGGTGGAAAGTACAATCTTTTGGCGCAGCTGATTTCGGATGACAGCCATATTCCGATTCGGTTTGCTATATTCAATGGTACGGATAAGGCTTCAACTATGTATTCCGTAAGGGAATTCGGAAATACCTGTTTGCTGTTTTCATTGGATAAGGTATTGGAGTACGGTGAAGTGTTGAATGTTCCGCAGGCAGACGAGCGCGGACGCAAGGTAGAGCGGAAGGAAGTGCTATTGTTTAACGAGGAAGCGTTTCGAGAGGCAATTATCAATGCGTTTGTGCACAATCAGTGGACGACGGGAAATGCGCCGATGATTACGGTATTCAGTGACCGGATTGAAATCTTGTCTCGTGGAACGATTCCGCCGGGGCAGACACTGGAAGGTTTCTTCGCGGGAGAATCTGTTCCGGTAAATCAAAGGCTTTCCGATATGTTTCTGCAGTTGCATATCAGTGAGCGAACCGGTCGGGGCGTTCCGAAAATTACAGAGATATACGGAAAGCAAACCTATGAATTCAGAGAGAATTCGATTGTGGTTTCGATACCGTTTACCAGAGTACAAGAGGGAGAAGTGACCCCAGATGAAGGTGAAATGACCTATGATGAGGTAAAAATGACCCATGATGGGGTAGAAATGACCTATGATAAGGTAAAAATGACCCATGATGGGGAAAAAGTGACCTATGATGAAAATAGAGACGAAGCAGAACGAATTTTGGATTTTTGTATAACGCCACGGACAATTCATGAAATTATGGAGTTGTTGGGGCATAAGGAACGGAAATCGACCAGAAGATACGTAAAACCGCTAGTGGAACAAGGGCGCTTGGCGATGACTCTGCCGGATAAGCCACATAGTAAGAATCAAAAGTATATTACGATAAGATAGAAGGAACAGAAGACGATTAAGGAGCAAAAATGATTTTACGAGAATTAACGGAAAGAGAAAAAGCAGAGTTGGCAAGAATAAAGGTGTCCGGTGAGGATGTAGGGTACCAAGTATTGCTGGGGCTAATAGCAATTGATTTAATGGGAGATGCCGCCTATAATCACCCATTAACGGAAGAAGAGTTTCGTGAATGTGTGGTAGACACAGATGGCTATAAAAAAACAGATCCGTGGATTTTTCCGCCGGTGGTTGATACATGGGTGACAAAGATAGCCGGATATGAGGGAGAGAGTTTAAATAGGAAGACGAGAGACGAGTTGTCATCTTTGACGTTTGCATTAACGGATACCGTGTGTGGATTGTATATCACTATGTATGGGAAAAGGTACAAGGAAATGGTGGCATACTACAAGGAACAGGATGCGTTGTTTATGGCTGAATCCGGAATGTCCATAGAAAATTCACCGGAATATGCGTATCGTTTTATTATGGCTTGTTTGGATTATATGGGATATAAGAGAGAGGCGAGTCAGAGTGAAAAGACCGTGGACGTAAGTGGGATTTTTTATGGTGGATTCGTGGAGTTGTAGAGGAATTATGTGCATTGAGATAATATGAGATGATGGAGGAAATGATGTATTCGTTTTCTGCGCAAAAGGATGAAACGGAATTGTTCGGAAGCAGTCAGATTGAAAATTTAGTACTATTCTCCGAATATAACGAGGTACAAATACAAGGCAGAATGAAAGCCTTGTTTGGAGAGCCGTTGTACGAAACCGAAAATTATGAAGATGCCTATACTTATGTGATTCGGGCAACGGATTCCGAGGGAGCACACATATGTTTTACGGTATATCAGGGCGGAAGTGGCTCGGCCATTGGGGCAAAAAGCAACAGTAAGCAACTACAGGATGCTTTGAGAGATTTCAAACAGTTGCTAAAAGATACCGCTCCGGCTGATTTCTTATATGAAGGCGTCTATATGGATGCCTATGTAAAAATAAAGCAGGGGATACAAAACGGTATTCCTTTCTTTGAAGAAACAGAAATAGAGGAAGACGCATAATCTCCCGCATTTTCCGCATACTAACTCCACAACAAAGTTATGGAAATAACCGAAAGGAGTCAGTATGAAAGCAACAGGTATCGTAAGAAGAATAGATGACTTAGGCCGTGTGGTAGTACCGAAGGAAATCAGAAGAACTCTTCGCATCCGTGAGGGAGACCCGCTGCTGACAACATTGTCAGAAAATGTCGATACATACGGGAAAAGGGAGAAAGAGCGGCATTGTAGGAGTTTGTTTATGTGGGGGATAGGGAAGCTGGCGGAACGAATGGGAATCAAATAATGGCAAATAGAAAGAGCCGGAAGTGTTTGCTTCCGGCTCCAGACCGCCCACAGTATTGCGCCGCGGTGCGGCTCGTGGGAGATGTTCTAATAGTATATGCAGATATTTCTTGGTTATTACAGTTTTTCTTTCCAATCGCTTCGAAAACCGTAATAATCCATGCGAACAAAAGGATACTTCTTTGTGAGAGAAATAATTGAATTTTTCATCTCACGAAATATATCGGCAGGAAGAAGCCGTTTCATAACAAGTACAAAACCATAAAAGTGAGCGTTGTCAAGGTTGTTATTTTTATCAACAATGAGCAATGCTTTTTCTTTTGCGTTCAGGGAAGGCTTTTGTTCAAACAGGCGGTTGTAAATGCGACTGCCGTGGGCGCATAAGTTCCGAATAATTGTCATGCTGTGCATGTGTTGGCCGAGGATTTCGGGACCTTTACTCATTGTGAGTCCGAAGGTATTGGCGACTTCCCTTTTTATTCTCTGTTCTGAAATAGAGTACAAAAAGGAAATGTCGGAAATGGTCAGCAAATCTACATATGCCCAAAGTGGAATGGGCTGTCCGAGGTCGTTTACAAAATGCTTTAAATAGGCTTCGTGAGGCAAACGTTGTGTCTTTTGCTGAGTTGCCTTGTCTATGATTTCTTTGTGTTTTGCTTTGTTTGTGAAATGGGTATCGTCAAGATCTTAAAAGAAACGGAGTACTCTTACAAAATAATGTAGGGGGTGGTACAAAATTTTGTGGGAGGGATACAAAATTGTTTAATAAATCATACGAATAGATGTCGCATAGTCCGAGATACTAGTCTCGGAGGTGTAGAATGAAGGATTTTAAAGATATCACGGAAAAGAACTTCGTATTCTTTGGAAAGAGCATCCGGATAGTATTATTGCGGAAATGTATGGCGTGACAAAAGAAGAAGTAACGCAGAAACGAAAAGAGTTTCATATTAATCCGGAGTCGGATCGGTTCTATGATGTGATAAACGGTGAGTTGGTATACAACGAGGAGTATATTGAATGGTTTCGAAAGGAATGCCTAAAGCGGCAGGAAGAAGAGGAATAGTTTTCATATACTTCTCCCACCACGCATAATCTCCCGCATTTTCCGCATACTAACTCCACAACAAAGTTATGGAAATAACCGAAAGGAGTCAGTATGAAAGCAACAGGTATCGTAAGAAGAATAGATGATTTAGGCCGTGTGGTAGTACCGAAGGAAATCAGAAGAACTTTAAGAATCAGGGAAGGGGATCCGCTGGAAATTTTTACCGATCGTGAGGGTGAGATTATTTTAAAGAAGTATTCTCCGATTGGGGAGCTTAGTGTGTTCGCAAAGCAGTTTGCGGAGTCCATGGCCCAGACCACAGGACATATTGCGGTGATTGCGGACAGAGACCAGTTTATTGCTATGGCAGGGACTGCAAAGAAGGAGTTGCTTACGAAATCGGTCAGCAGAGAGTTGGAAACGTTAATGACGGACCGGGAGAGTATCGTGGCAACAAAGGGCGAGAAGGGCTATATCCCGGTGAGCCCGGAGGCGGATGATTATGAGCAACAGGTAATTGCGCCGATTATCAGTGAGGGCGATGTCATCGGTGCGGTGATGATTTTGTCCAAGGACAAAAAGGAACGCTTCGGCAATATGGAGTTGAAGATTGCAGGTACCGCAGCGGCGTTTTTGGGTAGACAAATGGAGCAGTAAATACAGCAAAAACGGATAAGCTTCCTGAGGTGTGGTTTGATTTATCCCGGTTTTGTGACCGGGGGCCTATCCGAAGGAAGTTTTTTCTTGTTTATTCCAAGGAAATAGCGCAGAACTCTTGACAAATCAAGCAAATCGGGGTATAAATAGAGTATCTAATACTTTCGAGGAGGGAACTTTACATGAACAAGGCAGAGTTAGTAGCAGCAATTGCAGAGAACGCAGGATTATCCAAGAAGGATTCCGAGAAGGCTTTGGCAGCTTTCGTTAGCGTAGTAACTGATGAGTTAAAGAAGGGTGAGAAGGTTCAGTTAGTAGGATTCGGTACTTTCGAAGTATCCAACAGACCGGCAAGAACCGGTAGAAATCCGCAGACCAAGAAGACCATTACCATCCCGGCATCCAAGGCTCCGAAGTTCAAGGCTGGTAAGGCATTAAAGGATACCGTTAACGCGTAAGTTAATGCTACTTAAGTTTTTCAGTAACTGAAAAAAATTTTTTGGTTACCGATAGCAAAAACGTACAAAACTGTTTAGTACAGTAAAGTGCGGCGTGTATTCTTGGGTATAAAAACTCAACAAAGATTAAGAGGACCGACGAGGTCCTCTTTTTGTTTTTATACATTAGAAATGCAATTTTTTGTAACGACGTCCTTTGCAATACGGACACGGTTCCCTGTGACGCATTTGGAACCAGAGACGCTTTCGGGGAGACATCATATATCGATGTTCTGGATTCTTGGAGCATATCCACCAAAGCGAATCGCAGCTACGCTCGCTTATCTTGTCGCTATCAGTGGAGATGAAATTGGTAATGTAATCGTACTCCTCCATCATATCCGGATGCCTGGTAGCGAAATCGTTGAAGCCTGGCAATACCATTCGATCGTTACAGTAAGGACATGTATGTTCACCGGATACAACCGAAGCCATAAAAGCATTGTATTCACCGCCACAATCCGGACAGTCCCATAGGTAATGCGTTATAGATGTAGGCAGTACTTCATCTGCTGTATGCGGATTCTTTGGAGAATATCGAGTTGCAATATCCGGATACAGCGCCTGCAGAGAGTTGACACCAGGAATAGCACGAGTTCCCTTACAGTAAGGACATGTATACCCACCAGAGACAACCTCTTCCATAATGGCATTATAACTACAACCACAGTCTGGACAATCCCAAAGGTGCTTAGTTCTTACTGTAGGCAACACTTCATCCGCTGTATGCGGATTCTTTGAAGAGTATCGCGTTGCAATATCCGGATACAATGCCTGTAGGGAATTGACACCTGGAATAGCCTTGATTCCTTTGCAATACGGACAACATTCTTCTCCGGAAACCACATCTTTTATGTATGAACCAAACTCTTCATGACAGGTCCGGCAATTCCACCAAAACCAAAGCGAGGAGTTGTAAAAGATGTCATCTGGCTTGCGTTCGTTGTTGTCGGAATACATGTCCAGATACTCCGGATAAACGTCCGCAAAGGTATTAATGCCTTTGATAAGCTGGGTTCTGTTGCAGATAGGACAGTTTCCGCCGCCTCGATGCCGTAAAGCAAAAGGGGCGCGCCATATATGCTCCGGATCCTTAAGGCAACGCCAAATAGCCTCATCCTTGCTGAACGGGAATACTTCAAATGGGTCGAGTTCGTTCTCCGGAGAGTATTCCTCAAGCAATTCCGGATGCAGGTCTCCAAAACTCTCGCCCTTGCGTAACAGAGTATGCGAACAGTAAGGACAGCCTTTGGTGGAGGTGTTGCGAGCGGCAATCATGGACTGTAACCTCGATACAAAGGGTTCACCGCAGGTCGGACAGTCCCATGCAAGCTTCAAAGTATTGGACTCGTAGCTTGTAATCGAAGAGAGTGACCGTCCGCTAATCCTTTCGTTGTACATGACTGCAAGATCCGGATACTGTTCGGCGTAGGTGACACGACGCAGGCTGTTGTTATCGCATACAGGACAACCAAGAACACGGTATGTACCATCGTCATCTTTACGAATGCGGTTGCCCAGCGGACCGTCCCATTTATAGTCGCAATCGTGGCAATGGAAATGAGTATTGACCTTAGAGAAAAGCTTAGTTTTCAATAAGTCAATGTGCGGATTTTCCTCCGGTACAAAAATCTTATGAAGGGACTCCATAAGATAAGGAAAGTGGTCAAAGTAACCTTCCGGATTATTGCAATAAGGACAACCTTTAGAGTGAATCATGCCTTTTACGGTGCCGTCCCATCTGAGTCCACAGTCCTTGCACCGCCAATGGACGGTTTCTTCGCTGTATAAAGACGTCAGGTTGATGTCGATGCCTTTGTTCATTTCAAAATCCCAAAACTTAACAATAGTCTTATTCGAGGAAGCAGGAGTGATGCGGTCTTTACATGTAAAATAACACTGCTGACAACCCCGGAACTTGTAACTGCCTTTCTTGCCTTCCACGCGGCCGGCGATGGAAGACTGCCAGCTGTTACCGCACTCCGGACAAGACCACCATAACGGTTCTGTGTTCCGAATACCCATACTGTAAATGTCGACACCGTCGTTCTTCTCGAAATCATAGAATCTCTTTGCTTCCGGAACCAGGGTAAACAGGTCGTTAACGCCGGCCTTTATAGCCATGTTTAACTCGCAGCATGGGCACTTTCCGGTGCCTTTTGCCTGCGTAACAACAGTTGTTCGCCAGTCGTATCCGCACTCCGGACACAGCCAGAAGGCATACTCTGGAGAATTAGACTTGATGGTATTTGCATCCGGATTTCTGGAAGCATCCCAGAATCGCATCATTGCAGGTATCTGTGCAACCGCTGGGATGTCCTCGGATTTGCGTTTTACGGTGTTGTAATGAGGGCAGGGCACGACAACGTGTATACCATCCTTCTTGCGGATCCTGGAGGCGATGGTGGACTTCCAAGAACGGCCACACTCCGGACACTTCCAGTTGACCAGCATACTGGAGTCGAGTCCTTCATGGGAGATATCAATACCCTCAGCCTCGTTCTTTTCGGTGTCGTAGTACTTCCTAAGCTCTGGCATTATGGTGAGAACATCATTAACTCCTGGCATAATGACCTTGTTGGTTTCGTGACACGGGCACTTGCCGCCGGATGCAAAGCGCGCTTTGGCAGATACGCTCCAGTCATATCCGCATATATGGCACTCCCAAAAGAAAGTTTTATGAGATGTGGCACCAATATTCGCTGGATCCTCGGTATTCTTTG
The DNA here is from genome assembly GCA_045596385.1 of Lachnospiraceae bacterium. Lineage (GTDB taxonomy): Bacteria > Bacillota > Clostridia > Lachnospirales > Lachnospiraceae > SIG307. Next base: position 45,695 of record JAZOCC010000024.1, read on the forward strand.
AAGACCACTGTGCCATAAGGAACGGTACGTCTGCAATCTTTAAAGAGTTCTTACTCATACATCGTCCTCCTCAAACCTGCTTAATAAGCTACCGGTAATTGAACTTCCGGTATTCACAGGCGGTTCCGTCTTTACCGGAATATCAGCTATGTTCTGTGGCTTTCGTTCAATCTTGGACTGAAAGGTAATCATTTTTTTCTCCAGTTTGGCATTGGCGATAATGGTGTCGATGTTCTTGAGTTCCCTATCAGCAGCCAACAGCTCGTTGCAGATGTCCGGATACACATAATCCTCTACAACACTTTTCCATAAACCAGCTTCAGCTCGGAGTTGCCGTATCTGTTGCTGAAGTTCTTTCACTGTACTGGTAAGCTCTTCTACTCTGGCCTTGGAGTCGATGAGCTGTTCCTGTAAGCCTCTGTTTTTCTCTTCCTGATGGTTATACCTCTTGATGGCTTCAACACTGCTGTCTGCAATGGACTTGTAGTGGCAGTCAAGCTGTATCAGGGCAGTTTTAAGTGCTTTTTTATCCCGGTGTGTCATCAGAAAAGCGTCCACATCAAGTGTTTTGTAAGAAGAGAGGGCAATGAGAGTTTCTTCTTCCTGCTGGATGGTAAGGGATTCTATGTAATCACAGGCTATCTGGTTCCGCCGGAGAGACTCCACGGCATATCCCGGATAGCCATGGGAGGATACATATTGTGCAATGGCGGGCTTTTTAAGCTTAGACGGCCGTCCGTTGCACTCGTGAATAAAAAACTGGTAAATAAGCTCTAAAAGCTTGTCGTCCTCGATAAGTTTCGGTCTTGCCATAGTGTTAATCCTCCTTTTCATTAAGTTTGTCAAGTAAATATGCCTGGTAAGACTTGGAGCTGGAACGAAGTCGGAGCAGTACCTCACCAATCTCTTCTGGACTGCCTTTTTCTTTTCTTACAAGTTCAATGGCCTCGGTAAGCATCTTGCAGTCGGCCTCGATATTACGCTTGTAAATATCATCGGACCCAAAGTAAGAGTTATTGTCGTGCCGGTAGTGAGTGCACTTTGGGCAGTACCCAATTTCCCCGTTTTCGCCCACGGAACAGAGGCAATCAGTGATTTCGCCGTTTCTGTAAGCTTCGGAATAACACCGTCCGTTGTCACCAAGCGTGGTAAAGGTTTTCGTGGAAGGAACGTAGTAAGCTTCGTTTATGGAATACTTGCTGTCGCTGCTGGTTAATCGCCGATATTGCCGGTACGTCTTGCATTCAATCATCTGGGTGATGTTGGAATAGTAATGAGCTGCCATCTCCGTGTTGGTATGCCCGGCAAGCAACATGGCAGTTACCGGGGTGCCGCCTTCCTGCATGATGTTAATCAGGGAAATATGCCGCGTGTCTCCGAGATGTATATAGCAGATTTCTCCGTCTGCAAGGTGGCTGCTGTCATGTTCGTAAGCAATGCTGTAACCGTACTTGTCCCTGATGATTTCCTCGTAGAAATACCGGAGGATAGTATTCATGTTTACATAGGTGAGATAGCGACTGTTCCGGTGCTTGCGCATGCCCCATTTTTTATAGTGGACATCGGTAACAAACAGCGTGTCAAGGTCAGTAGCTGCATATTGCGCGGTAAGGTTTATGTAAGTCTGTATCTCTTTTGCAAGCTTCTCCGGTATTCGGCAGGTGAATGTGTCATAGTCGCCTTCAAGTGTGTATGCAACAGTTGCTTGTCCGCCTTTTAGGTGGGTGCGCCGAAGCCGCAAATGGTATTCACCATTCTTGTAGGATAAGCAGTCACGTTCGGTCAGGATAAACTCACGAGGCCGTAATGGGATGACAGCGGTTATCTGCCACCAGAGATAAAGCGGATAGTAGAATAACCGGTCTTCCTCCGATAGGTCTTCTTGCCAGTACCTCTTTATAATTTCGTCAAAAAGGAAGTATGTATCAAAGGTAGCAAGGTTGCGCTGGTTCTGGTGACGTCGCATGATTTTCTGTTCCATACTGCCTTCGAGTGCAGCCATGAAAGCATCAAAACGGTCATCTTCCACGTTTAATGCAAAGGCTGTGAAGAAATCCATGCAAAGCCATGGCATATCAAACGAAAAAGCGCCAGAGGTTACGATACGCGGTGCAGTGTTAATGATATGCCGGATGTCAAGTAACACCCCGGAAAGGGTAAGCAAAACATTCTTTCCGAGAAGGGAAATAAGGTGGGTTTTTATCAGGTCAAGGAAGTCCCGGAAGCTCATTTCAAACAAGGCTTCGTAGTGTTTTCTGTATGATGTTTCGTCAAACTCAAAATGAAGACCAACAAAGGAATATTGATCCGTGGTTTGCCAGACGGAGCCATCAAAGGTGGACTCCGGCTTGATGATATTTAATTTTTGGAACTCCAGAAACTTGGTTTTTGCATCTTCTACGGAGTCTTTGTCAAGGAATATGTATGTGGTTTTCGAAGAAACCAGCTTTTCTGCGGTGGTTACATTCATAGGCTTGTATTCTCCTTTATTAATTGTTCGTATTGACGAAATACCTCTTCTCCGTAAGTTTCCTTAAGGCAGATAAGCATTTCGTCCATGTGTGGGACAATAACTTCTGTAATAAGCTTCTTGTATTTCTTCTTCTCGAGTTTGCTGTCTGTATCCTGGTAAAGATTCATCATCCGGTTGTATTCGCTAATCAGAAGGAACATGGTAGACTTGGTGCCGATTTCATGCTCGCACCCGACACATTGTCTCTTTTCAGCGTACGGGCATTCTTTGCCAAGTGCAGTGAGCAGGCACATGCACTCCGGCTGCTTGGAAAACGCCTGACCGGAACCAATCCGGTGGAGGATTTCAAGCGAATCCTGTGGGTTTCCGGAAATGGCCCGGACAAGTTCGTAGGACTGTTTTCTGGCAGCATCTACGGTAGACACAACTGTTTCGATTTCCATAGGACTTAGACCAAGCTCTTTTACCAGTTCTGTCTGGTTTTTAACGGTCAGCTTTGCATATTGTTGACCGGTAACCATGTTTAACAGCTCGGAGGATATAAACGACAAAACACCTCTTTCAAAGAGTTCAAAGGCAACAAATTCCGGCGTGAGGCCGTTTAGCTTTGCATCTTTCAGGTATTCAAAGGTTGTAGAAGCAAAGCCGCCGTAGGAACCCTTGTGGCTCCGGGCATAGGATGCCAGGAGATACCCTTTTATATGGAAATTGTCGTTGCCTTCCGCCATTTCATCACCAATCATTAAGATATTTTGCAGGTATGACTTTGTGGCGGACCTCGAAAGGAAGTCGTTCTCAAGAAACAGGTCACCGATGTCATCGCCCATGTATTTCCTGATTTGGTCGTAGGTAGAAATCTTTTTAATAAGCGGGCCATCATAATCACCCAGTAGCTGCCGGTGTGCCTCGGCAAGAGCAAGCAGCTTTCCGAAATGCACTTCGCAGGACGAAGGGATACACAGCTTCACGGTGTTAATATTGCTTCTGTGCTCGGTTTTGTGTGGAAGCAGAGGCATGTTGCACAGTTTCTGGATGATGGAAAGCAGTACAAGCCGAGCATCATTCTCTGAAAATGTGTCTTCCTTAATACGTTCAATACATTCCTCCGGAGAAAATGGTAGTATCGGCCGGTAGATCCGTTCCAAATCCGTGTAACGAAGGGAACAGACAAAATGCATGGATAGATAAAGCCAGGTGTCCGTGTAGTTCTTAGCCTCCGCAGCACGCAGATACATGTCGTTCTTTTCGATATAATCGGAGTTAAAGAGTTTGTATACCAGCTCAAGGTATTCGTCAAAATCATAAGCTTCGTTCTGGATGTCCATGGTATAACGCTTTTCCATGATGTAATCTCTGTAATACTTGGTTTTGATCTTCGTCCGCATCCAGGCAAGGAAGAAGGTAAGTGCGTCTCCGTGTTGTTTTAACATGTCGTCCGTAGCAAGCTTAAGAAGCTCCTGTATGTCAGTGTCATTGTACATAAACAGGTCTTTGGTAAGCCTGAATAACAAGAAGTCTGTAAGGTAAACTCGGCAGTCTTCTTTTGTTTTCAGCTCCCGGTAGAAGCGGAAGAGGAGCTTGGCTGTTTCCGGAAACTTCTCGGCCAGCCTTTTAAGGAGCTCCGCATCGGTATTTTCTTCGGTTAGGAATCGGCGTATTGGTTCAGATAGAATCTGAATCTGTTCCGGCGATAACATCGGAACGCCGTTTTCGATAGTCGGCGTGCATCCGAACCAGTTATTGTTAATCAGGAACGCTGAAATTGCCTTAAATTCGGTTTTTTCAGATGGAGGTATGTTCTCGGTCATGTGCGTAATAAAAGTTCGTAAATCAGTCATTTAACGACCTCCTTGCTGCCCAATTAAGGTAATCAAAAGCCTCGTTGCTTACTTTTCTATATTCCCGTTCGAGGTCACCCTTATCTTGCAAGTAAACCAGGGAGCTTTCCGGAGAAGTGTCACCGCGGAGCTTCATTAAGGTACCTGGGTCGCTTATACCGGAGAGTACCAGTTGTACCGTATACCAGTGCCGGAAAATATGTGGTGAGATGTTATGTTCCATTAAGGTATGTCCGTAAATAACGAGTTCCGGATTATTACTCCCGAGAAGAAGAGGAACAATCTCGTTCTTAATAATCTTCTGGAACTGCTGCCGGTAGCTCGGATAAGTATAGGCTTTGTCATTTCGATTAAGAGATAACGGTCCGTAATATGCTTCGTAATAGCGACCTTCTATGTACTGCATGTAATCGTTGTAGCATACCACAAAGGCGTCTAGGAAAATATCCGGAACCTTCTGTGTGCGTTCTTTTTTGATGCAGCCGACCGGTACCATGTCGCTCCGGAGAACAAATTCGTGATTAAGGTCAATCTTTATGCCGGTTGTTTCACCGGAAACGATATTAAATAGTAGTCCGGCACCAAGAGGGCTGTCTGCTCTGCGGACATTACAAGCTTCGGAAGGTCTGAGACCGGCAAATGCGGATAGGGCGACCAGCATAAGAATCTCCTTATGGTTCTCGAAGATATGTCCGAAGATGACCTTGAATGCTGAGTTAGGCATATCTCGGTAGACACGTCTTATAGCGCCGTTATCCTTGCACAGTACAGAGAATGCTGGGACAATCTTCTTTATGATTTGTCCGCGTCTGTTCCGACTCTGTGTTTCCTGATACAAGTCTTCCCTTTTAAAAGGCATGTTGCCCTTGAAGGCAGTCAGAAGGTTTTCCAGGAAATTCATGATTGTTCGGATGCATCGTTCTACCGTTTGCTTGGAACGGGTAGTGTAGTCATCGTCATCCGGAAGCTCGCAGAGTGCGTAGTCATTCAGGAAGTCAGAGACTATCTCTACTGTGAGTTCGGATAGGGAGTGGATTCCATAGGTAAAGAATGCGTAGTTTAACAGTTGCACGATAAAGTACACGCGGTTGTTACTGTCTGCACTCATGGGCCTTACATTGCGGTTTTTGGGAAAGATATACTTGTGTAGATTTGTGAATTGGAGTGTCCCATCGTCCAGCTTCAGCGCGATGAACGTTCTCGGGATACGGATGCCGTCGTTGTCGACAAATGCATGTTTGTAGGCGATAAATCTCATATTGGTCTTCTTTCTGTGTACGTCTGATTTTTAGTTACGTGCAATTTTTATTGCAAAGGTATCATGTAGGTGATTTTGCTGAGGCTTCCCGTATGAGATGATAAAAACGTGCATTTTTAAAAGAAAATTTCGATTTTATAGTGATTAGCGATAATTGGCTAATAAAAAATAGGAAATAGCGATAATTTAAGGGGTAAAGAAAAGCATGGACGTAAATGTTCATGCTTTATTTGCGTTTCATAAGGTCGTATAACTGCAATAATTTATTCTGTTCTTCGGTCGTCATGAAGTGTAACGCTATGGCCATGTCTTCTGTAAGAGGCGATTCAATAATACCTAAGAGTACATTCGGTGTAACACCAAGTGCATTACATAAATCCATAAGAACATCTACTGTAAAATGGGCTTTGCCTTTTTCGATATCAGAGATGTAGGATTGTGTGCGATTAGATTTTTTGGCCAAATCAGCTTGCGTCCATGGGACTTCTTTAACCAAACCAGTTTTGGGGTCTTCCTGTTCTTTTAAATGCTTCTTTCGAACGGTTTTAATGTTTTTTCCTATTCTCTTATATAGTTCGCGAGCATCTTTTTTCGTTATTTCAGTTTCATTTCTTTCAGGCATAAGAGGTGTCCTCCTCAATATCGCTGGTTCGTATATTTTATCACGATTTTAGTAAAGTGTAAACGGTTTTCTACAATATTTTTCATAATATGATAATTTATGGTATTAGAAGGCGGATTGTGATATAATTCCTTTATTGGTAAGACTGATTCAAAGGAGGCTTTACTATGTGGGCATGGATAAAGAAGCACAAAGTTGCATTTGCAGTTATCTGCTTATTGGTCGTGTTTGCGTTGATAGGAGTTCCGCTTCTTATTAATGTGTTGTTTAAAATCGATTCGGGGATATGCGCGCTTCAGGCAGAATGGTCCGCCGGCGATGCATTAGGATACTATGGTGCTGTTCTTTCATTTTTAGGAACGGTAGTATTGAGTGCACTGGCATTGTATCAGAACCATATTATCAAGGTAGAAGCCGATAAGAAGGCAACTATGCTGGAAGAGAGGGAACGCATTAAAAATATGCCGAAGTTTTGTACACGTTCTTTATCTTTTTCTGGAGAGTATGCCAAGATTTCTTTTGATATTGAAAATATTTCGGAAAATATTGCACATGAGATTAAGGTCTATGACTTTTTTATACAAGGAGAAGAAAAGTTCTTTCAGGGAGTGGAATGGAGCGTTTCCACACATAAGCTAGACCCAAAGGAGAGATTTACTGTAGATACGAAAACACCTCCTCTCGGGAACGTAAAATCATTTCAAATGACAGCCCGTATGAGTTGTAAGGATAAGTACGGAGATAGCCATGAATATTTGTTAAAGATAAAGCATGTTGGTCCGAGGCAAACGGAATACGCAGATGTAAAGGAGATTGTTGGCTAAATTAAAATGCATGTTATTATGAATAGTTACAGGAGGGACTTATGAAAAAGGTACGATTATTTATTCTTGTATTTATTGTTTTGTTATGTTGTTACGTTGCATGTGTGGGAGGAACGGAAGGAACCAGTACCAGTAGCTCAAATTCAAACAAGGAAGATACTGTAAAAAAAACTACCGATGGGAAAGTAGCTATGCCATATGGCAGCACTTCTTATTGTGGGTCGGATTGGACTTTGGAATCACTTAAGGCGCATTTAATCGACTTGGGATTTACGAATATAGTAGAATATCCAGAAGAACCATGGGATGAAAATTGTGCTGACAATATTTTCTTTGTTAAAATAAGAAGAGGTTGGAGCAAAGTAAGTGAATGGGAAGCAGGAGAAGAATTTGAGACAGATGAAGAGGTTATTATAAGGTATAATAAAGCTCCAATGCTTACGGTAGAGAACTGTCCTGATCTTTTAACTGTGTTAACGTCTGATGAAATGTCATATACTGAGTTTGCGGAAAAGTATGATGGCAGGTATGTGGAAATTGACGGTTACATTTCTTCATACATTTCAAAAGAATGGGAAACATCACGCGTTATCGAAATGAGATACGGAAATCAAAGGGGAGAAAATCTTGAAGGTGCAGAAGTTCATCTTGGGGATGTGAACTGGGGTTCAAGGATTGATAAAGATATAGTAGAAGGGGAACTGGTACATATAAGAGGAAAAATAGATTTCTCTGACACAGAATTTTTCCAAAGGTTGCACGTAAACTGTATCCTTTATGAAAAACGATAATTTTGCATTTAGAAAGAGGCTTTGATATGTAACACGAGCTTCCTTGCCACACAAGACTTGTTTTGTCTGGATAACAAGGTAATGCTCGTGTTATATTTTGTTTACATGTATTTCTTTCCGTTATCGTCATACCGGATCTGATCAGCGATGACTTCATCGAGGATAGTGTAGTCATCCGGGCCTTCAAGGAGGACCGTTGGATGCTCGTCAATGCCGTACACGCCACCTTGTAGAATATCTATGTAGGCTTTCAGACAGGTTTCATATAGGATGCTGTAGAGTTTCCGGCACCCGAACTCTGAGTTTGCTTCTTCTATTAAACTGCCTATGTATTCCTGACTTACTATGGTGTCAAGATGCAGGTCCTTGTAGATATCCTCCAGCATTTTCATGATGACACACGTGACAGCTTCTTTGGAGAGCCGGTTAAAGGATACAACCAGGGTGAATCGACCTATTGTTTCAAACGAGAATATCTGTAGCATATCCTCCCTGGTAATCTCGTCAAAGGCATCATATGTCTTTCCGGAGTTAACAAATCCGATGGTGTTATCTGCCTGCTGCTTCTTTTTCTGCCTGACATCATTGAAGCTTCCAGATGCAATCCAGAAGATGTACCGGGTGTCAACAGAGGTGTCGGAGAGTTGTTCTACTAATCCGTCCATGTAAGTGAGCAGCTGGTTCTGAACCTGAGGTCCGCCTTCCTGATTAAAGCGGATTTTATCAAATTCATCCAACCACAGAATGCCGATTTTTTGCTCGCCACGATACTCGCCAAAAGATATAAAATCAGACAGGACACTGTTGACGGTAGGGCCTCTGTAGCCAGACGGAACGAGCCGGCCGGCGTCCTTTCTACTACAAACAAGGGAAGGAAGCGCTGTTTTAAAAAACTCAGATAAGCTCTTGAATAAAGCACTCTTACCGTTGCCACTCGGTGCCGTTAACATGACCGCGGTACACTTCTCGGGTCTTTCGCCGGAGGCCAGAGTATGTATATAGTTGTAAATGACAGCGAGTATCTTCGTAAGTCCGGATTCCTGACCGATGATGTCTTTCGAAATCTCGTTATAAAATGCTGGGAACGGGTATTTCTTTAAGAATTCCTGGCATTCACAGGTAATCTGCTCTTTGTAGTTTTTATGCTTCGAGACAGAGGATTCCGGAAAAGGATGTTTGTCGAAGTCAAAAGGTTCTTCGTCGTCATCCGAGTCTTCATCGGAATTATCGTCTTCCGGTGGTGAAATCTCTTCAGCACCGGGCGCGTCATTTGGTTCTTTGTTTTCTTCGTCCTCCTTTTTATGTGTGTCATTTACAGGCTGATTTGGCGTTTCCGGGAAAAGAGTTTGTTTCAGTAACATGGTTTCCAGTTGCTGGTTGTGCGTGTGCATTGCTTTCAAATCGTTCTTTAACCGCTCGATTTCCCGTTCAAGCAATTCAATAAGTTCCTGTTGCTCAGCGCATTGGATCTGATACTTGTGCAGTTCTTTTGACTCTTCGCTCATAAATAAGCCCTCCTTATCATTAGGCATAATAATGGGATATGCCTATTATGCCCTCCGACATCATGACTTTTGTTTTATGAGAAAAGAAAATTATGGAAATGAGGGTATTTTTTACAAGACCATAACGAGATACGGATAGAAAAACAGCTGGTAATATGGTATAATTACAGAAAGAACAAAGTAAATAAGTTAACTACAGACATAATATGATATGTGATTCAAAAATATCCGGAGGTATTGGCGAATTGCAGAGTAGGGCTATCCCTGAACAACAATAAGCAGGGATAGGCCGGGTGCCCTTTCTTTGCTTGTTGTGTACAAACGAAGAAAGGAGGAAGTCAAAATGACTGGAGGTGTTTTAATGAGAGAAGTGCAATACATCAAGCCAAGTATTACGAACTTAAAAGGTCGAAAAGGCCGTAAAGCCATTGAAGAACTTTTGAATGCCAAGCCTAAGTCTCGTGAGTCCTTACGGCTTGAGGCCGAAAAGTGCAAACAGAACATTTTGGCGTTAAGGAGAAATGGAGAATAAGGTTGTTTTACAAAACGAATTGTTCTACTGTGAGCACCTTACGGACTCGGATGAAGTCAGACAGTTGATTGACGGATTTACCGTAACGGACAGTAGAGGCAAGGGATTGGTGCAGTACCTACAAAAGTATGCCTTAAAAGAAGAACTTGCTGGGCAAATGCGGACATATCTTGTCAGAGATGTCGTAACAAACGAACTGGTAGGATACTTCTCTTTAAAGGCCGGAATGGCATCTGCAAATGAAAGACGTTTTCTTTTTAGAAAGAAGTTCGATACGGTTTCAGGAATCGAACTGGCTAATTTTGCAGTTAACAACACTTACAAAAAGACGCATGAAAAGTACAGCAGAATTGGAGCGGCTATGTTCTATTATTTCATTATTCCGATTATCAAGAAGATTGCGGAACGAGTGGGGGCAAGAATATTATATGTTTTTGCATTGCCTCACAGCAATCTGATTGAATACTATAGGACATTGGGATTCGAACGATTGTCGTTTTTTGATGAACAGCGCGTACATAGGCGGATGAAGCCAAATTACGATCGCTATTGTATTTTCATGTATCAGTTAATTGACGAGAGTTAATTCAACAAACAAAGAGCTTTTATGTCACATTTGGCATAAGAGCTCTTTATTCTTTTCATAAAAGAAATTAGCAGAGTCAACGGCATAAACCGTCACTCTGCTATGTTGTGTTGTTACTCGTTTTTGTCGCATTGCAAAAGCTGAATCTGGTGTACGATATTGAAAATCGCATTCTTTTCCGCTTCAGTACAGGTCTGTAACTGAAGGAGTATTCGTTCAGTCAAAAGGTCGTGACTGTATTCCAAGGGTTTCGCCCGGAAGAACTCTTCCAAGGAAACGTTTAATGCAGAACAGATGTCTTCCATCACATGAACCGTAGGATTTTTAAGGTTTCGTTCAATCTGTCCGTAATACGTGGTGGTGATTCCTGCACGTAATGCGACCTGTTCCTGGCTTAAGCCGAGATTTGTTCTGAGCTTTTGCAATTTGTTTCCGATATTAAAGTTATCATTCATATTAATCACCATAGTTATTTTATCGCATTGACAAACATGCCTCAAGATACTATAATTACTTATACGCAGTAACAATAGTTATTATGCGTAAAGTAAAACTAAGGAGGATGTTATATGAGAAGAAATGTTGCAAAACTTGTAGGGGTTGTACTGACGGCAGCTCTTTGTGTAACGCTAGTGCCGGTGCAAACAGCAAAGGCAGAAGATGTGGTTTTGACGTACACGCCTGGAAATGCCGGAACTGCCGATTTAGAGATGACCGGCAGTCAGTTATTGGAGGCATATACCGGTAAATGGGAAGAAGAAATGAGTTCTTTCACGGTATCCGAGGATAAACTGGTAATTGAAGACTGGATGACCGGAGAAACGAAAGAAATTGACTGGACTTACCAGGCCGAAACAAAGGTAATCGAGAACGTTCCGTTGACCGAAGCGGATGCCATTGACCAGAGAGAAATGGGTGTTGATCCGGAAGGCAAGGCAAAGGCAATTCACTTCACAGATGCGGAAAATGATTACTACCTTTACAAGGGTTATAACTTAAGAATGGGCACGACCGTGGTAAATATCATGGGTTACAGCAAGGATTCCGGAGACCTGCAGTGCAGCTATATTATGGCAGCTAAGTACATTGATGATGAAAGTTATACCGTACAGCAGGCATTGGAACTGGCAAAGCAGGCGGTTGCAGGAGATGCAGAAGAGCCGAAGGCCGAAGAACCTAAGGTAGAGGAGCCGAAGCCTGAGGAGCCGAAGGAAGAACCGAAGGTTGAGGAACCGGCAGAGGAACCGAAGACTGAGGAGCCTAAGACGGAGGTGAAGTTAACCGCAAGCGGCAGAAAGATGTATGAGGGCGAAGAGGTTTATATCGTACAGAGTGGTGACTGCCTGTGGGCGATTGCGAGAAAACTGTTAGGGAATGGGGCCAAGTACAATGAGCTGTTTACGAGAAACGGCGATATTGTTAAGAAGGCAACGCTGATTTTCCCAGGACAGGAAATCATTTACAAAGCAAAATAAGGACCAATAGGGGAGCAGTTCGGTTTTGGACTGCTCCTTATATAAAGGAATAATAAAATACGAAGGAGACACTACTATGGGTTTGTTTAAGGATGTTTATTGTGCGGAGTGTGGGGAAAAGACCAAAATGTTGACACGTACGTGCCTGTGTGATGATAACTATTTGTGTTCAAAGTGTGCATCCATTGTGCCGGATTATATTCGCAGCACATTTGAAAGTAAGTATACGTTGGAGGATTATAAAGAGTTAAAGAAAGAATTGGATGAATCCGAGGAGTATGGGAAAGTATTTCATCAAACGCATAGCTTTTATAACTTACATATGGATGCGGAGCGTGGACTGTTCTATGTTGATGATATTCTTGCGAAGAAAACGTTGTATTTAAGCTTGTGTTCCGTAGATCGCTTTAATCTTACATTCCAGCCGGAAGAATATAAAGAGGGGTTCCTCGGGGAGAAAATAAAAGGTTCTATTTACATGGAACTTGAAGTGGAGGATCCTTATTTTTACTATACGGGAGTACTGGCAAGTGGCGTAAAAGTAAAAGCAAAGAAGGGGCTATTCGGAAAAAAGATAAGTTACGAGGATCCAGAAGGAATGGATAGCTTTCTTTATGCTTTTAACTGTGCATGGGAAAGAGACTTAGATGGCCTCAGCCAATATGCAGAGGAGCATGCAGAAGAGCTTGAAGAGAAGCGGCTGGAACAGGAGGATTAACCAGTGGAAGAAAATCTGACTGTAGAAAATAACGAAAAAGTCAAACCGAAGGGATCGAAAAAAGCAAAGATAGGCGGCATAGTCTGCCTGGCTTTGGCGGTGGTTGTATGGTTGATTAAGAGTGCACTTCCATTTTTTGCGGTTTTCATAAACATCAAGAATGATGCCGTTATTATGGAAAGTAATACAATGGGAACGATTAATCTGGTGTTAAATATTGTTATGCTGCTGCTCATCGTAGTAGGTATTGTATTCTTTGCGTATAATCCAAAGGCCATACAGAAAAGAGAAGGCGGAGAGGCTTATTCGGACAGCAAACGTGATTTCATCATAGACGGTATTATTGCATTGGTGGGATTTATTATTGCGGCAGTGCTTGTACTGGTTGCAAAGGCTGGATTTGTCGGTGATGTAGTTGGAGATATCCTGTTTCTTGGAATACCGATTGGTGGCCTTATCTACATAATCAAGTCTCAGATTATTGTGGTACTGCCATCTATTATTTCAACCGGCGCATCGTTTGTCCATAACTTCGCCTGCTTCTTCTTTGCAGTCCCGTTTGTCGGAATATTTGTAGGCGCTTTGGCCTGGCTCTTTTTCATGGGCGTGTACATAGGCGTATGTATCGGAGCCATTCTTGGTCTGGCATACAGCTTTGCGTTCGTAATGTTACTACGAATCATAAGCTTCACACTATGCCTGCTTGGAGTTCAGGTTTCAAGAGACGTAATGAAGAAGATTGAACTGGTTGGTATTATTGTTTCAGCAGTCGTGCTGGGATTCGTAATGTTCTTTGTGTTTGCAGGGGCACTACTTTAAACTGAAGAATAAGATTTAGGGGGTTGCCGCATTTACGATTGAAGAATCATAGGTGCGACAGCCCCTTGTTAAACCAATATACCGGGGGAAGATGGAGGTTACGTTAAGAGTATATGCGAACGATAAATTCCATACGCTACCAAACCTCTAGTCTTCAACATCTGATGGAGGATAGTCGAAGGGGTCAGGATTGTTGTTTACATAAACAGAAGCCCAACTATCTTCCCAGATGATTTCTTGAGCTTTTAAGGCATCGGCTGAATAATTCCCAGATTCTTGCCTTTGGTTGGCGAGTAATGCGATTTCGTGGTTGGTTAAAGCTCTAATTTCTTTTCTTGTCATGATTTTCCCTCCTTGAGGTGCTTAGGTAATAGGTTGTCTTTAGCTTTTTACAATGAAAGAACAAAGGTAAGATTATATCATCCCTGGCTTTATGCCACTGTCGAGATTGTGTTATTGCGTGGTAAATGTAGGTAATCATAAGACCATCTCCTTTTCTGCACTTATTACAATGTTTTTGTCCAGCAGTTAAAAAGCTGACATTGTAGTAGAGGAAAAAACCTGGCGTGTTGAAGCGATTTAAGAAAAATTTAAGAAATATGGATAGGTATATCAGAAAAGCAGGTATGGAAGAAGGATAGACGGAATTATTAGGCAAAGTAACTTGATAGTATATAGATGGTATCGCAGATTAGGAAATTCAAATATAAACCAGGAAAATATACTCGACTTGAATATGGATTAGTGCTATAATTTATTTGGACGACAAAGGATAAAACACATCTTTGGAGGAGGGCTGTACGTTGGATACTTTATTAGATGTAACACCACATACAAGGACAATAGAGATGTATTCTATAAACCATCTTGAATTCTGTATTGGTAATGAACGACTACTTGAGAGTAAAATTCCCAGAGGCGATACAGAACCATCGTGGGATGGAGAAATCCATATTTATAACGAACCTAAACATAATGCGGTACAGCAGGGGGTAAAAAGAGTTCCGGTTCAAGTAAAAGGTAAATTCATGCCGGAGTATATTAAGAGACAGAGAATTACTTATCCTGTAAGATATGGTGATTTAAGAAATTACGCGAATGAAAGAGGATGTGTATATTTTGTTATCGCTGTTAGTAACGAAGAATTGGGATATGCAATATTCTATAACATTTTGACACCTTTGAAGGTTAATGCGTTTTTAAAGGGTGCAGAGGATAAGGCCGGAGACCAAACAGTAAGTTTGGCGATGAATAGACTTAATCATAAGAAAAAGGGGGATTTATTGCGTGTTTTATATCAGTATGATCTTGACTGGAGAAAACAAATCAGTGTCAAACCGATACAAATAAACGAAGGGAAATCGTATGAGATAAACTGTACAGCGGTTGGTGTAACTTCGACACAAGAGATGTTTAAGAGATTTAATGCGGGAGATTTATGCTTATATCTGAAAGAAGATGACGGAAGAGAAATACCAATAGAATGGGATTCGACAGCAAAAATGTTTGAAATCGGAAAGATAGATAAGCCGGTAGTTGTTGGGGATCAAATATATTACAATGAATATGATGTGCTTAAGAATGAAGAAGGTGTCTTTTGTATTGTAGTAAGCCCTAATATTTCATTCGATTTAAAAACAAATGTTCTGCATTTTCAAATCAACAGCGGATTAGAAGCATTAAAGAAAGACGAGCTCTTTTTACGAAAAATATTTGAAGGAGATTCTGTAGTTGAATTTACCGGATGTAAGAAATGTTGGTTTTCACACAAAATGACACGTGACATACGGGAACAGTTAGATTTAATAGATTCGTTATATGCGATGATGAATCACGTGGGGGCAGAATTAAATACCCCTTATACAAAATTGGATATAGAAGAAGCAAAGCAATTAGATTTTCTTTTGAATGCCTATAATAGAAGAATAGATAAAGAGTTTGTGAATAACACCATGGCACATAGATTCTTTATCGATAATACGTATATTGTTCTTTTTATAGTGCTTAACCAGACAACAAATGAATTGGAATTTATAAATACATTTCGAAAGTCGGAGTATGTTCACTATGCATATGCGGAAGATGGTACGAGATATAGAGCGCCGATGTTTTCCCTTTCAGATATAGATAGTGAGATTTATAGTAAACTGTATGATTACAACTACGAATATATGGTCGAAGCTATTTCTGAAATGGAATTTGACGAGAAAAATTTTGTTGTTGTAAATGATGTACTATTAAGACTGATAAATGCGTATGAGTTGTCAAATGGAAGGCAGATAATACTTGATACTGCAGAAAAGATCGGAAAAATAATATTGGATAAATATCCTGGTAATAATGTTGCAAGGGTAAATTACCTGCAGATTATTAAAAGGAGAAGAGAGTTAACTCGGGATGAGAAGGAATCGCTGGAAAAGATAAAAGAGGAGTCAGAGGATATTCTATTAATCTGTGGTGTCAATATTCTATTAGAAAATAACTATGAAATTTTAAAAGCGTACAGAAAAATGACCGAGGAACAAAAAACGGTTTTCAGCAACTATCCTATTGCAAAATTATATAACGGAAAATGGGAATAGGTTTTTGGGGGAACGGATAAAACTGATAGTTTGAAAATGAAAGAATTAGGAGGATATTATGCAGAGATACGGTATTGGAGAGATGGAGATGAAAATGGCAAAGCTGCTTTGGGACAGGGAAGGCATCGGCTCCGGCGCAGTTGTGACACTTTGTAAGGAAGAATTTGGATGGGCAAAGTCCACGACCTATACGATGCTTCGGAGACTGTGCCAGCATGGGTTATTTCAGAACGTAAATAGCGTCGTAACTCCGGTCATGAGTGAGGACGACTATAAAGCAAAGCTTGCTACTGAGTTGGTAAATGATAAGTTCGATGGCTCTCTTACGGAGTTTGTAAGACTTGTCGTGGTGAAAAACGGTATAAGTGCTACGGATAAGGAGCAACTCAAAAAGATTCTTAAATAAAGAGAACAAACACCACCTGCCTCAAAGATAGAGAAAGGTGGTGTTTTATGTTCTTTATTTGCTTGCAGGAAAAAATATTTTGAGTAGTCATATGTCGATTTTTGGAATATAATAATGGATAGTACATGTTAAACAGAGAATTAGTAGAACATGATTTGTACACTCAAATTTAAGGTGACGCAATTCTTATTTTCAGGAGGTTTCAAATGGCAAAGTTTGCATATCGAGTTCCAGAAAGAGAGTCGACAAAAGTTGATGCAGCTCAGCTACCATTGCATGGTAACGGTACATTTTATTGTACCACTCCCGGTTGCAGGGCTAAAATGCATGTGCGTTCTCCGCAAAAAGCAAGTGCTTGCTTCGTGAGTTATGATATTTCAGAACATACTGGTGGCGTGCTCTGTCATATAAAAGACAAGTTTAATCCGGATCATTATGAGGAAGACTTGTTTTCATTGAAAAATGTTTTTGACAACATATTGTCTCCAGTGGAACGAGAAAAGACTCCGCACCATGGTAGTGGAGGAAAAGGGACAGGAAAAGGTATAGCAATTAATACATTAAAAATGCTATACCTTATGTGCGTTCAATATAGGGATGGTGGAACATATAACGGATATCGGATAGATGATATCCTTGTAGACAAATACAATTTCAGAAGCTATCAAGAAGACGGTATTGTAGGAAATCGTATTGTTGCGTGTACTTTTTGGAAGTATGATTCGGGGACCCAATGTATTTACATGAATTGCCCGGACGAGTTACTGGGATTGTCAAAAGAACAACACCAGTCGCTTAAATTACATATAGCGAACAAAGAGATGTTTCAAAAATGTGTTAAAAAGCTTTTGGACCCATCTCATTCGAAAATCTCCGTAATTGGCTCGAGATGGACTGCCTCTGGAGATGCGTCCTGTTTGGCAGAATGTGAAATTACATCTGTAGGCAAGCAAATCTGTAAAGGAGACTAATACGGTTTCTCTATAACAAGTATTCCATCTCTCTTCATGATTGATGCGATTTCATGAGAGAGTTCTTCGGTATAACCGTAACCTTCAAAAAGCTCTTCAATCAACTCTGTGTCGGCTTCATGACTGTCGTATCCCAAGACGTAATGAAGGATGCGGAGTTGTTCTGTTGAAAGGTTATTTAGCTTATCTCTTACAAGGGTCGGGATCCATTCTAAAAGCTCGTCCCGTTCCCTTTTTTCGTTGATTACGTCGGTAGTATTCTTTTTATTCAATGTCATAGCCCCCTTTATGTTCTTTATTACGCTGGTACCACTATCTTCTCAATATACGGAACCAACACCCTTACATAGGCAGCGAGATTAATGACAACACCATATCCTGTCTTTTCTGGTACATTCCAGAAAGACTCTTTGTCAAAATCTTCTTTTATGCTATCGAAAAAGGTTTCCTCATCAGAACTAAGCTCTTGCTGTTCTTTCTTGGCAAGGATGGTATCATACATTTCTTTTGAAAGTTGTTGTATCTCTTGTGTAATTTGTACCAACTCCTGTTTGCGTTCCTCCGGCAGAGAGTCATACAAGGTTCTTGTTATAAACATCTCTTTTGTTTCTTGGTTTGAATACAGAAGCTTTATTGCTTCAGTTTTTCTTAACGCATCTTCTGCTCTTGTCTTTAAATTCTTATACATAAGCTTACCGCTGCACCGTAGTGCATTTCCTTTCTTATTAAGATATCCAGGGGGCATATGAACACTGTGTCGAACAACTGTTATATTATGTAGAAAGATTTATGAGTAGAAATGTCATATATTATTTTATTACGAAAATATGTTGGGGATAGTATTTTGTCGATTATTGGTATATAATAAAAACATAGAACACTAAAGATTGGGGAACAAAAATATGGAAATGGAAAAATCGAATTTGTCCGTATATATCGATGAATCGGGTAGTATTACAAAAACAAATGTATCACATAACAAATATTTTATTATTGCCATTCTGTTTACACGCAACTCAAAAAATATAAAAACCCAATTTAGACGAGGTATTTCTAAGCTTATAAAGAAAGAAAAGTATAAAAAGCTGTTGGAGGAAAATGGAGAGATTAAAGGGGCAGAAGTGAGTGAAACAAGAAAGAAGCCTATTTATGACCTTATTTTAAATAAGTGTAAGGATACGTTTGAGTTAGGCATTATTGTTCTTGATAATACGTATACCACTGAAGGTTTTATTAAGAATCATGCGAGGACATTTAATTATATTTTACAACTTTATTTTGATAACTTGTATCGTGCATCAAGTAAATATGCTAATGATACGAAGGATATGTATATTATTTTAGATGAGCAAAATATTGCTACGGATGCAAAGTATACGTTAGATGGCTATTTAGAACAGCATTTTACCGTGCTTAATCCATTGTGTGAGCATTTTGATGTAAAATATGCGGATTCTAAGAATCATTCTTTGCTACAGCTTATAGATTTTGTATCGAATACATTTTACAGAAATTTAGAAAAACATGATAAAACAAGTATTGAGAATGTAAAAAATTTATTGACGCATGTTTGCGGAGGAAGGATATTTGATTTCTCAACGAATCATGACACAAAATTGCTGTTAGACGAATAATATAAGGTATACTTGACAAAATAATACGTATATGTTATAGTTATCTTACCAAATAATTCGCCTATACGGTGCATGAGGATGTAAGGCAGCTCTTAGTGCTGTCCACCATGGCGTCTTGGTAGAAGAACATTCCAGATATGGAATGTTTTTTCGCTTTATAGGTAATTATATTTCATATAGAGAGCAGATGGTGTATACATCTGCTCTTTTAACAATATTTGGAGTAAAATATGGAATCGATTAATGAAATTGGTTGTTTTTAAAATCCTTCTCATAAAATAAACGAAAGATGGTGACAGTATGGCTTATTTAGATTACGAAAACAATATCTTAGAGGATGTAAGTGAAATACCGGTCTCGGAAATTTTCCTATTAACAGGTTCAGAACTTGAAGAACATATCGTGTTTATCCTGAAAGAATATGAAAGAACGTTAACAGATAATAGTGGACATGACTGCCTGCCGCCTGATTATTTCTCTGACGAGTATAAAATAATGTTTGATGTAATGCGGATTAACGATACGGAGGTAAGCAGGACAAATAATCCATTAAAGAGGAAAGAACGACAAATCGAGAATGAAATCAAAAATGCATTTAAAGGTGTTGTGTCTGAAGAGGTCTTGAATAACGGACTGTTCGTCAATGCTCAGCCGGATGCTGATTATGATGAAGCGCACAACTACTCGCAATATATAAGAAACTTTATGAGGGTAATAGAAAAGCATAAGAAACAGGTTGTAAACTGCCGAAATGCACATCCGGGCTTTAAAATGGGCTTTATGATATATGACGAAACAGACATCTATGTGCAATGTGCAAGCGTGGAGGAAGCAACAAAGCAGTTCGATGGTAACCTTGCAATAACAGATATACACTGCGCCTTTTTAGATTCTGATTTCATGAAGGAACTAGAGGATTCGGGGCTTGATTTTGTTATATGGGTGTCGCCATATAAAAGGTATCCGGGGTTACCTTTTCAACCACCCAGGATGTGTATTATAGATATGGAAAAGTATTCGTTAAAGGAAATAAGTAAAGAATACGATACAGATTGTTTAAGAAGCTTTTAAAGTAATGCTGGAAACCGGTGAGATATATTTCATCGGTTTTCTTTATATATGGAGGAAATCTTAGATTTACAAATTGTCATTTGCATTCCGCTTTGCTATACTTTACATTGTAAAGGAGGGGTTACGCATGACAGAATCAGAGAATTTACTAAGCATATTGTCGGAAAGCTATTTCTTCAAAGAGACGGTCTTTGACAACCTGCTTTTTACGCCGGAAGGCGAAACAGAGAAGGAACTGGCGGACTTGGTTATTAATTTGCAGGATGTAATTATCGCCATTCAGTTGAAAGAGCGGAATGAGAAAGACCAGACCTTTGATGCAGATAAGGAACAGACCTGGCTTCAAAAAAGATGTAGGCAGGCTAAGGACCAGGCAAAGAAAACTATGCAGATTATTGCTTCCGGAAAGATTCCAGTATTTCAGAATAAGCAGGGACAGAGCATAGTGTTTGAAACAGATGCAGAAGTGATGCCACTGGTTGTTTTTAAGAACGATTACATTGATACATACCCTCATTTATTAAGAAAACACTCTGAGTCCGGGATAGATATGAACTGTATGTCGTATGAAGACTACAAAAAGATGTGCCAGATGTTAATCTCCCCTATGGAAATCTTTATGTACCTGAAATATAGAAGGGATTTTTATACGAGGCACGGAGAAGTCGATTTGGCAATTTACGATGGTGAAGACGGTAACATTACCCTTACTAAGCCAAGACGGAATGAAGCTTTGGTTATGCAATTCTTAAACGAAGTGTACGGAATAACGGAAGCAGAAAAGCATATTGAAGCATTACATTATTTTAGGTTGTTTCTTCATCAGCTGCCGAAACAGACAATAGGTAGTTCTGCGGAGGATGGCAGTTTTGACCTCATAACCTTTTTTGCACACTTGGGCAGATGCGAGATATCGGCTTTCTTAGAATGCCTGAAAGATACGAGAGAAAGAGCCCAAAACGGTGAGACGGGGATGCTTCATTCTATGAGGCGCGATAGCGGTGAACTGGCGATAGTGTTTATTGCCGGCGACAGGGTGCTACCATTTGAGTATATAAGGGATCTTATTGTGGCAAAGTCGGGGAAACGGATAAAACGTATACTTGAGATAATGATATCATGGATTGACGAGGAACAGTTCTACATGAATTTCGGGTATTGGGATGACTCCAGAAGGAAATCCGGACAATCTACCCGGACGGTATAAAGTAAGGCGGGTACTCAAGGAAGGTCAGAAACTTTAAGGTTGCGAAGGTGTGTGTATACAAATGCAGGTTGTTAATGAAGAGACAGGTCTTAAGGATTACTTTTCATTTTCGATAATAATTCATTATACTTCATAAGGAAACACGTCAGATGGCATACACTTGTCAATCCGGAGAGAAAGGTGTATAATAAGGTATGCGGTCCAAGAAAAACGTACAAAACTATTAAAGGTCATTTTGTACGTTGATACAGTTATGTATGTTTTGAAAAAACGTACATAACTTATAAAATGTAGTAACAGTAAGGGATAGCGGGTATTTAGGGTTTTGTACCTGATTTTTCACTTACAAATTTTAAAGGATCGCCTTCGGGCGGTCCTTTAAGTATATTAGGAGGAATTATGCGATTAGATAAATTTTTAAAGGTGTCCCGTTTGATTAAGCGCAGAACCGTTGCCAACGATGCCTGTGATGCGGGACGTGTCATGATTAACGATAAGCCTGCAAAGGCTTCCGCCAATGTAAAGGTAGGCGATATTATCGAAATTGGCTTCGGAGGAAAGGCAGTACGGGTAGAGGTACTGGATATCCAGGAGACAACGAAAAAGGATGAGGCAAAGGAATTGTTCCGCTATCTGTAAGAGTGAGAGAATGCGTCATAAGTGAAGAGGGCTTTGCATAGGCTGTTAAAAAGGCGGTATGAGGCACTCTATGGAACAAAAACAGGAAGTGGGGGCACATAAGCTTTCTTTACTCGGACGGAAGGCCTTGTCCCTTACCGGAGTAAAGGAAGTGGTTTCCTTTGATGCCAGGGAAGTGATTTTAGAGACGATACAGGGGACTCTTCTGTTGCGGGGCGATGAAATGAATGTAACAAGGCTTCTGGTGGAAAAAGGAGAAGTAGATTTAGAGGGACGGATCGACAGTCTGGTATATACGGAACGGGGAAAGGGTTCGAAGCGTTCGGAATCCTTTGCAAAGCGATTGTTCGGGTAAGGGGGCAGACGTTTCATGAACCGGGATATTGCGGGCGATGTGAGCTTCTTTCTGACAGCAGTCCTGTTGGGCGTCTGTGCGGCGTTTGTCTATGATTTACTGCGTGTATGGCGCAGGCTTCATAAACAGACATTGTTTACTGTATCGGTACAGGATTTTATTTATTGGTTTGTACTGGGACTTGCGGGCTTTCGCATGATTTACTATTATAACGCAGGAACGATTCGTTTTTTTGCATTCCTGGGCATGGGATTGGGCGTCTGTGTCTATGCGACGACGTTTGGGCGCTTTTTTGTAACATATTGCCTGAAGCTGTTACAGCTTCTGACATTTCCGTTGCGAAAGGGATTGCTTTTTTTAAAAAAACAAGGTAAACTGATGATAAGCAGAACATGTGGTAAGGTTCGAAAGCATAATTGCCACGGAAGGATGGATGCACTTGCGACGGAAAAACGGAAAAAGAAAGACAGGGTTTAAGCTTCTTTTTGTTGTGGTACTTGTCATGTGCGGCGTGTTAACGTATAGCACGGGCAAGGCTAAGACAGAAGAGAGGGAGAAGGGCTTGCAGAAAGCCGATATGGAAAAGTCCCTTGCTTCGGAAGAGGAACGTCAGGAGGAGCTGAAGGAGGAGACTGCTTATCGCCAGACAAAGAGTTTTAAGGAACGACTTGCACGTGAAATGCTGGGGATGGTAAAGCCGGACGAGATTATTCTGCGAGAGAACGGCAATGAGTAACCGACGGGAAATAAGTCGAGATTTTTAGGATTCGGGTCCGAGTAAGGACTTCGGGTCCTTTTTTGTCGTACGATTTCGGGAGGGTAGTCGGTTTTCGACAGACACTGCACTTCCTGCGTGCTAGAATGTCCCGAAAAGGACAAGCAGGAGGATGGCGGATAGTATGATACGAAGAAAAAAGACAGCGGGACGTTGGTTGATGTATTTGGGGCTGGTAGGGGGAGCGACTGCGTTTTGTACCGGTCTTATCGGATGCTTATGGAAGGAATCTCTGCTTAAGTATACCGGCTTGGGTGCACTGGTAGCCGGCTTTGTGTTTTTGTTTTTGTGGGCCGGAGAGCGGGCGTTGCGTACTTTTTTGGGAGCGGGGCGCGAAGAATTGGTACGAGCGGATATCAGAGACCACACGAAAAAGCGTCTGTTGGAAGCGGCGGCCTCCTTTGATGTGCTATCCGGAGTGTTTGACGGAGTGACGGCTGAAGAAGGAGAAGAGTTCCGGGACTTTGCGGTGACTTTGCCTGAGGTAGTATGCGGAGATTGTGTGAAATGCGGCGAATGTTGGGAACAGTACCCTGAGGAACGGCTTGCGGCGGCATACGCCATGTACGAGGCGGCAAGGTACGGTGAAGTGCCGAAGCGGGCCGAGGTGGAGTACCGCTTCGACGGGTGTCTGCGGGCCGACCGGATTGCTGAGGAGTATGCGGTGCTACCGTTGAGAGAGCAGGCGAATCAATATGTACGTCGTCGGACGGAGGAGGGAAAAACTGCGGTGGTAACCCAGTTGAGGGTAGTATCGGAGCTGTTAAAGGAGTATTCCGACGAATTGTACGAGACTTCCTTAGGCGACGGTAAAATTGAAGAGGCAGTGGCAGAAGCACTGTACCGGAACGGAATTTATGCGGAACAAATTGCGGTAATGAAACGGAAAGGAAGAGGACTGTGCGTGCGCATGCAGGCGTATTGCAGAAACGGTCAGTGCATTCCGGTACGCAGGATAATACAGTGTCTCGGGCTCTTGTTCGGATGCCCGATGGAGGCTACCGGAGATTCGGAACGTTTTGTGGGAGATACCATGGGAGAGTTTACCTTTGAGGAGGAGCCGGGCTATATGGTATTGACCGGTGTGGCCCGGGCGACAAAGAAGGATGAACTTTTATCCGGTGACAGTTTTTCCTTTTTGTATCCGGATAGTGGGGAAACAGTGCTTCTGTTATCCGACGGAATGGGAAGCGGAGAGGCAGCCGGCAGAGACAGTGAAGCGGTAATCGGATTGCTGGAGCAGTTCCTGACGGCAGGCTTTGATGAAAAAACAGCGATCCGTCTGATTAATTGCGTACTTCTTTTGCGAACGGAAGGAAAAAGTTTCTCTACAGTAGATATCAGCGTGATTAATCCTTACGGAGGTACCTGTGAGTTTATTAAACTGGGAGCTGCGGGAACCTATATCAAGCGGGAGGAGTGGATTGAACGAGTGGAGGCTGCGACTCTTCCGGTGGGAATGTTCGGAGAAGCCGATTATGATACGAAAGAAAAGAAGCTATATGACGGCGATTATATTATTATGACCAGTGACGGGGTACCGGAGGCGTTGGGAGAATGCCTGGAGGATGTGCTGTTTGCGGCAGGCAAGAAGATGACCGACCGAACACCGCAAGGGGTGGCGGGAGAGATTCTGAAGGCCGCATTGGAGCTGTGTGAGTATAAGCCGAGAGACGATATGACGGTACTGGTAGCAGAGGTGGTAAAAAAGCAGCCGCCGTATTATTTACAAGGGAGAACACGGGCAGAAATCAGTTGATACGGTATAAGCGGTCGGATGCTTGCCTTTTCCGGCGGAGTGGTGTAGAATAAATACAGAGGAAAAGTATGCAGACGGAGGGAGCCATGCAGAGAACGTTCGAAAAAAAGGTACAAGCCTTTATGGAACAACAGAATCTGACAGCCCCGGGAGACCGGGTATTAATCGGTCTGTCCGGAGGGGCGGACTCTGTCTGTCTTTTAACGGTGTTGCAGAGGCTGGCGGAGACATTTTCCCTATCCTTGGGAGCCTTTCATGTGAATCACGGAATCCGTGGGACGGAGGCAGACCGGGATGAGGCGTTTTCAAAGGCGCTGTGTGAAAGCTACGGAATTCCGTTTTACGGAGTAAAGGTTTCTGTTCCGGATTTGGCGAAGGAGTGGAAAACCGGCCTGGAGGAAGCCGGGCGCCGGGTACGCTATAAGACTGCGGAGAGGCTGGCTGCGGAGCACGGATATCATAAAATTGCACTGGCGCACCATCGGAACGACGTAGCGGAGACCTTTTTGTTTCATTTGTTCCGGGGGAGCTCTTTAAACGGTCTTTCTTCTATTCCGGCAAAGAGGGGATGTATTATCCGGCCGTTACTTTCCTGTGAACGAGCGGAAATCGAGAACTATCTGGCAGAGTGCAGTCTTTCCTATTGTACGGATGTTACCAACGAGGAGACGGAATATACACGGAATAAAATCAGACATGAGATGATAGCGGTAGCCAGGGATGAGATTAATGCGGGTGCGGTCCGGCATATAGCGGAAACGGCGGCAGAGTGTGCGGAGCTTTGTGATTATCTGGAGGAAGCGACCCGGAAGGTGTGTGACCGGGCAGAGAAAACAGAGGGTGAGGTGTCCTTCCCGGTGTCTTTACTGTTACCGGAGCACCGTGTGATTCAAAAACGAGCGGTGCATTCGTTCCTGGGTACGGTGGCGGGAAGTAAGAAGGATATTACAAAGGAGCATGTGGGAGCGGTGTTAGA
Organism: Lachnospiraceae bacterium; assembly: GCA_045596385.1. GTDB lineage: Bacteria > Bacillota > Clostridia > Lachnospirales > Lachnospiraceae > SIG307. Next base: position 71,511 of record JAZOCC010000024.1, read on the forward strand.
GCTGTTGCACAGTCAGAGCGGAAGTCGGATTTCCTTGCCCTACGGAGTTGTTGCGGGACGGGATTTTGACCGGGTTTTCCTGAGAGTGGGCAGTGCAAAGGAAGAAGAAGCGAATCGGGAGCCGCAGGTAATACGGATTCCGGGCGATTATTTTTGGGGAACAAAGGGAGAAGTCTTGCGTTTTCGGCTTTTTTCTTGCGAAAAAAATACAGAAATTCCAAAAAATGAGTATACGAAATGGTTTGATTATGATAAAATAAGGGGAACGCTTTGCTTGCGCACTTACCGGGAGGGCGACCGGATCGGATTAAAGAGCGGAAGCAAGACGGTAAAATCCGTTTGGGTGGAGCATAAGGTGCCGGTGGAGCAGAGACGTCTACAGGTGCTTTTGGCAGATGAAGAGCAGGTGCTTTGGATTCCGGGTGTGAGATGTTGCGACAATTACCGCATCGACGGGGAGACGAAGACTGTGCTGGAAGTACAAAGAAGCGGAGGATACGAAAATGGAAGTGAATGTTAAGGTTCTGATTTCCGAAGAAGAAGTAAAGGAAAAGATTCGTGCGATTGCCGAGAAGATTAATAACGATTACGCAGGCAAAGAGCTGCATGTGGTTTGTATTTTAAAGGGCGGCGTATTTTTTATGTGCGAACTGGTAAAACATATAACCGTACCGGTGACCCACGATTTTATGTCGGTTTCCAGCTACGGAGACGGTACCGTAAGCACCGGAAGGATTAAGCTGATTAAGGATTTGGATGAGTCCATCGAAGGGAAGGATGTTCTCATTGTAGAGGATATTCTTGATACGGGACGGACATTGCATCATCTGATGGCGTTGCTGCAAACCAGAAACCCGAAGAGTTTACGCTTGTGCACGCTGCTTGACAAGCCGGACCGCCGGGTAATTGATGTGGATGTGGATTATGTGGGATTTCAGATTCCGGATTTGTTTGTAGTGGGCTATGGTCTGGATTATGCCCAGCATTACCGCAACCTGCCGTATATCGGGGTTGTGAATATGGAGGATTAGACAATTACGCGCTGTTGCGCGTTTTGATAAGAGTAAGAAAGTGAGGATTTGTTTTGAAGGTTTCCATGAAAGGTTTCGGTTTTTATATTGTCACGATTTTCTTGATTTTGTTTTTGGTAACGTATATTTCAGATACGATGAAAGCAAATGAAGAAAAGTACGGCATGAAGGATTATTATGCGGATTTGGATGCCGGTGAGATTATCGGGGTGTCGATTTATCCGAATGTGGAGACGCCGACCGGTGAGGCACGGATTGTATTGAAGTCCGGCAATGTAAAGTCATTTTATGTAACGGATGTGGCAGATGTTGAGGCTGCGGCGTTGGATAAAGATGTGGAAGTATATGTGAATGAAATTCAGAAGCCAAACTGGTTTTTGACGGGGGTTCTGCCGTATATTTTAGGCTTTGCGGCGATTTTTCTGATGTTTTCATTCTTTACGAATCAGTCCTCCGGCGGCAGTAACAAGATGATGAATTTCGGCAAAAGCCGTGCCCGGATGACCATGAACGGTACTACCACCTTTAAGGATGTGGCCGGTCTGATTGAGGAAAAGGAAGAATTACGCGAGGTTGTGGATTTTCTGGCAGACCCGAGTAAATATACGAAGGTGGGAGCCCGTATTCCGAAGGGTATTCTCTTAGAGGGACCTCCGGGAACCGGTAAGACGCTTCTTGCAAAGGCAGTAGCCGGTGAGGCGAAGGTACCGTTCTTCTCTATTTCGGGATCCGATTTTGTGGAAATGTTTGTGGGTGTGGGAGCTTCCCGTGTACGTGACTTGTTTGCGGATGCAAAGAAGAATGCGCCGTGTATTGTATTTATCGATGAGATTGATGCGGTGGCAAGACGCCGAGGAACCGGTATGGGCGGTGGCCACGACGAGCGTGAGCAGACCTTAAACCAGATGCTGGTGGAAATGGACGGGTTCGGTGTCAACGAGGGTATTATCGTCATGGCAGCCACCAACCGTGTGGATATTCTGGACCCTGCGATTTTGCGTCCGGGTCGTTTCGACCGTAAGGTATTGGTGGGCAGACCGGATGTAAGAGGCCGTGAAGAGATTTTAAAGGTACACGCTAAGGGAAAGCCACTGGCGGATGATGTGGACCTTGCCCAGCTGGCACAGACCACGGCGGGACTGACCGGTGCGGATTTGGAGAATTTGTTAAACGAGGCAGCCATCGGTGCGGCAAAGGACGGCAGAGGCTTCATTGTAGAAGAGGATGTAAAGAAAGCGTTTATTAAGGTGGGTATCGGTACGGAGAAGAAGAGCCGTATTATTTCCGACAAGGAAAAGAAGATTACCGCATACCACGAAGCGGGTCATGCGATTTTATTCCATGTACTGCCGGACGTAGGCCCGGTATATGCCGTATCCGTCATTCCGACAGGCAACGGTGCGGCCGGTTATACCATGCCGCTTCCGGAGCGTGACGAGATGTTTATGACCAAGGGACGGATGCGTCAGGACATCATTGTAAGCCTGGGCGGTCGTATTGCGGAGGAATTGATTTTAGATGATGTTACTACGGGAGCTTCCCAGGATATCAAGCACGCAACCGCAGTGGCAAGGAGTATGGTAACCCGTTACGGCTTCTCCGATGCCATCGGTATGGTAAATTGTGAAAATGACGATGATGAGGTATTCATCGGTCGTGATCTTGCACATACCCGTTCCTACAGTGAGGGTGTTGCCAATGCCATCGATGAGGAAGTTCGTCGTATTATCGACGAGTGCTATGAGGAAGCAAAGCGCATTTTGCAGGAGAACGAAACGGTATTACATGCCTGTGCGGAGCTTCTGATTGAGAAAGAGCGTATCAATCGCGAGGAATTCGAAGCGCTTTTTATTTAGGGAAACGCTGATTAAAGCGTTTCCTGCGCCGAATTTGCGCAGCGAAGCTGCTGTTTCTGATGCAAATTCGTGCGATCCGCCGGAGGCTTCAAAGGAAGCACTGATTTAGTAAGTGCTTCCTTTGGCAAAAAAGATAGGTGTTGGTCGGGGTTTTTTGGATAGTTTTGTACGGTTTATGGGATGGCCCGGAAGTTTATAGGTCAAAAGTCACAAAAAATTTTTTAAAAAGGGGTAATGTTTGTGCACACTTCTGTACAAAGAGGTGCTATAATAACACTCGTAAACCCCAATACATTATATAGTTTTTGCTACACCCCATAAGTAACAAAATACCTTCTCCGAAAAGCCCGATGACGTTGTCATCGGGCTTTTCACTTCGAGTAGACAAAGTGAGCGGGTAGATGTATCGCATCGCCTACTCGAAACAGGTAAGTAAACAAATAGAAAGAGGTCGTTATGGAACAAGCGGTAAGAGCACTGTTTTCAGACGGAACAAAAGAATATAGAAATCCGGCGGAGCCTAAACCGGGAGATACGGTAAGGCTTCGTTTTCGTGCGTTAAAGGGAAGTGTACATGAGGCCGTGCTTTGTATCGGCGGAGAAAGAAGAAGGATGCTGCCGGAGCGGGAGGACGGCTGTTTTGTATATTTTTCTACCGAATATATGGTGGGAGAGGCGACCGTATCCTACTATTATGAAATTGCACTGGAGGAAGGAATCCGGTATTATGACCGAAGAGGGATGGTTTATGAGCCGCGGGAGGGATATGCCTTTCGGATGACTCCGGGTTTTTCCGTACCGGAGTGGGCAAAGGGTGCGGTGATGTATCAGATTTTTACCGACCGGTTTTGTAACGGTACTGCGAAAAATGATGTGAAAACCAATGAGTATTATTATATCGAGGCACCGGTACAGGCGGTGGAGGATTGGAATCGTCCGCCGCAGAGTATGGATGTGGGCTGTTTTTATGGCGGAGATCTGGAGGGTGTGCGGCAGAAGCTGGACTATTTGCAGGACCTTGGTGTGGAAGTAATCTACTTTAATCCGCTGTTTGTATCGCCTTCTAATCATAAATATGACAGCCAGGACTATGATTACATCGACCCGCACTATGGTGTGATATTGCGGGAGGAGGGAGAGTGTCTGTCTCCGGAGGATACGGACAATTCCCATGCAACCTTGTACGGCAGCCGTGTCAGTTTGCAGGAAAATTTGGATGCAAGCAATGCGTTCTTTGCGTCCTTAGTGGAGGAAATCCATAGGCGGGGAATGCGTGTCATATTGGATGGCGTATTTAACCACTGCGGTTCCTTCCATAAATGGCTGGATAGAGAGCGGATTTACGAGCATGCACAGGGCTATGCGCCGGGGGCATATGTGTCGGCGAACAGCCCGTACCGCAGTTTTTTTGATTTCAGACAGGAGGCATGGCCGTACAATCCGTACTATGCGGGCTGGTGGGATCATAATACCCTTCCGAAGCTGAATTATGAGGCTTCCGAGGAGCTGTGTGAATATATACTAAAGATTGCGAAGAAGTGGGTGTCGGCTCCGTATTGTGTGGATGGCTGGCGTCTGGACGTGGCGGCGGATTTGGGCCATTCGGAGGCCTTTAATCATGTTTTTTGGCAAAGATTCCGCAAGGCGGTAAAGGAGGCAAATCCGGAGGCTCTGATTCTGGCGGAGCATTACGGAAGCGCAAGGGCCTGGCTGTCCGGCGATGAGTGGGATTCCGTCATGAATTACGATGCCTTTATGGAGCCGGTGACCTGGTTTATGACCGGCATGGAAAAGCACAGTGATGCATATCGGCCGGATATGGTAGGCAATGCAACGGCGTTTGCGGATGCTATGAATCATCATATGGCACAGTTTCAGACCGGCTCTTTGCAGGCGGCCATGAATGAGTTGTCCAATCATGACCATTCCCGCTTTTTGACGAGAACCAACGGGAAGGTGGGACGTCTGGCTACTCTGGGTGCGGAAGCAGCAGCGGAAGGCGTGCGACGTTCCCTGTTCATGGCAGCGGTAACCCTGCAGATGACCTGGGTGGGAGCTCCGACGGTTTATTACGGAGATGAGGCCGGCGTGTGCGGCTTTACGGACCCGGACAACCGACGGACCTATCCGTGGGGAAGAGAGGATAAGGAACTGATTGAACTGCACCGGGAATTGATTCGGATTCACCGGTCCTATCCGGCCTTAAAGACCGGTTCGGTAAAGATGATTTATCAGGCACAGGATGTGATTGCCTTCGGACGGTTTGATGATGCGGATGTACTTGCGGTAGCGGTAAACCGCGGAGAAACAGAACACTACGTGGAGCTTCCTGTGTGGGAACTTGGTGTACCCGAGGGAGCACCGATGGTGACGGTGATGGAGACCGGAAGAGAAGGATATTCCGTGGAGGCGAAGTTCGTGCATGCGGATGACGGTGTGCTACGGGTAATCTTGCCGCCGGAGAGTTCTTTTGTATGGAAGAATCTCCTACCGCCGGGAAATCGTCGGGACAAAGAGGACTATACCCACAATTTTAACTAATCTGTAGGAGGCTGTACGATTTCCTATAAAGAAAAAGCCGCTCCGGTTTCGGAGCGGCAGTTTTATAAAATGTGCTATTTTACGTTATTCTTTACAAAACCGAGGATGGAAAGAATAAGACCGATAAAGCAAAGGATACCGAAGGCCCAGGAAATGATGGCTGCGATTGTGCCTACCAGCGGAATTGCATGAAGTAAGCCTGCAACGAAGCCTACGATTGCCGGAGCAATGAGGAAAATCAAAATGGAGATAATCAGATCCTTAACGGTCTTAACGGTGTTGAATTTGTTTAAAATGTTCTTTAACATGAGAGAATCCTCCTTTGAATATTTGGCTACATTATAACAGATAGTGTCGAAAAATGGAAGCATAAGATGAAAAAACGCCAGAAATCACATGAAAATGTGAAAATGTCAGGATGAAACGAGTGTGATTTGAGACGGAAAGCGGAACCGGTTGGGACAGACGGTGAAAGGAGATGCCATGGCTACAAAATCTTCAAAAAAGAAAAAGGAACAGCTGCGGGAGCATGCCAAAAAAGTACTGGAGCTGCTGGTAAAGGAGTATACCACGGAATACCGGTGCTATCTCAATCATGAGAATGCGTGGCAATTGCTGTTTGCCACTATATTGAGCGCCCAGTGCACCGATGCGAGAGTAAATATCGTGACGGCGGACTTGTTTCAAAAGTACCCGAGTGTAGAAGCGTTCGCGGGTGCGGATCCGGCGGAACTGGAAGAGGATATCCGGCCTACCGGATTTTATCATAACAAGGCGAAGAACATCATTGGCTGTGCACGGATGCTTCTGGAAAAGTATGGCGGAGAGGTGCCGGATACCATCGAAGAACTGGTGGGGTTGCCGGGTGTGGGACGTAAAACCGCCAATGTGATCCGGGGAAATATTTATCATCAGCCGAGCATTGTGGTGGATACTCATGTGAAGCGGATTTCCAAAAAGCTTGGCTTTACCAAGGAAGAGGACCCGGAGAAGATTGAATTCGAGTTGATGGAGGTGCTCCCGGAGGAGTATTGGATTTTATATAACATTCACATTATCCAGCTGGGACGGACGATTTGTACTGCCCGTTCGCCGAAATGCGGGGAATGTTTTTTGAAGGATGTTTGTCCGTCCTGTGGTGGGAAATAGCCCGGTAGGAGAGGAACGCCGGCGCCCGTTGGCGGTGCTTGCCATAGTGACGAAACGATGCAGAAGAAAAGGAGAAGCGTATGCGGTTTACGGCAATTGATATCGAGACAACGGGATTGGGCCCCGAAAAGTCGAAAATTATAGAAATCGGTGCGGCAAAGTATGAAGACGGAGTGCAAAAGGAAGTATTTTCTACCCTGGTGAATCCGCAGACAGTGGGGATTCCGGAGCGGATTACGGAATTAACGGGAATCACGGACGAGATGGTAAAGGATGCGCCGGGGGAGGCGGAAGCGATGCGGTCCCTGCTACGCTTTTTAGAAGGGGAGACGGTGCTGCTGGGGCACAATATTCCCTTTGACTTCAGCTTTTTAAAGGTGGCGGCGGGACGTCTCGGGGTGGAGTTTTCGTATTCCGGACTGGATACACTGGTCATTGCAAGGCTTTGTCACCCGGAGCTTCCAAGTAAGACGCTGGCGGCCATGTGTGAGGTTTACGGGATTACCAATGCGCATGCTCACCGGGCCTATGAGGACGCCTGTACGGCGGCTCAGTTGTATTATTTGATGGAAGAACGATTCGGCGGAACTCACGGGGAATACTTTTTGCCAAAGGAGCTTTTCTATAGGCTGAAAAAAACAGAACCGGTGACAAAACGCCAGATCAACTATTTGCAAGGAATCATTGCAATGCATGGTCTGGATTTGGCACCGGATTATACGACGCTGACCAAAAGTGAAGCATCAAGATTGATTGATAACTTATTAGCGAAATACGGAAGAAATGTATCGACTACATAGCTTCGTTATACAGACTGAGAAGTAAGTTGCTCCAAATCCCGTAAAATGGAGGGCTTCATTAAGGTGGTAAGCTCCTCGGCGGATGCCTTCAGTTCCTCAATTTTAGCAAACTCGCCTTTGGACTTATAAAGTCTTGCGAGAACGGCGTAGGTGCCTGCAATGTCCGAACCGATGGATACCGCATAGGAAAGCACGGTGACCGCATCCTCCGGATGCCCGGCGGAAGCCAGGAGAGAGCCCCACTTCTGCAGGGAACGGATGAGCTGGGTAAAGTTGTGGTCATAGGACATAAGTGGGTCCAGATTGGCAGTGCCGTAGGTCAGACGGAGTTCTGTGTTGGAAATGCCGGTAAGGTTTAAAATTTTACTGCCCGCCAGCTTACAAAGCTCCGATTCCACAGTTGCCAGTTCCTCCGAAAGTGGTGCGGAGTATTCCTTGGAATGAATAACCTGTCCTGTTTCAAAATGGTCCGAATCGGAAGAAATCTCCGATAACAGCTCGTCAATCGCAAGGTGTTTCTCGGTTTTCTCCGTTGTTACGGAGAACTGTCCGGTACTGTCGGAAAAATCAGCCGGAGTCTTCGAAATCGTTGTACTGTCCGTAAGACGGACCGGTTTTCCCTGTCCCAGTGTATAGTAGCGGAACGGCAGGGATTCGTAAGGAATCGTAATATAGTTCAGAGAGGAAATATCCTTTCTCGGAACAAACTTGGATTCCCGCTCCTTTTTCCAAAATTCTTCGGAATTCTTTTTACCTTTTTTTTCGCGGGACTTGCTAAAATGAATAAAAACAATTATAATAAGCGATAAGCCGATTAATATAGGCATACGTCACAACCTTTCAAGGAAAAGAGGTGGATTACTATGTTCAGCAAAAAAACAAGAAAACTGATTGCGTCAATCGTGGCCGGCATTTTGGTACTGTCCATGATTATTCCGCTGTTTGTTGCAGCGATTCGATAAGCAACCGTATTACTATTACTATATCCGAGAAAACCGACGGTGTCAACCGTCGGTTTTCTTTTTAGGGGGCTTCACGAAGTTTGCAAGGAAAATCTTTGATGAACCGCCGGCATAAGCTGAGCAATTAACCATATAGTAGTTTTATAAGTGTATTAAGATAACAGATACAGTCGGAAGGCGGACAGGATGTTAAAACGGGTGGTTACCTATGGTTTGATTGGTGTGTTGTGGCTTGCTGTTGCGGTGTTTGCGGCAGGGGTTGCGGTGAAGAAAGGGAATGCCGGACGGATTGCGCCGGGAGTGACGATGTGCGGACGGGATTTCTCGGGGCTGACGATGGACGAGGCAGAGGAGGTCTTGGTCGGTATGCTACCGGAGACGGTGACGGAGGTACGGTGCCGGTTTTTGCCGGAGATGCGGGAGGAACTGGAGGAACGGGTGAGGAAAATGAATGAAGAAGGGAACAAGGCAGAGAACATATTAGTGGGGAATATTGAGAGTGGTGAGTTGCCGTTGATTAGGCTTACGGTACAGGAAAACGAGGTGTGTGTAACCGTAAAAGGTCCGATGTTCCGGCCGGATACGGAGAAAATGCTGCAGTCGGTGGCGGAACAGAGCGGCGAAGCAAAGGTGTGGGAATGGTTGTATGCGGCGGTAACCGGGAGGCCGTACCGGGCGCGGGAGGCGGAGGCTTCTTTTTCCTGGGAGGAGGACCGGTTCGGAGAGTATATCGACTTGCTTTGTGAAGTCACGGAACGGGAGCGCCGTGATGCAACGGTGGCCTGGGAAGACGGACAGGTGAGGGTGACGGAAAGCATGCGGGGATACCGGTTGGATACGGGGAATCTGTGGCAGGAGGCAGAAACTGTAGCAGGGGAGGCGACGAAACGGATGCAGACGGGCCCGGTGGAAGGACTGGTGCTGCGGTTTTATGTAAAGGGGACTGCCCTGATGCCGGGACTAACTACGGTACAAGCAAGAGACTGTAATACAATCATCGGGAGCTTTACCACATCCTATGCCGGAGCAGGAAGCGGAAGAGCACAGAACATACGCGCCGGTGCGGCAAAGCTTCACGGGGCGGTGGTACTGCCGGGAGCGGAGTTTTCCGTGGCGGCGGCGCTGATGCCTTTTACGGAAGAGAACGGCTATGCGGCAGGCGGTACCTACATCGACGGGCAGTTGTCGGAAAGCATCGGAGGCGGGGTATGCCAACTGTCCTCCACGCTTTACAATGCTCTGCTGCAAACCCATCTTACGATTACCGAGCGACATCCCCATTCCCTGCCGGTTGGCTATGTCCCTTTGGGAAGAGATGCGGCCATTGCCGGGGACTATAAGGATTTGAAATTTAAGAATACCACCAAAGCACCGGTACTTTTGCTTTGTGAGGCTACCGGGACGGAGGTTAAGGTGACGGTGTACGGGCCGGAAGAGGCCGCCCGCGGGGAATGTGAGATAGAAAGTAAAGCGGCGGAAAGTACGGAAGACAGTATAACGGTGGAGGTGTACCGGACAGAGAAGGATGAGGACGGAAACGTGAGGCGGGAGAAGGTGAGTGAGGATCGGTATGGGAGGAAGGGGGAGGCAATAAATTAATAGAAGAGCCTGATTTGACAGGGAATTCTGCCGAGTCAGGCTCTTACGTTTTTACTGATTTTATTTGTTTTCCAAGAGAGCCTTCAGACGGGCAATTTCTGCATCCTTTCCGGCGATTACCTCGTCTTTCTCGGCAATTACCTCGTCCTTTTCGGCAACCAGCCTTTCCAATCCGCGGCGGACTCTGCGGGCTTCTTCTACCGCCTCGCAGTAGGAACGGATTTTGAGATCCTGATTTGATTGGAGTAGGGTTTCCGCAGCATCGGAAACGTATTCGTTTTCTTGTGCCATTTTCATAATCGCCTCCCAGGTATCAGCTTTGAACAATCGTGCCCAGTGGTCGATACCGTACTTGCGGTCTTCCTCTGTGGCGAGCTCTATCTGATTTAAGTTTACCACAGATAAGACAAATTTGCTACTATATATTTCGTGACTTTTTACATTCAGAAGTTTGAATGTGGCATAGAATTCCGGGGAGAGGTGCTCCAAATTAAAATCCAGAAATCCGATATGATAGACCGGTTTTGCCTTGATATAGTCCTCGCCCCGCATGAGCTGATCAAAGGTGCGACAGGCATAGCTTAGAGAGCGTTCCGGCCAGTTCTTTCCATTGATGACCTGCACTTCAAAGTTCAGGATGCGGTCGTTGTTTAACATTACCTTCAGGTCAAGAATAAATTCTTTGTCCCTTGGTTGTTCTCCGAATTCAATCGGATTCAGTACCTCTACGGAGAGGATTTCTTCCGGATGCATATGGAGCAGGGAGGCACAAAGTCCTCGCAGTGCTTTTAGGTTCTTCTGGAAGACCACATGAAACATGCAGTCGTTCATGAGCCGGTAGTCTATTTTACCGGTGGCTTCTTGTAGTGATGTACAATGTTGTAAGTTTGACAAGTTACTCCTCCTTCGTGAAATAATCATACGTTATGTTGCATACTTCATTCCATGGAATCATCCGGCGGACTCGCCGAAGAGCCGGAGCAGTATTAATCAATATGCCTTGACACGCGCACTGTGTCGGACGGGCACGGCTCCGATGGGGGATGTCGAGAGAGCGGTTCCCGACATCATAGATATAGTGTAGCACAGAGTTGAAAAGAATACTATCTCGGAATAGTTCACAAAGATTAGAGTGAAATTTGGCGATATTGCACAAAGATTTTGGCGGCGGAAAAAAGGATGGAAGCCGCATAGAAGAGGGGATTGCGAAGTATTACGTAATGCTCAATAAAAGCATTGAAGAAATTTTCTAAAAATGTTTTTGGATTTAGAAAGATTTCTAAAGATTCCCCCTTTTTTCGCCGATATAAATCCATATAGGTATATCGGGAAAAGGATGCCAAAGACGTCGTCTGCGGCAGTGTGAAATACAGCAGAAAAGAGGGCGAAGGTATGAAGGTTGTTATCTTGGCGGGTGGTCTCGGTACCCGTATCAGCGAAGAAAGTCATTTAAAGCCAAAGCCGATGATTGCCATCGGGGATGCGCCGATTCTCTGGCACATTATGAAGAGCTATTCCCATTACGGATTTAACGAATTTGTCATTTGTTGCGGTTACAAAGGCCATATTATCAAGGAGTACTTTGCGGATTACTATCTGCACCGCTCCGATATCACCTTTGATTTTACCAAGGGAAACGATATGATTGTGCACAACAACGTGGCAGAACCGTGGAAGGTAACACTGGTGGATACCGGCCTTCATACCCAGACCGGCGGACGTATCAAGCGTATCCGCAACTACATCGGGGACGAGCCGTTCCTTTGCACCTACGGTGACGGCGTATCCGATATCGATATTACAAAGCTTGTGGAATTCCACAAGAGTCACGGAAAAATCGCTACCATTACAGCGGTACAGCCGGGTAATAAATTCGGTGTGCTGGACATCGGGGAAAACCAGATTATTCAGAAATTTACGGAAAAGGGCAAGGAAGAAGGCGGCTGGATTAACGCCGGTTTCATGGTGTTGGGGCCGGAAGTGTTTGACATGATTGACGAGGATTCTACCATCTTGGAGCGGAAGCCGTTTGAAACATTGGCGTCCATGGGAGAACTGGTGGCGTACAAGTATGACGGATTCTGGCAGTGTATGGATACTCAGAGAGACAAGAATTATTTGGAGAAAATGCTGGAGAGAGGTGATGCTCCATGGATCAAATGGTAAAAGTAAGCGTCATTATGCTGACCTACAACAGGGAGACACTGGTGGGGCGGGCTATCGAGTCCATCTTAGCCCAGACCATGAGGGACTTTGAGTACATCATCGTAGACAACGGTTCCACGGATAAGAGCGGAGAGATTGCGGAGGCGTACGCAAAAAAGGACGCTCGTATCAGGGTACTTCACATTCCGAAGAGCAACATCGGTACCGGACGAAATGCGGGGCTGGATGCGGCAAAGGGAGAGTATGTGACGTTTATTGATGATGACGATACGGCAGAACCGGATATGCTGGAGTTTTTGTATGGACTGGCGAAAGAGGCCGGGGCAGAGATTTCGGTGTGCGGTTCCGTAAAGGAAGCAGACGGTGAATTATCGCTGAATTGTGTATTCGAAGAGAAACTTATCATGACACCGGAAGAAGCGGTGATAACTCTTTTGGAACGGAAGAAAATAAAGACCGGAATGCCGGCTAAATTGGTAAAAAGAGAACTGTTTGAAGACGTTCGGTTCCCGGAAGAAGGGAAATACGAAGACATTCGTACCACCTACAAATACTTTGCAATCGCAAACTGCGTGGTGGCCCAGGGAAGTCCAAAATATAGAGTACTTCGTCATACAGGAAACAACTCGGCATTTACCACAAATGACTTGCTCCTAACACCGGAGCAACTTGACGAGTATTTTGATGCCTTCCGGGAACGGACGGAATTTCTTTCGGAGAAGCTTCCAAGGATTGCGGACTATGCACAATACAGTGAGTGGTCTTACATGATATCCATGTGTAATAAGATATCGAGAAATAATCTGGTATCTTGTCAGAAACAGTTAGAGTTTGTAAAGAAAGAATTGACAGAGCATTACGATGAGTTTTATGGGTCGGAGTATATTGAGGAGTTTGAGAAGGAGTTTATGAGAAAATATATCCGATGAGATGAGAAAATGAAATGTATAGAAAATGAATGAGTGTATTTAGGAGGAATCAGATATGGTAAAAGATTTTGAACATCCGTGGTTTATGCAGGATAAGTCGGATTATGAGATGTTAACTCGTTTTTTTGAGGAAAATATTGATAAACTTCAGACAAAAAGAGTTGTTATATTCGGAGCAGGAATAAGAGGAGGAGTATTCGGAAACTCTTTGACGAAAATGGGAGTTGAAGATTATGATTATTGTGATAATGACGAGAGAAAGTGGAATGGTTGTGTGGGCAAACATAGAATTGTTTCGCCGAAAGAACTAGAAGAAAATTTGGAAAAATATATCGTGTTGATTTCATTGGAAAGTAAGGCACTGGTCAGTGAAATCGAGAAGCAATTAATTAAAATGGGATTTGAAAAGGGAAAGAATCTATACTCATTACCTTCCGAAATCTATGACAATTATTTAAAGGAATTTTTTATACCGATTAAGGATCATGTTTTAATGTTGGGAGATTGTCGCTTTACGTTTATTTCCGTAGACGATAATAATTCCCAAACACTGGATAGTATCTTACGTGAAAGATTTGAAGAAAAAGGTATTCCGGCAAAGGTTCTTTCCATGCATTCGTTATGTATGCGTGCGGTATATCACGTATTAAAAACTCAGATTGTAATAGGAAATGTACCGGAAACTTTGTTCCTTCCGATTAATTATGATACTTATAACGGAACGATTCATTTAGTAAGTAGTTCCCAGCATTCGGAGCTGATTCGGAGAATTTATGAACAAAGCGGATTGGAAGATGAGGAATTCAAAGAGTATGTAGAAATAACAAAAGACAGAACCGAAAATCCCCCGTTTATTTTTTCTGTTGAAACAGAAGGCAGTTCGGAGGTTGTGTCGGAAAAGAAATTAAGGCTTTTTTTGAAGATGAGTTATATGTATGAGCCTGACATGGCGAATGAAGGAATTGTCTATTTGAAAAAAACATTACAGATTGCAAGGAAACATAATATCCGCATTATTGTTTATGTGCCACCGATTAATTGCGAAAGCGGAAAGACATATTGGGGAGAAAAGTTTGTAGAGGCATATCGGAATGGTGTAGGAGTGTTTAAGTCTATTGCTACGGAATACGGAGCAGAGTTCTTGGATCAGAGCTTTTTGTTGACAGAAGAGGGTTTCTACAGCAAGTTTGATAAGAATGAAATAGCAAATTTAAAGGGTAGGATACAAATGGCAGACAGCTTTTTCGATTTTTTAGTGAGAAAGTAAAAGAGGAGTGAGAAAAAATGAGCGCAGATGAACTGAAAAAAAGCATTATGGAGATTTTAGAAGAGATAGATCCTTTAACAGAGGTCGATGAACAAACGGATTTATTGGAAGAATTGTTGGATTCGATGAGTATTTTATTTTTGATCAGTGAGTTGGCTCGTCGTACAGATGTTGAGATTCCTATGTACGAGGTGACAATTGATAATTTTTCCAAGGTGGACAACATTGTAGATTTGGCTGAAAGATATGTAAGATAAACAAATAGGAGAATGGTATGCGAACTAGTATTGTTGGGCAATTTAACTATATTTGTGAAAGCTTTCCCGATAAATGTGCGGTTGTTGAGGGAGGTAATGAAGTTACTTTTCAACAACTGGATAAAATGCAAAAGAAAATAGGTAAATTCGCATTCGGTGAAGAAACGATGCGAGGTCAGATTATTGCTGTTTTATTGCCAAAGTCTACGATGTTAATTGCATCTGATATGGCAAGCCTTTCGGCCGGAGGGGCGTTTATGAATTTGGACTGTAAGTTGCCGGAAGAAAGAATGAAAGCAATTTTGGGACACGTGAATCCAAAAGTGATTTTGACAAATGCAGAACTGAGCAATAGGTACAGAACGGCATTAAGCGGACAAAATGTATGTTGCCTTGCAGAGGAGGCGTTAGAGAACTTCGAACGCATACCGACGGATGGGTATAAAGAGATAATAGATACAGATCCGTTCTGCGTAATTAATACTTCCGGTTCAACAGGAATTCCAAAAGCTGTGGTTTTGAATCAAAAGAGTTTTTTTGATTTTTTGGATTGGTCCTGCGAAGTGTACCATTTTGACGAGACGGAGCGTATAGGATGTTTAACTCCGGTATTCTTTGATATTTATGTTTTTGAGCTATGCTTATTAATGTGCAAGGGGGCTACAATGGTTCTGTTGGATGCAAAATATGCAACGTTTCCGATGGAACTGGTAAAGAAGCTGGAAGAGGACAAAATCACGTTTATTTTCTGGGTTCCGACAATTATGGTTAATATTGCCAATATGGGGCTGTTGGATGAAATCACCCTTCCGTGCTTAAAGAAAGTCTGGTTTGCGGGAGAAGTGTTCCCTACAAAGCAGTTTAATTATTGGTACGACCGGCTTCCCGATACACAGTTCTCAAATCTGTACGGGCCGATTGAGATAACATTGGATTGCACATATTACATTATCGAGAAGCGAATAGAAGACGATGAAGCGATTCCGATTGGATACCCATGTAGAAATACGGATGTTCTGATTTTAAACGATGATAATTGCATGTGTGAATCGATGGAAAAGGGTGAACTCTGTGTAAGAGGAACTTCTTTAGCAATGGGATATTACAATGATTGGGAGAAGACGCAAAAAGTCTTCGTTCAAAATCCGTTGAATAGTAAGTATCCGGAGATGATTTATCGGACGGGAGATATTGTTTATCGCTCGGAAACAGGAGAGATTATGTTTGTGGGGCGTAAAGATAGTCTGATAAAACACTCAGGGTATCGGATTGAACTGGGCGAAATAGAGCATGTTGTAGTGAACCAGTGCGGATTGGTAAAAAATTGCTGTGCCATATATTTAAAGGAAAAATCCGAGATAATTCTTTGCTATGAGTCGGATGAAGAAATAACGAGAATTGCATTTGGAAAAGAGCTTGGCAAATATTTGCCGAAGTATATGATACCGAAAGAGTTTGTTCAATATAAATCGATGCCGCAAAATGCAAATGGTAAAATTGATAGATTCAAACTGGAACAGGAGATTAGAAGCAAGGAGGAATAATATACTTGGGTAAAGTGATTGTATTTACAAGAGTATTCCGTTATGAGCCGATTATTGAAGCCTGTATTCGAAGCGTTTTGATGCAGACCTATAAGGACTTTGTATATTATGTGTGGGTAAGTGAGAAAACCTTACCGACTGTTGAGAAATATGCGAAAACAGATCAGAGAATAAAAATAGTGCAACGTCATGAGTGGGATGAAAATCAAAGTTATCATGTGTACTTTCGAGAGATGATTCAAAGAGAACATGCACAATATCTGTGCGAGGTGGACGCAGATGATATTCTTCAGAAAGAATTCATTGAAAAGATGAAGTCTTTTTTAGAAACAAATCAGTTGGATATGGCGCTTTGTAACAGAGGATATTTTGATAAGAACGGTGTTCTCAATATAAAAAATGAAATGGACACGGTGGTATCTACAAGGGAAGAATTGGGCGACAAGCTGCCGGAATTATATCTTGGATTACGTACCGTATGGGGGACATTATTTACTACGGAAAGTATCATGAATGCCGATTTGTCCTATATTCCAACCGGTGATAAAAAGGTATTGTATGGCGGAGATACGATGCTGATGTTTACAATTTTGCGGGTGTGTCATAAGGTCGGATTTTTAAAAGACGAATTATATTACTATAATCTGGGTGGTGGAGTCAGCAATCACTATGCAGAATCGAGATTAAAAGAGGATGTATATTTGTATCATTTTGTAATGGATTTCTTAAATGATATGAATGCACAATCTCCGGGGAATATTATTTTTTTAAAGCGTGTATTGTTTAATGCAATCAAAGATACTGCTAACTTGATTGTTAATTCGGATCAGGATGTTGAGAAGAAGATTACGGATTTGGCCGTTATATGTTGTTATCCGGAGGTTAAGGATGCATTTTACGTTTGTATGCAATTGATGCGCGGATATACATATGAGAATTCGCCGATTGCATGGTTGTTCCGGGAACGAATTATTAGGGGGGATATGACGGAAACACAGTATGCGAATTTGATTTCGATATATAAAAGTGCATGCTCCAAATTTGAGAATATTGCTATTGAAGAGTGCTTTCATGAATGGATAAAGGATAGAGAAGGTTTAATCAAACTGAGTGTCGGGACAATAAAGGATAGTATGCTTTATTTGCTTTCTTCCTTGCATGAAATACCGGAATTGCAAATGGCAGAAGCATTAGTGCTGATTGAAAAGATAGCAGGAGAGGAATGGATTAGAAAACATCTAACGGATTATCTGTTTGTATGTGATGCCAGGTATGTTATTAGTGCGATCCTTAGAGGTGAAAAAAGAGCAAGCGAGATGATGATTAGGGAGATGGAAAAAGGAAATGAGTTTTATAAAAACTATCTGTTGCTCTATAAGGATTTTTCAGCATACATAGGTGATTCGGAGAGTTTTTTGAATGCATGGATCCTAGAATGTGAGTGTAATATTCTGCATGGTGATGTTGAAACGGCACAAAAGGATTTAGAGGAAATTAGATCAATGGGAGTACAGGACGTCTGGCTTGATGAACTTGAAGTTATGATAAATGAAAGACGATAGGAAGTTTAAAACGATGTAGAAAGGAAGATATGATATGAATGATGAAAAGAGCATAAAGAAAAACATCAAACCTTCCTTTGATGAGAACAGACAGAAACTGGGACATGTTTTACCACTTCAAACCCCTTTTACGGTGATCTTGGACAGTAGTGAAGCCTGTAATTTCAAATGTAACTATTGTTTTCGCACCGAGGATAAAGCTGTTTGGGGCTATGCGAAAGATAATAAATTAATGGATTGGGAGTTGTTTGTGCGAGCGGTAGAACAGATTATGGCGTTTGGGGAACAGGTAAAGACAATTTCGCTTTCCAATCATGGAGAACCTCTCTGTAATCGTTGTCTTCCGGATATGGTACGCTACATAAAGAACAAAGGAATCACAAGCAGGGTATCTATTCATACCAATGCGTCATTATTGGATGAGGACTATGTCTTTGACTTGGCGGATTCGGGGATTGATAAGGTGGTTGTTTCGCTGCAGGGAATGACTTCGGATAAATATCGTCAGGTTTGCGGTGTTTCTGTAGATGTAAATCGGTTGTATGACATGCTGAAGCTGTTTGCTGAGAAAAAGAAGAATACCATGCTGCATATTAAGGTGGCGGATGTGGCGTTGGAACAGGGGGAAGAGGAAAGGTTTTATGAGAAGTTTCTCCCGATTGCAGACCGTGTGTTTGTGGAAAAGATTGTGCCGATTTGGAAAGGAACCGAGTTTTCGGTGCAACAGGCAAAAAATATGGTGCAGAATAAATATGGTGCACTTCTGCCGAAACAGCGGTGTTGTCCGGTAGTGTTTCACACGATAGTGGTAACACCGAATGGGGATGTATATCCTTGTACCCAGCTTCTGTCGCCGAAATCATTAGGTAATATAAAGGAAACTACATTGAAGCAACTTTGGAACGGAGAAGAACGAAAAGGGCTGCTAAAAAGACAGTTAGAATTGTGCGCTCCGGAGGCTTGTGAGGGATGTTATATTCGGGATAATAGTATTTTCACGGAAGAGGATTTGATTGATGCGTACCGTGGTGAGATTTTGGAACGGTTGATGAAGAAATAAAATCGATGCCCCTTGGAAATTAAAGTTGAATTTCCAAGGGGCTTTGTGCGTCCTGTTACTGCTGTTGTGCGGTTGCCAGCAAGGCTTTTAAGTGAGCAATTTCTGCGGCTTGCGCCTGAAGTGCCACGTCTTTCTCGGCGATGGCCACGTCCCTTTCAGCGATGGCTGCGTCTTTTTCAGCGACCAGCCTTTCCAACCCACGGCGGACTCTGCGGGCTTCTTCTACCGCCTCGCAGTAGGAACGGATTTTGAGATCCTGATTGGATTGGAGTAGGGTTTCCGCAGCATCGGAAACGTATTCGTTTTCTTGTGCCATTTTCTTTATCGCCTCCCAGGTATCAGCTTTGAACAATCGTGCCCAGTGGTCGATACCGTACTTACGGTCTTCCTCTGTGGCAAGTTCTATCTGGTTTATGTTTACCACAGATAAGACAAATTTGCTTCTATATATTTCGTGATTCTTTACATTCAGAAGCTTAAAGGTGGCATAGAATTCCGGGATGAGGTGCTCCAAATCAAAATCCCAAAATCCGATATGATAGACCGGCTTTGCTTTGATATAGTCTTCTCCTTGCATGAGCTGGTCAAAGGTACGGCAGGCATAGCTTAGAGAGCGTTCCGGCTAGTTCTTCCCATTGATGACCTGAACCTCAAAGTTCAGGATACGGTCGTTGTTTAACATTACTTTCAGGTCAAGAATAAATTCTTTGTCCCTTGGCTGTTCTCCGAATTCAATCAGGTTTAGTACTTCCACGGATTTGATTTCCTCTGGGACCTTTCTCCTAAAATTTTCTGAAAAAAGTTTTAAAAAAGGTATAAAGTTTTTTCTCGGCACTGTCGATATAGTTAGTGTAAGGACAAAGACATTGTCCGCACGGAGAGCAAGACGCATCTCCGGAGGCAGACGTTCAATCCTAGGTGAACAGGCTGCCAAAGCAAAAACCAATCAAACAAAAGTGACCCGAAAGGATTCGGGGGACTGCATCCCCTCATAGTGAGAGGATGGAACCATTATAAGGAGGTAATATTATGAGTATGGTAGTTCAACACAACATGCAGGCAATGAATGCCAACAGACAGTTAGGAATCGCAACAGGTGCAGTAGGAAAGTCCACTGAGAAGCTTTCTTCCGGTTTCAGAATTAACCGTGCGGCAGATGATGCAGCAGGCTTAGCTATTTCCGAGAAGATGAGAAGCCAGATCAGAGGTTTGAACCAGGCTTCTACCAACGCACAGGACGGTATCTCCCTCATCCAGACCGCTGAAGGTGCTCTTAACGAGACTCACTCCATTCTTCAGAGAATGAGACAGCTCTCCGTACAGGCAGCCAACGGTACTGAGACCGACGAAGATCGTTCCAACCTTCAGGACGAAGTAGCTCAGCTTCAGGACGAGTTAGATCGTATCGCTGAGACCACCGAGTTCAACACCATGAAGTTACTTGACGGTTCCTTCAGTGGCGGTACTGCAAGCTCCACCAGCGCAGGTCCGAAGTACGGTATCTACAGCGGTACTGCTGACGGTCTTGGTGCTTTCGTTACTTCTGATGTAGCAGGTATTGTTGTCAAGGCAAATACCGTTGCTACCGCAGGCGGTGAGTCCGCAATCTGGGATAAGACCGGTAAGGAATTAACCCTTAACCTTGCTGAGAATAAGACCTATTCTCAGGAGGAGATTGACGCTCTTATCAAGAATGCAAAGCAGGAAGATAACGATGCAGAGAATGTTCCGGCAAATGTTACCGTTAAGTTTGCTAACGGTGTTTATACCGCAACGGGAGAAAAGGAGTCCGCAGCAACTGTAGCCGGTAAAAAGGCAACCACAGGCGAGCAGACGATTGATGATTTCGCTGTAGGAGCAGATACGATTGAAATTACCGCAAATAAGTACGGCGCAGACATGGATATTAAGATTAACATCTCCTTCGACGCAGATGCAGGTAAGGAAGAGGTTAAGCTTGGTACCGCTGCAGTCTACGATATGACCAAGGATTCTACCGACGGTATTACCGGTGCTCAGTATGACGTGAAGTTACAGACCGGTAAGGAATACACCGCTGAGGATATCGAGAAGATTCTTGCAGAGGCAGGTCTTGATGTAGATGTTAAGTTAAGCGGTCATGCGGATGGTCCGGAAGACAATCCGAACACCCTTATGGTAGCTGATAAGGATGCTACTACGGTTGAACTTGAGTTGGATGGCGGTGCCGGTATCGGTGATGAGGATGCATACTTCACCCAGCCGAAGTACGATACGACTGCTGCAACCGGCGGTATGAGACTTCAGGTTGGTGCAAACGAAGGTCAGACCATCAGCTTCAACATTGATGACATGAGCGCTCTTTCCCTTGGCGTAAACGGTACCAACGTACGCGTTGACGATCAGGATAAGGCAGCAAGCTCCATCAGTGCTATCGACGGCGCTATCGAGAAGGTTTCCAAGCAGCGTTCCGCACTTGGTGCTATCCAGAACCGTCTTGAGCACACCATTGCAAACCTCGACGTTGCAGCTGAGAACCTGCAGACCGCAGAGTCCAGAATCCGTGACGTTGACATGGCTAAGGAAATGGTTGAGTACAGCAAGAACAACATCCTGTCTCAGGCTTCCCAGTCCATGCTGGCTCAGGCTAACCAGTCTAACCAGGGAGTTCTTTCCTTACTTGGCTAATAGCCTCGCAGGGTAAGTAACCTACACATAATTGATTTTTTTCGGAGGGGTTCCGCACCTAGGAGTGGGACCCCTCCTTTGTAGAGGGATTATATGGAGAAGAAGCGACCGATATTAAGCATCTCTATGTTGGTTTCCAACAACCGGAGAGAAACGATAGAAAAGTGTATGGAGTCACTGGTGCCGCTGCTAAAGGCGGTGCCGAGTGAACTGATTATTGTGGATACGGGCTGCACCGACGGTTCGGTGGATATTGCGCGGCAGTATGCAGACAAGGTGGTGGAATTTACCTGGTGTAAGGACTTTTCGGCGGCCCGGAATGCGGGGCTTTTTGAATGCACCGGTGAATGGTTTTTGTATTTGGATGATGATGAGTGGTTTGAGGATGTGTCGGAGCTGATTGCGTTTTTATCCGGCGACGAGAAAAAACACTGTGATGCGGTGTGGTATATTCAGCGAAACTACGACAATTTTGAAGGGACGGCATATAACGATACCTATGTGGGGCGCATGGTGAAGTTGACACCGGAGACGAAGTTTTGCGGGAAGATTCACGAGTGGCTGGAACCGTTGCCGAAGATGATAAAACGGGTCGGTTCCTATGTGCATCATTACGGTTATGTATATAAAAGTGAAGAAGACAGGTTGAAGCATTTGGAGCGAAATCTTACGCTGGAAGAGGAAGCGGTACGGGAGAATCCGAAGGATATCCGTATGTGTTGTCAGCTGGTACAGGAGTACCGGGCGGCACGCCGATACGAGGAGGCGGAAAGGTTGGCGCGCGAGACGCTAAAGATTACAGAGTATGAGGTGACCAATTCCTTTGTACAGTATTTGATGCTGGTAATTCCGCGGATTTATACAGAGCAGGAGCGGTATGAGGAGGCGATTGCCGGGTTTGAAGCGCTGGAGCATACGGCGGTGCTTCTGCATCAGACAAAGCTGGGGCTGTATTACGAAAAGGCATTGACCTATGGTTTTATGAAGCAGAAGGAGAATCTGGTACGCGCATATCTGAAGTATTTCGAGGAGCTGACCGTTCTGCCGAAGGTCGGGGATCCGAGGGAACATCCGGTCATGGATTTTATCCAATATCAGTCGGATTTTTTTGTTCAGCGGGCTGTGGAATATTCCATGAAAAATCTCATTAGCGGAGAATTATATTCCTATGCGGAAGTAGTATATGCACATATAGACTGGGAGAAAACGGCTCAGCCGAAGGAGATGCTGTTGGGGCTGTTCCGGTGCTATAAGGAAACCGGTTCGGTGAAGTTGTTAGCAAAGCATGTACCTGCACTTTTGCGGAATCCGGAGTTGGAACAGATGCTCTACGGAGCAGTGCATTCCTTTTACGAAGAGTATCCGGAAGAACGGGATGCGTTCCTTGCGGATTTGGAGACTTTAAAGGTTTCCTCCGGTAATTTTCTGTTTTTCCATCTGCTTTATACGGAGAAGCAGGGGATTACCACGGAGCAGGATATCCGGGATTATTACGAAAGGAGCGACCGGAAGTACGACGAAGAGGTGGCGATGCTGCTTCTCGGAAAAGCGGAAAGGAAGCTGCTGCAGTATAGTGAGCAGAAGAAAATAGGCTATATCACCGAGGTGTTTAAAGAATATATTGCCTGTGTCAAGAGTTATGCGGATGCGGTATACGGTCCGTTTTTTTGGGAAAAAGAGAATCCGTTGGAGGGCGAGGAGTCTTCCGGTAGCGAAGAGTACAGGGAGGTTCCGGGAGAAATCTATTTTGCCCGGACGATGGGGCGGATATTGGAGATAGAGGATGGAGCTGTTTTTGCTGCCGGAGTAAAGGAGGCACTGAAACAGAACCCGAGGATGCTGCCGGCGGTTCGGGTGCTACTGGAGGAGCGGGAGGTACTTACTCTGGCAAAACAGTTAAAGGCCATGGTCCGTGCCCAACTTGCCGAAGGCAAGACCGAAGAAGCAAGGACAATTCTTTCTGAACTGGCGGCGATGCTGCCGGAGGATAAGGAAGTGAAGGAGCTGCTCAAGAAGCGTTGATTTATGTGAAAAGAAGACATAGAAACTCCCCGTGGGGTCAAACGGTGATTTGACGCCAACGGGGAGTTGTTTTGAGTGAATCGATGATTATGTGTCCCTGGCATGGAATGCTTCGGCTTGTCTTACGCCGGAGTTGAAATTTCCTGTTTGTGCTTCGACACGCGCATTGTGTCGGAAGGGCACGGCTCTGATAAGGAATGTCGAGAGGTTGGTTCTCGACATCATAGATATAGTGTAGCAGAAAAGGGAGAGATTGACTATCTCGGAAAAGGTTACAAAGGTTTGGTGAAATTTTGGTTGTTTTGCACAAGGAGTAATCGCTAAGAAAATGCCGTGAAAACCGCATGGTTAGCGAGCTGGGGCGACAGGGACATAAATTCTCTCAATAAAACTTTAATAATCTAATCTCTTGAACAATCCTTGTATTTGTGTATAATGGTATATGGGAAGTTATTTCCTTAAGAATGTAACAAAAGCAAGGAGTACCTACAAATGAATTTTATTTTAGACATTATCCGCGGTGCGGTCATCGGCATTGCCAATATTATTCCGGGTGTCAGCGGCGGCACGATGATGGTGACCATGGGTATTTATGACAAGCTGATTGGGTCCATTACCGGGATTGTAAAGAATTTTAAGAAGAGTATTAAGACATTGTTTCCGTACATTGTCGGTATGGCGTTGGGCATCGGTGCTTTTGCGTTTTTGTTGACAAAGGTGTTGCTTGTCAAAGCGCCGCTTCCGACGGCTTTTGCTTTTATCGGTTTGATTGTGGGCGGTGTACCGGTGCTGGTAAAGAAGATGATAAATGCCGGAAGCAAGAAGGCTGCGGAGTGCGGAGCAACAGAAGATGCGACGGATGCGGGAGCGGAAAATACCAAGGAAGAAAAGTCGGTTGGAGAAGTGAAGCGGACGGATGCAACAAACACGGCTACAACAAAGAAGCCTCACCTCGCCCTGTGCATCCTTGTCTTCGCCCTGTTTTTTGCCCTGATTATCGGTATGCAGTTTATGGGTGAGGGCGCAGATAAGACGGTGACCTTCTCCGTAGGAACGGTGCTTGTTATGGTGATTATGGGGGTGCTGGCAGCTGCGGCTATGGTAATTCCGGGTGTCAGCGGTTCCCTGCTCTTATTGGCCTTCGGTTATTATAATGCGGTGACCGGTGCGGTGACGGATTTTATTTCTGCAGTGTTTGATTTGGAGATTGCCACGGCGTGGGACAAGTTTTTGATTTTGTTTCCGTTCGGTGTCGGTGTGCTTCTGGGTATTTTCTTTGTGGCAAAGTTAATCGAGTGGTTGCTTGCAAAGCATGCGAGATTGACCTATTGCGGCATTTTAGGTCTGGTATGTGCATCTCCGATTCCGGTGTTTTTAAATGCCTTAGGCGGGCCGGTAGGCGCAGTGGCGATCGTTGCCTGTGTGATTACCTTTGGAGCCGGTTTTGCAGTGGCTTATGTGATGGGAAGAGAGTAAAATGGCGAAGAGAAAAGCATTGTTTATGATTGGTCTGCTGGCGGTGGCGTTTGGGTTGACTGCAATGGTGGTGGCTTTTGCGGAAAAGGAAGAAAAGTCCGAGGGGCTTCTTTGCGTGACCTCCTTTTATCCGGTGCAGCTTTTGGCGGAAGCAGTGACGGAGGGGGCAGAGGGGGTTACGGTGCGGAATCTGACGGAGAGTCATTCCGGCTGTATTCACGATTATACCCTGACGACCCGGGATATGCGATTGCTGTCCGAAGCAGAGTTGTTTTTGATTAACGGCGGAGAGATGGAGCTGTTTTTAGAAAAGGCAGCGGCAGAATATAAGGATTTGGAGATTGTGGATACTTCTAAGGGGTATGCCTTTTTGGAGGGTGTGGAGCATAGTCATAATCACGGGGAGGAAGTGCATGAGGAAGAGGATGAGCACCTCGCAGAGTCCTGTACGAACCCGACCCATGAGCACGGGGAAGAAGTGCATGAAGACGAGAAACATACAGCAGTGGGAGACGATCACGACGAAAAAACTCATGAGAGTCATTCCCAGGCTATCAATGCCCACCTCTGGATGGATATTGACGGGTATATGTTACAGCTTTCCCGGGTGGAAGAGGCCTTTGTAGCGGCAGATCCGGCACAGGAGGAGTTGTACCGGAGGAATGCGGAGGCCTGCCGGGGGGAGCTTGCAAAACTAAAAGAAGAGTATGCGGTAGTCAGGGAAGCACTTTCCGGAAAGGAAACGGTAGTTTTTCATGAGGGCTTCGTATACTTGTTAAATATGCTTGGAATCGAGAGCGTGCATTGTCTTGCTATGGATTCCGATACCCAGATTGCTGCGGGAGAAGCCGCAGAGATTATGGAGGAGTGCAAGCGTCACGATATTACCGTGTTGTTTGCGGAGGCTGATTATGCGCAGTCGGTAAAGGATACCTTTGCTACGGAGCTGACTGCAGAGGTTATTGTGTTAGATCCGGTGACGGGAGTGCGGCCTATAGATGCGGTTGCTGACGGGGCTGAGGCAGCATCCGCTGATTTCGAAGGTAATGCTTATGGGACAGGCAGTACCCTGAAAGGCGTTTCCCTCTATTGTGAAATCATGCGCCGTAATTTAGATTGTATCAAGCAGGCCTACGGTGTACGTTAGACGAGACTGATCGTTGTGGGGCGGACGGGCGTTTCTGCCCGGAAACCGTGCGGTAAGGAGGAAGTATGTTCGGTAGCTCGGAAAAGAAAAAACGAAATAAAGAATTAAGGAAACGTGCCGGACATCTTTCGGAACGTGCGGCCTGCGGTCTGCATTGCATCAAGATGGAGGATATCGGTGTATATGCGGGAAAGACGCCCATTATCGAACATGTCAATGTGCATATTCATTGCGGAAAGCTGACGGCGATTATCGGCCGGAACGGTGCCGGAAAGTCAACGCTCATCAAGGCGATTCTCGGGGAAGTGGCTCATGAAGGCATCATCGAGTTCCGCGATATGAAGGAAAATAAAGTAAAGAAGTTAAAAATAGGCTATGTACCGCAGCACCTGAATGTGAAAAAGGATGCGCCGGTCAGTGTATATGACTTATTTGCCGGTTGTATCAGCAATGTACCGGTGTTTTTGTATCGGAAGAAGGCGCTATACAACGAGATATTAAATCGTCTGGCGCTGTTTGAGGCGGAGAATCTGATTGATAAGCGGCTGGGTGATTTGTCCGGCGGTGAGTTGCAGAGAGTGCTTCTTTCCATTGCCTGTACTCCGGTGCCGAATTTGTTACTTCTTGATGAGCCGGTGTCCGGGGTGGACCGGAAGGGAATGGAATTGTTTTACCGGACTATTCATAATCTAAAGGAGAAGTATGATTTGTCCGTGATTCTGGTGTCTCATGATTTGACGCTGGTGAAGGAATATGCGGACTCGGTGATTTTGTTGGACAAGACGGTACTGAAGGAGGGGACTCCGGAAGAGGTTATGGAGAGTGATGAGTTCCATGAGGTTTTCGGGTAAAGGAGGTTCCGGATGTTTGGGCAACAGATGCCGTAGGTTGTTTTAGAAGCAGACGAAGAAAGGAGGCCCCGGAAATGGAGTTTTTAAGCTACGGATTTATGCAGAATGCGCTTATTGCAATCTGCATTATTACGCCGTTGTTCGGTATTTTGGGTACCATGATTGTGAATAACAGGATGGCGTTTTTCTCCGATGCGTTGGGACATTCCGCACTGACCGGTATGGCCATCGGCGTGCTTCTCGGCATTGCGGGGACGGATGTGCCGATGCTGTTGTTCGCTTTGGCGTTTGCTCTTATTTTGAATCATATGAAGCGGAAAAGTTCAGCTTCCACCGACACGATTATTTCCGTGTTTTCATCGTTGGGAACTGCGGTTGGTTTGGTGATATTATCCCGAGGCGGTAATTTTTCCAAGTATTCCGCACTTTTGGTAGGTGATATTTTAAGCATTACCGCAAAGGAGATTTTATGCCTGCTGGGTGTGTTGGTTCTGACAATTGTGTTCTGGCTGGTTTGTTTTAACAAGCTCCATACCTGTAGTGTAAATAAAAGTCTGGCCATGAGTAAGGGCGTTCCGGTTCGGTTGATTGAGGATTTGTTTGCGGTGTTGATTGCGGTAATCGTGATGCTTTCCATTAAATGGGTGGGCATATTAATCATAAATGCACTGCTGATTTTGCCGACGGCGGCGGCATCGAATATTTCGGCGAATATGCGGGAGTATCACCTGTTTTCCGTGATTCTTTCCGCAGCGTCGGGACTTATCGGCCTGGTGCTGGCGTATTATTTAAATGCGGCGGTGGGACCGACCATTGTTATTGTGGCAGCGGTATTTTTTGCGGCAACCTTTTTTGCACGGCCGTTGTTCCGAACATAACCGAAGGGTGTTTTGTGAGATAAGATAAGTTCGCTTTTGGCGTTTTTATAGTTTTACATATGGGAGGATTTTTATGAAGGACAAGGATATTTACAAACGGATTCTGGTGAATTTTCTGGTAACGATTGTGGCAGTGGTGCTTGTGGTGCTGTTTACGGGGGATTTATTGCGCTTTTTCCTGCCGTTTGTTATCGGTTTTGTGATTTCGGCCATTGCTAACCCGATGGTGCGTTTTTTGGAAAAGAAGATGAAGGTGAAACGTAAGTACGGTTCGGCGATTATTATTGTGCTGGTATTGGCGGCAGTGGTCGGCGTATTGTATTTGATCGGATATATTCTGGTGCGGGAATTGATGGACTTGATTGCCGATCTTCCGAAGCTGTTTACGTCTGCTCAGGAGCTGCTGAAGGAACTGTCGGATAAGCTGTACGGTGTTTTTGAGAAACTGCCGGAGGGCGTTCAGAACGGAATCGGCAGCGTGGGAAGCAGTCTGGAGTCCTGGCTGGATAATGCGGTTGCGAACTTTAAGATGCCTTCCATCAGTGCGGCCGGAAATTACGTGGGTGGCTTCATTGAAGGTATCTTAATCGGTATTATTTCTATTCTGGCGGCGTACTTTTTCATTGCGGACAGAGATAAGCTTGTGGATGGACTGAAACGGATTGTACCGACATCCTTTCAGGAGTACTACAGCCTGGTAATGAATAATATTAAGTCTGCTATCGGCGGATATTTTAAGGCGCAGTTCAAGATTATGTTAATCATTATCGTAATTTTGTTCATCGGGTTTGAGGCGCTGGGGGTAAATTATTCCTTCCTGTTGGCTATTTTGACTGCGTTTCTTGATTTGCTCCCGGTGTTCGGTACCGGTACGATTATCGGACCGTGGGTTGTGGTGGATATTATTACCGGTAAATATATCGAAGCGGTTGTATTGACGGTATTGTATCTGGTGTGTCAGTTTACGAAGCAGATGCTTCAGCCGAAGATGGTGGGTGACAGTATCGGATTGAATCCGCTGCTGACTTTATTCTTTATGTTTGTAGGCTACCGGTTCGGCGGCATTCTCGGTATGATTATCGGTATTCCGGTGGGAATGATTCTTGTGAATTTCTATCGTATCGGTATCTTTGACCGGTTGATTCGCGGATTTAAGATTATCGCAAAGAGTATTAACGATTATCGGAAATATTAGAATGTGAGAGCTCGGGGAGCAGGGTGCACGGGCATAAGCGGTGCGTTTGCTTGCCGGGCTTTGTTTGACTATAGAGAAAGGAGCGACGGTTATGGCGGGACAGGAAGTGATTTCCGTAGAAGAATTGAATGAATTGCTTTCCAGGTATGCCATCGGGAAAAAGCCTCTGGCGGCGCTCCTTGGCTGGGGTGCGACGACGGTGCTCCGCTATGGGTCAGGGCTGTGCCCGGTAGGAGAGTACGGGGCTCATTTGAAGAGATTGTATGAAGAACCGTTGTTTTATCTTGAGGTACTGGAGGAACATAAGGACCGGTTGACACCGGTAGCCTATAAAAAAAGCAAAAATGCGGTGCTGTCTTATTTGACGTCATCGAAGCTTTGGTGTGGCGTGCAGTACCTGATTGAACGGGCAAAAGGGGATATATCTCCCATGCGCGTGGTGCTGACGCTGTATTATGCCCAGGCCTTCTCTTTGGGGCTGACGGACAAGGCACTGTTTTGGGAAGAATGCGATTTGTCTTCTGCCGGAGTGCCGTATGCGTATCATTATGAACAGTTACTGCAGACAGGGATTAAGCAGGGCATTTCCGCCGAAGGGCTGTTTACGGAGGCGGAGGAAGTGTTTCTTGATGCGGCTTACCGGATGCTTCTTTGGTACGGTCCTGCGGAACTGGAGCATATTTTTTCCGCGGAGCGCAAATACCTCCGCATCAGCCGTATGGAGGGCGGAGGAAAGAAAATAAAAAATGCCGCCATCGGCGGATTCTTTAAAAAAGTAGTGCAGGGCTATAAAATTACCCGCCCGGAGGAATTTAACCTGTATTTTGCGGAACGGACGGGCAGAGGGCGGAAGAGATAGTGAGGAAACGATAGGGTGAAGAAGCTTTATACTTAATTTCCTTGTAAAAATTTCAAAAAGTACTTGACTGTAAACCTTGTTGATACCGTACAGTGAGGGTATCACAAGGAAAAACAGGAGGGATTTTAGATGACAATCAAAGAAGTGGAACAATGCCTCGGAGTGCCGAGAGCAACGGTTCGTTTTTATGAAAAGGAAGGACTGCTCAGTCCGACCCGGGGAGAAAACGGTTACCGGGAATACAGCGAAGAGGATGTTGTGCAGTTAAAGAAAATCATTATCCTTCGTAAGCTGGGATTTGCGGTATCGGATATCGAGGATGTGCTGGACGGGGCAAAGCCTATGTCTGAAGCACTGGAAAGCAACATAGAAAACCTGACGAGACAGATGCAGGAATTACAAGGTGCAATGACCCTTTGCCGAAAAATGCAGGAGAACGGAGAACAAATTGAAACCTTCGATGCCGAAAAATATTGGAATGCGGTAGAAGAGGAAGAAAGAAAGGGCAATCGTTTTCTGGATATTGCGAAGGATGTGGTGAAATTTGAGAAGGGAGTTGTGCTGGAATATCTGGGCTTGGCAGACTTTGACGGAAATCCGAAGAGTAAACGGGAAGTAATAGCTCACTGGATCGGATTTGTGGTTGGAGTGATTGCCGCAAGCTGTTTGATGGTAGGTTTGCTTGATATTCGGATTTCGGTAAAACCGGTTGTATGGGGCGTTCTGCTGGCACTTCTTTTGGAGAATGTGATTAAAGTACCGATATATCTTCTTTCGAAGAAATACCCGAAGGTAAAAGCAAACCGTGATATTATATGGATGATTTTTTGGGTGGTAGTGATAGCTACATCGTTGATATTGTTAAAAGTATATTGTTAGAGGATTGAACATAAGGTCGGCATGTCTGGTTTTTTCTAAGAGAACCATAAGGACACGTCGGCCTTGTTTTTTGCGCGGCGGCTCGGGCGTGGCGATTTCTTACGATTTGTTCAAGACGCTATAAATAAGTTCAGCGGCATTACAATAATTCGTTTTTGCCTTTCCCGAAGGGGCGCGCTTTTAGCGTAGTCGAAATCGCCTCCTAGAAAAGACTGGGCGCTAGGCCGCTCCCGAGCGTCCTAGTCGTTCTTGGAGGAAGTTTGACGGAGCGTTGCGCTCAGCAAAAGAGAATTATTATAATGCCGCTGAACAGTTAGAACGGTTTCACAAATCGTAAGAAAGGGAAGCCGCGCAGCTAGTTCTTGCGCATAGCGGCCCTTTTTCTTAACGTCGGGTCCAGAATCTTCTTACGAATTCGTAACGTCTTCGGGGTAACCTCCAACAGCTCATCCGTATCGATAAATTCAATGGACTGCTCCAGACTTAAAATCCGCGGCGGGGTCAGACGCAATGCGTCGTCTGCGGAGGAGGAACGGGTGTTGGTGAGCTGCTTTTTCTTGCAGACATTCACCTCAATGTCCTCTGTCTTACCGGTCTGGCCGATGACCATGCCGGCATATACCTTTTCGCCTGCACCGAGGAACAGAGTACCGCGCTCCTGGGCATTGTACAAACCGTAGGTAATGGCTTCGCCGGTTTCAAATGCAATCAGGCTGCCCTGCTTGCGGTACTGAATATCGCCCTTGTACGGTGCGTAGCCGTCAAACAGAGTGTTTAAAATACCGTTACCCTTGGTGTCGGTCATAAACTCACCACGGTAGCCGATCAGTCCTCTGGACGGAATGGAAAACTCCAGACGGGTATAGCCGCCGCTGGCGGTGGACATTCCTAAAAGTTCACCCTTACGAGAGCTTAATTTTTCGATTACGGTGCCGGAGAATTCTTCCGGTACATCAATGATGGCACGTTCCATCGGCTCGGTCTTTCTGCCGTCTTCTTCTTTATAAAGAACCTCAGGCTTACTTACCGCAAATTCATAGCCTTCACGGCGCATGTTCTCGATTAATACGGACAGGTGAAGCTCACCGCGGCCGGATACCTTAAAGCTTTCGGTGGTATCGGTTTCTTCCACACGGAGGCTGACGTCGGTGTTTAACTCGCGGAACAATCGGTCGCGTAAGTGACGGGAGGTGACGAATTTGCCTTCCTGGCCCGCAAACGGAGAATCGTTTACAATAAAATGCATGGCAAGGGTCGGCTCGGAAATCTTCTGGAACGGAATCGGCTGCGGATTCTCCGGGGAGCAAAGGGTGTCACCGATGTGAATGTCGGTAATACCGGAAATTGCCACGATGGAGCCTACGCCTGCTTCGGTTACTTCTACCTTCTTTAAGCCGTCAAACTCATACAGCTTGCTGATTTTTACCTTCTTACATTTTTCCGGGTCGTGGGCATTTACCACCACAACGTCCTGATTCACGCGGACGATACCGTTTTCTACCTTGCCTACACCGATACGGCCTACATATTCGTTGTAGTCGATGGTGCTGATGAGAAGCTGGGTGCCGGCTTCCGGATCGCCGGTCGGCGCCGGGATATATTCCAAAATGGTTTCGAATAACGGCTGCATGCTTTCCGGCTTTTCGTCAAGCTCCAAGATAGCAACGCCGGTTTTTGCGGAAGCGAAGACAAACGGACAGTCAAGCTGTTCGTCGGACGCATCCAGATCAATGAAAAGCTCCAATACTTCGTCGATGACTTCCTTCGGACGCGCCTCCGGACGGTCGATTTTGTTGATACAGACGATAACCGGGAGGGAAAGCTCTAACGCTTTCTTTAATACAAATTTTGTCTGCGGCATAGCCCCTTCGAAAGCATCTACCACGAGGATAACACCGTTTACCATTTTAAGGACACGCTCTACCTCGCCGCCGAAGTCTGCGTGGCCAGGAGTGTCGATAATGTTAATTTTGGTATCCTTGTAATAAACTGCGGTATTTTTGGACAAAATGGTAATGCCGCGCTCCCGCTCAATGTCGCCGGAGTCCATAACGCGGTCCTGTACCGCCTGGTTCTGGCGGAATACACCGCTTTGCTTTAATAATTCGTCAACCAAGGTGGTTTTGCCGTGGTCAACGTGTGCGATAATTGCAATGTTACGTATGTTTTCACTCTTTGTAATCATACCGAAATCCTTCCTGATAAAAGGGATATCCGCTTTGGTGCGAAACCCCTACATTTGCCATGTTTCATGGCATTACTTTCCTAAGTATAGCATAATTTTTCCGTTTGGCAAGAAAAAAATGCATCGGCGGGAAGAAAACTGTGTGTACGGATGCCGCATTGCTATAGGAAGAGGAACGAAATATGTCGAAAAAAGAGATTAAGATATTATAAAGAAATTGTAAAGTCTATTGCATGATTTGGGAAAATATGGTAAACTTCGTCCTGTGATTCGAAATTGTAAAAAAATCCCAAATAGAAACGGAAAGAAAACTTCTAAAAAGGGACCGGGAGTCATAAGGTAATAGCAAGAGCAGAGTACACTGCAGGGAAAAACGTGAGAAAAAGAAGGGAGTCATAGGAAATGACAGATAAGGTATTTGAAAACAACCAGGTGAGTATTGTGGGCGAGGTAATCAGCGAGTTTGTGTACAGTCATGAGGTGTTCGGCGAATGCTTCTATATGGTGGAGCTTTCCGTGAACCGTTTGAGCGATTCCAACGACATTATTCCGGTAATGGTGTCTGAGCGCCTGCTTGACGTGACGAAGAGCTATGTGGGACAGTTTGCACATATTCAGGGGCAGTTCCGCTCTTACAACCGCCATGAAGAAACGAGAAACCGTTTGGTGCTTTCCGTGTTTGCCAGAGAGATTCGTCTGGAGGAAGCGCCGGATGAAAGTGTGAAGCCGAACTATATTTTCTTGGACGGATATGTGTGTAAGCCGCCGATTTACCGTAAGACGCCGTTAGGCAGAGAAATTGCGGATGTGTTGTTGGCAGTAAATCGTCCGTACGGGAAGTCCGATTACATTCCGTGTATTTGCTGGGGCAGAAACGCCCGGTTTGCGGACGGATTCCAGGTGGGAGGTCATGTGCAGCTTTGGGGCAGAATCCAGAGCCGTGAGTATCAGAAAAAGCTTTCCGAAACCGAGTTTGAGAAACGTATTGCATACGAGGTGTCCGTAAGTAAGCTGGAATATTGCGAAGACTAATATTATGATAGAGCAGAAAGAGGAGTCCCCTTGTCACGGCGGTGGCGGGATTCCTTTTTTTATGCAAGCCACAGCATCGCAACGCAGTAATAAAACGGTAATAAAGCACCAAGGTAAGTTCAGAGGAAATAGGTTCATTTTGTCGAAAACGCTTGTAAATCGGTCAAAAAGATGGTATAGTTTAAAAGAATGTGTATCAGTAAAATCAGAGAAGGAGTTGAGCAGTTTGGATTCAAAATTGGCATTCTATATCGTAAAGCGCGTCCTGCTTGCTTTATTTACGGTATTTCTTGTCATCACAATTACGTTTTTTGTTATGAAGGCGATTCCGGGAGGACCTTTCTTAAGTGAGAAGGCTCCGAGCCCTGCGGTTACGGCGCAACTTGAGGCAAAGTACGGTCTGGACAAGCCTATTTTCGAGCAGTATACCACATATTTAAAGGATGTTCTTCATTTTGATTTCGGTCCGTCCATCAAGAACCGCGGACGTAATGTGACCGATTTGATTTTGGAAGGTTTTAAAACCAGTGGTAAGCTTGGTATTATTGCGGCTATGGTTGCCATTGCATTCGGATTGACTCTGGGTGCCCTTGCCGCAGTATTCCACGATAAAGTATTGGATAAGATTATCATGGTATTGTCCACTGCCAGTGTGGCTATGCCGTCCTTTGTCATAGCGACGATACTGCTGTTGGCGTTTTGTGTAAAGATACCGATATTCCCGTCCAACGGTTCCACAGCAGCGGGTTTGATATTGCCGGTTATCGCATTGAGTTTATATCCGATGGCATATATTACCCGTTTGACCCGTTCCAGTATGTTGGATGTGCTCGGTCAGGACTATATCCGTACCGCGAGAGCAAAGGGTGTATCTCCGGTGAAGGTTATTTTCAAGCATTCCTTAAAGAATGCCGTTACTCCGGTTATCACTTATGTAGGACCGATGATTGCCTACATTCTGACCGGTAGTCTGGTGGTGGAGCAGATTTTCGTAGTACCGGGCATCGGTAAGTTTTTCTTCTCCAGTATCATTAACCGTGACTATCCGATGGTAATGGGCACCACCATTTTCCTTGCCACCATCATGGTTATTATGACCTTGATTTCCGATATTTGCTATAAAATCTTCGACCCGCGTGTCGATTTGTCTTAAGGGAGGGCTTGACTGTGAAAAAGAGTGTAGACGAAATGCCGAAGAAAAATCCCTTAAGCTTACAGCTGAACCTGCAGAGCTTTGAGCCGGCAACGGAGGAGGAAAAGTTCCGCCAGCAGCGTATGCGTGAGAGTACCACCTTCTTTAAGGACGGTATGAGACGCCTTAAGAAGAACAAGATTGCGATGACTTGTCTTTGCATCGTTCTCGTCATTGTATTTATTGCAGCATTTGTTCCGTTGTTCTATCCGTACAGCTACGATAATCAGCTGGGTGTAACCGCAGGACAGAAGACGGATGCTTCCTACAACAACTTAAAGCCGTTTGAGTACGGTGAGACGGAGCTGCAGCGTATGGAGGACGGCGAGTTTATTTTCCCGCATATCTTCGGTACGGACGCTCACGGCCGTGACTACGCCATCCGCGTAATCTACGGTACCCGTATTTCCCTGCTTGTAGGTTTCTTTGCAAGTATCATCGTATTGATTATCGGTGCGATTTACGGTTCCGTGTCCGGTTATTACGGCGGAAAGGTCGATCTGGTAATGATGCGTATTGTCGATATTATCTACTCGCTACCGGATCTTTTGATGATTATTTTGTTTGCGACGGTATTGAAGCAGACCCTGGAGCCTGCCCTTGAGGGTACGGCGCTGGCAAAGCTGGGTACGGGTATGATTAGTATCTTTATCGTATTTGCATTGCTTTACTGGGTAGGTATGGCGCGTTTGATTCGTGGTCAGATTCTTACCATTAAGCAGCAGGATTACGTGTTAAACGCACGTTCCATCGGTGCAAAGGGTAGCCACATTATCCGCCGCCATATGTTACCGAACTGTATCAGTGTTATCATTATTTCCACGGCGCTTCAGATTCCGTCGGCGATTTTCACCGAGAGTTATCTGTCCTTCCTTGGTCTCGGTGTTTCCATGCCGATGCCGAGCTTAGGTTCCCTTGCGTCCGAGGCACTGAGCGGCGTGTATTCCTATTCTTACCGTTTGATTATTCCGGCGGTAATGATTTGTTTGATTGTTCTTTCGTTAAATCTGTTGGGTGACGGTCTTCGTGATGCGTTCGACCCGAAGTTAAAGAAGTAAGGAGGAGGCTATTATGAAACTGTTACAAGTAACCGATTTACACACCTCCTTTTTCACTCCGGCCGGCGAGGTAAAGGCAGTAAACGGACTTTCCTTCTCTCTTGATGAGGGAAAGGTACTGGGTATCGTAGGTGAGTCCGGTTCCGGTAAAAGCGTAACGGCATATTCCGTTTTGCAGATTCTGGCAAGCTCCGGTAAGATTGTGTCCGGTAGCATTAAGTATAGAGGAGAGGAACTGGTCGGTGCTTCCAAGGAGGCCATGGGAAAGATTCGCGGTAACAAAATCAGCATCATTTTCCAAGACCCGATGACGAGCTTAAACCCGGTATTTACCATCGGGAACCAGCTGATGGAAGCAATTATGCTTCATACGGACCGTAACAAAGAGCAGGCAAAGGAGCGTGCCATCGAGATGCTTCGTCTGGTAGGCGTAAACGAGCCGGAGAAGCGTATCAAGCAGTACCCGCACGAGTTTTCCGGCGGTATGCGTCAGCGTGTTATGATCGCAATGGCACTGGCTTGTGAGCCGGACATTCTCATTGCGGATGAGCCGACCACGGCGCTTGACGTTACGATTCAGGCACAGATTCTTGACCTGATTAAGGACTTGCAGAAGCAGTTAGGCATGTCCGTAATTCTCATTACCCATGACCTTGGTGTTGTGGCGGAGATGTGTGACGAGGTTATCGTTATGTATGCGGGGGAAGTGTGTGAGCGCGGTACCGCAGATGAGATTTTCTATAATCCGAAGCATGAGTATACCAAGGGTCTCATGCGTTCCATCCCGACGGTAAGCGACGAAGACCGCCGCTTAGAGCCGATCGGAGGTACTCCGGTAGATTTGCTTAACATGCCGGACGGTTGCCCGTTTGCGCCGCGTTGCGACAGAGCCATGAAGGTTTGTCTGTCCCACAAGGCAAAAGAAATCAGTATTAACGAGAATCATGCCGCAAGCTGTTGGTTCAATTTTAGGGATGCCATTGCAGAAGGCAGAATGACTGAAAAAGAAGTGGAGGAGATGTACAGATGAGTGAATCCAAAAATCTTCTCGAGGTAAAGCACCTCAAGCAACACTTTGATGTCCCGAACGGTTTTATGAAGTCTTTGAAGCTTAAGGCCGTGGACGATGTAACATTTGAAATTAAAGAAGGCGAGACCCTCGGTCTGGTAGGTGAGTCAGGTTGCGGTAAGACCACGGTAGGTCGTACGATTTTGCAATTGTATAAGCCGACGGCCGGTGAGGTTTGGTTTGACGGGAAGCTCATTCAGAGCAAGAAGTCCATTCAGGAGTTCCGTAAGCAGGCACAGATGGTATTCCAGGATCCGTATTCTTCCCTGGACCCGCGTATGACGGTCAGTGATATTATCGGAGAGCCGTTAGACGTGCACAAGATGTACGGCAGCAAGAAGGAAAGAGAAGACAAAATCCGTCATTTGATGGGATTGGTCGGACTTAACAGTGAGCATGCGACCCGTTATGCACATGAATTCTCCGGCGGACAGCGTCAGAGAATCGGTATCGCGAGAGCCCTTGCGGTAGATCCGAAGTTCATTGTTTGTGATGAGCCGGTATCCGCCCTTGACGTTTCCATTCAGGCGCAGGTTGTCAATATGTTTGAAGATTTGCAGGAGCAGTTGGGTCTGACCTATTTGTTCATTGCACATGACCTTTTGGTAGTAAAGCATATTTCTACCAGAATCGCAGTAATGTATCTCGGAAAGATGATTGAAATCGGACCTTCCAATGAGTTATATCATCACCCGATTCATCCGTACACCCAGTCTCTTCTGTCTGCGGTTCCGATTCCGGATCCGAAGATTGCAAGAGCCAGTGAGCGCATTCACCTGTCCGGTGACGTGCCGAGCCCGCTTCATATGCCGAGCGGATGTCCGTTCCGTACCCGTTGCCCGCGCGCAACCGAAAAGTGTGCGGAGGTAATGCCGGAGCTTAAGGAGATGGCGCCGGGACACAGAGTGGCGTGTCATAACGTGTAAAATACCACAGAGAAGGTAAAACGGTACAGGGAGTGTTGGGGCTTCATGTATGTTTATAACTGCATGAGCGGTTATAATAGATGTTTTTAAGGAGGAAAAAAGAATGAAGATGAGAAAACTTCTGAGTGTATCACTTGCATTAGCAATGGTACTCGGCTGCATGGCTTTTGCCGGATGTGGCGGTTCTAAGTCCGAAGCAGGTTCCATGACGTTAAACGTTGGTGCTTATCCGGACACGGTTGACCCGGCTCTCAACTCTGCAGTTGACGGTGCAACCTATATTGTTCATACGTTTGCAGGTCTTGTCGGTTTTGAACAGGATGCAAGCGGTAAGTTGGTTCTTACCCCGGAGTGCGCTACCGAGCTTCCGGCACCGGTAAAGATGGACGACGGTAAGACCTCTTACACCTTTAAGCTTCGTGATGGCTTAAAGTGGAGCGATGGTACTGCGCTCGATGCAAACGATTTCGTTTATGCATGGAACAGAGCAGCAGACCCGGCGACCGCAGCAGACTACGGTTACATGTTTGAGGTAATCGACGGTTATAACGAGTTAATGGAAGGAAACGGCAAGTTAAATGTAACCGCTTCCGCAGACGGTACCGAACTTACCGTTGTGCTTCCGGTTGATGTTCCGTATTTCCATGAACTCTGTGCATTCCCGGCTTACATGCCGGTTCGCCAGGATATCATCGAAGAAAACGGTGATGCATGGGCAACTTCCCCGGATACCTTCATCGGTAACGGTGCTTACAAGGTAACCGAGTTCACCCAGACCCAGATGGTTCTTGAGAAGAATGAGCATTTCTACAATGCAGACAAGGTTGTAACCGATAAGCTTATTTTCGCGTTCAACTCTGATGATGCTTCCCTGTTGACCAACTTCCAGAACGGTTCCTATCTGTTCATCGATTCCGTTCCGAACGATGAGATTAAGTCCCTTCAGGAGGGTGAGTACAAGGATGAGTTCTTTGTAACCGGTCAGCTTGGTACCTACTATGTATCTTTCAATGTAAATGATGAAGCTTTAGATGGCTTTACCGAAGTAGAAAAGGCTAAGATTCGTCAGGCTCTCGGTCTTATGATTGACCGTAACTATATCTGTGAAGAAATCGGTCAGGCCGGTCAGGTTCCGGCTGCAGGTTTCGTAGCAATGGGTCTTACCGAGCCGGATGGCAAGGAGTTCATTGCAAAGAATGGACCGAACCGCGACGGTGCAGGTTACTACAGTGTTGCAGATGCGGATTACACCGCAAACTGTGATGCGGCGATTGCTCTTTTAAAGGAAGTTGCAGATTCTTCCAAGAAGTTTACCGTAGACGGCAATAAGGTAGTTGGGTTCCCGACTCTTACCTATATTACCAACGACGGTTCCGGTCATGAGGCAATTGCAGCTTACCTCCAGCAGGTATGGGGCAACTATGGCTTTGATATTAAGGTAGAGGTTCAGGAATGGGCTACTTTCCTCAACACCCGTAAGGAAGGTAACTACTCCATCGCTCGTAACGGTTGGTTAGGTGACTACAATGACCCGATTTCCTTCCTTGACATGTGGGTTTCCGGTTCCGGTAACAACGACTGTCAGTTCGGTAAGGGTGAGCACGCTTCCTACAACGGTTATGACGGCAAGACCTGGGGCGAGAGCTACGACGCAATCATTGCTGAGGTTAAGTCCTCCAGCGATGCTAACAAGCGTTTCGAGCTCATGCATGATGCAGAGGATATCCTTATGGAGTCCGGTGCTATCTGCCCGATTTACTACTACACCGATATCTTCATGTGCAGTGATAAGATCGACGGCTTCTTTGCAAGCCCGCTCGGATTCAAGTACTTTATGTACGCTTCCGTTGCTGAATAAGAGTTGAATTCTTGATTTTTGAAGGGGTCACCGTAAGGTGGCCCCTTCGTTGTTTTGGTGCCTAGACATAAGGAAAGCCCGGTACAACATAGGTGCTCTCACTGTTACGGATATAAGTCTTTCTAATTACTCCGATGAGAATTATACCAAAAGGGACGCAACCGGTCTGACGCAACGTCCTTGTTGCGTGGCGACCTCGCTCAGACATCCTTGTCTGAGCGTTGCTGACAGAGGTGCGGAGTAATAAGAAAGTCTAATATCCTGCACAATGATTCGAACACCTATGTTGTACCGGGCTTTCCTTATGGACAGGCGTACAAATAAAAGAAACGAAGGGGCACGCTTATGGAGAGTTTCTTCAAAAATCAAGAGTGAAGGTATGAGAAATGTGAGGGTGTTATAAGGCTCTTTTTCTTGTGCTTCGAAGTGTGTTATGATAAAATGGAAGTGGTTTTATGAGAGGGGAGGTTATGAGATGTACAGAGGAAAGAGATTTTTTGCGTTGGTGTTAGGACTGGTGTTTTTGTTTGGGGCGTGTGGAATGCGGCAGGAGGGAACGGGAGTTCCGGAAACGACAAATGTACCGACGGAATATCCGGTAGCAACGGTTGCACCGACGACAGAGCCGACGATGACGGTTGCGCCTACAGACGCACCGAAGAGAGAGGAGTTTTTTGATGAGAATCCGACCGGGATTCCGAGGGTAACACAGGAGCCTATGGTAACGATTGCTCCGATAGAACCGAGTCCGACGACAGAACCGGTAGCCACGCCGATACCGACTGGAATAACGAAGTTAGAACCGGTGAAGGTCGGTATGGACGGAGTGCTTATAGATAACGAGTTGTGTAGGATACAGGCTGTTTCGTTAGAAAAGGGAGAGTATTATTATGTGCTTCATTTATCGGTGGAAAATCGGACTGAGAAAGAGCTTAAATTTTATGCGGGAGATGTATATGTAAATCGTGTAGAATGTTGTGATTGGGATTGTGAAGTTCCCGCGGGGGAAACAAGTGAGGAAGAGCTTACGCTTTACGGTGTAGAGGAATATGCGGGTGTGACGGAGCTTTTGGATATTACGGAGTTGTGCCTGCCCCTTGAGATATACGATGAAAGAGAAGGTTGGTTGGATATATTTGAGGTATCGTGGGAGGGGTATTGGCCGGAACCAATTTTTCAACAGACAATTTATTATTATCCACAAGGGGAAGCGCAGTATGTGTCGTTTACATATGAACGTCAGCTGGATGATGTTGTGGTTGTAGATAATGAAGAGCTTACTTTGTTGATAATCGGTGATGTCTACAAGGAGGACGGTGGATATGAGATTAAATTGTTTCTTGAGAACCACACGGACAAAAAGCTTTGGTATGAGATTGAAGAGATGTCATTAAATGGATTTTTGTGCCAATCGTTCTATGAATGGTCCTTGGATTTATACCCGGAGGCGGGGTCCTATGGGGTAATCGAATATCTTGATTACTGGAAGGAAGAGACGGAAAAGGATACCATTACCGAAATCGGTTTCTCTCTTTCTGTAAGAGATCGTGACTTTGAATATAGTTTTTATGAGGATTACACGATAAATTTGCAGGGAGAAAAACCGGTACAGGAGTACGTATATGTACCGGGAGAGCGGGATGTGGTCTTGTATGACGGACCGGAAGTATTGCTGGCGATGACGGATATAGAGCTTTCGGAGAAGAACGGGAAAATGATATGCACAGCAACAGCATATGTGGAAAATAAAACGGAGGAGACCTTGTATCTTCGATGTGAAAATACGGAAGCGGTTGTAGTAAGGGCGGGAGAATATTATCTGCCGGATGAATGGAATGATTATGTCAATTCCGGAAAGAAGCATAAGGTACAATTAATGTTTTATGACTGCTTGGAAAGCTGGGAAGAGAAAGGAAAATGGCTTGTAACGCTTCCTCTTGAAATGAGTTTGTCTGTTGGCGACTCTTATAAAACCGATACTTTCTATGATGAAACGATAACATTACTGATTTCGGAGAAGGAAATCGGGATTGTATCTGATGATTAAAAATTGAGGGAGGACAAGTATGGCAGACAAGGTTTTAGTCTTAGGCGGTAGTTATTTTGTAGGCAGAAAAATGGTAGAGTTTCTGGCGGAGCACGGATATGCGGTGACGGTGTTAAACCGTGGGACGAGGCCTCTTTCCGTAGAGGGTGTACAGCAGAGTTGTTGTGACCGGAATGACGGGGACGGGATGAAGGAGGTTCTTGCCGGGAAGGTATTTGATTATGTTATTGACGTGAGCTGGCAGGATGTGTCCTGGGTGGAGAAGCTTTGTGGGGCGCTCGATTTTGAACAGGTGAAGAAGTTTGTGTTTATCAGTTCCAGTGCGGTGTATGATGTGGAGCATTTGCAGATTCCGTTTGCGGAGACCGATACTCTGGCAGAGAATAAGTACTGGACCTTTTACGGGAAGGGGAAGATAGATGCAGAGAAGTATTATGCGGAGTTTCTGAAGGATAAGGATACGGCGCTTGTGATGGTGCGCCCACCCTATATTTACGGAGAGTATAATTATGCCCAGAGAGAGAGCTTGATTTTTAGGCAGCTTATGGAAGATAAGCCGGTGGTGATTCCGAAGTCCGACCCGAAGCTCCAGTTTATTTACACGAAGGATTTGGCGGCGATTGTGGAGCACTTGTTTAAAGTTGAAACCGGAAAGGAAAGCGTATTTAACGTAGGAAACAGAGACGCGGTTACTTCGAGAGAATGGGTGGAGGCCTGTGCGAAGGTTGCCGGTAAGGTGCCGGAGATTGTGGAAGTGGATTATAGGTCGCTTGGCAGGAATGTAAGAGATTTTTATCCGTTTTTTGATTATGATAATGTGCTGGAGGTTTCGAAAATTAACGGGATTGTCAGCAAGGAAACGGAGTTTGAGGAAGGACTTAAAAAGTCTTTTGCCTGGTTTTTGGAGAATCGGGAGAAGATTTCCTTTAAAGCAAATGTAG
The DNA here is from genome assembly GCA_045596385.1 of Lachnospiraceae bacterium. Lineage (GTDB taxonomy): Bacteria > Bacillota > Clostridia > Lachnospirales > Lachnospiraceae > SIG307. The sequence goes on from JAZOCC010000024.1 coordinate 114,516, forward strand.
ATAAGAATTTGTATGAGATTATAGCGGAGTTATCGGTGTGATAGGTCGAAAATAGATTTACTTATAACTCCATAAGTAATACTTATGAATCACATGAATATTTTTCGTAACATTCCTACTAGGAAAAGCGCGAAAAGTATGCTATGATAAAGGTAACTTCCCCTCAAAGGTTGAGGGACACAAAGCAGACAGGAGGATATGACGATGGATTACAAGAAAGCCGGAGTGGATATTGAGGCTGGTTACAAGGCAGTGGAATTGATGAAGGAGCATGTTAAGGGTACGATGCGTCCGGAGGTTTTGAACGGTCTCGGAGGTTTTTCCGGTGCGTTTGCATTGGATCGTTTTATGACGATGAAGCAGCCGACCTTACTTTCCGGTACGGACGGTGTAGGTACGAAGTTAAAGCTTGCGTTTATTTTGGACAAGCATGATACCATCGGTATCGACTGTGTTGCAATGTGTGTAAATGACGTAGCATGTGCAGGCGGTGAGCCGTTATTCTTCCTTGACTACGTTGCATGCGGTAAGAACATTCCGGAGAAGATTGCTACCATCGTTAGCGGTGTGGCAGAGGGATGTAAGCAGGCAGGTGCAGCTCTTATCGGTGGTGAGACTGCGGAGATGCCGGGCTTCTATCCGGAAGATGAGTACGACCTTGCAGGTTTTGCGGTAGGTATCGTAGACCGTGCAGAGATGATTACCGGCGAGAACATGAAGGACGGCGATGTGTTAATCGGTATCGCTTCCTCCGGTATCCACAGTAACGGTTACTCCTTGGTTCGTAAGGTGTTCCCGATGGAACGTAAGCCGCTTGATGTTTACTATGAGTCTCTGGGTATGACCCTCGGTGAGAAGCTTTTGACCCCGACCAAGATTTACGTGAAGGCGCTTTCTTCCTTAAAGACTAACGGTATTGTGGTAAAGGCTTGCAGCCACGTAACCGGCGGCGGTTTCTATGAGAACATTCCGAGAATGCTTCCGGAAGGTATCCGTGCACAGGTTAAGAAGAATGCTTATGAAGTACCGGCAATCTTTAAGATGCTTGCAAAGGACGGTAACATCGAAGAACAGATGATGTACAATACCTACAATATGGGTATCGGTATGGTAATCGCTGTAGATAAGGCCGACGCTGACAAGGCAGTTGCTACCTTAAAGGCAGCAGGCGAAGAAGCATATATCCTTGGAGAGGCAGTAAACGGCGAAAAGGGTATTGATATTCTGTAATGAATTTTATGGCGTGTGCGGTGTCCGGTCTGAAAGGCCGGCGCGGCATGCGCTTTTCACATTTCCAAAAGGACATTCGGAAATGTGAAAACGCTCCGCGGGGGCACACTCGCGCGACAGGAAGATGTCGCAAGCGACCGCGCTCGGCGCAAGAATCTCGCAAGCGAGATTCTATTTTATTTATAAGGAGGTCCCTATGACGAAAATCGTAGTTTTGGTATCCGGCGGCGGAACGAATTTACAGGCGATTATGGACAAGATGGACAGCGGCGCCATTACCAATGCGGAAATTGTAGCCGTTATCAGTAACAAGGCAGATGCATATGCACTGGAGAGAGCAAAGAATAAGGGCATTGCAGCGGAGTGTATCTCTCCGAAGAGCTTTGCTTCCCGTGCGGAGTTTAATGAGGCATTGCTTGCGGGCGTTTCTAAGTATGAGCCGGATTTGATTGTACTGGCAGGCTATCTTGTAATCTTACCGGCGTGTCTCATTCAGGCATATCCGCAGAAAATTTTAAATATTCACCCGTCTTTGATTCCGTCTTTTTGCGGCGACGGTTTTTACGGACTGCATGTCCATGAGGCGGTATTGGCAAGAGGTAATAAGGTAACCGGTGCAACGGTACATTTCGTGGATGAGGGTACGGATACCGGTCCGATTCTCATGCAGAAGGCAGTTGCGGTAAAGTGTGGCGATACTCCTGAAGTGTTACAGCGTCGTGTCATGGAAGAGGCAGAATGGGAGATTCTTCCGGCGGCTATTAATGCCATTGCCAACGGCAAGGTAATCTGGCAGGACGGGAAAGCGTTCGTTGTTGAATGAGATTAGGTGGAAAATGGACCGAATGCGGTTTTTCGAAAACTGTATAAAGTGAAGTTGAGATAAATGAGAACGGAGGAAGACAGAATGAAGGTATTAATCGTAGGCGGCGGCGGAAGAGAGCACGCCATTGCGTGGAAAGTGGCCCAGAGTAAGAAGGTTGACAAGATGTATTGTGCGCCGGGCAATGCAGGTATTGCAGAACTTGCGGAGTGTGTGAATATCGGTGTAATGGAGACCGAGAAGCTGGCTGAATTTGCGGCACAGGAAAAGATTGATTTGACCATTATCGGACCGGATGATTCTCTCGGTGCAGGCGTGGTAGATGCGTTTGAGGCAAAGGGGCTTCGCGTATTCGGACCGAGAAAGAATGCGGCTATCATTGAAGGTTCCAAGGCTTTTTCTAAGGATTTGATGAAGAAGTACAACATTCCGACGGCAGCATACGAGGTATTTACCGATGCGGCAGCGGCTATCGAGTACTTAAAGACCGGCCCGTATCCGACCGTGTTAAAGGCAGACGGTTTGGCGCTGGGTAAGGGCGTATTGATTTGTAATAACTACGACGAGGCGGTTGCAGGCGTTAAGGCGATTATGGAAGATAAGCAGTTCGGTAGCGCAGGCGACAAGCTGGTTATCGAAGAGTTTATGATCGGTCCGGAAGTTTCCGTGTTGGCTTTCTGCGACGGTAATATCATTAAGACCATGACCAGCGCCCAGGACCACAAGCGTGCAAAGGACGGCGACCAGGGATTAAATACCGGTGGTATGGGTACGTTCTCCCCGACTCCGTTCTACACCGAGGAAGTAGACGAGTTCTGTAAGAAGTACATTTATCAGCCGACCATGGATGCCATGAAGGCAGAGGGCAGACCTTTTGTCGGTGTGCTTTTCGTAGGTTTGATGCTGACCCCGAACGGTCCGAGAGTACTGGAGTACAACGCACGTTTTGGCGATCCGGAGACACAGGTAGTGCTTCCGCGTATGGAAAACGACATCGTGGATGTATTTGAGGCTTGTATCGATGGAAAGCTTGACACTATTGATCTTAAGTTTGCAGACAATGCGGCAGTATGTGTGGTACTTGCGTCCGACGGTTATCCGGAGCATTACGAGAAGGGCTTCCCGATTGAAGGATTGGATACTTTCAAGACGAAGGATGGCTACTATGTATTCCACGCCGGTACGAAGTTTGCTGACGGTAAGGTAGTGACCAACGGAGGCCGTGTGCTTGGCGTAGTTGCGGTAGGCGACGACTTAAAGGGTGCCCGTGCCAATGCTTATGCGGCAACGGAGTGGATTTCCTTTGCCAATAAATATAAGAGAAACGATATCGGTAAGGCAATCGATGCGGTGCAGTAGGATTGATGCATGAGTGAAAGAAGGGGCGTGTGCGAATTTGCACACGCCCTGTTATGTTTTATAAAGACTATTCATTTACTTTGATTTGCTTCTGAATGTTGATAGTTTCCAGTTTCCCGTATTTGCTGCCGATATCCAGGTTATCTCTGGCAAGAATTCGCATGGAAAGGTTGGAATCCCGGAGATTGATGTTGCCGTTGCCGTTGATGTCGCCGATGCCTGTGACAGAGTTGCCCTCACAGTAGAAATCGGTGGAGGTAAGGAATGTACTGCAATCCAGAGAACCGCCGTCGGTTCCGAAGCAGACGATATTCCGGCCACGGAGGTCGCAGGCAATGGAGCCGTGGGAGGCAATCAGTCGACCGGTTCCGCCGTGCAAGACACCGATTCCGCAAAGACCGATACCGGATTCCACAATGGAAATCTTATGATGGTCGATTAAAATATTGGCGCTGCCGCTTACACATCCGATACCTACGGCATTTGCACCGGAAACATTCAAGATGTCTTTGCTCTTTTTTAAATCAATAATACAATTGCCGTCAAAGTTACCGATGCCGACACAGTTATTGCCGGAGCATTCTATCTGTAGTTTGGTTTGATGAATGCGAATAATGGAGCCGGCGTCATTTTTTCCGCCACCGACGGCTACCGAATTTTCGCCACTGATATCAATATGAAGCTGACCGATAAAGTCAATCCAAATATTACCGTAGCTGTTATCCCTGTCGTTTCCGATACCGTAGGAATTTAACATTTCACTGTGGATGTGCAGGGAGCCTTCGCCGGTTATATGCAAATCCGAGCTTTGTGGGACACGGATACCACGGTTGATGATTTCGTTGTCGCCCTCTAAAATAAGGGTGGCATTCGTGAAATTACCAAGGTCAATGAGAGGAACTTCTTTTTCGGTGGTAATGTAAACATCTTTTAAGGTAATATGGGTATGCAATCCGTCACGAATGGCAATCGAGCAATTGATGGCAGTTCCCGGAACACCTTGCACGGTAACGTGTTCGGTTTCGATAAGAAGCGCATTGTAGTGTTCGGCGGTAATACGGGCAAGGTCTACCACCTCGTCTTCCTTCGGACAATATACCCGGATTTCATACTCGGAACGCATCCGGTTCAGTTCGATAATTTCATTCTTTAGCGTCTCCGGCAATTCCTGTAAAATATAGGATGTGGGTTTTGCGATATAATACCCTTGGATTAAGTCGGAACCGAGGGCAATCATGGTTTTTAACTCTTCATGTGTTTCTACACCTTCTGCCAGGGCATAAAATCCGTTTTCATGGACAAACTCGATAATACCGGCAACAAGCTTCTGCATGCGCGGTTTCTCCTGAATATGTTCGATGAGAGAACGGTCAATCTTTACATAATTCGGAGCATAACGTATCAAATTGGATATATTGGAAAAACCGGTGCCGTAATCATCGATGGCAAGGGAAATATTATGTGCCTTTAACCGGTTCCGTATTACGCTAATCCGGTCGTTATCCATCTCCGTCTGCTCGGTCATTTCAATAACCAGCTTATCCAACAGGTGCCCGTACTTATCCACAAGAGCGGCCCAGTCGGAAGTGTTCAGCATATGGGCAGGAATGGAGTTTACGAACAGCTTGCATTCCTTAAAAAGCTCCTCATGTTCACTGATATAGGAAAGAGTATTCCACATGGTGGCCTTCTCGATATCGTACAACCGGCCGTAGGTAGATGCGGCATTTAAAACCTCCAACGGAGACATGTAAATGACAGGGTCTGTGCGCATCAGTGCTTCGTAGGCAAAAATCGTGCCGGTATGAGCATCCGCAATCGGTTGGAAGTGGTAAAAGAACAGGTTCTTTTCAATCAGCAGGTTTAACGGAAGGTGTTTGTCACTGTCGGTCAGCATTGCCTGTTTAATGCTCAGGCTCATGTCCGTATGCCGGAATTGAATCGGAACAATCCGAAAGGCAAGATTTAATGCGGCGATAACACGCTTAAACGGCACGGTCATGGTGTAAAAATCTTCTGTGCGCAGTGCGTAATAGCCGTAAATCTTTTTATCGGCATGGACGGTGCTGAGAATGTATGCGGAATTGTCTTCCATCCATTCGTCGAACTGCGGAACCATTTCAGACAACGGAAACTCCTTTTTTACAGTATTGCCTGATTCGGAAGGCTGTGAAAAAATGACAAACGGCCTTTCGGAGAAAACTTCTGTTTCCTGCGGTGTGCCATGGATAATTAATTCGATAATATTATGGTTCAGGCAGATACAGGAGTCATAAAGGATGATTTCGGTAAGAAGCGCATCCAGTTCTTTTATGTCCCGCACGGAAAGAATCCGGGAAAGCCATTCATACATAAAGTCCTCATGAAGCAAGGAATCTTTTATGATATGCGGTAAGTCAAACACAGTGTCCGGGAGTGTGTCAGGAGAGAGGGATTGAAGTACATCGGGATGTACGGAATCCAATAAAAAGAGGTCCTCCGAAAGAATCGGAATATTGTGAGCCTCGGCTTCTTTCTGAAGAAAATCCGCCAATGCCGGATCAGAGAAGCTTTGCACATGAATTGCAAGTATGTCAATGGAATCATAGTTAATCAGACGATAGACAGCCCCGTCATCGTCATGAAAGGAGTTATTATTTCTGGAGTCCGCAAAGCTGTTGAATACAAGCAATTTATAATTGTTCTTTTGGGCATAGCGGTATAATTGAGTCAAATAGGTAATCTGTGTATTGTTCTGGATTCCGGCGATACATGCGCCGATGATTTTCTTTTTTTTGCCCATAATCCGTCACCGTCCTAACGATATCGTGTTGTTTGAAACATGCGAAACAAATAAGTGAGAATACTTAAGGATATCATATCATATTTGTCGGAAAATAGCAAGAAAAACGCGAAAAAGAAAGAACGATTTGCACGCACGCAATTGAAAGATGCCACAAGCGATCCACTCGGAACAAGAGTCCGCAAAGCGGACTCTTGGCTCTAAAAATATTAGGAGTTTTGAGAAACGGTTACCTTTATCAATACGTTTTTGTCGTTAAATACCGGCTGGTCGGAACCTACACCGATAAAATCCTTTCCGAACATGTCAAACAGGTTGGAGGAAAGGGTAAAAGGAGGAAGGGAGCCGAGGAACTTTTCGCCGTCGCAAAGGAATGCGTGATGTACCGGCATCACGTAATCGCCCTTTTCGTTGAAGCCGCCGCCGCTGTAGTTGTCAAGGACAACGGTCAGTCTGCCGTTAAGCAGCTCCTTGGTGGTTTTTGTACTGCGCTTGATCTGCATGTTGGTGTTGCCGTTCGACGGAACATCCGAGTAAGAATGTCCGGCGTTACCGGTGTGCGGCACGTTGTACTTTTCCGCAATGCGCTTGTCGGCGTAGCCCAGAAGCGGAACGCCCTTTTTCACAAAGACGCGCTTGTCGTTTTCTTTGACGCACCCCTCACCGTCCCAGAACGGGGTATGCCAGCAGTAGGCGTCGGATACATCATCCACAAGGGTAAAGTCCTCGGAGAATACCTGCTGCCCGAGTTTTCCTGCGAGCAGGGAGGTGTTCAGAGAAAGTAATTCTGCGTCCAGATGGGCCGTAACGGCACCTGCCAGCCCGTAATATTGTATTTGGAGAATGGCTTCTTCCGGGAGCTCTGCCTTTTTCTCAAAGGCACCTAAATAGTTGTCTGCCATGTCGTAGAGCTTTTCCAAGGAAAAGTTTCGTTCGCTGATGGAAAAGAAACCGTCCACCAGATTTTTGCTGTCCTTGTGCTTGTATTGGAAGCTTGCCTGCATGTGACAATCCCGGTTTTCGTACGCCATCCCTGCTTCGTTGGTCTGGGCAACACGGGAGCTTTGCATGGAAAAGGAGCCGGACAGCGTAAACTGCGGGTACTTTTCGGAAATGTGTCCCAGTGCTTCTTTGGCAAGGTTAAGCAAATCCTTGTCCGTGTAGTCTCTCTCGATTTTATTGCGGGAGCGTTTGCCTGACTCTAAGGTGTACGGATACGGGCGGTGCAGGCAGAGGTTTTCTTCTGCTTTTGCGAAGCCTACGGCATCCGCTATCTCGCCGATTTGACGATGAATCCCGGCTTCTCCGTTTTTGTATACCCGGAAGGAAGTGTGGGTGCTGTTGCTCTTGTGGAAGGATTTAATTTTATTTTCTTCAAATTCCACATTGGAATAAATGATATGCTGTTGTAATTTTTCTTTCATGACTTCTCCCTCCTTAATTTACGCTGAGTGATTTGACACGGATGGTCGGACCGCCGAAGGAAACATTCGCACTTTGTCCGCCTTTTCCGCAAGAAGCGGAATCATACAGGATGAAATCCGTACCTACAGCATCGATATCGAACAGCGTCCGGAATACGTTACCGGTAATGACGTGAACCCGAAGCGGTTCGGCCAGCTTGCCGTCCCGGATACGGTAACAAAGGGTCGGAGCCATGGTAAAGGTGGACATTCCGGTGCCGCCGGATACCTGATAGACATAGATGCCGTCGGCAACGTCCTTTATCATATCCTCCGGATTGTCGGTGCCGGCCGCCATATAGGTGTTGGTCATACGCACCAATGGCGTACAGGAATAATTCTGAGCTCTGGAATTACCGGTAAGCTCCTCCTTTAATACTGCTGCGGAGTGGGCGTCATGAAGACGTCCGGTGAGAACACCGTCCTTGATGAGCCAGGTTTCCCGAGCTTTGGTGCCTTCATCATCGTACGGGACGTAACCGTTGTTCAGCATGGCACCGCTGTCGCAAATGGATACCTTTTCGTTTCCGACGGTCTTTCCCATAATCCATTCGTCCTGTAAGGTTTTGTCGTTTAACATAAAGTCAGCCTCGCTCTTGTGGCCGAAGCTTTCGTGAGTAAAGACTGCAGTGGTGATCGGTGACAGAACGCAGGTATAGTTGCCCGGAACTACGTCTACGGCATTTTTCGCGTAGTCTAAATAGCGGTCGCGTTCTTTCATCAGTTCGTCCTCATGGTTGAAAAGCTTATCAAAGGATAATCCGGCAAAGACCTTTCCGCCCTCCGACGGAACACCGTTTACCACAAAGGCATAGAAGGTGCCGCAGATACAGCGTTGGTAGTCCTGCACGATTTCGGAACCGAGACTGGAATAAAACTGCTTTTTGCAGTAAAAGGTACGAAGGAACGACATATACATGGTCTGCTCCGGAATCGAGTCGTCCACGCAGGTGTCGATGTAACGCTGCACCAGCGCAATTCGTTCCTCCCTGGTGACATTCCGGATGTCTTTTTCGCCGGTAAAGGAAAGTACGGTTGATTTGTTGACTTCATAGGCAGCTACGGTCGGGTCCTTTAAAATATCCGGATTCGGCGTGGCAAGAGAAGCCAGGTTGTCGATTTCCTTCTGAATACTGTCCATATCGTTGGTGCTGCCGGTATACCACATGGTACCGTCGTATACCCGAATCATGGCGCCGGTCTCGGTGACTGCAAGATCGGTTTCTACATCGCCGTTTTGTACATAATAATTGGTGTTATAGGTTTCTTCGATTCGTACATCAACGTACAAATCCTTCGGAAACTGATACATGGTGTAAACCCTCCTCATACATTATTTGACAAAATTCAGTATAACATAAACAGGCGGTAGAGGTCTAGAGGGAAGAAGCGTGGAAAATAGAATCGGAGGAGAGAAAAACAACCGCCGTTTGTGAAAAAAGTAACCCTGTTTTTGCTTGACTTCCTGCTTTACCTATGATAAGATAACACTAATCAGTGAAAAGGCAGAGAAGGAAAAGAGTAGGTATCCGAAACGGTACAGAGAGAAGACGGCGGTGCGAGTCTTTGCGGGAAGGATAGTGAAGCAGTTCCGGAGCTTTGAACCGAACAGCGTAGCTTAGTAGGCTTCAACGGAATTCCTCCGTTATAGGGAAACGGTATTCGAGCATGCTCTTGTACCGGCAGAGTGCAGGGGTTTCCCTGAAGTTAGGTGGTAACACGGACAGATTGTTCGCCCTAAATCAATAGAGTGCTATTGATTTAGGGCTTTTTCTTTCTCATAGCCGGTAAAAGTATATGATAAGTGGAGGGTGTTTATGGAAAACAAAAAGGTAACAGGATTTGACTACTTATGGTGTGCATTATATGCATTCGCAAGTGTGGCTTTTGAGTTATTGGTAGTAGCAGTGGAAGGGATGATGGGGATTGAAATGAACAATTTTACAACGATGCAGAATATTGTTCATTGGTTGATTACAATTGTCGGATGGGTTCTGTTAGGAATTTTGGTAATATATATCGGGAAGCGAACAACGGGTTTTGATATATGGGAGCGTGGCAGTAAGATGCTACCGTGGCAATATATTGCAATCATTGTCTGTTTTGCTGTCAATATTATTGCTAAGTACTTGGAGTGGGATGGATTTAAAGTGGTTTCGGAATGGAATGCCAGAGGACCGTTGTTGTTTGTGTTTCAATACATCTATTATTTGGCGGAAGGCTTTTTGATTTCCCTCATTATTGTGTTCGGGCAAAAGGCTTGTGAGAAATGGTTTCATAATGAGAAAATACCATATGGTGGAATCGTCCTCGGTTTAACTTGGGGATTGGCACATATTTTTACAAAGGGGAGCTTGGTTGTCGGACTTCTCTCGGCTGTTGGGGGCTTTCTGTTTGGAGCCGTTTATTTGTTGGTGAACAAAGATTACAGAAAGGCGTTACCGATAATTACATTACTTTTTATTCTTTAGTACATACCGGATATAAGGTTATTTTATTCAAGGAGGTTTTATGAAAAGCGGAAAGGTTTCGGACACCGCACTGCGGCGGTCCATTCTAAAAGAAGTACAAAAAGTGAATCAGGGAACCCTTTCGCCGATGGTTGGAAGTGGTGCAGGCGTGGTTCCGAATTGCCATGTGTCCGGTGGGCTGGCACGAGCCTCTATGCAGACCGTATCGGGAGAAGGTCTTTTAACGGCCTATCTGGCGGCAGTACGGGCGGCAAACAGCCTGGCGGCAAAGGGAGCAACACCGCAGTTGGCATCCATTGCCATTACGGTGCCGGAGTCCATGGACGAAAGAGACCTGCGAAAGATGCACGAACGCTACTGTGACTATTTGCAGAAGCATGACATAAAGATAGTCGGCGGTCATACGGCGGTAAGTGCCGTGGTGACGGAACCGGTGGTTTCGGTACAGATGTGGGGCGCCGACGTGGTTCCGGGAGCGGAAAAAAGCGAGGGCAGACGAAAAGAATCGGTAGGCAAGGTCATAGACAATCCGGAAGCTTTCCTCGGCCTCGACATTGTCATGACGAAATCCTGCGGTCTCGGTGGTACGGCCCTTTTGGCAGGGCATTTTACCGACGAACTTGCTACCAGATATCCGCGTCGTTTCATTGAGAGAGCGGCAGAGTTCCTTTCTGAAACGGAGAAGAACGAGGAAGGTTATTTGGCTACGGCGGACGGTGCGATATATGTCCATGCGGCAGCGGAAGGCGGCGTCTTCGGAGCTCTTTGGGAACTGGCGGAATATGCGCAGTGCGGTTTAGAAATTGATTTGCCGGCCATACCGATTTTGCAGGAAACTGTAGAGATTTGTGAGTACTTTGATGTAAACCCGTACCAGCTGCGGACAGAAGGTGTATTCTTAATTCTGACGGAGCACGGCGGAAGACTTTGCGAAGTTTTGGGAGAAAAGGGCATACCGGCGGCAGTCATCGGAAAGACGGTACCGGGACTTGACCGGGCGGTGCGAAACGGCGAGGAAGTAAGGTATCTGGAACCGAACCGTGTGGAAGAGTATGAGCGGGTCATGGCACAGAAGAGAAACGTAAAAGAGAAATAAGCGCAAAAGATGCCATAGACGGTAAGCAGAATGCAAAACAAAGAATAAAACAAAATAGAGTAAAGATTATAAAAAGGAGGATATTCCCATGCGTGAAGAAATTTTAAAGACATTGGATAAAAACAGCAAGGTCGCGGAAAGCGATTTGGCCAAGATGTTAGGCATGACCGAAGAAGAGGTCCATGCGGAGATTAAGAAATTAGAGGCGGAGCATGTAATTTGCGGCTATCCGACCCTCATTAACTGGGATGCCACCACCGAGGAGCGCGTGACGGCGTTGATCGAAGTAAAGGTAACCCCGCAACGCGGTCAGGGCTTTGATAAGATTGCGGAGCGTATTTATCGTTATGACGAGGTAGAGTCGGTGTATTTGATGTCCGGCGGCTTTGATTTGACTGTCATTATCGAGGGCAAGAGCATGCGTGAGGTGGCAAACTTCGTTTCCCAGAAGCTGGCACCGATGGAAGCGGTTCTTTCCACCGGAACCCATTTTGTTTTGAAAAAATATAAAGAGCACGGCCTTCCGCTGGTATCCGAAGGCGGCAGTGATGAAAGGATGTTGGTGACCCCATGAGAAACCCGTTGAATGAGAAAGTACAAGTAATGAAGCCTTCGGGCATTCGTAAGTTTTTTGATATCGTAAGCGAGATGAAGGATGCTATTTCCCTCGGTGTGGGCGAGCCGGATTTTGAGACGCCGTGGCACATCAGAGAAGAGGCAATTTATTCCTTAGAGAAGGGCAGAACCGTATACACCTCTAATGCAGGTCTGAAGGAACTGAAGGTAGAGGTTTGTAATTATTTGAAGCGCCGTTACGGATTGGAATATCCGGACAAAAACGTGCTGGTCACCATCGGCGGCAGTGAAGCAATTGATGCTGCGCTTCGTGCCATGGTAGACCCGGGGGACGAAGTATTGATTCCTGAGCCGTGCTACGTTTCCTACGTACCGTGTGTGGCACTGGCAGACGGTGTGCCGGTAACTATCGAACTTAAGGCAGAAAATGAGTTCCGTTTGACCAAGCAGGAGCTTCTTAATGCCATTACCGATAAGACGAAGATTCTCATTATGCCGTTCCCGAACAATCCGACCGGTGCCATTATGGAGGAGAAGGATTTACGGGAGATTGCAGAGGTTGTGGTGGAAAAGGACTTATTTGTCATTTCTGACGAGATTTATTCCGAGTTAACCTACGGAAGGAACCACGTTTCCATCGCTTCCATGCCGGGCATGAAGGAGCGTACCATCGTAATTAACGGTTTTTCCAAGTCTTATGCAATGACCGGATGGCGTCTGGGCTATGCGGTAGGACCGGAAGAAATCATTACCCAGATGATTAAAATCCACCAGTTTGCCATCATGTGCGCACCGACCACCAGCCAGTATGCGGCTGTAGAAGCATTAAAGAACGGTGATCCGGACGTGGAGATGATGCGTGATGCATACGACAAGCGTAGAAAGTTTTTGGTGGCACGTCTTCGCGAAATCGGTTTGGAGTGCTTTGAGCCGTACGGTGCCTTTTATGTATTCCCGTGTATCAAGGGCTTCGGCATGACCTCCGAGGAGTTTGCGACGAAGTTACTTGAGGAAGAAAAGCTGGCAATTGTACCGGGAACCGCATTCGGTGATTGCGGCGAAGGTTTCCTTCGTATTTCCTATGCATATTCCATCGAGCAGTTGAAGGAAGCACTGAACCGTATGGAGAGCTTTGTAAAGAGACATAGAAAATAGTGATTTGATGTTAAAAGGAGTTATCCCGTAAATATGTGGAGATAACTCCTTTTCCTATTGGGAGGGTAAAATGATACAATTAAAAGAGGAGAAATTTTATACACTGCTTCGGTTTTTCTTTTCGGACTTCTTTTGCGAGGGTTTGGAAAAGGCGGTAGCGGATGAAGAAGTATCGGTGGTGACGTTGTTTCGTGGGATGGAGTTTTTCTTTGATTTGGTGAAAGAACAGGGGATTGAGTTTCCGTACATGTCAATTGAAGACTATATTACAAAGATATACAGTGACGGAGAAACGATGTATAAGAAACTTTTGGAACGGTATGAACGTGAAATCAAAGAGTATCACGGGAAAGAGATGCGTTTCGAGGAGCTGTTTGGAAGGTTGGAGTTGTTCTAACATTCAATCGAATAAATGAAACGGAGCACCTTGATTTTACAGGATTTGTTGATGTTTTTTGTCGTTTTTTTCGGTTGTGCATATTCTACAAAATTCCATGTTTTTTTCAGTACATGTGCCAAGTTGATTTTGTCGGTTATCCGTGTTATGCTTAATGTAAGAGAGTCGCTTTATAATTTAATGGAGCATGCTTTTCCGACACTCGTACAGGTGTCAAGTATATTATTTTGCTCTGTCTCTTCGGTGGTGTCTCACCGCTTTATACCCAATTAGTTTTTTTAAAAATTATTGACAGGATGCGTATATTATGCGTATAATGTGGTTATAGGGGAGGACAATAAATGAAAACAAAAGACCTCATTAAACTCTTGGAGAAAAACGGATGGACGTTTAAACGCCATGGTGCCAATCATGATATCTACGTGAAAGGCAGAGAGAGGGAAAGCATTGTGAGGCATAAGGAAACGGATGAAGAGTTGGCAAGGTCAATTATTAAGAGACACGGTTTGAAATAGCTGGGTTCTGTTTGGGCTATAATATATATATAAGGAGGAAGCACTATGAGAAAGGCTTATCCGATTGTTATGACACAAGGGAAAGAGCATATGATTGTTTATGTTCCCGATTTTAATATTAATACGCAGGGAAAGGATATTCCCGATGCGATTGAGATGGCAAGAGATGCAATCGGCCTTATGGGGATTGATATGGAGGATGAAGGGGAATCACTGCCGGAAGCCTCTACGTTTACGGCAGTGCAAGAAAAGGTGTCGGAAGGTGCTATTGTTTCGTTGGTGGATGTTGACTTTACGGAATATCGCAGAAAGAATGACTTGCGAGCAGTAAAGAAGAATTGTACAATTCCGTCGTGGCTTAGTTTTGAAGCGGAGCGGGCAGGGATTAACTTTTCTGCGGTTTTGCAGGCGGCGTTGAAAAGAGAGCTGAATATTGTGGGAAGATAAAAGAACAGAAGATAGGAGAACTGCCATGGTTGTTAATTTTGAATTTCTCGGAATGGAATCGGTGGAAAACGTCATTACCTGTATGCACTATAAGGTGGATAAGGTCGTGTATTTCGGTTACCCGGAAATGGTAAACGCAAAGAAGGCAAGAACAGAGAAGTTTCTTCGGAAACGCTGTAAGGTCAAGGAAGTGGTGTTTCACTCTTTGCCGAGAGGCGGTTTGCAGGAAATGCTCGGGATTATGCGTCGGGCGATTGAGTTGGAGAAAAGCCGCGGAAACGAGATGTTCTTTGATATTACCGGGGGTGAGAACCTGATCTTGGTGGCATTCGGTATGTTGGCAGGCGAATACGATACGCCGATGCATCAGTTTGATGTGAGAGAGAATCGGTTGATTGAACTGGATGAAGGCTCCAAGCGGAGAATTAACCGGGATGTGCCGGAACAGAACATCGTATTTACCTTGGACAGCTTTATTGAGCTTAAGGGCGGTGTGGTAAATCACTCCCTGCACAAGGATGTAAAGGCAATTAAGAATAAGGACTTTTCCGTGGATGTGGACAAAATCTGGCAGGTGGCGAAGCGTCATTGGGACAACTGGAATCAGTTCTCGAATTTTCTGGGAAAGAACATGGTAGAGGATTACAGCCTCCGGGTGGATATGCCCATGAATGAGGTGCATAAGGCCTTGAATGAGCCGTATTCCGGTATCCGGAAGATGTCGGAGTTAAATCGTATCGTAGACGATTTTAAGCAGGTGGGCATTTTGAGAGATGTGGACCATAAAGGAGACCGGTATCGCTTTACCTTTAAAAACGAGACGGTAAAGAGTTGCTTGATGGACGGTGGAAGCATCTTGGAGCTGTACACCTATAAGAAAGAGAAGGAACGCAGTACCGATTGTCGCGTGGGCGTGCATTTGGACTGGGACGGTGTGGTGCAGTCCAAGGGCATGGATGTGTTAAACGAAATCGATGTACTGACCATCACCGGCAATGTGCCGACCTTTATCTCCTGTAAAGGAGGAAAACTGGGCTCCCACCAGACGTTACATGCGTTGTATGAGCTGGAAACCGTAACGAGACGGTTTGGCGGAAAGTACGCAAAAAAGGTGCTGGTTACCGCAAGACCTCTCGGCCGGACCTATATGGAACGGGCAGAGGAGTTGCGGATTGAGGTGCGATGCGAGGTGGAGCAGGACAGAAAGGCAAATAAGGGGCAGCAGAAAAGATGATATTGCGAGGAGACGTACTTCTATTCGAAGTCACGTCTTCTCTTTTTTTGCATATCTTACCCTTAGAACCTGATTTATGAGGTGTCTTATGGCGGCTTGTAGGGAAGCGGTGATTTCTAACGATTATAAAGGATTCGGTCTTCCGAACCGTGGGAGTGACGAAGAAGTGGCGCAGCTTCTTCAGGCGGATTGTGTCCGAAGGGTATCGGACAATCTGGCCTTTGCCTATTTTTATTATCCGGAACCGGAACTGGGGGGACGGGAGTTTCCTTTCGGCATCATGCAAAAGTGTTATGGTCTTCTTTCGGAAGAGGAACTGGCGGCGTCCGGCGTGTTGCAGCTCCGGGAAGGACCGTTGACCAATTTTTACGGAAGCGGTGTTTTGCTCGGATTTGTGGATACAGGAATAAATTTTGTCGATGATGTATTCCGGAATGCCGACGGCAGTACAAGGTTGGTAGGATTATGGGATCAGACGTTGGAGGTACCGGAAGCGTTGCGTGAGGACGAGGGGCAACAATCGTTACCGGATGAGGAGCGGGAAATCTACGGTAGGGAAGGAAAAACCACCGCTGATTACGCTTTTTACGGCAGGGAGTTTTCCGAGGAGGATATTAACCTTGCCTTGCAATCGGAGAATCCTTACGAGGTAATCCCTTCCCGGGATGAAAACGGTCACGGGAGTGCTCTGGTGCGGGCGGCTGCGGCAAGTGAGCAGCGGATCAGCGGCTTGGAGCAAGGGGAGCAGGAACCGGTACAGGGGAGAACGGCAGAAAGTCTCTACGGCGGTGTTGCCCCTCTGGCTTCCATTGCCATGGTAAAGCTGAAACAGGCAAAACCTTATTTGCGTGACTTCTGGCAAATTCCCGATAGTGCGTTTTGCGTAGCGGAGGAAGATATTATTTACGGGGTGGAATGGCTCCTTGCGGTAGCAGGAAGGGAGAATATGCCGCTGGTGCTTTGTATCGCTCTTGGGAGCAATCAGGGGAATCATACCGGACAAACGGTGCTTTCCCGGTATTTGGATGACATAGCACAGATACCGGGAGTCTGTGTCTGCACAGCGGCAGGAAACGAAGGCGGTACCGGGCATCATTTTTTCGGAAGAGTGCAGGGAGACGGGTATGAAGAGGTAGAGATTAACGTGGAAGAAGGGGAAGAAGGATTTTCTACGGAACTTTGGGCGGTAGATCCGGATTTGTTTACCGTAGAGATTATTTCTCCGGCAGGGGAGGTGATTCCGCGAATTCAGGGTAGACCCACTGTGAACCGATTGTACCGGTTGTATTTTGAAGGGGGAACAATCTGGATTCAGTCGAATTTGTATGATCAGTCGGTGGGAACGCAAGGCATCTGGATACGCTTTGCCGGACCGGCAGCGGGCGTGTGGAGAATCCGGGTGTATGCAGAGGGAGAGTTTTCGAAAGCTTTTCACATGTGGCTTCCTGTGCGGAACTTTTTGTTGGAGGAGACCGCTTTTTTGCGTCCGGACCCTTATGTGCAGATCTGCGACCCGGGAGCGGCAAGGGAAGTGCTGACTTTTACGGCATATGATGTGATTAGCGGGAGTTTGTATACGGGTGCATCTTATGGATATACGGCGGACAACAAAAGAAAGCCGGACCTGGCGGCACCGAAAGGAGAAGTCCTTTATGAGGGAACCGGCATGGCAACGGCTTTTGGAGCCGGATGTGCGGCGCTGGTGTTTGAGGCAGCCATCCGACAGGAAAATTATGTGATTTTAGATACTCTCGTGATAAAACGGCTGTTTACCGCCTCCGCCGAACGGGATGGACGAGAATATCCGAACCGGGAATGGGGCTACGGAAAACTGGACGTATACGGAGTGTTTGTCCGTACGCCGGGCAGGGTTTTGACGTAGAGACTGTCGCATGCACAGAGGCATCGGTGTGCTCTTTTTTCTTTATTTCAAGTAAGTAGAACCCCGTGAATTTTTTTCCTCTTTGAACTTTACGCAGGATAGTAGACTTTCTTATTACTTCGATTGTTTGTCAGCAACGCACGGACAGGAGGTCCGGGCGAGCCCGCCATAAGGCATGGATGCCGCATCAGGGCGGTTGCGTGATTTGATTATATGTTTTCCCGAAGTAATTAGAAAGACTCTATCCGGAGTACGAGAAAAGAGGAAAAAAATTCACGGGGTTCGGTTATTGTTTAAGAAAGAAAATCCTCTACAACATCACGAAAATGATACGGGGATACCTGGGCGTGATTTAAGCGCTCCAAAAGACGGTTCACTTTTTCGATGCGGGTGGAAATGCCGTGAATGCAATCCACCTTTTCGGAACCGGCAAAATCATGACGATAGACCTCGATGCCGTAGGCGAGGTAAGAGATGTTATCCTCGGTATTCAAAATATGGGTAAAAGAACGATATTCATAGGTTACGGCATCTAATGCGTATGCTAACGACATGGCAGCATCCTCCTGTATGTGGTTTATGCTGCTATTATATGACAGAGTTCTAACAATTATTGGACAAATTTATTTTTTTTATGCATTAAGGTGGCAACCGTCGGTTCCGCCCAGCTGTAATCCACCATATACTCGTCGTTAAATTCCTGTATGGCGGAGACGTCTCCGTCTAAGAAACGGTAGTAATCACAGTCTAGCATAGCCGGATCAATGGCATTCTGGTTGCGGTTACATACCAGCAAATTTTCAATGCCGGCCTGCTTTAAGGTCTTTTTTAAATCCCGCAAAACTACGTGGAAGTAGGCCTTTACGGATTCGTCGTAACGTTCTTCCCAAAGGGAGTCGATAATCTGTTCCGCGGTCACGGCACCGCCTCTGCGGTCCACAAAAAAGGCAAGAAGCTCTTTGCACTTTTGACGCGGGAATTTCAGTAATGTATTGTTGACGAAAATATCGAAATGGCCGAAGGTACGCACTTTGATATGTATTTTTTTCTCGGAGCAAAGCAGCTTTGCCCGCTCTACCGCTTCGTAAATGTCGGAAAAGCTGTAAGGCTTCGTAATATAGGAAACCGCACGTCTTCGGAAGGCGGACAGGGCGAACTGCTCGCTGGCGGTAGCAAAGAAAATCAGCATGTCCGGATTGGTTTCGTACAGCCGGTCCGCTAAGGTTATGCCGTCCTGTGCCGGCATGATGATATCCAAAATTGCCGCATCCACAGGATTATTTTTTGCATATAGAAAAGCTTCTTCGGCATCAGAAAAGCTCCCGGCCACCGTAATGTCCGGAATCATTGAGCAAAATCTGGTAATCAGCCGTAAAGAAGCCAAATCGTCGTCTACTAAAATAATTTGCATGCAATCTCCTACTTGGAATTTAAACGTTATAAATTGTTCCAGTATTAAGAATAAAGAGAAAACAGGAAAATGTCAATAGGGTTTTGTGTAAAAAATTTATTATGCTAGAGTGGTAACGCAGAACCAAACGCAATTCCTACTTGCTTTTTTGGGAAAAGGGGGCTACAATAGAAGCCATATTAAGGAAGGAGGGCTCCTATGTCGTTGAAGAAAACTCTTTGGAGATTGTTGCCGAAAAAGCAGATTCAGATCGGTAAGACCAGCCATGAGCTGGAAGGAATTCCGGAAGAGTACTTTGAAGCCCGGGACAAGATTTCGGTACTGGCAAAACAGACGGCGGATTGTGAACATCCGGTGTTTATGCGGGAGATTCCTCCTACGAGAATGCAATGCCCCACTTGTTATGATACGACCCTTGCAGGTTTGTCCTATTGCGATAAGTGTGGCGCTGCATTGATAAAAAACGAAGAAACGAAAAGTGAGGATAAATAAATGAAGAATTGGGAAAAGAAATTACGTGAAATCACCCCGTATGTGCCGGGAGAACAGCCGGATTTTCCGGACATGATTAAGATAAATACGAATGAGAATCCGTATCCGCCGGCGCCGGGCGTAGCAAAGTTGTTAAAGGAAATGGATACCGGCAAGCTGACCTTGTATCCGAATCCGAGCGCGAAGCTTTTGGTGGATGAGTTGTCCAAGCAGTACAACATTGCACCGGAACGTATCTTTGTAGGTGTCGGTTCCGACGATGTTCTCGGCATGGTTTTTATGACCTGTTTCTGCTCGGATAAGCCGATTTTGTTCCCGGACATTACCTATTCCTTTTACGATGTTTGGGCGGATTTGTTCCGCATACCGTATAAGAGAATGCCGTTAGATGAGAACTTCTGCATTAAGAAGGAGGATTATCTCGGGGAGAACGGCGGTATTGTGCTGGCCAACCCGAATGCACCGACTTCCATTGCGGTAGGGTTGGATTTTATTGAGGATATCGTAAAGAACAATCAGGACTCTATCGTGGTGGTGGATGAAGCGTATATTGATTTCGGCGGAGAGTCTGCGTTCCCGCTTCTTGAGAAGTATGAGAATTTATTGGTGGTACAGACCTTTTCCAAGTCCCGTTCCATGGCAGGTATGCGTATCGGCTATGCCTTCGGTAGCGAGCGTGTGATTTCCGCAATTTACGCGGTACGCAACTCTTACAATTCCTATACCATGAATTATCCGTCCATTATGTGCGGTGCGGAAGCGTTAAAGGATGTGGCATATTTTAAGGAATGTACGGCAAAGGTAATTGCAACGAGAGAGCGGATGAAGAAGGAACTGGCAGAGCTCGGTTTTTCCTTCCCGGACTCCAAGACAAACTTCCTCTTTGCCACACACGAGAGTGTTCCGGCGGTAGAACTGTTTGAGATGTTGCGGGAAAAACGTATTTTTGTCCGCTATTTTAAGACCCCGCGTATTGATAATTATTTGCGAATTACCATCGGTACGGATGCCCAGATGGATCGGGTGATTGAGGTGCTAAAGGAGTATCTGGGAAAATAAGGAGTACGGCATAGATTTTGGCGGTGCCGGAACGAGTGCAGATTGCGTGACTTTGAAACTGTGAGAAAGGCGGTGCGCCGGATGCAGAGGATCAATTATCAAAAGAAGCTGGAAGAGACAATTGTCAAGGAGCAAAAAGACGGCAGAGTGCCGACGTTGTTACTTCACAGTTGTTGTGCTCCTTGTAGCAGCTATGTACTGGAGTATCTTTCCGAATATTTTAAAATTACGGTGTTATACTATAATCCGAATATTTCTCCGATAGCTGAGTATGAGGCAAGAGTAGCGGAGCAGGAACGCTTGATTTCCGAATTGCCGACGAAGTATCCGGTGACCTTTCTGACGGGAGGTTATCACCCGGAGGAGTTTTATGCGGCAGTAAAGGGTTTAGAAGATTGCCCGGAGGGCGGTGACCGGTGTACGGTATGTTATGAGATGCGTCTTCGTGAGGCGGCTGACGCGGCAAAGCAGGGCGGGTTTGATTATTTTACCACCACCCTTTCCATCAGTCCGTTAAAGGATGCGGAGCGGTTAAATTCCATCGGAGGACGTTTGGCAGAGGAATACGGAATTGCTTATCTGTATTCCGATTTTAAAAAGAAAAACGGTTATAAGCGTTCTACGGAGTTGTCCGCACAGTACGGGCTGTATCGCCAGGATTATTGCGGCTGCATCTTTTCCAAAGAGGAGCAGGCAAGGCGGCGTGCGGGACAGGACGTGAAGTAGGATCGGTGCCCGAAACGATAAAACATAATTTAAAGAGAAAGCAGAAAGCGGAGATTGCCCGGAGGTTTGTTCCGGGAGCTCCGCTTTTTCTTTTTGTGTTTCAGTGAATATTTCACAAAAATCAGGTGACACTATACTTGCGAAGAAAGAAATTGCGGGGTGGCGAAGGCTTCCTTGCTGATAGGAAGAAAGAGAGGCGTGGAAGAGATGAAGAATGCGACGGAAGGTCAGACGAGAAAGAACGGAATGCAGTTGGTGGCTACATTCGGCGCCGTAACATTAATTGCGCTGGTGGCTTTAGCGGTAGGAATGTTGAATCCGAAGGACGGAAAATCACCGAAAAATATTGATTTAAACGCAACCCCGACACCGGGGATACAAAGACAGGCGGATGCGGAGAAACAGGATGTTGCAAAACAGGTTACTCCGGTACCGACTGCGGTTCCGAAACAGGATGTATCCGGTGGACAGACACAGCAGGAGCAGCAAAAACCGACCGTGCAGACTGCGGATGCTACACAGGTGGCAGATGTTGATGTGCCGGAGGATACGGCTGTTCTAAATCCGGACGGCGTGATGAAAGGATTGAACTTTTCTACGGAAACGGGAATGCTTTGGCCGGTGACGGGAGAGGCTTTGATTTCCTTCAGCCCGGACCATGCAATTTATCATAAAACGCTGGATTCCTACCGCACCAGTGATTATGTGTATCTGGCAAGCGAGCAGGGGACTCATGTGGCAGCGGCAGCAGACGGTATTGTAACTGCGGTGTCCGAGGAGCTTAAGACCGGAACAACCGTAACCATGCGTGTATCCGAAGATCATGAAATTGTGTACGGCATGCTTTCCGATGTGACCGTAAAGGAAGGTGACTTTGTAGATGCCGGTACGGTATTTGCAACGGTTGCGGCACCGTCCAGATATTATGCGGAGGACGGAACCGGGGTATATGTACAGGTGCTTCATAATGGTGAAGCGGTGAATCCGATGCTGTTTTTACAGTAGTATTCTGATCGTATCGGATGTTTGTAAGAACGTTTTCAGATGACAGGAACAAATCCAAGTAAGGTATCATAGATTGAACTATACGGGGAGCGGCAATGGGGCTGCTCCCACAGGCAAAGGGACGGAACAGAGCCGGTCCGCGGTACATATTTCAAAGTGAAAATATGCAGTCGGTATGTTTTACTGGAAATATGTTGCGCGAGCATGGTAAGGTACAAGATTTGCCGACTGCTTGAGCATAGATGGAGAGCCGACCCGGACGACCGGGGCGGCTCTCTTGCATGTGCCAACAATCGAGTAACTGTGTCGCAAGGGTGGGGGACGCAAAGAGTCGCCGGCATGAAGAATTTTCCGGAGAGACTTCATTTTTTGCTTTTACCGGCCGATATATTATATGGGGCAGTATGCCTTATAGGAGGTGCGGCATGGATAATAAAAGAAAATATAACATAGGCATTTGGATGCTTTTACTTATAATGACGGTTGTACTTTGGGTGTTTCCGGCCGGAAGGGCGGAGGCGGCGGAAAAGCGCCTGTCCTCTATTACAGCGGTCTATACCGGGGATTCTGTGTTAGTGGGACACACCATTAATTTAGAGAAGCTGACGGTTATGGGACTTTATTCCGATGGCAGTTATGTGAAGCTAAAGGACTATGCGTTATCCACTTATGTGGTGACCGCAGCGGGAGTTAATACCATTCGCGTAACAGGAGAAGGAGTGACCGGTTCCTTTACGGTTGTGGGAAAGAAGGTAAAGAGTATTTATGCATTTTACGGACAGACTGCTGTTACGGTAGGAGAAATGTTAGATAAGGAGAAATTGACGGTACAGGTGCAGTATTCCGACGGAACATCAGAAAAGGTATCGGATTATACATTGTCTCATAACGTGGTAAAGGATTTGGGAAGAAATGAGTTTTCCGTGACATACGAAGGTGTGACGGCGAAGTTTTATGTGACCGGTAAAGAAGAGAGAAAGCCGCGACTGCTTTATGCGTCATATAACGGACCGGCAGTGATCGTGGGCAACTCGCCGAAGAGAGAGGACTTTCATGTAACGGTATTTTATAATGACAATACATCGGAGCGGATTACCGGCTTTGAATTAACACCGTCGGTGATTCAGAAGGAAGGAAGCAATACGGTGGTTGTTTCTTACGGAGAGTTTTCCGAGGAAGTGAAAATAACGGGACTGGCCAAGACGGTAACAGCGATTACGGCAGAGTATACGGGACTTCCGATTGTGGTGGGGAAGGCTGTGGCGTCGGAGGATATTAAGGTAACCGCTACATTTAATGATGGAACGAAGGATACGGTTACCAATTTTACGCTTTCAAGCTCCGTGATTTATAAAATCGGAGATAATCTTGTTACCGTATTTTGTGGCGGAAAGACCGCGTATATTAACGTACGCGGAGTAGAGGCGGAAATCATTGATTACGGCAACAGTGCCAAGGCTACCATAAAAGAAGGGAAAGACAGCACCAGGGTTACTCTGGCGGTAGGCGCAAAGGCAGATCCGAAGCAGGTAAGTATCGAAAAAATAGATTCCAAGCTGGTAAAAAAAGCGATGCAACGTCTTGTGCGGACAGATAATTATATGGCCTTTGAAGTGTCCTTTGCGGACCCGGAGATGGACCGGTTCCTCCCGATGACTATGAAGCTTACCGTGCCGGCCGGCTATGATAAGGAGAATTTCGGCGTTTTCTATACAACAAATCGGAAAACAATTCTGGCACAGATGAACGGTGAATTTTTAAAGGACGGAAGTTACGAATTCAAGATGTTCCAGCCGGGAACTTATATTGTGGCGGATTGTACCCCGCTTATTTATGTAGAGTCCGTCAGCCTGGAAATGGATGAGCTTACGATGCGGTTGGGACGCAGTTATTCGTTAGACCCGGAGGTTATGCCTCATGCGGCTACCGATAAGGAAGTAAAGTATACATCTTCCCGTCCGCAGATTGTATCCGTGTCCAAGTACGGTACCTTGAAGGCATTAAAAACCGGTACCTCCATTATTACCATAGAAGCAAAGGATGGCAGCGGAAAGAGCTGCAAGCTCCGTGTCAGTGTGGTGGAGAAGAAGGGAAAGTATGATGCGGAAATTCTGAAGTATGCGGAAGAATTGGAGGATGTGGAGACAGCCTATGAGTTCCTGGATTTCTACGACTATTTAATCGGAGAGGTCGATGAAATGTCTTACGAATTGACAAAACGGCAGTTTACCCAGTACACGGATGAACTGAAGGAGTGGATGGAAGGCTGGGGTACCGATTTTATCGATATGGATGAGGATGAATGGGACACGCTCTATAAAACGGTATTTGACTGGATCGATGATGAGTATGGATTGTTCGATGAATGGTTAGAAGATTTGAAAGAGGATTACGAAGGCTGAGAGAAATCATTAGACAAAAAGGCGCCCGTTACGATAAAAGGTAACGGGCGTTATTTGTTTGGGAAAGTCTTATAAATTCTTTACAAAATTGTAGATGCAATCTACCGTATGCTCAATACCGAACAGACTGCTGTCAACGGAAAGGTGATAATTGGAAGCGATGCCCCACTTTTCTCCGGAATGGTAGTTATAGTAGTTGGCACGACGCTTGTCGTTCTTTAATACGATTTCCTCGGCCCGCTCAGGGTCAACACCCTCCACATGGATTGCACGGTCGATACGGAACGGCATATCGGCATGAATGAAAAGATGCACGGCATTTTCCAGATCCTTTAATACATAATGGGAACAGCGTCCGATAATTACACATGGTCCTTCTTCGGCAACCTTACGGATGACATTGGACTGTGCAAGGTAAATCCGGTCGTCCAGAGAAAGATTGGAAAAGCCTAAATCCTGACTGCCGTAGGAACTCATGCCCATGGCAATGGAATATAAAAGGCTGTTGGTGGCCTTCTTCTCGGCGTTTTCAAATACTGCCTCGGCAAACCCGCTTTCCTGTGCGGCACGGGTGATCAGTTCGTTATCATAGAACGGAATACCGAGCTTTTCTGCCAGCTTAGCACCGATTTCTCTGCCGCCGCTGCCGTACTGTCTGCTGATGGTAATTACTTTATTCATAAAAAGCCCCCCTTTCGGCTGCTGTAAGATACGAAAGAAACGTCCTTTCTTATACTCTAATTATACACATTTTTTATGGAAAAATCAAGTGAAGGACAGACCGGAAGAAGCAATATCCGTAAAATCATAAGAAAGTTTTAAGAATTTCCATAATAAATTATTTACAAATTCATGTTAGAATATAACTCGGTGGGAAAAGTTTGTATAATAGAGTGGGAACAGAAAGTTTGCGGATAAACAGGCAGGGATAGAGAGATTACGGATACATAGGCGGGAATAGGGAGAACGCGGATAACAAGGTGAAAGGACGGCAAACAAGACTCATGGGAAAAGATCCTGAAACAATGATTGAGCTGATGAACGTGAGCAAAATCTACCGTATGGGAAACGAAAAGATTTATGCGGTGGATGATGTCAGCTTTACGATTAAAAAAGGTGAGTTTTGTTGCCTCCTTGGCACCTCCGGTTCCGGTAAATCGACACTGTTGAATTTGATGGCCGGGATTGAAAAGGCAACCGCGGGAAAAATCATGATTAAGGGGAAAAATATCCCCAAGATGAACGAGAACAGTCTGGCACGATTCAGACAACGCAATCTGGGATTTGTCTTTCAGGCGTACAATTTAATTAATTCCATGACGGCACTGGAGAACGTGGAGTTTCCGTTGGTGTTCAAACGGGTGCCGCCGAAAAAGCGCAGAAAGCTTGCAAAGGATATGCTGGTAAAGGTCGGTCTGGGGAGCAGACTGGCACATAAACCGAAGGAAATGAGCGGTGGTCAGCAACAACGCGTGGGAATCGCAAGAGCGTTTGTGGCAAAGCCGGAAATCGTATTTGCGGATGAGCCTACCGGCAATCTGGATACGAAGACAACCATAGAGGTCATGGAGCTGATTAAGCAGATGGCACGGGATAACAATCAGACAATTGTCATGGTTACCCATGATCGTAGTCTGGCGGAGTATGCGGATAAAGTAATCCATATTTTGGATGGAAAGATACAGAGCATCGAAGAAAGAAACAAAGAGGAGGCCGGGGATATGCAGGCGCATTTGAAGGCGGTTTCCAGAAAGGTGCTGTCCGACAGAGGAGGAGAGTCTGTTCCGGTTTCGGAGGAGAACTCTGACAAAAGTGTGGATACGGTTAAAATAATAACGCCGAAAGAGGCAGCGGTAAAAAACGTGAATGTCCGGGAAGCTTCCTCGGGACAGAAAGGGTAAAAAATGAAAAAGCGTGTGTTGGCGGCAATTGCGGTTGCTGCTTTATTATTCGGAATATGCGGTGGAATGTCGAAGACGACTATGGTACAGGCTGCGGTGAAACAGCCGAATCTGGAGGTACAGGAAGGTGCGGAAACCGAAATTGATTTGATTGCCGGTGAAGTTACCTATGTGGAGATACCGGTGAAGGCAAAGTATGAAGTGATTTTTAATCCGCGTTTTGCCGCATTGTTGCCGGAGAATGCACCTTTTGAAATTGAGGATATAAAGGTTTATCAGAAAAACGTATGGGGGCAGAGTGATTTTACCCACATCGGTCTGGGTGACGGGGCGATATTAAGCTTTTATGTGAAAACTAAGGATACGGCGAAAATAGGGTCCTATGAGTTAGTATTACAGTATGAGGAGCTGGGATTATCCGGTGTGGAAATTGACCGGGAATATCTGCAAGGTATTTCTCTTATGTGTAACGTAACGGAGGAAAAGATGCCTCCGGAATTCGGAATAAGTGATGTGAAGCTGACCGGAGATTTGAAGCCGGGCGAGACGGTGACACTTTCTTTTAAGGTGACCAATACCGGTGAACTGACGGCAAAGAGTGTACGGTTATATGCGGACTACTCTGCCGGAGTGTTACTTCCGGCCTATACGGAGTATACCAAAAAGCTGGGTGACATGAAGGAGAAGGATACAAAGGAGCTTTCCCTGAAGGTAAAATTACTGGAAAATGTGACCCAGAAGGTGGTGCAGTTGCCGCTTGTGATTACATACAAAGACAGTGAAGGGGAGTCCTATACCGTCGGTGAAAACAATATTCTTTATCTGGAGACGGAACAGCCGGAGCAGGAAGTGACAGAGCTGGGAACGCTGCTTATCAGTAATGTACGTCAGAGCCCGTCAAGACCGAAGGCAGGGGAGCGGGTTTCCGTTACCTTTGATATGGAGAATACGGGAGAAAAGGATTATACCGATACGAAGCTGTACATGGAATATGTTCCGAATACAGGCTTTGAACCGGTAAAGGCGGAGCCGTATCAATATGTGGGGACGATTAAGGCTGGGGCGAAAAAGTCCGTTACGGTGACTGTGGTTGCGGGAAAAGACATAGCGGCCGGTATGAATGAACTGGGTGTTTCTTATACCTACGAAAACGCAAACAAGCAGGAAGAATCCGGAAGCATGCGGTTGTATGTGCTGAATGTTCAGAAGACGGAGGAGTCCGATGTGATCAGCAAGCCGAAGCTAATGGTTTCCGAATTTGCTGCAAGCAAGGAAGTGGTGAAGTCGGGAGAAGAGTTTGATTTTACCTTTAAGGTGTACAATACCCATGAGGAAATCAAGGCCAAGAATATAAAGGTTACGGTAACCGGAGAAACGTTTTCCGTGACAAAGGGAAGCAATAGCTTTTTTATCCGGGAGATTGCACCGGGTGACGGATACGATATTACAATTAATTTGAAGGCCAGCGCCGCCGCCACTACAGGCAGTTATCCGGTGAATATTCAGATGGAGTATGAATATGACGGCATGCCGGCAGCAGAGGCAAATGCGGGCGGTGTAGATGTAACAGAGACAAAAATGCTCCTCATAAAGGAGAATTTACGAGTATCGGTAGAAAATGCTGTTATAGGAGGTTGGCAGACACCGTTTGTAAATCAGCCTACCCAGCTGTCCTTTTCGATTTATAATATGGGAAAATCCATGTTGAATAATGTGTTTTTTACGGTAGAGGGGGATTTTTCCGTTGCCAACGGAAGCTCCTACTATTACGGAACCCTTCAGGCGGGATATCCGGATTATGTGGAAATGGATATCATGCCGTTGGTTGCGGGAGAAGCCAAGGGAGTTTTGACCGTTCACATGGAAGACAGTAACGGAGATGAAGTGACCTATGAGGCTGAAATCAGTGGCTTTGTAGCAGAAATCGAAACGGGGAATATGGGCATGGATGAGCCGTGGGAGGATCTTCCGGTGGATGTACTTCCGCAGGAGGAACCGAAGGATGCGCCGTTGCTTCCTTTGCCGGCGCTGATTGCCGGGCAGATTGCGGCATTTCTTCTTGCCTTTTTTGTGGCGAGAGGAATCCGGATTGCATGCTATAAAAGAAAGCTCCGAAAGGAAGAAGAATAGGCGTATACATCGGAAGGGAGAACGGGCTTTGACAGCACGGGAAAGGCGGAAAGATGGAAACGATTTTAATGGATGAGCTGATTTCGAGCGATATGGATGAGATGGGATATACGGAGGATATGGGGTATCCGGGAGGAACAGAGGAATCGGTACAGCAGGAGTCTGTATTGGATAATATAATGAGTTCCGGTATTATAATCGGCGGAATAACGGTGTGTGTGCTGGCACTGGGGGTTTTGTTCGGTCTTCTTTCGGCAAAGCGGAAGATAAAAAAAGGAATTGATTTGTATGAGGATTAGCGATTTACTGAAACTGGCATTTCGCAATCTCATGCGGAGAAAAGCGAGAACGGCACTCACGGTAATCGGGGTGGTAATCGGTACGATTTCCATTGTGGTTATGGTATCTATCGGTATCGGTGTAAATCAGAGTTTTGACGAAATGATTATGCAAAGCGGAAGTATGACGATGATACGGGTGCAAAAGTACGGTGCCGTGTTTGATGAGGAAGGAAATTATGTAGATTCCAAGGAACAGGTGCTGGATGATACTGCGGTGGAGCTCATAAAAGGAATCGAGCATGTAAAGGCAGTGTCTCCGGTTATAAGCCAGTATGTATCTTTAAAAAGCGGGAAATACGAGAACGGAGTTACGTTGTATGCCATGGACAGCAAGGCATTTGAAGCGTTTGAGTTTCCGCCTCTTCAATACGGAAGCTATCCGACAGAGGGTAACTTATCAACGGTTGTGTTAAGCCCGGAAAGCATGGAGTACTTTTATACGTTTACCGGGAACAATTATCAGGAAAAAAGCATTGATCCGCTGACGGAGAAGGTGGAGCTTCGTTTTAACAATTATCAGACGCATCAGCGGAAAAAAGAGTATAAACTG
This sequence comes from Lachnospiraceae bacterium, assembly GCA_045596385.1. GTDB lineage: Bacteria > Bacillota > Clostridia > Lachnospirales > Lachnospiraceae > SIG307. Next base: position 143,963 of record JAZOCC010000024.1, read on the forward strand.
GATTTGACGGATGTGGCCATGATGGAACAGACGGACAACTGGGAATACAGCTATAATATTTATATGGATATAGATTATTTTCGCAATATCTGGAAGCAGTATGCCAACACGCTGACGCTGGAGGACAGAAAGAGAGCAATGTCGGCGATGGACAGCTACGAAGAAATCCGGATTAATGCGGATAATATTGATAACGTAGCCGCAGTTCAGGAAAGTATCGAGGCATTGGGCTATGCGGCTTATAGTGAAATGCAGTATTTGGAGCCGTTAAAGGAAACTTCTAATATGCTGCAGCTGGTACTGGGGGCAATCGGAAGTATTGCGATGCTGGTATCGGCAATTAATATTGCAAATACCATGGTAATGTCCATTTATGAGCGTACGAAGGAAATCGGCGTAATGAAGGTGTTGGGCTGTCCGGTGCGGGATATTAAGCGTCAGTTTCTGCTTGAGGCGGGGCTCATCGGTTTGCTGGGCGGCGTTATCGGTATTGCATTCAGTTATGTTCTCTCTTTTTTTATTAATAAATACGGTGCGGGAATTATGGGTTCGCTTGTCGGAACGGATGCCGCCGGCGAACTCTCCGTTATACCGTTCTGGCTCCCGTTTGCCGCTGCGGCATTCGGTATGCTGGTAGGTTTGCTGTCCGGGTATTTTCCGGCCAGAAGAGCTACAAGAATCCGTGCAATCGAAGCGATGAGAACAGAGGGATAATTGTTAGGAAACTTCCGCATAAACCTTGCGTATTTTGCGAAAATATGGTATATTTTTAGCAAGTACAGAGAGGAGGAAGAAGTATGCGACTTGTTTCAATCGACATGTTAAAGCCGGATATGAAAATCGCCAGAGCAGTGTATAATCAAGGTGCCCTAATTCTTCCTGCCGGTCGTTCCGATGTGGCAAGGTTTGTGCCGAATTTGCGTAACATGGGAATAGAGTATGTCTATGTAGAGGACGGCAAGAGTGCCGGTATCGAGATTCCCGATGCGATTGCAGAGCGTACAAGAAACAGCTGTAAACAGATGTTACAGAATGCCATGCAGCAGTTTTCTATTACGGATAAGCTGGAGACCAAGGGGTTGGAGGATTGTGTAGGTTCTGTTATTTCCGAAATTTTAAGAACGCCTGATGTACAGGTGAGCTTGAATGATATTGCATCCAACGATGAATATACATATACCCATTCCGTAAGTACGATGGTATATGCGTTAATGATTGCTAGAAAGCTAAATTACAGTGAACAGAAGATGACGATATTGGGAATGGGAACATTGCTCCATGATATCGGAAAAATGTTAATCGATAAAGAGGTTATGTTTAAGGAAGGCGAACTGACCAAACAGGAATACCAGTACGTAAAAATGCATGCATTGTACGGTTATCAGGCCATGCGGAGGATTACCGCAGTACCGGAACAGGTAAGGCAAATTGCCTATATGCATCATGAGCGTTTGGATGGTAGCGGCTATCCGCAAGGATTGACGGGCAGTGACCTAAATGAATATGTCCGGATTGTTTCCATTGCGGATGTGTATGATGCGCTGACGACAGATCGCTGTTATCGAAAAAAGTGGCCGGCAAACAAGGCGATGGACTTTTTGCTGGAGCGGAGTGAGAAGGAATTTGATCCGGAATTGGTCGGGGTGTTTACCCAGCAGCTGGCGGTATATCCGAACGGTTCTCTGGTGCGTCTTTCCAATCAATATCTCGGAATTGTGGCGGGGCAGAACCGGAGTATGCCGTTACGTCCGGTGGTACGCGTGATTCAGGATCCGGAGGGGCGGGAGATTGCGCCTTATGAGATTGATATGATGAAGGAACTGAGTATTACCATTACGGAATCGGAGCTTGAGATTGGCCGGAATATGCCGTCGATATCTCCGGACGAATTATAGAATTAAAACGATATTGAAAATTTAAAAAGCTGTTCCATGTACAACGGAAGTCTGTATATGGAACAGCTTTTTTACTCTATAGGAAATTTCGTATTTCCTATAGAGCAAAAAACGCTCCGCTATGGATGCGCACTCGCGCGATTGGTAGATGTCGCAAGCGACTGCGCTCGGCGCGAGAATTTTGCTATAGGAAATCTCGTTCTTCTTCGGAGTCATCCGGCATCGGTGTCGGAAGCAGTACCGGTTCGGACTCAGGTGACGGAACAGCGGTCGGCTCCGGGATGGAATCCGGGCTGTGTGTCGGTTCCGGCTCCGGGGTGATTAGCGAAGGTTCCGGGGATGGTACCGGTGTCGGCTCTGTAGGTGTAGGTGAAGCTTCTACAATATGAAGAATGCACTGCTTAGACAAGCCGCCGGAGGTGCTGACGGTAACCGATACGGTGCCCGGTGCAAGTGCGGTCAGGGCTCCGTCATCTGCAATATACAGGAGCGTTTCGTCGCTGACTCCATAGGAAATATAGTCCGTGGAGGTAAGCGGAAGCACAAGCGGAATCAGATGCAGGCTGTTTCCTACCGGAAGCGTACACTCCAGAAGGTTCAAGAATAACGCCTCAGCCGGAACTTTTTTGACCTCCAGTGTGTAGGTGGTTTTATTGTTCCGGTAGTCTGTAGCGTATATGGTGTAGGTGGTGTCCGGTTCGGCTACAAAGGAATAGGAGGTTTCCGAGTGCAAATTCTGACCTGCGGCCAGAAAATGGGTTTCGGGATGAAGCCCTTCCAGATAGCGTACCCGTTTCACACCGCTCTCTTCGTCGGAGACAGATACCGTTACGGTGAAAGTGCCGTCTGCGGATTCCTCGTAGGAGGCGGATAATGCAGGCGGAGTAATATCGTCCGGTACGGTGTATACAAAGACGGTTTCGTTGCCGGCGTAGTCACATGCGTAAAAGGTGTAGGTGCCGGCTTTATTTAAGGATAAAGAGGAATTCGTAACGGTTAATCCTGCGGTGCCGTTACAGAAATAGGAAGCCTCCAAAGTGCCCGGCGCATAGCGCAGGGTACGAACGCCGCTTCCTCCTAAGTCCTCCTGTGTTATGGTGATAAGAAGAGCGGTTTCCTGATATTGTGTAGTGGCGGACAGCGTCGGTGCCGTTGTATCGCTTGCAAGGGAATCCAAAGCATTCACGACCCGGAAGGCGTCAGGAATACCGGGGTATCGTACATATCCGATCAGGGAATCCATCGGCTTTAACGTTTGCAGTAGAATCTCTTTGATGTTTTGCGGATACGGAGCTTCTCCGTAAGCATACAGTAATGCGGATACTCCGGAAACCATCGGCGCTGCCATGGAGGTACCGGAAAGGTAGTGATATTCGCCGTTTACGGTAGTGCTGAAAATATCCTGTCCCGGAGCCGCAATGTCAACGGAGGAAACGCCGTAATTGGAATCGGCGGCCAGTGCACCCGACTGGGTAATGTTGGCTACCGAAATCATGTTATCCAGCTCGTAAGAAGTTGGGTACAAAGGAGAGGAATTGTTATTTTCTCCGGAGTTGCCGGCAGCTACTACAAACAGCATGTCGGACTCCCGCATAACGGTTTCCAACGCCTCACTGTAGCGTGTGGTGCCCCAGCTCATATTGCATATATCGGCGCCGGCAGCCTGGGCATATTTGATTGCCTTTATGGCGTCGGAAACAGAACCGGAGTTGCGTTCGCCTCCATGAATTTTTAACGGAAGGATGCGGACATCAATGCCGGATGCTATACCGAAGATGCCCTCGGATGCTGCAATAATGCCGGCACAGTGGGTGCCGTGATTATCGTTATCCTCAGGATCGGCACCGGTAAGCCCGCTGTCCGCAGCCGGATAATGGCATACCGTAGAATCGTTGTTGTAAAAGTCCCAGCCGTTTACGTCGTCAATGTAACCGTTGCCGTCATCATCGATGCCGTTATCCGGAAGCTCTCCCGGATTGGCCCAGATATGCTCCTTTAAGGCCGGGTGCGCTATGTCCACACCGGTATCGATAATAGCCACGGTAACCGGCCGGGTCGGCGGTGCGACCGCTATCTGTTCGTAAGCCTCCGGCAGATTGAGGTCGATATCCGCAACAGAAGTGCGGTGAACCGGAAGCTGATTGATATAATAGGTATATTCGCCGGTGTTATTGAGTGCCCACTGGGCATCAAAATAGGACGAATCATTCATGGAAATACACAGTGTAACGGAGGAATTCGGTTCTGCCACACGTACCGAGGAATCGGAACTCAAAAGCGCAAGCTGTTCGGAAAGATATTCCGGGGTGTTGCTCTTACAAAGGCTGAAATCCTCCAGATGGTCCGTTAAAACCAAATCCGGACAAAGAGAAGACAAACGTCGGGATGCTTCGGCGGAGGAAACGGGCTCCTCCCACAGAACGATTAATTCGCAGTCGGCAGAAAAAACACTGTCTCTTTGCGGTGCTCCGGAAAGTAACGGAAGCGCCAGCAGAAGAAACAGTGCCGGAATCAGTTTATGTAGATATGTATGAAAAAACTTACGCATAACCGGCCTCTTTCTGTTGTACTAACGATTGTGTTTCTTAGACTATCGTGAGAAAGTGGCAGTTGTGTGGCAAAATGATTACAGATTGCTTAAAAGGTCTAGCAATAATTGTTAAAAAGCATACCGCTGTAAATAGAGGTGGTGTATGGGCTGGTACGTTCGCCGATCGGAGTACGCGGGTCGGGGTAGGCCACCAGTTTTTTGTCCACATAGCGCATCGGGTTTAGAATTACAGATTCCAAACGACTATCCAGTGCCTTTAAAAAGGAGGAGTCGGAACGAAGCACAAACTCTGCATCGCCGGAAACCGCAGCCTGATTCACCTTCTCCGGGTCCAGAGTAAGATACCCTTCTTCATCAGCGGTAATGCCGATGGAACTTAAGGAGGAATAGTGGGAGGCTACCAGATGGGAAAGTCCCCTCAATAAGTAAGCGGAGCTTTTATTCTCCTGTATGGTACTTCTGCCGGCCTGTACCAGACGATTGTAGGAAACGGTAAACTCTTCCAATGCATCGTAAACTGCCGCACGGTCCGGAATCGGACGAACCGTAACCGGGGTGTCGGTGGCGTTACGGAACGAGAGTAATAAGGTATCCTCGTAGGTAACTGTATTTTCCGGAGACTCATAGGCGGTGCCGTTGATGCTGTAACGGGCATTCTGCGCCGGGGAAGCTTCACGGTCCAGACCGAACACTTCTACCAGTCCGGCCTCCGCATCCTTTGGCATGCCGGTGTCCGCTATGGAAAAGGAGCTTTTGCCGTAAACGCCGGTCTGACGGGCGGTCAGCTCCATGCGGCTGACGCCGGACTCCCTGTGATAGCCTACTTCGGCATGCAGACCGATGCCGGTTTTATTAATGAAATCAGATAATTTACTTTGCAAATCAAAGGCTGAGGAATCCGCTGCCACGTTAAACCGGAAGGAATACTGCTCCTGCTCAAAGGAAACGGTAAAGCTGTAGCTGCCCTCCGGTAAAGGTGCTTCATCAGACGGCAAAAGATGTCCCACGTTCTTCTGACCGGAAGCGAGGTTCGATACCTCTATGTCATATCGGGCATGTTCCGGAAACTCGGACAGCTCCATACGGTGCAAAAGAGAAGCCTGTACCGTGTCCGGGTCAGACGAATGAACCCCGGCGTTGTGTAACATCGGAGTATCCTGTAGTCTGCGGTTCACGTCTTTTAAGGTAAGGGCACTTTCTTTGATGGAGAGAGCGCAAGCCTGTTTACTTTCCGAAAGGTCTATTTTGTAAAGCGGTTCGGAGGCTGACATTTTTACGATATTTTTGTAGATATCGCGAAGCTCACGTTTTTTATGGGTAGAATAGCGGGGACTACGGGAAACGTAATCCTGCAAATAATAATTATACACATTCAACATAAGCAAGCCTCCTTTCTCACTTAGTCTCATAAAGAGCGATAGAATATACGGTAAAACTACAACACCGGGCCTCCTGCCACAGGTGTCGGGTATGCTTATCTGATAAAAAACGACAATTCCCCATATATATTATACACCCGGAAAAGAAAACTTGTAAAGTATTTTTTGGGAAAATTCGGCTAAGCCTTGAAAAAAATGGGTATTATCAGTATAATAATGGTATTGTAACAAAGGGAGGGCAACACAATGTGTGGAATCGCCGGATATGTTGATTATAAAAGAGCAGAGGCGCACAGAGAAGAGCTGAGGAAGATGACAGAGGTCATTATTCATCGCGGTCCGGACTCTGTGGGCTATTACGAGGATGATGCGGTGGGCTTAGGCTTTCGCCGCCTCAGTATTATCGGTATCGAAAACGGCCAGCAGCCGATTTTAAATGAAGACGGCAGTATGGTTTTAACTTTTAACGGTGAGATTTATAACTATGCAGGCATTCGTGAGGAGCTTCGCGCAAAAGGACATGTATTTACCACGGACAGTGATTCCGAGGTTATTTTGCACGGTTTTGAGGAGTACGGACAGGACATTCTTAAGAAGCTTCGCGGTATGTACTGCTTTGTGGTTTGGGATATTAAGAAGAAGTGTATGTTTGCGGCAAGAGACGGTTTCGGAATCAAGCCGTTCTATTATACGGAGCCGAATGGGGACGAGCTGGTCTTTGGTTCGGAGATTAAGTCTATTTTACAGCATTCTTCCGTAAAGAAGGAGTTAAACGAAGAGGCGATTTACAGCTATCTTTCTTTCCAGTTTTCCGCACGGAGAGAGAGCTTTTTTAAGGGAATCTTTGAGCTCCCTCCGGGACATTTCCTGACCTATTCCAAGGAAGAGGGTGTATGTGTCAAGGAATACTGGGATCCGAAGTTTGATACGGATGAAAACCTTACCTTAGAAGAAGCGGTAAAGAAGATTGAGGATGTGTTTGATGACTCCGTAAAGGTACATCTGACGGCGGATACGGAGGTGGGCAGCTTCCTTTCCGGCGGTATCGATTCCAGTTATGTGGTGAGTACCGCAAAGTGTCCGAAGACCTTTACCGTGGGCTTTTCCGACGGCGGCTACAGCGAGATTGTGTATGCAAAGGAGCTGGCGGAGATTCTCGGGGTGGAAAATCACAGCAAGGTCATTACGCCGGAGGAGTACTGGGATGCCATTCCGAAGGTACAGTATCATATGGATGAGCCGGTGGCTGACCCGTCTGCGGTGGCGTTGTTTTTTGTAAGCCAGCTGGCCAGCAAGTATGTAAAGGTAGTGTGCTCCGGTGAGGGCGCAGATGAGCTGTTCGGCGGCTATAACGTGTACCAGACCGTAATCGCAAACCGTGCCATGGACTGGATGCCGAAGCCGCTCCGTGCGGCACTGGCTAAGGCGATGAAATGTATTCCGTTTCACTTCAAGGGAAAAGAGTACCTGATCCGTACCGGTACACCGCTGTCCCAGCGTTACATCGGAAACGCTTATATTTTCAGAGAAAAAGAGATTGACCGTTTGCTTGTAAAGCCGACGGGGAAGATAAAGACAAGTGAGCTCGCGGCTCCGTATTATGAGCGCGCCAAGGATTTGGATGATGTGCAGAAGATGCAGTATATTGATATGAAGTTCTGGCTCAGAGGCGACATTCTCCGTAAGGCGGACCGTATGAGTATGGCCCATTCCCTGGAGCTTCGCGTGCCGTTCCTTGACTATGAAGTAATGAAGGTGGCGGGCACGCTTCCGCTTTCCTTAAAGGTAGATAAAAATACCACGAAGAAGGCGCTTCGTCTGGCGGCACTGAAAAATACACCGAAGGCCTCTACAGAGCGTAAGAAGCTGGGCTTCCCGGTGCCGATTCGTGTATGGCTTCGTGAGGAACAGTATTATAACCGTGTGAAGGAAGTGCTCCTTCGTCCTTATATGACAAAGCTCTTTAAGGAAAAGGAAATGGTAGCGCTTCTTGATGCTCACTATGCAGGCAAGAAGGATTACTCCAGAAAGCTGTGGTGTCTGTACTGCTTCGGACTGTGGTATGCGGAATACTTTGAAAAATAAGACCGATGGGGCTGTCGCATGAGGAGTGCGCAGCCCCACTTTTCGTTTTTATTTGCTTTATCTTTCTATATTATGGTATAATCACTTTATAGGGCGGTGTGTCATTTTACCAATGAGACAGGGGGCATTTGCTATGGGCGAAGTATTGGAGATTTTTCTGGATAATCTGATTGGCTTTGACGGACTGATTTTGTTGGCGGCGGTGTGTAACGTGTTTGCGTATCTGAATACGCGGGGCAAGACCAACCGGGTTTATTACCATTTTAATGCCCAGGACAAGCTGGTGAATCTGTCGGAGGATGTGAAGGAGGCCATAAAGGGCACTGCGAAAGCGGAACGGAAGAAACTGACAGTAAACGAGCTATTGGAGTACCGGGAGCAGATGAATCGCAGTTATGCCTTTTACTGTAACTTTACCACTATGTTTCCGTTGCTTGGAATGCTGGGTACCGTTATTTCCCTGATCCCGATGGTAAATTTAATCGGGACAGAGACCACGGGTGCGTTTTTTGCGGCACTTACCTCTACGTTCTGGGGCATTGTGGCGGCGTTGGTATTTAAGTTTCTGGATTCCTTCTTATCTTATAAAATCGAAGATAATGAGAAGCATATGGAGTTTTTGTTAAACCCGGGCAAGCGGGACAAACAGGAGAATGACGAATGAAAAAGAGAGAGTTGATACTGGATTTCACTTCTCTGTTAGATGTCATTATGATTCTTCTGTTTGTGGTGATCAGTAATATGAGCCTGGCATCCGTAAATGCCAATGCGGCGGCAAAGGAGGAAACGGAAGCTGTCAAAGAAGCGTTGGCAGCGGAGCAGTTACAGGCGGAAGAAGCGGCAGAGAAGATTGCGGAACTTAACGAAAAGCTTGCGGAGCTTTCGGATGTAAATCAGAAAAATGCGGACTTGGAACTGGAGCTTAAGGTGTTGTTGGAGAACCATACGGCTCTTTTGGAGGAGTACGATTATCTGAAGATTATTACGGATTTTGATGCAAGCGATACTTCGGCCTACGGGCAGGTCCTTAAGCGGATGACAAAGGTACTGCTTTTGTGCGAAACCGGACGGAATGAGGAGACAGGATTTCCGGAGGTCCGGGTAGGGATTTACCGGTCCGGCGGGACTGAGGAGGAAAAGACCTATATGACCTCGGTAGTGCTGGTGCATGACTTTTCTTTATCAAAGGAAGAACGGGCGGAGCTTGCGGCAGGACAGGTGACGGAGATGACAAAGGCGTTGTCGGGAGCGTTGCGGGATGCCACAGAAGAAGTGGTATGGTGTTCCGTGCAGTATGCTTACGACGACGCGGATTTTTCACAATCCGATTTGGAAGTAATCGGTGAAGCAATCAGGAATTTGGAGCGCAGTTTTTCCAAAACCTGTTTTATGGAGAAGATAAAAATTTACTAAGGAGGCAATGGTATGTCAAAGGACAAGAAAAAAGGTAAAAAAGGTAAAGTAGTAGGTGGTGTGGGTGCAGTAGCGATACTTGCGTTGCTTGCGTTTTTTGGCGGAAAGGGTCTGGGCCTGGGCGGAGGCGGCGGCCTCGGTCTCGGAAAAGACACGAATGTAAATTCCGACGCGGAGAATCAGCAGGAAGAGCAGAAGGACCCGGTAGAGAATCAGGAGGAACTCCCGGAGGAGAAGGAGACAAAGGAGATTTCCATCGAAGTAAAGCAGGGACAGTACCTGATTGACGGTGTGGAAAAGAGTCTGGCGGATATCGAAGCGTTGCTGACGGCGGAAAACGGAGCAGAGAATTCTTATGTACTGGTGAATAACTTTGCGGCTGCCAAGGCGTGGGATGAGGTGAAGGCACTGTTTACCGAGCATGAAATCGATGTGGTGGAGCAGTAAAGAGAACTGCATTCGCTTTGTAGGTCGATGGGGTATATTTCGAGCGGTTTGTACATAACCTAATAGAAAAAGGAAGGAGCGATACCGATTCGGGTGTGATTAAGCCCGGTTTGGTATCGTTTTTTATTTATGGCAATGCAGTACGGAATTGCGATTCGAAATGTGTGTGTGAGGACAGAGCCGACCCCGGAGCCTTTGCGGAAGTACCGGGGGGATGTATGGGACAGACGGCAGGAAAGCCGGCTTACCATCGGAGAACCGGTGCAGGTAAAACGGATGGACGGCGGTTGGATGTATGTGAGCTCCGAGGCAACGGAAGGCTATGTAAGAGAAGAGGGAATTTTTGTTTGTACAAGACGACATTATGAACGATACGTGGAAGCTTTGGCGCGGGAATATCAAGTAGTAATAAAATCCGGGCGGTACAGGGACGGACAATATTTTCGTGTGGGGACGGTGCTTCCGGTATTTGAAAAAGAATTGGAATACGGGTGCAGAGGAGATGCGCCGGCCTTTGTGCGGCATTATCTTCCCTTTACGGAGCGTCAGATGCGTTTGCAGATGGAACGGATGTTAGATATTCCATACAGTTGGGGGGATGAACGGTTGGATGGGATGGATTGCTCCTCTACGGTACGAGCCTTTTTTGCCTGCTTCGGACTGTTTCTGCCACGAAATTCCGAGGAACAGAGAAGCTGCGGGGAGACGCTTGCGGTCATGAACCAGGCGGCATATGAGGATTTAGAAGGAGTATCGTCGGAAAAAAAGAAAGAAATTATTACAGACTTAGGCATAGGAACGGTTCTGCATATGCCGGGGCACGTGATGGTGTATGCGGGGGAACGGTGCGGAGAACCGTGGATTTTTCATAATTGCGATACCTATACCATGGACGGTACGGAATATATTGTGAGAAAAAGTATCATCAGTAAGTTCCTGCCGAAGGGGGACGGAACCTATCTGGATTATCTGACGGCAGCGTGGAAGCCGGTTTTGTAAAAAGTGCTTGCATTCCCAGACAACCTATGTTATAATGAAAAACTGTGATATGCAAAACACAATATTATTCCTTGCTCTTTCGTGACGGGAAGGGCCGGAGACCAGAAGGAGGTGCACGCAACTATGAATCAGTATGAATTAGCCTTAGTTGTAAATGCAAAAGTCGAGGATGACGTAAAGAATGCTGTTGTTGAGGCAGCAAAGGAGCTCATTGCAAGATTCGGCGGTAACGTTACCAACGTTGAAGACGCAGGCAAGAAGAGACTCGCATACGAAATCCAGAAGATGAAGGAAGGTTACTATTTCTTCATTCAGTTCGATGCTGAGGCAACTGTTCCGGCGGAGATCGAATCCAGACTTCGTATTATGGACAATGTGCTCAGATTCTTATGCATTAGACGGGACGAGGAGTAAAGGAGGAATTCCTTAATGAACAAAGTCATTTTAATCGGTAGATTAACCAGAGACCCGGAAATCAGATATTCGCAGGGCGCAAGCTCTACCGCAGTCGGTTCTTTCAGTATCGCTGTGGACAGACGTTTTAAGCGTGACGGTGAGCCGGATGCAGACTTTTTTGACTGCACTGCTTTCGGAAAGCAGGCAGAGTTTGTGGAGCGCTACCTTAAGAAGGGAACGAAGATGGTTGTTGTAGGCAGACTGCAGAACGACAATTACACAAACAAGGAAGGTCAGAAGGTTTACAGAACACGTATTATGGTAGATGAATTAGAGTTCGCCGAGAGCAAGAATGCGGCAGGTGAGAGTTCGGAGTATCGTCCGAGCGCAAGACCGGAGCCGTCTGCAGCAGGTGACGGATTCATGAATATCCCTGACGGTATCGACGAAGAGCTTCCGTTTAACTAGGAAGTACAAGATAAGAAGCGGCAAAGCCGCACGATTTGAATAAGGAGGTAGAACCAAATGGAAAGACCGGATAAGGCAGATCTTGGTGCTAAGAGACGTGTAGTTCGCAGAAGAAAGAAGGTTTGTGCTTTCTGTGCAGACAAGACGAACGCAGGCATCGATTATAAGGATGTAAATAAGTTAAAGAGATACGTTTCCGAGAGAGGTAAGATTCTTCCGAGAAGAATTACCGGAAACTGTGCAAAGCATCAGAGAGCATTGACCGTAGCTGTAAAGCGCGCGCGTCACGTTGCACTCATGCCGTACACTCTTGACTAAGCCCTGTATTTACTAGGGTTTCAGAGGTCGGAAGTGTGGTTTTGGCACACTGATGGCACACTTTTTTAAAAGAGTTTAGAACCCCGTAATGGCGTAGGCCGTTACGGGGTTTTTGTTTTTTTGTAAAAAAGCATTGATAATATGTCGTATAAAGAGTATACTGTAAATAGATTAAAAATGTTAGAGTTAATTCGTATGAAGAAGTCTATTGTGGGACACTAACGGCTGAAAGGAGAGTTATTAATGAAGAAGGTAAATTTTTTCACTGTTGATTTATTTGAATCTATGAATAATATGCATAGAGATTATAGGGAGCTTAAGAACTTGATGATTGAAATCATTGACCAACATGCGAATAAAATAAATGATTTTTGGGTGCTTGATTTGACAAATACGAATGATTTACATTATGTTGCAGATATATTTATGTATAAAGAGAGTTGCTTATTTATGAGGGTCAGCAATCAAAAGCCGTCTGGAGGCTATTTACACCGTGACTACACAACAAATGAACCAGTTGGAGTTTTAGAAGGAGTAAGTGAAGATAAAGAAGGTATAGAGGTATATACATATGCACTGTTGGACTATGAAACAGGGATTTTTTCTATAGTTAATCAACAGAGTGCACCAAACTATAGAATTATTAATTTCTTTTTTTCAAAGTATAATACACGTTATTATATGGAGTTTATGCCGATTCCAAATCCTGATGGTATTTCAAGGATATACGAGGCAAAAGAGCCTAGAATATCACAGGTGGAGATAGAAGTACCAGTGCCTAGTGCAGAAGCATTGGAGCGGATGTTTGGATGGAATGCTAGAGAGATTCTTGATGTACAGGGATGCGGATTGAAAGCGACAATGAAGTTGTCGGGAATAGAGAGAAGTGTTATTACGGATAACGAAGAAGAGACAAGAGGACTCATTGATTGTATTAGGTCGAAGCTTGAAGGATATAATAAAGCCAAGGTAAGAGCTAAAGCGCCTGGAATTAAAATGCAGGATTATAGTTTCTTTGATGAAAATTTTAGTTATCCAATTGATATACCGGCATTTACAACGGTTAAAGGGGAAAAGTACTATTTTTCTTCGAATGATTTGATATCAATCTATCGTGAAAAATTGCAGGCGGCATATTACCAAAATATTATGTTATTAAGAACAATATCAGATAGGTAAGGTGAGATTATGAAGAATAAGAAAAGAATAATATCTTTTGTGGTTTATTCTATTCTGTTACTTGTTATTGGAATTGTTAATCTTAAGTGGAAATTTATACAAATACCAAAATCTGATGAGATAGTCAATCAACAGATAGATTATATAACAATTAGCACTGTGTTTGCTGGCTTTTCTTTTACTGCGCTAGGATTGTTATTAGGATTATCATCTGAGCAATTGATCGAAAAAATAAAAAATACTGATATAATTATGGATAAAGTTGGACGTATAATTAGTAGCATTGTGTTTTTTATTTTATCAGTTGTGGTTTCGCTATTTTTTGTACTGGGATTAGATGACTCACTAATTGCGAATGAAGAAGTTTTATTATTAGTGGATAATGTGTTATATGTTGTTGGCGTTGGGTATTTGATATGTGGAATTTTCTATTTTGTTTATGCGGTATATGAGTTGTATGACCTAATAAAAAGGGTATATGGTTATAATAAGAAGATTACTGCTGAGAGAATAGATGTTGCAAAAAAACAAATGGAAGAGATGAGAGAGAAAATGCGTCAAGCAGAAAACAATATGGAGGAATAGCATGAGGCTATGAAGAATTTGTATTTGAAACTTTAGGGAGGATGTTTCAAACTAGAAAAGAAAAACGGTTAGGAGAGATGGCGAGTTTTTTTATCTGGGATAAAAGAGGACAGATATTGTTTTATTCTGTTATTTGTGATAAACTTTAAATAGATAATCACATTTGGACAGAATGATAGAGGGACTTAGGAATAGGCACAGGTTGCTAAAGAGGAGGCAATAAATGGGGATTGAAGAAGCAAGAAATCAGAGTCTTTTATATCATTTAACCAAGTTAAGTAATTTAGAATCGATTATTGAATATGGGTTGCTGCCAAGAAGAGAAGTAATACAACAGAGAATTCGATTTGGAGACATAGCGGATGTTGAAATAATTTCTAAGAGACAAGAATTGGGGTTGGATAGATATACACCGTTTCACTTTCATCCTTACTCGGCTTTTGATGTGGCGGTAAAGAATAGATATCGAGGAGAGGATATGATATATTTATGTATCAGAAGACAGACAGCACGTTTGGATGGATACAAAATTTTACCTAAGCATCCTCTTTCAGAGAATGAGTGTCAGTTATACGATTATGATGAAGGATTTGAACTAATTGATTGGGATACTTTGCAAGAAAAAAATAGAACAGATAGTTATGCAAAGCAAGTAAAGATGGCAGAGTGTCTTACGGATAGAACAATTTATATTACGGATTTTCAGTGTATGTATGTAAAATCTGAGGCTGTGAGGCAGAGAGTAATTGAGATTTTGCGCGAGTATGGGGTGGATTTCCCGCCACCATATATAAATGTTCAAGAGGTTTGGTTTAATACATAAGGGTAATGAAAGGAGGCAATCATGATAGAATTTGTTACAGGAAATATCTTTGATTCTAATGCGGATTGCCTTGTAAATACTGTCAATTGCGAAGGTTTTATGGGAAAGGGAATTGCGTATCAGTTTAAGTTGCGTTTTCCGGAAAATAATAATGATTATGTCAAGGCATGTAAAACTGGAAAATTGAAAGTGGGAACAATTCATTACTATAATGAAGGCGGAGTGTGGATTGTTAATTTTCCGACTAAAGATAAGTGGAGAGAGAAGTCAAAAATAGAATATGTGGAGAGAGGACTAGAGCGACTTGTAGACTTTATTGAAGAGTATAAGCCAAAGGTAATTGCTATACCACCGTTAGGCTGTGGTAATGGTGGTTTGGAGTGGAGCGTTGTAAAAGAGATTATTGCAAGAAAATTAAATGTTTTAGCAAAAGCGCATACCTTTTTAGTATTTGAACCATCTGTTACTTACAAAGCAGTACCGGTGCAAGCTCCTAACATAAATGTTTCGGGATTGGTGTTATTGCAGATAAGGTTGCACCTACAAAGATTTAATTCGTTGAGATTGCAGAAAGCGGGATATTTTCTTAATTACTTTTTGGATGAAGAATATTTCAAATTTGACAAGTGGAAGTATGGTCCATACGCTCATTCAATAGATATTGTGGCAAAGTCCTTGAATGAATATCAGAAATTTTATGGATTGACAAATTCAAAGGACACTTACGAGCAAGTGTATAAGGTAATATGTAGTAAAAAAACGGAAGAGAAGTTAGAAAAGTTAATTCCAGCTGTTAAAAAGGCGACGTCGTATATTAACAAAATTTCAACAGACAAGAAATTAGAGGGGGTTGCGACGGCATTATTTATTATTCAAAGAAATGGACATATATCTGAGGCAGAGGTAATACAGCTTTTTAGAGATTGGTCAGAGGATAAAGCAAGAAGGTTTTCAAAAGATTATATAATTGGGTGTTTAGAATATCTGGAACAAACAGATATTGTCTCAAAGGATATATTGGGAAAGTATGAGGTTTCTTCTGCGATATGGAAATAGAATATACTTAGAAGAGGAAGAAGGATGAAATATACCTTCTTTTTCTAGTTTCTACAAACTCCACAATTTTCATGTATCATCTTTGGCTATTACCACCACAGACATAGCCAAAACCAAGGCGTTATGATATAGGAGAAGCAAGGGAAAACAGCTTGCAAATAAATCATAACGGAGGTACAGACTATGTGCAGAAAACTTGTAGTAACAAACAAATTGAGCTTGGGTAACAGAGAGTTAGGGTGGGAGGCGTACTCCTTACCGAAAGGAGAAGTGGTTGAGTTTACATCGAAGCAGTTAAAGGATGCGATCCGACTGGGGACAGAGGAAGTATACGGATTGAGACTTGCGGAAGAATCCGGTGACTTGGTTTTTGATGAAGGGTTCTTCACGACGAACATGATGAATAAGGTACACATCAATTCGTTAACGCCGATGGTTGAGAGTGACTGTTTGGCGAACTTGTTCTATATTGTGATTGGCAGTCGGAAGGTAAAGCAGGAAACGGTGTATGATGTGATTTCTTCACGGTATGAAAGAACGACCTTCAACGCAGAGAAAGTGAAGACTCTGTTAGAAATGGCAATTATCAGCGGTGGTGCAAAACTGGTCAATGGAGAAATTGAGGTTGCACCACTGACAAAAGAAAAGGTGGAGGAAGTATCGGATTAAGGGGGCGTAAGCTCCCTTTTCCTGTATATGAAATAGACGGATGCAGGAGATAGGAGATTTTCACTGATTTCAAAACAGATGAAAAATATGTACTGTGATTCATGTGAAGGTGGTGAAAAGATGGACAAAGAAAATCTCAGTGATGTGTTGTTGCGTGTCTGGATAAGACTGGAAGAAATCAAAAACTTGCTTTCGGTAATAGAAAAGGGATTGGAAGCAGAAATGCAAACAGACACAAACGAAATGCATAGTGTAATATGTATGGTAAAAAGACAGTTGGAAGGTGTGATAGGCGTTATAGACGAGAATGTTTAGTTGTTGATTTAATCGTCAAGAGAAATGAAAAGAACGTCTTGTACAGTGCAATTCAAGCAACGACAAAGCTTTTCCAAGGTAAGGGTGGTTACGTTCTCATTATGTTTTAGTTTATGAATGGTTCTACGGTCAATGCCATGTTTGGTGATAAGGGTATAGGTAGATTCACCTTTTTCCTTCATGGTTTCCCAAAGCGGAGCATAACTAATCATGTGAGGCAACCTCCTTCCAATGAAATCTCTGTATTATAATTATATTTATATGCTGACGGAATTCATATTCTGAAAAAATACAGTATATATGCTTGAAAAAATATGTAATGTGCTGTAGAATTGCAGTATAAGCGAAATAAGGAGGTACTTATGAAAAAGAGATTTTTAACAGTAGTAGCAGTGATTACCATGCTTGGACTGGCAGGCTGTCAGAATAATACGGATGTTGATATGACAGAAGCAACCAATACGCCGCAAGCAACGGCAACCGTAGCACCTACGGAAGAGGTAGAACCGACAGAGGCAGTGACACCGACAGAAGAACCGGAACCGACGGAGGCAGCGGAACCGACCGCAACACCGGAGCCAACCGCAACGCCAGAACCGACCGCAACACCGGAGCCGACTGCAACACCGGAGCCAACGGCAACCCCTGTTCCGACGGTAACACCGGAGCCGACAGCAACTCCTGCTCCGACGGCAACTCCGATTCCGACAGAAGCTCCGAAGAAGGAAGTAACCATTGATGATATCAAGGCTAGCATCCTAAAGTATTTAAGTATTCCGAGAAACGGACTGGACAGTGTGGATTATGCATGGATTGATGCAACCTTTACTGCTGATTATGCCGAGGAAATGAAGTGGTCAATCGAGAATTTTCCGAGTAACTACAAAGAATCCGAATACTACCGTATGTATTATGCGAACGGATATGAAAAGGGTGGTTTCTACATGTTCAGTGAAGTAGACGCTACGGAAGATGGGGCAAAGGTTTATGAGTGGTATGCTTACGATTCTATGTCAACTGCGGAGAACAGTGGATTTGTAGCAGTTTATCCGGACGGAAAGATTGATATGCGCGATGTTCTTGGCTATGGTTACGGTAATGGAATATTCACAAAGCAGTCGGTTGCAGACCTTACGGAATTGTTTGCAAATGAGTAAGCGGTACGTAATTTAAAATAATATTGGGTTTGGTTTAGGTGGCAAGTATGAAACAGTTACTTGCCACCTGTTTTTTGAAATAGGGGTTGACACTGCTTAAGTGGAGTAGATTAAAGGGAAGGTTTTAAACGGGTTTTTGGACAAATTCAAGTGTTGGAAGGATAAGAGACTAGGGTTTAGGACGAAAACGGATTCTGAGGGGAAAGAAGAGGGTTTGAGAGGGATTAGAAGTGTTTGGGTTTATGTGTGGTAGGTTTTGAGGTAGGGGGGATTTTGAATGTGGACGAATTCAAAACGAGCAGTGAAATGTTTTAGGACAGTATCGATACAGTTTTTTGAAATGCGGAGACAGACGATAAAAATAGTCTGTCCTTTTTATTTAGGTAGATACGAAGAAAAAACGGAGTGGAAGCGTCTTTTTGTGCAATGAAATCTAATACAAGTATAATTTTTATTTATATTGATTTCATTAAAAGAAAGGAGGGAAGGGGATGGCTTTAAGTAATCGTCAATGTTATGTGGTTGGTGGATATCTAAACGGTGAAGAGGATGGAAAACGAACACATAGAATAAAGTTTGAATGCCGAATAGAGACGGAAGGTGTCGAGCAATTGTCGGTAGAGCAGTTGTTTGGCAATTTGGTGACAGCGACGGTACACCAAAGTATGATATGTATCAAGGAGGGCAAACAGAATGAAGATAAGTAGGCGAAAGTATGTCGATGTTGTACAAAACAGAAAATGTTATACCGTAATATTCGTTCCGACGGGGACGGCACTGGGGCATTTTGTCACCAGTCCGCAGGCATCAGTTGCAAGGAATGCGGAGCTGATTGCAAATATCGGTAAGCTGTTCGAAGAGTATGTAAAGGATACGTTTGATTTAGTGTAATACCAAAAAGGCCAAAAATTGAACAGGTAATTGTTTTGAGTAGTTGTGAAACGACCTTACGAGATTGACCGGAATTTTTGACCGGAACTATGTACAAAAGGGTTATGAGAGAAACTTTCGAGATGTCTCGTAAGGTATACCTTTTGAGAGATGTGCAGGAAATGAGCTAGTTACAAGGAGGAAGAACAGAGTATGAAATACGGATATGAAAGAGTAAGTACGACAGAACAGAATTTAGGCAGGCAGAGAGAGCGGTTGTTACAGGACGGAGTGAAGGATGAGAATATATTCAGTGACAAGGTGAGCGGAAAGGATATGAACCGACCGAGCTTGCAAAAACTGTTGATGTGCTTAAGGGAAGGGGATGAACTGGTTGTATTGTCTTTGGACAGACTTGGAAGGAACAGCAAGGAAATAATAGTTCTTATAGACGAGTTACATAGCAAGGGAATTAAACTTCGTCTATTGGATATGGATATTGACGGTGACAGCCCTGTTGGAAGATTGGTTTTAGTACTCATGAGCCAGTTGGCTGAAATTGAACGTATCAATATTAAAGAAAGACAAAGGCAAGGAATTGAGCTAGCTAAGGCAGAAGGACGGAAGAACGGAAGACCTCGTAAGGAACTGGACGAAAAGGAGTTTAACCGCATCTACGAGAAGTACTCACGAAATGAAATAAGTGTCACAGATGCGGCAAAACTTTTGGGGGTGTCGAGAGCCACATTTTATAGGCGTGTGGAGGAATTTGAGGGACAAAGGCAAATGGAGGGAGAAGCGGTATAAAAATTAGCTATACCAAAAATACCAGAATTTTGAAAATGGGGAGACAGGGAGAAGGAGAGGTCGGCAGATGACTTCTCCTTCTCCTTTTTGTTCTCAGTTGGAGATATTCGTTTGCCTTTCAATTAAGGATAGATGCAGAACGGAAAAAATATCCTACCTCTTTTTGAACAGTTTACCTAAATATAAGTGCATTCTCTCGAGGGGGAACATTTATATGCAAAATTGTAGAGCAATGGTGGAGTACAACTGTGCTGTTGGACTTTCATTGGAGAGAACAATGACAGTGACAGAAAGCATGGACAGAAGAAAGAGGGTGCAATAGAGGGATGGGGAGGCGGCGGGTTATCAATATATAAAAAGAAGTTGCAGGATAGATAAGGGAGGTTCAACTTTATGAATGGATATTCTGAAAATCTACAGTACACTGCTTGAAAAAAGACAGACTGTGCGGTAGAATATATAATAGATGTACATGTCAGAAGAAATGGAGGCACATATGAAAAAGAATTTCTTTAAGAGAAGTATGAAAGTAGTTATGGGAGTTACCTTGTTAGCATCTGTATTAGGCGGATGTAACGAGATGCCGGTAGAGATTGGAAACGAGGCACCAACAGTAACGGTAGCTCCTACGGTTGGGGTCGGAGAACCGACAAATGAAGTGTTGGAGCCGACACAGGAAGTTGAACATACGGTAGTTCCGACAGATGAACCGGAAGTTA
The DNA here is from genome assembly GCA_045596385.1 of Lachnospiraceae bacterium. GTDB lineage: Bacteria > Bacillota > Clostridia > Lachnospirales > Lachnospiraceae > SIG307. The sequence continues at coordinate 164,094 of JAZOCC010000024.1, forward strand.
CAGAAGTTCCACTTCTTTCACCGGAACCGGTCATTACGGAAGAACCTGAGGTTACTGAGGAACCTGAAGTTACAGAGGAACCTGAGGTTACACCGGCATTTAGTTTAACGGTTGTTCCGACACCGACAGAAGCTCCGGTAGTAACTGAGGAACCAGAAAATACTCCGACAGAAGTTCCGGAGCCAACAGTACAGCCTACGGCTACAGCTACTCCGAAGCCGACTGCTACTGCAAAGCCGAAAGCAACAGCTACTCCGAAGCCAACGAGCAAGCCTAAGGCAACTGCAACAGCAGTTCCTAAGGCAACTGCAACACCGAAGCCGACAAGTGGTTGGGGAAAGCACGTTAACAAGAACGCAAAGAATTATAAGCTAATCACAGAGGAACTCGGATTGCCGGGAGAAATCGATTCAAAGTTTATCAATTACGATGAACAATTTGGATACTACAGTGTTGACTTTTGGACCTCATTTTCTGAAAACGGTTGTCCAAAGTATAATGAGGTAAATAAGACCTTATATACAAAGACAACTGCATTTGCAGCTGATGCAAAAAGAGATATCAATATTGCATCTGTACTGGAAGACGCATACTTCACTGTAATCACTGAGCATGCAGAGAACAATGACTTCAGTAAGAATACAGTATTTAGAAATCAGTTAGAAAAGGGACAGGAGCTTACTGCTGTAGCTTACTATCCTGAATGGAACATCTACAAGGTAAAATTCAATGAGACAAAGGAATACTTTGTGTTTGGTGGACAGGTTTCTGAGAAGAAGCCATCTGGATTAGATGTTCACGAGTACCTTGCAATGGAACTTGAGGATGGCGAGTATGTGGTTACAGGTTTAGTAGCCGGTGCTACACAGACCGACATCGTCATTCCATCTGAAATCAACGGTATTCCGGTTACAAAGATTGCGGACGGTGCATTTGATGTAAAGGGAAAGAGCTTCACTGTAACATTATCAGACAGCATCACCTATATTGGAAACAGAGCATTTAGTGAGTGTAAGATTACCAATACTGCTTTACCAAAGGCATTGGAATATGTAGGTAAGAGTGCATTTGAGTTTACGGATGCAAAGTTTAAGAGTTTACCACAGAGTGTAACTTATATTGGAGATTATGCATTCCAAGAATGTGCAATTGACAATGTAGTAATTCCGAAGGAAATGACGAAGGTACCGGATAATGCATTCAAGGACTGCGTTATCAAGGAGCTTACTTTGCATGATAACATTACACGTATTGGTGCATTTGCATTCAATGCATTAGAGCTAGGAGAAGATGCAATCATCACCTTACCGAAGAAGCTTACCTATATTGGTGACAACGGTATCTGGGGTAATTATGGTGGAATCAAGCTTCAAGGAAAGATGCCAGAGCATCTTTTCGAATTACGAGGCGAAGTAGATATTCTCGTGGACAGTTTAGTAAGTGGCTGGGAGAAGAAGTATGGCAAGCTTAGTGATTTAGAGTACACACTCTTAGTGTTTGACTGGGTCACCAAGAATGTTAATGATACAACTTATGCCGGCAAATTCCTTCAAGGAGAATCCATTACTACTGTTGGAGAAGCAATGTTGAATGGTCGAGCAGCATGTTACGGATACACACTTTCTGTAAGATATTTGCTTAACAGAGCTGGTGTAGAGAATCACATCGCAGGTGGTAATGGGCATGAGTGGAACATTGTTGTACTAGATGGTGTTCAGTATCACATGGACGCAACCTGGGGAACTTTCTTAAGTTCTGATAAGGAGTTCTTGAGCAAAGGTGCTCTAAAAGGAGAACAGTTTAATTACTATGATGCAGATGATAAGGACTTATATGTATCTGATGAAGAAAGAGCAGCTATGATTATTCCGAACTGTCCTAAGTCTTTCTCGAGTAACGAGATTGCATCCGCAAAAGCAAGACTTGGATTAAAGTAAACAATAACATCAAAGAGGCTGATTACTGCATAATGCGTGGTCAGCCTCTTATTTGAAGGAGGGTATATTATGAAAACAATGATTATCAGTGCATTTGCAGGCTGTGGCAAAACATATCTGTTTAACGAGCAGGATTGGATTATGTTTAATACTGTAACTGAAAGGAAGCACTTCTCTTTCTTGGACAGTGACAGCAGTAAGTTTGAGAAAGAGCCAAATTGGGTTGAGAAATACATTGAACATATTAAGTCTAAGATTGGAACGGTAGACTTCATCTTTGTGGCAAACCATGATTGTGTGCTTCAAGCGTTAAAAGAATCTGGAATGCCATTTGTTGTAGTCACTCCGGATAATTCACCATGGTTGAGTGAAAAGGAACGCCAGCTTATCAAGCAACAATGGTTTGGTCGCTTTGTACTACGAGATAACAGTCATATTTCAAATTTTAGTGAGTGGTTGGAGCATTTGAAGGACAGATACGATGTTAAGACATCACTGGAGCACGTGGAAAAATACAATCCGGTATCTCACTTCACATTAAAGGAAAACCAGTACCTTTCTGATATAATTGAGGACTTATACTGGAAGAAGGAAACACATCCGGAATTGTATGTGTACGGATATGACAATATGAGATAGGGGTTGGTATACATTGAGTAATCCTGAACGTACAGAAGAACTTATGATTAAGGCTGTAGTAATAGCTCTGTTACTTACAGTACTTTTTGTAAGCTGTGTACTTAAGATTGCATACAATAATAAAGAAAAGGAAACAGAGACAACTTGCACCTACAGTTACGAGGAGACAGAATCAAAGTTTAGTGGTGCAATATAGGAATAGAAGGAGGGGTATTCTATGCGAGGTAGAAGGTTCTTAATTGGTAGAAATAGTGTCAATGTGAGGTTAGCGACTATTGATGACATAAACCAGTTGGCAGATTTAAGAATGTTACAACAGAGGGAGGACTGGGGAGCTGATTATGAAGACCATGATGGAAATTTCTACAGCAGAACAGTTTCTGCACTGAAGCAGTTTATATCAATATGTAAGAAGAGATGGCAGGATAATGGTGTTTATGTTGGCGTCAGTTAATTTGTATGGCAGTAGAGAGTAGAAATGTACAGTAGAAGCAAAACCCTAAAAATAGTGAATTATGACATAAACAGAACTAGTTACAAAATTGTTTCACAGATAAAAAGAAAACTGTGTGCAGGAATGGGGGTTAGTGCCGGTTAAGTTTTTGCGGAGTGGCAAATATCGGATCAGGCTAAATTCGGAAGTGGTGCAGAAAAATTAAAGAAATATTTCAAAGCTGGGTTGAAGAAAAATTCAAACAGGAGGTTAAAAAATAAAAGTGATGTTTATTTGGGCGAAAAGTGGTAAAAATCAATGGTTTCCGTATTGTGGAGCCAAAGGAGATGGGGAAGGGGTATGGAAAAAACGAATCAATTGGGTGTCGCAGTGAGATTTTTGAACGAGGTTTCGAGTGATTTGGTGCAGAAAGGCAGGAGGTTCACAGGGTACGAAATACGAAGGATGTTATATAAAAGAAAATATTTTATCTATACAGGAACTAGTGGTATAAGATTATAGCAAAAAGGAGTTGCACATCATTTGAAAACAAGCTAAAATCATAATTAGATAGAACGAAACGGAGGAACGGGTTTATATGGCAGCGGAAAGGAAACACAGTAAATATATGGTGAATGGAGACAATGGTTTTCATGTGATTGTTAACCATTTTATTATGCGGTACATATATTCCCATATGAAAGAACGGTCAGATGATTTTTCATTCATATCTAAGCTTGATTCTGAAGAAGAAAAGAAGTATTTAGATTTTACTGTAGTTGTGAATACATCGAGGCAAAGAATGTCTAGATTGCTGGAGGGAAATGATTTTGAAATGCCACCAAACCGAGTACGTGATTTGGTTCAACAGTTTGGGTTAAGCGAGGATTATTTTAACGCGGTAGGTAGTACCGTAAAGGAAGGGAGATATATTGAAATAGATTCATTGACTCCCGACGATTGGAAGGTTTATTTAAGTAAAAGAAATAAGAAGTTGGCAGAACGTTACGAAAAGAAGTATATAGATGAAAGCGGGACCATAAAAGAAAAAGTTAGAGGCAGAAAGGATATTTTTCCTTTTATGGAGAGCCCTCAACAAAAAGAAGAAAGAGTAAGGAAGGTAGAACAGAGGCTGAAGGAACTTTTTGTGAACGGGAAATTAAATCGTAAGTATGATGAAAAAACAGATGTTTTTAAAGTATATTATTATTTTAGATTTAACAGAGCATATAAAAGGGAGATGACGGCGGAGGTATTTAAAAAAATAATTTCTTCGATGGAGTTTTCTGTATGGGACAAGATTGAAAATCAACCGGAAGAGATGAAATGGCATATTGATATGTTAGAAGCACATTTGGATTATTTGAAAACAATAAAAAGGTATCATGAAATAAAGGAAATTGCAAATAAAGGAAAGAATAACAAGTAGAAAATGGCATACACGTTCGTGTATGCTAATTTTTTTTTAAATAACAGAAACATTATGCAAGTTACAGTAGAAGAAAAAAATTTATATAAAATATAACAAAACAAAATTACAAATAAACAAAACATAAGGATGGTAAAAATACGAAAAAGAAACAAAATGCATATTAAATAAAACGAAAATGCTATTTTTGGAGAACAAAAACCCTGTGGAAAAAATGGGGATAGAGAGGTAGAATCAAACCAAGGAACAGCGCTGAACCTACTAAAAAATAAATCAGGAGGTCAATAGTATGACACGGATTATTAGCAATTTTGCAAACAAAAGGAACTTGAGTATTTATGGAACAAAAATCGAGGATGAGAAGACAAAAAAGTGCAAGCTTTCTTTATGGGTAGCTGATGAAGAAGGGGTAATTCATTCGATAGGATGTTTTACTGCTAATGAAGTGAGAAAAGGAAGAGCGAAGCAGTGTATAACAGATGTTTTTCCAGAGATGTTGTTTGAAACGCAAGACGATGAGATGGAAGAAATACAGAACCAGTTAATTGACATTTTGAGGTCTCAAAAAGCAGTTAGGAGTAAAACAGCAATGGATATTCGGATGGTGCATCAAGAGGTGTGCGACTATGTTGGAAGAAATAAGAGAACTGACTATTATGAGATAGTGAATGGAAAATGTCAGATTCGCTACGACGAGCTGGATAATGTATTGGGACGGTTGTTAAATACCGGATGGAAACATCTGGAATTTGCAAAGGCGTTGGCTAGTCATGGAATGGTGGATGAAGGCAATGATAGATTGCCGAAGAAACTGACTGATAGCACAGGCGAACAGTATAGAGCATTGGTGTTTGATGTGGAATTCAAGCCGATGGGAGCGTAGGAACGATGGCGTGCGCTAAACTCTATCCATATTACGGTGGGAAAGCACGGATGACAAAAGAATTAAAAGCACTAATTCCAAAGTGCAGGATTTACATAGAACCTTTCTTTGGAAGTGGTGCAGTGTTCTTGTCACTGGATAAAGAACAATATGAACGTGCAATAGTTAACGACATGGAAGAAGGAATTATTCAGTTTATCCGGTTGCTTTCCAGTGATATGGGGGAGAAACTGATTGAACAACTGAGCTTGTTAGAACCTGACGAATATGAGTTTAAGACGGCAAAACGTATGGAATTGGCAGGATATACAGGGTGTTCAGAAATGCAAAAGGCAATCTATTTTTATAGATTAGTGACACAATCGTATAACTGTTTAAGAAAGAATTATCGCAGAGGAATGGATACCGTACGATACCAAAGGCATATCTTTGACGAACTGACAGAGGCAAGAAAGAAGCTACTGGGGACAGAGATAAGGCAAGGAGATGCATATGATGTCATAGAACAATATAAGAATGATGATACAGCAGTGATGTTTATTGACAGTCCATATGTTCATAGAACACGAAAAGCAGTGAAGAGCTATTATTTTGAAATGAGTGATGCGGATCATGTGAGAATGCTTTTAAGTGTTCGAGATGCGAGGGCAAAGTGTATTTTGTGTGGATACCAAGAGGAATATAACGGGCTTTACGACAGATACCTTTTGTCGCATCCGAATTGGAATGCCCAGATACTTAAGGAAGTTACAAAACCATGCGCGAATCGTCGTGGCAGTAAAGGCGAGATGGCACAGGAATGGATATGGAAGAATTTTTGATTCGTTCTCAAGTGCCGAAGAAGTTAACAGAATCAATAAAGAGTACACAATTATGAATTGGAGGTTAAGACTATGAATTTAAATGTTACAGACAGAATTTTAGTAAACACGGAGCAGTTGCAGTATTTGTTGGGAGGATGTGGCAGGAGGTATGCACAGAAGATTGGTGAGCTTGCCAAAGCGGAAGTCCGAATCGGAAATCGGCTGCTGTATTCCGTAGAGAAGATACGAGAGTTTGCTTATCAAGAGGCAATGTAGGAAAAAATGAGAGTGCATGATTTTATGCTTGACACATGGAGGGGTGTGGCGTTATCATCCCTCCACCAAAAAATAAAGGAGGACAATTTTATGAGTAGAAAAGACAACAAAGGAAGAGTGTTACCGAAGGGTGTTTCTTACAGAGAGAGGGAGGGCAGATACTGTTACAGAAGAAAATTGGAAAATGGGAAGACGATTTACAAGTCTTCAAAAGATTTGACTGAATTGAAACAAATGATAAAGGAAGTCGAGGCAGACATAGTGAAGGGCATTGACATTGACGGTGCTAAAATGAGTTTGGATAAGTTTTACGACTTATATATCAATACATATAAGAAGGATAAGGTACGAGACAGTACGTGGCAAAACATACAGAATTACTACAACTGGTACGTACGAGGAACCGCTTTAGGACGAACAAAGATTAAGGATATCAAACGTATTGAGATTGTAAGACACTATAAGCAAATTCAAAAAGAAAAAAACTTGGCATACACAACGATAGGTTCAATCAATAGCTTATTGTATAATGCATTGCAGGAGGCGTTATATAACGGAATGTTGTTGGCGAATCCGTGTATGGGCATTATGAAAGAGATTCCGAGGGAAGAGGTAGAGAAAGAAGCTATCAAGTGGGAAGAGAGCCGTGTACTGATTGAGTTTCTTGAACTGGAAACGAGATATCATATTTATTTACCGATGGTGAAGTTGATGCTTCTTACCGGAATGAGATGGGGCGAGATAAACGGATTAACGTGGACGGATATAGATGACGATTATATACATGTGAATCATGGTATCAATTATCGCAACAGAGGCAATGGACACTGTGAGTTCTACATAGATAAGACTAAAACGAAAAGCGGTGTTCGTGAGATTCCGTTATCAGAGGAAATGAGAGAAATGTTTCTTTTACAGAAACAGTATCAAACGGACTTAAATATCAGAAGTGACATTGAAATTGATGGTTACAGTGACTTTGTGTTTACAACAACAAAAGGGTTTCCGTACACCCATGAAGCCGCTTGTAGGGTTCTTAGATGCATAATAAAACATGCGAACGAATGGGAGGCTAAAAGGGCAGAGGAAGAAGGGCGAACGGCGGTTGTGATTGAGGGGATAACTCCTCATAAGTTCCGGCATACGTTTAGTACCCGATTGGCGGAAGCGGAAGTGCATCCGACGGTACATCAGAGGATTATGGGACATTCACGAATTGAAACATCATACAATGTTTACACCCATATAAGCAATGAAAAACTGGCGAATGCGATGAAGAATATGGATTATAAATTGGTTTAAAATGGGACAGGAGCAGAGGTAAAAATCTGCTCCTGTTTTTGGCTTTTTTGGGGGGATGGCACACTTTTTGGCACACTTTTTTGTGCACAAAGGTGCGTACACGGTACGGGAGATTTTTAAAAGCAAGTGGAAAAAGCGTGAAGCAAAGGGCTTTTTTTAGGTGTGGTGCGTACACGGTACAGGTGGCACTTGCCCTTGCACTCATGCCGTACACTCTTGACTAATATCCGTACAAAGCGGAGTAAGAGAATAAAAAACCCATGTACTGCAAGCTTGCTTGTAAGTACATGGGTTTTTCTATTCTCTTATGGAGCGAAGCGACCTTGTGACCGGAGGTCACGAGGTTCCGCTTTGAACGAAGTTATGCGTGTAGCGAAGCGACCTTGTGACCGGAGATCACGAAGTTCCGCTTTGAACGAAGTTATGCGTGGAGCGAAGCGACCTTGTGACCGGAGGTCACGAGGTTCCGCTTTGAACAAAAGTAAAAATCAAATAGACTTTTCTCATAGAAAGTGGTAAAATTATCATGTAGCTGAAAACTAGTTTCTTGTAGAGGAGGTTTTGAAAAAATGGAGAAGTTTTTCAAACTCAAGGAGAACAATACCACAGTACGTACCGAGATTATGGCAGGTTTGACCACATTCTTTGCCATGGCGTACATCGTATTTGTTAATCCGAATCAGGTGGCGGCAGAAGGTGCAAACGGCTGGCTTGCCGCACTCGGTGCTGACGGTTCCAAGTTGGGACAGATCTGGAATGCGGTTTATATTGCGTCCATTCTCGGTGCCATTGTAGGTACATTGATGATGGCACTTTATGCGAAGCTTCCGTATGCGTTGGCCTGCGGTATGGGACTGAATGCGTTTTTCTGTACCTGTTTCGTATCCGGCGCATTCTTCGCAGGTGAAGACGTGATGACGGGATATCATTCCGGCATTGTTATCATCTTCTTGTCCGGTATTGTTTTCCTGGTTCTCAGTATTACGGGGTTGAGAGAGTATATTGCAAAGGCGATGCCGGATTGCTTAAAGAAAGCAATTCCAGCCGGTATCGGTCTGTTTATTGCATTCCTCGGTATGCAGAATGCCGGTCTTATTCAGGCGAATCAGTATACCCTGGTGCAGTTTGTTAATATTAAAGATGGCGACTGGGTAACGCAGGTTGCTCCGGCATTGGTGGCATTTATCGGTTTTATCATCATTGCTATTTTGAACAAGTTAAAAGTGAAGGGCAATATTATCATCGGTATTGCGGCATCTACCGTTCTTTACTATGTATTTACCATGCAGACGCCGAGCTTTGACATTTCCGGTGTTGGACAGGCGTTCAAGGATTTCGGTGCGGTAGGTATTACCGGATTGTTTGACGGTGAGGCTTGGGCAAAGGCATTTAGCGGAGCTCATGTGGGAAGTCTGTTCAATGCGATTATGTTGATTATCACCTTCTGTCTGGTGGATATGTTTGATACGGTAGGAACTCTGTACGGTGCAAGTGCACAGGCAGGTATGCTTGACGAAAACGGTGACCCGATTCGCGTGGATAAGGCGATGACAGCAGATTCCGTAGGTACGGTGGCAGGTTCTATTTTCGGTACCAGTACCGTTACTACCTTCGTTGAATCCGCTTCCGGTGTTGCGGAAGGCGGAAGAACCGGTCTTACCGGTGTGGTTGTATCCGCATGCTTTGCGGTTTGCTTATTCCTTAGCCCGGTAGCAAGCATTGTTCCGGGATGCGCTACCGCTCCGGCATTGATTTTTGTAGGTGTTCTTATGCTTAAGAACTTTGCAAAGGTTGACATGGAGGACATGCTTTCTGCGGTTCCGGCATTCTTAACCCTCGTTATGATGCCGCTGACCTACTCCATCTCCAACGGTATCGGTATCGGTGCAATTTCTTACGTACTGATTGCTCTTTGCACCGGTAAGTATAAGAAGAAGGATATTGTGGTAACGATTATCGCGCTTCTGTTTGTATTGAAGTTTGCGCTGGTTTATATGTAAAAATATAAACGACTTGATGGTTTGGGCCTCGTCGGTGACGTCGGGGCCCTTTTTGCGTGCGTACATGCCCGCGCTTGAGCAGCAGTGTTGAGTGTTATAATCTTCCAATTGCTGCCGGTAAAGGAAAGAAGTCTGTGGATTTATAAAAAAAGAGGAAAATTCTGTACATTTTGCATGAAAAGTGGTATACTATCTGTAAGGGTAACGCAAAGCGCGGGTGGAACGAAATGCGGAGCCGCTACAGAACCAAAGGAGGAACTGCTTATGTTGGGAAAAGGAAAAGATAAGAAGATTATTGATGCGATTACATGCCTCAGGGAGGCGGAGAATACAGGAGGTAGTCCGGAACTGGTAAATATACATACCCGTTTGTTAAAGGGAAGAACAGCTTTTGAGGGCGTGTTGACCAATACCATGACATCGGCCATGAACATCAGTAATCTGGATTTGCAGGTGAGCGATCGTGTGGAGGAATTAAATGAGCTCAGTGATAGCTTGCTTTCGTCAGCGTCGGATTTGAACCATATTTCCGCAGAGGCGGCATTGGTGACAAAGCAGGTGGCTGCGGCTCACGATATGCTGGCGCAGTCCATTACCGAGATTTCCGGAAATACGATGGAATGCCTGCAGGCCATTGAGAGAAGTGAAGAGAATGTGCTCAGTATCGAGAAGCTTTCAAAGGATGCGGAGACCGATTCCAAGCAGATGCAGAGTGATATGTCCGCTTTGCTTAAGGTAATAGCCCAGATGCAGGAGGTTATCGGTTCCATCAACGCAATTTCGGGTCAGACGAATCTTCTGGCACTGAATGCATCAATAGAGGCAGCCAGAGCCGGTGAAGCCGGGAAAGGCTTTGCGGTGGTTGCGGACGAGATTCGTCAGCTTGCAGATGAGACGAGGGCTTTGACCAGTAATATGTCAGAGTTTGTTACCAATATCCGTACCGCATCCCAGCAGAGTGCGGAGAGCGTAGAAACTACGGTGACGGCGTTACATCAGATTAACGAGAATCTTTCGGTAATCGTAGACGGTAATGTGGAGAACAGAAAGCGTTTGCAGGAAATTAACGAGAGCCTTACCAATATTGCGGCTACCAGTGAGGAAATCAGCAGCTCCATGAATGAAGTAGAGAATCAGGCGGCACAGTTGGATGAGAAGGTTTCCGAAGTGACGAGAGATGTTGAGGTATTAAAAGAAGTCAGTGCAAGCGTGGGCGAAGTGGTTAAGCCGATGATTACCATTGAGGAGTGTTTAAAGGATACGAACCGTGAGCTTGGTAAGATGGCACTGGATGCGTTTTATATGCCGAGTAACCGGGTATTTATCGAGAGCGTAGGAGGTGCAATCGATGCCCATAGAAGCTGGCTCGAGAAACTGGAGCATATGATTGAGAACGGTAAGGCAGAACCTCTACAGACCAACGATCATCGCTGTGCATTCGGACATTTTTATTATGCGGTGCAACCGAAAAATCCGGAAATTTTAACTGTTTGGAGAGAAATCAGAGATCAGCATAAGGAGTTCCATGCAAACGGTGATAAGGCGATTACGGCGTTAAAGAGCGGTAATACAAACGTGGCAAGAGACTTCTTAAAACGCTCCGAGGAGATATCAAAGAAGCTGTTAAGAGACTTCGAGAGTTTGGTTCGGATTGCGGAAAAGCTGGAAAAGGAGAACGTTCGTATTTTTGAATAGAATATGGTCAGAAGTAAAGAGAGGGCTACGCAAAATGTTGCGTAGCCCTTTGGCTTTTTATAGAGGAGTTTGTTGTAAATTAGTGATGATACAAGCCGGTTATTGTGGGGATCTTGTCTCTACATAACGATCGATATCCGGATTATCCGATAACATTCGACAGCCTACGATATAAACGCCGTTGTTGTCGGTCACGCGGATGGCGGTACCGTTCAGTTCTTCGCCGTCTAACAGCGGGAAGTCATCGATTTCCAACTCTATGAGCTTGCCTTTTGCATCCTTCAATTCTTCCGCATCCGAAAAGAAGGAATAGCCGCCGGCACTGATATTGACCATGGTGCCGATATATGGGATAGCCGAGCCGTCAATAGTAAAGTGACATTGATTAAAGAGCGGTCCGCGACGATATTTTCTGCGGTTAACTACTTGCGGATTGCCGTTTACGGTAAGTGTAAGCATAGCGTCCTTGATTGCAACGCCGATGGATTCCCACCGATAAATACGGTTGTCTACGATGACAGAAAGATTATACACGGCTGACGAGGAAATCGTATGCAGGCCGTTAGGTACCTTGGCATAAATGGTAGTCCCTCTGACATTTGATACACGTTGCTTGTATTCTTTTGTGGAGCCTTCTACTTCTTCTAATGTAAAATACATACCCGCATGGATATCTTCTGTAGTCATAAATCCGCCGGCACCCAGCTCACCCATAAGTTGGCCGACAATATTACCGATGGACAAAACGTTTGCGGAGGTTTCTGCATATTTACTGCGCATGATCCGGGTACTGTCATCTGCTTCCCGGATACTTGCGGTCATTGCACCCATGACGGCGGTTACCTGGTTCATGTTATCTACCATGTTGCGGTTGGAAGCTTCCACCTCCTGCATTGCGGTATCGATAACCTGAACGTTGTCTCCCAAGCGTGCGGCATCGGTAGCGATGCGTGCCACGCTGGTATCTACCTGGGTAATCTTGTCTAAGGTTGCATTAATTAACTGTAACGTTTTTGTAATGGAATCGGTCATCCGCTCGGCGGTGACCTCCAAATTTGCTAAAGCATTCATAATACTGGTGGAGGAGGTCTTGGTACCGGTACTCAGGTCACGGATCTCGTCTGCAACTACGGCAAAGCCCTTGCCGGCCTCTCCGGCCCTGGCTGCCTCAATGGAGGCATTCAAAGCGAGAAGGTTTGTCTGACCGGAAATCTTTTCGATGGTGCCGGTTTCGGCCTTAACCATCTCGAATTCGTTTTTAAACTCCTGTAAGATTTGTTCTACTTCGGAGGAAAGTAATGCCATTTCATTTGTGGAGTTTACCACATCCGTTAACTGCTCTGAACTGGTCTGTGAATGGGAAACGGATTCCTCCACAAGAGCTACCATTTCCTGTACCATGGCAGCTACGTTCTCTACCTGAGTACTGATTTGGTTAGTCATATCCAGAGAAGAGAGGGTTTTCTCCTGAAGAATTTTGTTATCATCGGAAAGCTGCTCCATGTTGTTTACCACAAGGTCGGCACTGTCTTTGTTTTCATCGGAGAGCTCGCTGACCACGGTAACACCGTCTACGATGGAGTGGCTGGCACCTTTTACCTGTTGAATGGTACGTACAACACGCTCTAAGTCGGCTTTTACGGAATTTAGCATTGCACCGTCGGATTTCTGCATATGCGAAATAGCCAGGACATAGGCAAGATAACAAAGAACCGTAACACCGATTTGAATCTCTGCGTCGGTAATGGTGTGGGCATCAAAGCCGGTAGTAAAATGAATCTTCACAAGATAAGCCAGGATTGCCAAAATGTTTGCAATACCGCAACGAATTAACAGCTCCTTGTTTTTATAAAGAATAAGAAGACAGGCCACCGGAAAAATATAACCGTATGTAACATTTGTTTTGGTGGTCATCAGAACGAAGACGAAAAGGATTCCGTAACCGATGGAAACAAATTCACGGTAAAGGACGGTACTTCCACCCTTTATTTTTAAGATCAGAAGACCTGCAATATGCGGCAGCCAGCAGACACATAAAAAAACTGCGAGATACGGGATGGTCCGGCCGCCCTTCAATACTTCGATAATATACAGTACCGTGAGAATGACATTAATAATGGTCCACATGAGAAGCGTGCACTTATTGGCTTGCTTTTTAAAGTATTCTTCGTTGTATTCCATAAATAACCTCCGTACATTATATAGTTTGCCCCTGATTAGTATTCTATCACAGATGTATCGAAAAAGCTATAGAAATTTGAAAATTAGAGAAGGGAAAACGGCTTTTTCAGAAAGAAACAAGGTTATAAGAAAGTTGATGTCAAAGCATAGGAGAGGAAGATAGTTTTGTAAATGAATTTATGGACATAAAAAGAGAATGCCGCCTTCGGAAAACCGGAAGCGACATCCTCGGAAGGAGAAGGTATTTACATCCGAATGATTCGGAGAAATTAGCCCTGTAAGAGGGAAAGTACACCCTGTGTGGACTGGTTTGCCTGAGCCAGCATGGACTGGGACGCCTGGGAGAGGATGTTGTACTTGCTGTATTCCACCATCTCTGCTGCCATGTCCACATCGCGGATACGGGATTCTGCCTGCTGTAAGTTCTCTGCGGAAGTATCCAGGTTTGCGATGGTATGCTCTAAACGGTTCTGTACAGCACCTAAGGTGGAACGCTGCTTGGAAACCTTTTCGATTGCTTTATCGATTACGGTAATAGCGGAAGATGCACGATCCTGTTTGTCTACACGCACGTTGTTACCGCTGACGCCGAGAGCTGCCGCACTCATGTCACCGATGTTAAATGCCATGGTCTGACCTTCGTTTGCACCAACCTGAAGCACCATGCCGCCGGAGGATGCTACGCTATCATAATTTGCCTGGGTGAGGAACGCATCGTCATCACCGAGACCTGCACCGTTTCTCATATTTACAGCAATCTGTGTATTGGAGTTGGTAACAAAAAGAGTATTCGGTTCGTCCGGTGCGTTGGTAACGCCGCTTAATTCGACATCAACACTTAAGCCCACGGTTGCCAGTAAATCTTCAATGTCCTGTGCGTTATATTCCTTTCCGGACTGTAAGTGAAGCTCGTAGCTTGCAGACGGAACAGGAACAGCAGCAGCAATGGAGTTGCCGGTCATGGTATAATTCGGAGCACCGGTAAGCTTTGCTTCTTCCTTACCTGCATCCACATCGAATTTGATGGTAACATTCAAGTTATAATCCGCACCGTACTTGTTGGAAGTAATCTTAACGGTGTCGGCACCTACAAAAGTACCGGTAGTTAATGCAGTACTTGTGCCGGTGGACTTTTTGCCAGCCAAGGTACCTGCGGTGGTAACGGCACCGGTAGCGGTATATACGCCGGTTGCAAGCTTTACGGTAACATTTGCCGGAGTATTGCCGGCGGTGGAATCTTCCTGTCTTGCATTCTTGACTAAATCGTCAATATCGGCCTGGGTATAAGTTTTGTTACTTGCGAGATTAACGGTTAAGGTCTTGCCGTCATTGCTCCAGATTGCGGATTCGCCGCCTACAGTGGCGTTGGTATTTGTGGCAATTACCACACCGCCGATATCGGAGGTGATGAAAGCACCCAATCTGCCGTCATACTGTCCGTATTTCGGACCTGCGGTGGTGGTGGAGGTGTTGGTGCCGTCGAAGGTACCGTCCAATAGCTTCATGGTGTTGAACTCGGTGGTCTCTGCGATACGGTCCAGCTCATCCTGTAACTGCTCGATTTCATCCTGGATATTGTCACGGTCGCTGTCGGTTTCGGTGCCGTTGGCAGCCTGTACAGCCAACTGACGCATTCTCTGTAAAATGCTGTGGGATTCGTTAAGCGCACCTTCAGCGGTCTGAATCATGGAAATACCGTCTTCTGCATTAGTGGAAGCCTGGGTGAGACCGCGAATCTGGGAACGCATCTTTTCGGAAATCGCTAAGCCTGCTGCGTCGTCAGCGGCACGGTTGATGCGGAAACCCGAAGAAAGTTTCTCTGTAGATTTTGCCTGATTATCCGATACGATACCAAGCATACGATTGGCATTCATAGCCGTAAGATTGTGTTGAACGATCATTGCCATAGTCGTTACCTCCCGATAGTTGAAATTTGCTCTTCTGTATGAGCATGTCTTTGTTTGCGATAGGTTGTATTTTCAAGATGAATACATGCCCCTCGAATCCGTTCGGGTGATAACTGAGTCCTTTCAGTATGGCTGTGTTTCATTCACTTGTAAGCTATATCGACCTAAAAAAAGGAATACTTTATAGAAAAAACGAAAAAAAGTACAATTTTCGCAATCCGCTGCGCTCCTTGCTCATGAAAATAGATATGACTTCGTCAAATGTCATTCGCAATCCGCTGCGCTCCTTGCTCATGAAAATAGATATGACTTCGTCATATTCATCTGCTCGTGAACTCGCAGATGACAAAAGCGCCTGCTTTACGCAGACGCTTTTGTCTATTTTCAACCTATCGGGACACAGTTAATCCTTTCGGATATCAACGTTGGGTACGATACGGTGAAGTTAACTTATTTTATATTAGCCCTGTAACAAGGAGAGTACACCCTGGGTAGCCTGGTTTGCCTGAGCCAGCATAGACTGGGAAGCCTGGGACAGAATGTTGTTCTTACTGTACTCTACCATCTCGGCAGCCATATCTACGTCACGGATACGGGACTCTGCGGTCTGCAGGTTCTCTGCGGAGGTGTCAAGGTTTGCAATGGTATGCTCCAAACGGTTCTGTACCGCACCGAGGGTAGAACGCTGCTTGGATACGATGCTGATTGCCTTGTCAATCGTAGTGATGGCTTCGGAAGCTCTGTCCTGCTCGTCTACGCGAACGCTCTGTCCGCTGACACCGAGAGCGGAAGCACTCATATCACCGATGTTGAAGGATAAGGTCTGACCCTCGTTTGCGCCTACCTGTAAACGGATACCGCCGGTGGAGTTTACGCTGTCATAGGAATTCTGAGTAAGGAACGCATCCTCGTCACCGAGACCTTCGCCGCCTCTTAATTCAAGGGTCTGGGTATAGGTCGAATCGGTAACAAACAAGGTGTTCGGTACATCCGGAGCATCGGTAACACCGCTTAACTCTACGGACACACTCAATCCGACTTCTGCCAATAAGTCTTCGATATCTTCGGCAGTATATTCTTTGCCGGACATTAAAGTAATCTGATACCCTGCCCTTTGGGTAATCACAGAGTCATCACCTAATTTGGTGTCGCCGGACATTGCATAAGAAGGTGCGGTATTCAGGGTAACACTTTCTTTTCCTTCGTCGGCGGTAAATAAAAACTCGATATCAATATTATAGTCCTCACCGTATTTGTTAGAGGTAATCTTCATATGATTTGCTCCGACAAATTTACCGGAAGCTTCATCGATAAAATCGATATCCGCACTTGCTTTTTTACCTGCGGTGGTCGGTTCGGTTGCTTGATCGGAATTGGCGGCGGTTGCGGTGAAGACGCCCGTGGCAAACTTCATGGTCACTTCTGCCGGAGTATTGGAAGCAGTAGAGTCCTCCTGCTTTGCAGTCTTAATTAAGTGGTCGATATCCGCCTGGGTATAGGTCTTATTATCGGCAAGATTAATGGTTAAGGAAGTACCGGTAGCATCCCAGATTGCGGATTCGCCGCCTGCGGTTGCACTGGTGTTGGTGGTAATGGATACATCGGTAATATTGGATGTAATAAAAGCGCCGTGTATACCGCTGTACTGTCCGTACTTCGGACCTGCGGAGGTGTTGGTGGAGGCGATACCGTCAAAGGAACCGTCCAGAAGCTTCATGGTGTTGAACTCGGTGGTTTCTGCGATACGGTCAAGCTCGTCCTGTAACTGCTCGATTTCGTCCTGGATGTTTCCGCGGTCGTCATCGGTCTCGGTACCGTTGGCTGCCTGCACGGCCAGCTGACGCATTCTTTGTAAAATGCTGTGGGTTTCGTTAAGAGCACCTTCTGCGGTCTGAATTAAGGAAATACCGTCCTCTGCGTTGGTGGATGCCTGAGTAAGACCACGAATCTGACTTCTCATTTTCTCGGAAATCGCAAGACCTGCTGCGTCGTCTGCTGCACGATTGATGCGGAAACCGGAAGAAAGCTTCTCCGTAGACTTTGCAAGATTAGTAGATACAATGCCTAACATACGGTTGGCATTCATGGATTGCATGTTGTGTTGAACAATCATAGCCATAGTAAGTCCCTCCTCGAATTGAATTCACTTGATAGGTTGTATTTTTCTAACATGAAATACAGTCTTCGAATCCGTTCGAGTAGTTACTGAGTCCGTTCAGCACAACTGTCATTCATTGATTTGTTTAGAATATCGGCAGTTTTTTGGGGGGACTTTAGAGCAAAAAGGAAAAAATACAAAAAATTGTATAGGGAAAAGGTCTCATACCAAGATGTAGAGGAGGATATATAATAATATGTAGAGAAGTGTTTCCTTACGTTGACACTCTTACCAATCTTTGTTATAATCTCTTTTGGTTATTTGAACATGGACAGGTTGCTTGGCGGAAACGGAAGAAGAGCGGCTGTGTGCAGAATACGGAGGAGATTTGTATGCTTCGTTTGGCGAGATATTTAAAAAATTATAAGAAGGAAAGTATCATCGGACCGTTGTTTAAGATGCTGGAAGCTTTTTTTGAGCTTCTGGTACCGCTGGTGGTAGCGGATATGATTGACAACGGTATTGCAAAGGGAGATAAGACCTACATTTACCGTGCAGCATTTATTATGGTGCTCTTAGGTGTGGTCGGCCTTGTTTGTTCTCTGATTGCTCAGTTTTTTGCGGCAAAGGCTTCCGTTGGCTTCGGTACAGAACTTCGGGATGATTTGTTTGCCCATATGAACCGGTTGTCTTATGCGGAGCTGGATAAGGCGGGAACGTCTACCTTGGTTACGCGAATTACCAGCGATATGAACCAGGTACAGTCCGGTGTGAATATGATTTTACGCCTGTTTTTGCGTTCTCCGTTTATTGTCATCGGCGCTTTAGTGGCAGCCTTTTTGGTAAACGCCAAGGTGGCAGTGATTTTTGTCATTGCGGCACCGATTCTGGCGTTTATCATTTACGGAATTATGGTGCTGACCATTCCGATGTATTCCAAGGCACAGAAGGCGCTGGATACGATTTCCCTGGCAACGAGAGAGGGGTTAAACGGAGCAAGAGTCATCCGTGCTTTCGGACGGCAGGCGGATGAGACGGAAGAATTTACCGAGGATTGTAATCGTCTGTTAAAGCTTCAGAAGCGTGTAGGCAAGGTGTCTGCGGCCATGAATCCTCTGACCTATGTGGTAGTAAATCTGGCTATTGCGGCAATCATTATGCAGGGCGGTAAGCAGGTAGATGCCGGCGTGATTACCCAGGGTGAGGTTATTGCTCTTGTAAATTATATGACTCAGATTTTGAATGCGCTTGTGGCGTTGCAGGTGCTGATTGTTTCCTTTACCAAGGCAATGGCTTCCGCAAAGCGTGTAAACGAGGTGCTGGATTTACAGCCGACGGTATTGGATCAGGATAGCTTCGGCTTGAAAAATGTGAGCGGAGACGACGTGCCGGCGGTGGTATTCGACAATGTATGCTTTACCTATCCGGGAGCAAAGGAGGAGGCACTGACGAATCTTACCTTTACGGTAAAGAAGGGCCAGACCGTGGGTATCATCGGTGGCACCGGTTCCGGTAAGTCCTCACTGGTTAATTTGCTTCCGAGGTTTTACGATGTGACAAAGGGTACTGTGCTGGTGAACGGTGTGGATGTAAAAGAATATCCGCAGCGGGAACTTCGCAGCAGAATCGGTGTGGTTCCCCAGAAGGCGGTATTGTTTTCCGGAAGTATTAGAGACAATATGAAGTGGGGCAAGGACGATGCTACGGATGAGGAAATCAACGAGGCGCTGGAAATTGCCCAGGCGAAGGAGTTTGTGGATGCCAAGGAAGGGCGTCTGGATTATAAATTGAATCAGGGAGGCAAGAATCTGTCCGGCGGGCAGAGGCAGCGCTTGACCATTGCAAGAGCGTTGGTACGGAAGCCGGAGATTCTGATTCTGGATGACAGTGCATCGGCACTGGACTTTGCAACGGATGCGGCGCTCAGACGCGCGTTGGCCGAACGGACTAAGGGAATGACCGTGTTTATGGTATCCCAGAGGACCACCACGATTCAGAACGCAGACTTAATTATTGTATTGGAAGACGGTGAAGTGGCAGGTATCGGTACTCACAAGGAGTTACAGGAGACCTGCGAGGTATACAAAGAAATCTGTCAGTCTCAGGTTTCCGCAGAGGAGGTGGGCGCATGAAAAAGAAAACCGAAAACTCTGCAACTTTAGTTCGTGTGATTGCGCTTATTAAGCCGTATTTGTGGCTGTTGTGCCTCTCACTTTTGTTTGCGGTGGCTACGGTAGTGACAACGCTGTATGCGCCGGTACTGACCGGACAGGCCATTGACCATGTGGTGGCAGCGGGAAAGGTGGATTTTAAGGCCATTGTGCCGATTTTAATAAAGTTTTTAATTGTAGTCGGAATTATGGCAGCGTCCAGTTGGATTATGAATTTATGTAACAACCGGATTGCGTTCCATGTGGTGCGGGACCTTCGTACGAAGGTATATGCCCATGTACAGAATCTTCCGCTCAGTTACCTGGATTCCCATCCGAACGGAGATACCTTAAGCCGGATTGTAACCGATATCGATCAGTTATCCGACGGATTACTTATGGGATTTTCCCAGCTTTTTACCGGTGTGGTAACCATTGCGGCAACCTTAGGATTTATGCTTTCCATTCATGTGGGAATTGCACTTTTGGTAGTAGTCCTTACACCGGTGTCTCTGTTTGTGGCAGCGTTTATTGCAAAGCGGACCTACTCCTTGTTCCAGGCCCAGTCCAAGGTCCGGGCGGAGATGACTTCCCTGGTGGAGGAACTGGTGGGAAATCAAAAGGTAGTAACCGCATTTAATTACGAAGAAAAAGCGGAGGAGAGGTTTTATGATGTGAACCACCGGTTACAGAAGGTGGGCATCAAGGCGATTTTCTTCTCTTCGTTAACAAATCCGTGTACACGTTTTGTAAACGGTCTGGTCTATACCGGCGTGGGTATTTTTGGTGGATTTGTAGCGCTTACGGCGGGACCGGCGGTGTTATCCATCGGTCAGTTGTCCTGTTTCTTATCTTATGCAAACCAGTACACAAAGCCGTTTAACGAGATTTCTTCCGTGATTACGGAGCTACAGAATGCACTGGCTTCCGCAAAGCGTGTGTTTGACCTTTTGGATGAGCCGGAGCAGATACCGGATAAGGAAGATGCGGTGGTGCTTACGGAGGCGGAAGGTACTGTGGGACTTTCCCATGTAGCCTTTTCCTACGTGCCTGAGGTACCGCTTTTAAAGGATGTGAATCTTTCTGTAAAGCCGGGTCAGCGGGTAGCGATTGTAGGTCCTACCGGTTGCGGTAAAACAACGCTGATTAACCTTTTGATGCGGTTCTACGATGTAAAAAAGGGTACCATTACGGTGGATGGTACGGACATCAGGGATATGACGAGAGAGTCTCTGCGGGAAAACTACGGTATGGTATTACAGGAGACCTGGTTAAAGTCCGGCACCATTGCGGAGAACATTGCTTACGGTCGCCCGGATGCTACGATGGAAGAAATCGAGGAGGCGGCAAAGGCGTCCTATGCACATAATTTCATCCGTCGTTTAAAGGACGGATATCAGACCGTCATTGCAGAAGACGGAGGCAATTTGTCCCAGGGACAGAAGCAGCTGCTTTGTATCGCCAGAGTCATGCTTTGTTTGCCGCCGATGCTGATTCTTGATGAGGCAACCTCTTCCATTGATACCCGTATGGAGGTTCGTATCCAGCGGGCGTTCCATAAGATGATGAAGGGACGTACCAGTTTTATCGTGGCACACCGCTTATCCACGATTCGTGAAGCAGATGTAATATTGGTAATGAAGGATGGCGACATTATCGAGCAGGGAACTCACGAGGAACTTTTGGCGCAAGGCGGATTCTATCACAACTTATATTACAGCGGAGCGCCGGAAGAGCAGGCCGCTGAATAAAAAATAACAATTTTAAAATTTTTTCGGTTTTTTTGGAACCGGAATGTGACAAGCTTCGTCAATGTATCAGTGGGACGAAGAAAGACCACATAAATCGGACCGAACCGTGAAGGGAGACGGGGGTGTCCAAAGAACTTAAAAATGTAAAGAAAAGAAAGAGGAGATAAGAAAATGAGAATGAGAAAATTTTTAGCAGTAGCACTTTCCGTGGCAATGGTATTCAGCCTGGCGGCATGTGGTAAGAAGGATGAGGGAAAGAATCCGGCAGAGGGTGAGAACATCACCGCAACCGTAGCACCGACCGCACCGGCAGAGGATGAGTCCGGTGATAAGGCAGAGGCCGGCGTGATTACTCCGGACTTTGTTGCAGGTACCGCAGGCGAAAAACTTTGGAATGATTTCCTTGCGACCGTGAAAGGAAATCCGGACTTGGCTCCGGTGGATGTAGCAAATCTCCTTTCCCTCAATCCGGTCATTCAGTTTATGGCAGGCGGTATGGAAGTAGAGCCGGGTTACCTTGCAGGCTTCTCCGAGGAAATCAGCGGTTTTGAGAAGGGTGCAATGTACGGCCCGATGATGGGTTCCATCGCATTCGCAGGTTACATTTTCGAACTTGCTGACGGTGCGGATGTAAATGCATTTATCAATACCTTAAAGAGCAAGGCTGATCCGAGATGGAACATCTGTGTTTCCGCAGACTACACGCAGGTAGGTGCATACGGCAATACCGTATACTTCCTGATGTATCCGGCAGAGATGGATAATGCAGCTCCGGAAGGCGGCGAAGGCGCAGGAGATGTGGTTGACGTAACCGTAATTTATCCGGATGTAGCGGAGAATACCTGGGGTGAGTCTCTTTGGGAGGCATTTGAAACGACCATGAACGACAATCCGTCCGCTACCGCAGTGGATGCGGCATTCATGGTTTCTATGCACGAGTCCATTCCGGCGGAAGCAATGTTCGGCTCCGCAGAAATTATGCCGGGTCTTTTAGCAGGCTTTAACAACTATGAGGTTACCGGATTTAAGAGTGGTGCAATGTTTGGTCCGATGATGGGTTCCGTTGCATTCATCGGTTATGTATTCGAGTTAGAGGAAGGTGCGGATGTGAATGCATTCATGACCAACCTTACCGATAATGCAGATCCGAGATGGAACATCTGCGTAGAGGCAGAGCAGACCGTAGTAGGCGCATACAACAACATGGTATTCTTCCTTATGTGTCCGAACTCCGCACAGGGTGAATAATTAAGGACTTTGTTGGGCACTTCTGATAGAGAGGTGCCCTTGTTTTATGAAAGGAGGAATTCTTCTGTTATTTTCCACCATCAGTTTTATTTATTACTTTTTGGCGGCGGTGCTGTTGTTGTACTTTATCGTGCCGTTTAAGCTGAAGAATTTGGTGTTATTGGTAGCCAGCCTGTTCTTCTATTTTTACGGAGAACCGGTGTATACGTTGCTTATGATCGGAACGATTTTGTCCAGTTATATTCACGGATTGTTAATCGATAAATTCCGTGGTACGGTATGGTCCAAGGTGTTTCTTTGTACCAGTGTGATTACCAGTATCGGGGCATTAGGCTTCTTTAAGTATTCGGATTTCTTTATCAGCAATGTGAATTCCTTGTTTCATACGGAGTTTTCCTTACTTGGTCTGGCACTTCCGATCGGTATCAGCTTCTATACCTTCCAGACCTTAAGCTATACCATTGATGTGTATCGCGGAGATGCAAAGGTGCAGAAGAGTCCGATTCGTCTGGCAACCTACGTGGCACTGTTCCCGCAGCTCATTGCGGGTCCGATTGTGCGTTACACCACAGTGGAGGAAGAGCTTTCCCACAGAACCCACTCTTTCGAGAATTTCGGTTATGGTGTGACTCGTTTTATCATCGGTTTATCTAAGAAGGTATTGATTGCGGACACGTTAGGCGGGCTGGCAAATACCATGCACGGGATGGAAGAGGCAACGGTAGCAGGTTACTGGATGTACGCCATTGCTATTTCCCTGCAGTTGTATTTTGACTTTTCCGGTTATTCCGATATGGCCATCGGCCTCGGACGAATCTTCGGATTCCATTTCCTTGAAAACTTTAACTATCCGTTTATCTCCAAAAGCATTGCGGAGTTCTGGAGACGGTGGCATATGTCCCTCGGTACCTGGTTCCGTGACTATGTGTACATTCCGATGGGCGGAAATCGTGTAGGAAAGGGCCGTTGGTTCCTTAATATCCTGACCGTTTGGTTTTTGACCGGCTTCTGGCACGGTGCGGACTGGACCTTCATTATCTGGGGACTGTACTTTGCGGCCTTCCTGCTTTTGGAGAAGTTTGTGCTGAACAAGGTATTTGCAAAGCTTCCGAAGTTTGTGTCCCACATTTATGTGGTAATTGCGATTTTAATCAGCTTTGTAATCTTCAGCGGTAACGGTTTGTCCGGAGCTATGGCGGATCTTGGTAACATGTTCGGTGCAGGCGGTATCTCTTTCTGGTCCGGCGAAACAGCATATTACCTGAGAAGCTACGGTGTCGTACTTCTGGCGGCAATCTTAGGTTCCACACCGCTTGTGAAAACCGCAGTATTGAAGCTCAAGGAGAAGAAGGCCGGAGCCTTGGTATGCGACATCCTGGAACCGGTATTTGTGGTAGTGATGCTTCTTGTGGTAACGGCGTACTTTGTGGACGGTTCCTTCAGTCCGTTCTTATATTTCAGATTCTAAGGGAGGGTGATTGTTATGCAGAAAAAAGTGAAAAATATCGCAGTAACCTTTTCGTTTTTAATCGCCCTTGCACTTTTGGTGGGGATGTGCGTAAAGATGTATTTTGGCCCTGTGGCTATCTCCGACAGCGAGAGACGACCGCTGGCGCAGTTTCCTACGGAAATCACCTGGGAAAGTATCGTAGATCGTACTTCCATTGAGAAGTTTGAGGACTACTCCGTAGACCAGTTCCCGTTTCGTGAGTTTTTCCGTTCTTTAAAGGCAAAGTTCCACTTAAACGTATTGGGACTTGATGAAAACAACGGACTGGCGGTAAAGGACGATTATATCGCAAAAATCGAGCCGGAGTTTACGGATGAACTGACTGACTATTCCCTAGGACGTTTGCAGTATGTATACGAGAAGTTTTTAAAGGATAACGGTGGTGACAAGTTTGTGGCTATTGTACCGGATAAGAACTATTTCCTCGGAAAAGAGTACGGTTATCCGTCTCCGAACTATGATAAGCTGGCGCAGGATGTACAGGAGAAGCTTTCCGGAATGGGCTATATCAACCTGTTTGACGTATTGGAGCTAGAAGACTATTACCGGACCGATACTCACTGGAGTCAGGATAAAATCGGTGCGGTAGCGGATAAGCTTTTGACCGAGATGGGTGCGGCAGACCGTGTGACCGGTAACTATAAGGAGAATACCTTGTATCCGTTTTACGGTGTATATTACGGTCAGAGTGCCCTGAAGCCGGAACCGGATACCATTACGTATCTTACCAGCGAGATTCTGGATGATTGTACGGTATATGACTACGAAACCGGAGAAACGTACGGTATTTATAATTTCGAGAAGTTTGAAGGAAAGGACGGCTACGATTTCTTCCTGTCCGGGACGAAGGCGCTTCTTCGTATCGACAATCCGAATGCAACGACGGATGAGGAGCTGATTGTGTTCCGTGACTCCTTCGGTTCCAGTATTACACCGCTTCTGGCGGAGGGCTATAAGAGCGTGTATCTGGTGGATATCCGCTACGTAATGCCGGATATGTTGGATCGTTTTATTGACTTTGAAGGCAAAGATGTGTTGTATATTTACAGTGCGTTGATTTTAAATAGTAAGTCGTTTAAGTAAGAAGTTTCAGGTTTATAGGTGAGAAAAGAGGAGGGAACGCTACGGTGTGCCCTCCTTTTGGTTTAAAAGAGTGTATGTTATAAAAAAACGGTCTGCCAAGAAATAAAGCAGACCGTTTTTTGTATAAAAGGAATTTTGGAAACAAATTAAAGATTAAAATCAAAGCCCTTTAACATTCTTGCGCGGCTCGGATGACGAAGCTTACGAAGTGCCTTGGCTTCAATCTGACGGATACGCTCACGGGTGACATTGAACTCCTTGCCCACTTCTTCCAGGGTGCGGCTCTTGCCGTCCTTTAAGCCGAAGCGAAGCATAAGAACGCGACGCTCACGGTCGGTCAGGGTATCAAGAAGCGTAGAAATCTGATCCTGAAGTACTGCGTAGGAAGCAGCTTCCTCCGGTCCGAGAATACGCTCATCCTTAATGAAATCGCCTAAGTGGCTGTCGTCCTCTTCGCCGATCGGAGTATCCAGAGAAATCGGATCTGCGGAGATTTTTAAAATCTCCCGGACGCGCTCAATCGGCATATCCAGAGCAATGGAAAGCTCCTGCTCGGTAGGTTCGCGCCCCAATTCCTGAAGTAAGGTGCGGGAAACGCGGTAGGTCTTATTGATAACCTCTGACATATGCACCGGAATACGGATGGTACGGGACTGATCGGCAATGGAACGGGTAATGGCCTGACGAATCCACCAGGTAGCATAGGTGGAAAACTTATATCCTTTGTTATAATCAAATTTATCTACTGCCTTAATGAGACCTAAGTTACCCTCCTGAATCAAATCAAGGAAGGAAAGACCGCGGCCCACATAACGCTTTGCGATGCTGACTACAAGACGAAGGTTGGACTCCGCAAGAATCTTCTTTGCATGCTCGTCGCCGTTTTCGATGCGCTTTGCCAGTTCGATTTCTTCTGTAATGGAAAGAAGCGGATAGTTACCGATTTCCTTTAAATACTGCTTTACCGGGTCATCGGACATCACATTTGCAAGAGCGTTTAAATCCTCAAGCTCCGCAAGGGCATCCTCCGCATCATCGATTTCCAAAAGTTCGTCATCATCCGGCAAATCTTCTCCGTTCATCGGAGACATAACTAAAATGCCATGGGCATCCAGATACTCATATATCTTATCAATCTGACTGACCTCAAGGTTCATTTCCTTGAAAAAGTCATTGATTTTATCAACTTCCAGCACATCCTTATTGCTGCGGGCCATTGCCACCAACTGCTTCAGGCGCTGTTCAAAATTCTGCATTTCATTATTCTGTTCCATGTTGAAATACTCCTTTAGTTTGTGAACCGCATGCGATGCAGATGCAAAAATGCAATCTTTGTCGAATGAGGGCGCAAACAGTATTATAGCACAGATTGGGGCAAAAAGAAAAGCACAATTTTCTGAAAGTTGCAAAATTGTTGAAAACTACATAAAACTTATGTATCTTCGAGGGAAAAATGGTAAAAAGGGCTAAAACAAGCGCTTTTTTGCAGTAGCTGCATAAAGTGGAGGCGAAAGAAAATTGCATTTCGGATGAATCAGAGATATAATGGAGCGAAAGGGAAAAGAGGAGGCGGAAACGGAATGGAACGAAATGGTAAAATAGGAAAAGTATTCATATGCGGAGTGCTTCTGTCGGTGTTACTTATTTGTACGGCTGGTTGCGGAACGTTGGGAGAAGTGCCGAAGGGGCAGACTTCCGCTACAGCCCGGCCGAAGGTGACGACAGAAGCGGAAATAACGGAAGGTCCGGAGCGGGTCACAGGGACTGAAGCACCGGAGAATTCGAAGGAACCGGAACAGGATACTGCCGGGACGGATGCGGAATTGTTGAAGCTGTTGGATGGAATGACGGTAGAGGAAAAAGTGGGTCAGATGTTTTTGGTACGCTGTCCGGAGGATGCAGTGGGAGCGGTTGCCGAATATAAAGTCGGCGGTTTTGTGCTGTTTGCAAGAGATTTTGCAGGTGAGACAAAGACGTCGATGCGGGAAAAAATTGCTTCATATCAGGAGAAAACGAAGTTGCCGATGGTCATTTCCGTGGATGAAGAGGGCGGCTCGGTGGTGCGTGTCAGCAAGTACCGGGAATTTCGGAGCAGTGCCTTCTTGTCACCGAGGGAGTTGTATGCGTCCGGCGGGATGGAACGGATTGTGAAAGATACAAAGGAAAAAGCGGAACTGCTTCTGTCGTTGGGGATTCATGTGAATCTGGCACCGGTATGCGATATTTCCGACGATAAAGGGGCGTTTCTGTATACCCGGAGCTTTGGCGGAACGGCAGAAGAGACAGCCGAATACGTGAAAACTGTTGTGAGTACCGCAAAGGACATGGGGCTTGGCAGTGTGCTGAAGCATTTTCCGGGATACGGGAACAATGCTGATACCCATAAAGAAATCGTGTATGACAACCGTTCCTATGAGACCTATGAAGAAAGTGATTTTCAACCGTTTTTGGCCGGAATAAAGGCCGGGGCCGGTGCGGTGATGGTTTCTCACAATGTTGTACAATGTATGGATGCCGAGAGCCCGGCGTCGTTGTCGCCGGAGGTACACCGGATTTTACGGGAGGAGCTTTCTTTTGACGGTGTTATCCTTACCGATGATTTGTATATGGATGCGATACAGGATTTTACAGGGAAGGAGGCAGCAGCGGTGGCAGCGGTGCTGGCAGGAAACGACATGCTTTGCTGTACCGATTTCCAGGTACAGATACCGGCGGTTATTGCTGCGGTACGGGACGGTAGAATTTCCGAAGAACAGATTGATGCTTCGGTGTTACGGATACTGAAATGGAAGGACGGACTTGGACTGTTGGAATAGAGAGCCCGGAAAAGGAGTTCTCTTTATGGTGAACGGAAATAACAAAAGAAAAGCGACCGGACAGTAAAGCACTGTATACGGTCGCTTGCTTTTTGGAAAGAATGTTGTATTTAGATTTCAATATTGCCGGCGTCGGACAGATGAAGCTTCGTGTAAATGAATACCCGGTCGCCAGCTTCCAGCTTCATGTTACCGTTTGGAATCAGGGACTTGTTTCGGCGTTTTACCAAAACGATAACGGATTGGCGGGAAATGTCCAAATCCCGGATACGAAGACCGGTCCATGGATTGTGGGTCTTTAATACCACTTCCTTTAAATTGATATGCTCGTCGTCTTCGTAAGGTTCTGCACCGAGAACAAGAATGTCTGCTTCCTCTAAGACTAAGTCGCCTCGCGGAATGAGGATTTCATTGTCACGTTTTATAATAGCGACAATCATTCCGGACGGAAGTCTTAAGTCCGCAATACGCTGTCCGAGCCATTTATCGTTGAGACCGATTTCGATTTTAATAAAGTGCATATCGGCTTCGTAGCCGTATTCGTTTCTGCGTTTGAGACGAGAGTATTGGTCAACGAAACCTGCGGAAATAATACCGGTAGGAATGGCGACCATGCCGACGCCGAGGAAGGTAATAAAGATACCGAATATTTTGCCCAGCGTAGTTACGGGGTAAATATCACCGTAGCCGACCGTCAGCAGGGTGGAAGCCGCCCACCAGATACCGGAAAACGCATTTTGGAATACATCCGGCTGTGCTTCGTGTTCTAAGCTATACATGCAAAGGCTGGAACCAAGCATCAGAATCAAAATAATAACTACGGAGGAAATGAGCTGGGAACGCTTTCCTAAAATAACTTCTGTGATTACGTGTAAGGAATCATAGTAGGCATTAATTCGGAATAGGCGGAAAATGCGCACAATACGAATCATACGGAAGGCTACGGTTCCGGACGGGAAGAAAATCGGTAAATAATACGGCAGGAAGGACAACAGGTCAATGATACCCATAAAGGAGAAGATGTACTTCCGCAAGGCGCGTCCTTCCGTCATATCTTTCTCGTCTTCGAACAAAATCCGTGCGGTAAATAAGCGTAAAATATAATCCAATGCAAAAAACGCCACGGTAATCCGTTCAATCCACAGGAGAACCGAACCGTATTGTGATTGCAGATTGTCAAAGGTATACATAATGCTGGCGGTCAGATTCAGCACAATGGCAAAAGCGCTAAGAAAATCATAGGCGCGGCTGACATGGTCTAAATCGTTGCCTACCTCTAATATTTCAAGAAGCCGCTTACGGCGGCGATACCACTTTTTACTCATGAAACGCCTCCTTAGGAAAGGTGATATATCCAGTGTACCATAAAAAACGCAGGAAATCAAACAACGAAGAATATAGGACTTTTGAACTATGGAAAAATTTGCATTGATTATGATAAAATTATTCATGTCGTGGGCGAAAAAGGAATGAAATAGGAGAGTAGAAATCGCCGTATATGGGAAAACGACGTAAAAAGCAGAAAGAAGGGGAAAGGAATGAAGGTAAAGAGCGGTACATATTTTTGGCTGTTTACCGCAGTCGTATTTGTGTTGGTGGGAATCTGGAAATGCTATTCCGTCATGGGGAATCCGCAGGTGGCAGACAGTGCGGGAGGCGACAAAATCGGTGGTTGGATTACAATGCTGGTGATTGCAATCGGATTTTTTGTATGGCGTTGCTATCGTTATGCAGAAGAGAAAAGAACCATTGAGTTTCTCGCAAAGGAAAGAAAGAGAACGGAAGAGATTGAGCGCAGAATTAAGCTGGCAAATGCAGAGCAGGACAGCAAGTGGTTCGAAGAGCAGAGGGCTCAAAGAGCAAAAGCATAAGAAGAACGGAACAGCCGGGTATGAACAGTCATATCCGGCTGTTTTATTGTTTTATAGAGAATTGCATATACTTTTATAAAGAAGAACCACTAAAATAAATGTAAAAATCTCTTTACAAACCTTTAAAATGATGGTTTAATAGAATTGGGAGGTGGTACTATGGAGAAAAAAGAATATGTAACACCGGAGTATATTATGCCGGAGGATATGAAACGAATCCGTAAAAAGATGGATATTACCCAAAAGGAACTGGCAGAGCTGATTCATTGCTCCAAATCCACCGTAGAGCGTTGGGAGATGAGTGATGCGCCGATTACGGGGCCGGTGGCGTTTTTATTAAAGCTGTTGGAAAAGCACCCTGAGTATATCGAAGAAATCAAGGTACCGGAGAAAGTGTACCCGGTACGGTTGTGGTATATGCACAAGCAGGACGTGTGTACCTTGATTGAAGTGGATGAACCGAGCCGGCAGGTGCATATTAAGAATTATACGGATAAGCTTATGTTCCGTGCCTTCGGTGTGAATGAGACGCCGGATTACGAGGACTACACGGAGTTTCTGGAGTCCCGGTGTTTTCCGCGGACCAGAGATAAGATGAAGCTTGTTTTAAAGGATTTGGATTTGCCTTTTTATGACCCGTTTCTCATTATTGAGAAAACAGAAGGGAAGATGGCGGAGGATAATTTCTGGATTAAGATAGAGAGGTGAGTGCCCTATGGTAGAGCTGTTTGAACAGGACATCCGCGAAAATGACCGGCAGTCGTCAAAAGGGAATCAGTTAAAATGGCAGAACAGCGGCATCTGGTACAAGGCGGATTATACCGGCTATGAAGGGCTGGCGGAATATATGATTTCTCATTTGCTATTAAAATCTACGTTAAGCATGGAGGAGTATGCACTGTACGATTTGGAGCAAATTCGATATAAGAGTACTGTATACACCGGTGTGAAAAGTGCGGATTTCGTAAAGGGAGACTGGCAGATTATTACGTTGGAGAGGCTTTTTAAGAATTTCTTTGATGAGAGTCTGTATAAGGCGGTATATCATATTGCGGACTATGAGGAGCGGTTACGTTTTTTGGTCAATCAGGTGGAACGGATAACCGGGCTCAGGTCATTCGGTGCTTATATAAATAAGTTGTTGACTATTGATGCATTGTTTCTGAACGAAGACCGCCATATGCACAACATAGCGGTACTGATGAACGGCGAAGGAGAGTTTTCCTATTGTCCGATTTTTGACCAGGGAGCCGGACTGTTGTCGGATAGCACAATGGATTATCCAATCGGAGGAGACACAGTAGCCTATCTACGGGAAGCAAAGGCAAAGACCTTTTGCGACAGCTTCGATGACCAGTTGGATATTTCGGAGAAGCTGTATGGAGGGCAGTTGAAGTTTTCTTTTACGAAAAAGGATGTGAAGGAACTTTTGAATGCAGCAACCATCTACCCGGCAGAGGTGATAAAGAGGGTAGAGGATGTGATTTACATGCAGATGGAGAAGTATGGGTATCTGTTTGGGGAGTATTGTAACGGAAAGAGTATATCAAAGGAACAGTAGGTGAACGATTATGAAAACAATTGCAATCATTGATGATGATATTCATATCGGAGATATGTTACAGGAAGTGCTGACGCAGGAGGGGTATGCGGTTTTGCGCGCATATTCGGGGACAGAAGCGTTATACCTACTTCCGCAGAAGAAGCCGGATTTGGTACTTTTGGATTTAATGTTACCGGGATTATCGGGAGAAGAGGTTCTTCCGCATATTGAGAACATCCCTGTCATTGTGATCAGTGCAAAGGTAGATGTACAGGATAAGGTAAATCTTTTAATGAGCGGCGCTGTGGATTATATGACCAAGCCTTTTGATACGGCGGAATTGCTTGCACGTATTGCGGTGCAGTTAAGAAAATCCGAACTGCAGGGAGCGACGTCAACGCTTTCTATCGGAGATTTGAGTTTGGATAAAATGTCGCTTGTGCTCACAATCAACGGACAGGAAATAAAACTGACAAGAACAGAGTATGCGATTATGAAGCTTTTGATGGAAAATCCGAAACAGGTCATTGCAAAAAGTGTCCTCTTAGAGCGTATCAGCATGGATACGCCGGATTGTACGGAGCGTTCTTTAAAACAGCATGTCAGTAATTTACGTAAGAAAATGCAGGATGTAAGCGGTGTGGATTATATTGAGACTGTGTGGGGGATCGGATTTAAATTGAAATCTTGACGAAATCTTGACCTTTTTCTTGACCGCTTTCTTGACTTTTGTTTTGTATACTGAAGCCAATGAAGGAGGAAAAAGAGATGAATTACATTTTACAAACAAGTAATCTGACCAAAAAGTATAAGAGCTTTTGGGCATTAAAAGGACTCAGTATGCATGTTCCCAAGGGCTCCATTTACGGACTGGTGGGGAAAAACGGAGCCGGAAAGACAACGCTGATTCGTTTGATTTGCGGGTTACAGAAGCCGACAAAAGGTAGTTATATTTTGTATGGAGTAAAGAATACCGACAGACGAATCAGTACATCCCGGCGCAGAATGGGTGCAGTTGTGGAAACTCCTGCCATTTATATGGATATGACAGCAGAGGACAATTTAAAACAGCAGTGTCTGATTCTCGGAGTTCCGACCTATGATTCGATTCCTGCCATATTAGAGTTGGTCGGACTTAAGAATACCGGAAGCAAAAAAG
The DNA here is from genome assembly GCA_045596385.1 of Lachnospiraceae bacterium. Taxonomy (GTDB): domain Bacteria; phylum Bacillota; class Clostridia; order Lachnospirales; family Lachnospiraceae; genus SIG307. Next base: position 196,808 of record JAZOCC010000024.1, read on the forward strand.
CCAAACACTTTTCTCTCGGTATGAAGCAGAGATTGGGTATTGCGGTGGCATTGGTCGGGAATCCGGATTTTCTGGTGCTGGATGAGCCGATTAACGGCCTGGACCCGCAAGGTATTATCGAGATTCGAGAACTGATTTTAAAGTTAAACAGAGAGTATCAGATTACAGTGTTGATTTCCAGTCACATTCTGGATGAGCTTTCCCGTCTTGCCACGCACTACGGATTTGTGGATGACGGACGTATTATCAAAGAAATCAGCGCAGAAGAACTGGAAAGCATTTGCCGAAAGTGCCTTCATGTGGAAGTTACGGATACAACGGTACTGGCCAGGGTATTGGATGCAAGCGGCCTGACCTATGACATTTTGTCGGATACGGAAGCAAACATTTACGGAAAAATTAATTTAACCCAATTGATTATTGTGTTACAAAAAGAAGGCTGTGAAGTGATTACCTCCAGAGAGCAGGATGAAAGCCTGGAAAGCTATTTTATTAATCTGATCGGAGGTGAACATCATGACTAAGTTATTACGTGCGTGTGTACGCAGATATACTCACAACAGTATAGTTTGGATTGCTGCGATTTTAACTCTCGGTATCGCTGTCTGTGTTAGTTTCAGTGCAAGGTATACTTTTTATGACGATGCTATGGTGAGTGCCCAAATGGTGATTCATGCCATCATGATTTCCTGGGTGGTGGGCAAAGAGTTTAAAGAAGGTATTTTTCGAAATAAGGCAATCGTCGGTCACAGCAAGGGCAGCATTTTCCTTGCGGAGTTAATTTCCGGTGCGGGGATTGCGTTTGTATTGTATTTACTGTATGCAATCATCTTCGTGGTAGTGAATTTCTATGAAGTGCCGTTGCTGCCGATGTCTTTAGTTGTGAAAATCTTCATCGACTATGTGTTACTTAATATGTGCCTTGCCGCAATTTTTGTGACGGTCAGTTGCTTGCTGTCCCAGCAGGCAATCATTGCCATTGTGAATATTACATTTGTGCTTTTGATGATAATCGGAAGTCAGCGCCTCTATGCCGGATTGTCGCAGCCGCAATACTATGAGCTTTATGAGACCAAGAACTCGGAATGGATTGATGAGGACGGAAATATCCGGTATAGGGAAGAGAAAATCGAAGGCTCGGAGTATTTGGTGGAGAATCCTACCTATGTGGGAGGAATCAGGCGTCCTGTTTATGAGACACTCTACAAGCTTTCTCCTTACGGACATGTTGTGGAATTTGTGTATTTCAACATGGATTGGCACGGGTATGACTATTTTATGAACAATCCGGCCGATGGTATGACCGGAGAGGAAACTTGGGAACAGGTGATCGGTGACAATGTGTTTACCGATGAAACGATAGAAAAATTCGATACCAACTTGATTTACTCTTGTATTCTGTTGGTATTGGTAAGCAGTATCGGATACATTGGATTTCGAAGGAAAGAGTTGAAATAAAGGAGTGAGAAAATGCTTTTGCCATGGATTTTGTGCGGTATACTTGCAATCGCTTTATCGGTTGCAATCATCAAAGTGATAATACTGAAAAAGAGCATGAATGAAATCTGCACTGAGTTTAAGCGGAGTCTTGGTGAGGATACGAATGTGCAGATATCCATATCATCAGGGGACACAACTGCGAGAAATTTGGCAAAGGCAATTAACCAAGAATTATCTCACTTACGCAAATTAAAGCAACAATATGCAAGCGGAGACCGGGAATTAAAAGAGGCGGTTACGAATATTTCTCATGACCTGAGAACTCCGCTGACGGCAATTAACGGGTATTTGGACTTACTTTGTCGGGAAGAGAAAAGCGAAAAGGTTGAAAACTATATTTCCCAAATAAAAAACCGGACAGAGAGTTTAAAGAGCCTGACAGAAGAATTGTTCCGATACAGTGTGGTTACAACCATGCAGGAACTGAAATCGGAACGTTTGGACATGGTCCGGGCATTGGAGGAGAGTTTACTCTCCTTTTATGCCGTTATGCAGGAAAAAGGAATACAGCCGGAAATCACGCTTCCGGAAGAACCGGTTTGGTGTGTTATGGATGCGGGAGCAATGAACCGCATTTTATCGAACATCATCAGTAATGCGGTGAAATATTCCGACGGTGATTTGTCGGTGACCATGGACGAGCGCGGTTGCATTACGTTTTCCAATATGGCAAAGTCCTTAAGTACGGTAGAAGTAGGGAGATTGTTTGACCGCTTTTATACGGTGGAAGCAAATCGTAGTTCTACCGGCTTGGGATTGTCTATTGCAAAGGTGCTAACTGAGCGTATGGGAGGAACTATTTCTGCGCAGTATCAAAATGAGAGGTTGTATGTGCTGCTGGATTTTTTTGAACCCTGTCGGATAAGTAGGTTGTATCACTAAAGTGATAGTTGGTCAATGGATTCTTTTAATAACCAACACTTTAGTGATAGCGACGACTTGGGGCGGAGCTGCTTGCGCATGAGAAAAGTGTATGCTAAAATAGAGTTATCAAATAACAGAAAGGATGAAATATCGTGGCAAATAGAGCATATTTATATGCAAAAAAAGGAGATAAAATGGTAGGTATTTCGGAATATAAGTATGGAGTGCCGATTACATATAAGATTTTGTTGAGTCAAAATACAAGGAAGGTAAAGTCCAAAATATTTAAGAGTCCTTTTAAACTTGCCTTACAAGGGGACTTTGAAAAAGGAGTAGAATGTCTGTATTGTTTTTTGGAGGAGTTAAAAAAGAGAGGGTATTTTGACGAAGAAGAAATAGATGAGAGTATCAGAGAAACAAAAAGATTTTTGGAAAGCCATACGGGTTATGAGTGCTTTCATTTAGAAGGAGCAGAAGTATATGAATCTATTCCGTTTATAGGCAATGGAAAAGAATTGCGGAAGATTCAAAATATAGAGAAGGAGAAGGCGTTGTTCTATCAAATAATGGATGAGGAAAAATCGGAGTATGACAGTAAATACGAAGATATGTCAGAGGAAGAACGAAATACAGAAAAAGGAAAGGAAAAACTACAGAGGATTAAAGATAGAATGATGCGGTATATTGGAATACATGAGTGGACGGATTGTCTTTATTATGAGATTTCAAAAAACTAAAAGTAAGCAAGGGAGCATTCTGTGCAGTACAGAGTGCTCGTCCTTTTTTAGTTGCTGGTATGTAAAAAAGGAGGGAATGGTATATCAGCACGAGCCGAGTTTCCGGCGAAAGGAGTACTAAAGGAAACCACCGCGGGCACTTGGAATTCCTTTTTTGCTTTTCCCGAAGGGTCGCGTCTTTAGCGCAGTCGAAATCACCTCTTAGCGGTTCTAAGTCTCGAGGTCGCTCCCGAGAGACGTTTAGAACCGGTTAGAGGAAGTTTGACGGAGCGTTGCGATTTGCAAAACAAGTAATTCCAAGTGCCCGCGGTGGTATTGGGAAGAGCCCCCAGCCGGGAACCGGATCGTGAGTCCCTCTTACAATGCTGCCTTCTGGGCCTTTGCGGCTCTGCCGCGCATGCGGACTCTTCTGGTGGAAAGTTCCTTTCCGTTATAGGTAAAGGTTTCCACTCTTGCATGGAAGGCGCCGGCAAATGCCAGAGCATTGTCGTTCTTATCAAAGGTAATGGCTTTCACGCCGCGGCTGGCTTTCTTCAGTTCCGGAACATCCTCCACCGGGAAGGCCAGAGAAGCCATGCCCTCGGTCAAAAGGATGACCTTCATGTTGCCGGAAAGCACATCCGTTGCGGACATCATGGAAATGCCGATGACGGTGTCGCCGTCGTCCAGTTTCGTTGCGGCAATCATGGAACGGCCGGTTTCGAACTCAATACCGGATACCCGCTTGATAAAGCCGTTTTTGGTAGTAAAGAGGAGCTGTGACTCAAATAAATCTTCAAAGGCGGTGTACAGCACCGCATCTTCCTTGCCAATCTTGCAAAGAGTATGAATGAGGACACCCTTGTCCTTCATCTTACACTTCGGAATGGCGGAAGCCTTCACCTGGAACATATTACCCTGGGCGGTGAAGAGACAAAGCTTATCGTTGTTTTTCATCTTCACAATATGAGCGTATTCCTTTTTGCTTTCTTCGGCGGTTCTGCCGAAGGCTGCCACGTCGATAGACTTGGTGTAGCCGAACTTATCCACAAGGACATAGATATCTTCGATCTTTTCTTCCACAACGTAGTCGGCTTGTTCCACATTGGCCAGCTCCGTCTTACGCGGAACCGCGAACTTCTTGCGGAACTCCTTCAGCTGGGTCTTGATGACGCTGTGGAGCTCGTTCTGGTCGGAAAGAATAGTCTTGTAGGTGGCGATATTGGCGTGGAGTGTATCGCTTTCCTCATGAAGCTTCATGATTTCCAAACCAATCAAACGACCGAGAGGCATGGCAAGGATGGCATCTGCCTGACGTTCGGTAAAATCCAGCTTTGCAGCCTGCTTTTTGGATGCCTCGGACTTAAACTTAATATCCGTGGTATCCCCGGCGGTCAAACATGCCTTTGCCTGCTTTACGCTGGTACTGCCCCGGAGAATCTCGATAATCAAATCAATCACATCCGTTGCGCGGATTAAACCGCCTACGATTTCAAGGCGCTCCTCCGCTTTCTTTAACAGATGCTCGTATTCCTTGGTATAGAGCTCTTCCTGGAACAGTACGAATTCTTCCAAGAGGGTTTTTAAATTGAAAATATACGGCTGTTGTTCCTTTACGGCAAGCATGTTGACACCATAGGTGTCCTCCAGGCCGGTTTTCTTAAAGAGACCGTTTAATAAATTGTCAATGTCACGGTCCTTCTTTACCTCTACTACGATGCGGACATCTTTGGTGGACTCGTCGCGCACATCGTACATCTCTTCGAATACCTTGTCCTTCATCAGCTGGGCAAGATTTTCTACCAGACGGGTCTTGCTGCCGGCTGCGGTGTACGGAATTTCCGTAAAGACGATGTTCTTTCTGCCACCGTCGCTGTTTTCGATTTCATATTTGGCGCGGACCTTAATCTTTCCTTCGCCGGTGGCGTAGATGGACGGCAAAATGTCGGCATTGGTAATGATACCGCCGGTCGGAAAATCCGGTCCCTGAATGTGGCGCATGAGGCCTTCCAAGGTGATGTTCGGCTTGTCCAAAATGGCAATGGCCGCATCAATGACCTCTCCCGGGTTGTGAGGCGGCATATTGGTGGTCATACCTACCGCAATACCGGTGGTGCCGTTAATTAGTAAGTTCGGCAGCATGGCCGGAAGCACCTTCGGCTCCTTTTCGCTGTTATCAAAGTTTGGCATAAAGTCTACGAGACCTTGTTCCAAATGGGAGAGGAGCGTCATGGCACCTTCCGAAAGGCGGGCCTCGGTGTATCGCATGGCTGCGGCACCGTCACCGTCGATGGAACCGAAGTTACCGTGACCGTCGATTAGCGGAATGGCCAGGGAATAGTCTTCGGACATGTGTACCAATGCATCATAAATGGAAGAGTCACCGTGCGGGTGATATTTACCCATGGTGTCACCGACGATACGGGCACTTTTACGATGTGGTTTCTTCGGGTCCAAGCCTAATTCCATCATGGAGTACAGGATACGTCTCTGAACCGGCTTTAGGCCGTCTCTGACATCCGGAATGGCACGGTCGATAATGGTGTTGACCGCATAGTCACGGAAGGAGGTCTTCATTTCCTCGGAATAATCCAACTGAATTAAGTTGCTGTTTTCAAAATTCTCAGACATGGGACACCTCCTTATACATCAAGCTTCGCGTAGCGTGCTTCTTCCATAATGAAAGCACGGCGCGGCGGAACGTTATTACTCATAAGTAATGTGGTGACTTCATCGGCTTCCACGGTATCGCTGATGGATACCTGGGCGAGAATACGGGTCTCCGGGTTAAGGGTAGTCTCCCAAAGCTGGTCCGCATCCATTTCACCTAAGCCCTTGTAACGCTGCAGGTCCAGAATCTTTTTACCTTCCTTACGGAACTTTTCTAATTCGAAATCGTTGAACAAATACTTTTCGTTTTTGGACTTTTTGCCTTTGCCTTTTGCTTTGGACTTTTTGGCACCCTTTGCGGCTTTGCCGGTATCGGCGTCGGAGGAAGAAGCATCGGAGGCATCTTCTTCAGAACCGCCCTCCGTATCCTCGTAGGTCACCTTATAAAGCGGCGGAAGACCACGGTATACCTTGCCCTCTAAAATCAGCTCCGGCATAAAACGGTAGAAGAAGGTGAGAAGCAGGGTGCTGATGTGGGCACCGTCCACGTCGGCATCGGTTAAAATAATAATCTTGTCGAAGCGAAGCTTCGTAATATCGAAATCGTCACTGATACCGCAACCGAAGGCTGCAATCATGGACTTGATTTCGTTGTTGACCAAAATCTTATCAAGGGTTGCTTTTTCTACATTTAAAATCTTACCGCGAAGCGGAAGTACCGCCTGGGTCTTACGGTTTCGTGCGGTCTTTACGGTACCGCCTGCGGAATCACCCTCGACGATGTAGAGCTCGCATTCCTCCGGTTTTTTTGAGGAACAGGCAGCCAGCTTACTCTTAAAGTCCACGTCCTGCAGCTGCTTTAATACCGCATTGCGGGCTTTGTCGCCTGCCTTACGGGCGTTGTAAGACTTCATGGAATTCTCCAAAACGGCCTTTAATTCTTCCACGTTTTTATCGAAATACCGGGTTACTTCGCCGGTGAAAACATCCTCCACCGCCACCTTTGCATCGGTGTTACCGAGCTTCGTTTTGGTCTGGCCTTCGAACTGAGGGTCCGGATGCTTAATGGAAATGATGGCAAAGAGACCGTTACGGATATCTTTACCGTCAAAGTTTTCATCCTTATCCTTTAAGATACCCAGCTCTCTTGCGTACTGGTTCATGACACGGGTCAGCGCAGTCTTAAAACCGGTCACCAGAGTACCGCCGTCTACCACGTTAATACGGTTACAGTAGGAGTTAATCTGCTCCTGGTAGCTGTCGGTGTACTGGAATGCTACCTCCACCTCGATGTCGCCGCTTTTTCCTTCGATGTAAATCGGTTCCGGATGAAGCTTGTTTGTCTCGCGGGTCAGGTAGGTAACAAAGCTCTTAATACCGAATTCTTCGTAGTAGGTCAGCTCTTCTCCCGCAATTTTATCCTTAAATACAATGGTCAGTCCCTTATTAAGATAAGCGACTTCCTTTAATTTCTTGCGAATAATGTCTGTCTTAAACTCCACGGTTTCGAAAATGGTCGGGTCCGGATAGAAGAGAACCTTGGTACCGGTGTCGGACTTGCGGCAGCTTCCCACCACCGGCAAAAGACCGTTTTCCAGAGGCGTAACAATATGACCGCCGTCTCGGTATTCGTCCCGGTAAACCTTGCCGTCCTTTTTGATTTCTACCACCATTTTGGAGGACAGGGCGTTCACAACGGACGCACCGACACCGTGGAGACCGCCGGAGACCTTGTAGGCTCCGCCTCCGAACTTACCGCCGGCATGAAGGATGGTATATACAACACGGGCCGTCGGGATGTGCTTTGTCGGATGAATATCCACCGGCACACCTCGGCCGTTATCCGTAATGGAAATACCGCCGTCCTTTTGCAATTCAATTTCTATGCGGTCACAGTGCCCGCCCAAATGCTCATCGATACCGTTATCTAAAATCTCCCAAATAAGGTGATGAAGGCCGCGGCTTCCGGTGCTTCCGATGTACATACCCGGACGCTTTCGTACCGCTTCCAGACCTTCCAATACAACTATCTGACTGCCGTTATATTGTTCCATAGCCTGACTCCTTTTCTATATATAGTGGTTTTATGTTTAGTATAGCAATCTTTGGGAAGAAATGCAAATAAATTCTTCGGGGTTACAGCCCCTTTTCTTTTAATTCTTGTACAAGCGTTATATACCATTCCCGTACATCAAAGCCCTTGATGTTTTCACGGTTTAAGTCAATGACGTCGCCATGGGAGATACCACGTTTTCCGGTGGTGGTAAGGAAGGTATAGTTTTCGCCGAAGCGGAAGGAATCTTCCCCCACCAGACCGTCGTTGGCACCGTCAAAGTATTTCACCAAAGGATAAGAGAAATTTAACGGGAACTTGCCGCCGGTGGCGCAGTTTAGCTTAGAGCCTACGCTTTGGCAGTAAATACCTTCCGGTACAGGGAGGGAATCGGTCAGTGTGCGTACCCGTTCGGAGGTTAAATCGCTTACCGCAGCCATAAAATCGGGATTCGGATCGCCGATTTTATGAAGCACCTTATTGTAGGTAAGGGCAATCTTTTCTTTGGCGGCGGAAGGCACCTTTTCCAATAAATAGTCCGCAAACTGACATCCCCGGTGAGGTGTATTGATGGTGGTTAAAGATGCGACACAGTCCCCGATGCCGCAGTGCTCGATGGCGTAGCGGCAGTCCAAGCCGCCCTTTGAGTGGGCGATGATGTTGACTTTTTCACAGCCGGTTTCGGCGACGATTTGTTTGATACGTTCCGCGAGCTCTTCTGCGCTGTCGGCAACGGATGCGGCGGATTGGTGGTTTCCGTAAAATACGGTGGCACCGTTTGACAGCAGCTCCTTCGGAATTCGTCCCCAGTAGTTGAAGTTAACGGAATCCCGAAAGAACACGCCGTGTACCAGGAAAAGCGGGTATTTGGTGCGGCAGACCTGTTCGTCCCTACGGGCAAGGTTACGCTCGTGAAGGGCAGTTTCGCAGGTGATTTCCACGGAAACCGTACGGATGATTTTGCCGAGGAAATATAAATTCACAGGAGGAATCATACCAAAGACGGCACCTAATATACGGAGCTTGATACCGAGCTGGACGGAAGTGAGGTAAACGCAAAGAATTCCGTTCCAGAAAATAAGTGCTTCCACCAGGGTACAAAGCAAAATGCCGAGAAGGGCCTTCGCCCAGTTCGCATAGAGGGAAGAAAACAGGGCATATAACTGAAGCGTGACGGAACCGACGGTAGAAAGAAGAAAAATTTTCAAACAGGCCAGACCGTGATTGCAGACGCGGAATTTAAAGTTCGGATAGCGGCGACAGGAAATCAGGGGGAGTGCATTGGCCGCCAGGAAAAAAAGCACGATCAGAGGCGTCGGGAACGGACAGTATGCGGTGAGCAGGTACGCGTTCGCAGCGATAAATATCAGTACGGTGCATAAAATATGAAGCAGCATATCGGTGAGCTTTCGTATCATTTGTATCTCCTACAGTTTTCTTTTTGATGGGTATTATTGTATCATGTTTTTGCAAACGGAACAATAGCCGGAATCTATGTGCGCGGCAGGAGGAAGGAGCGAAGCGGAGGAATAGGACTATTTTCTTATGAATTTTTATTAAGCTCTTATGGATAAACGTACGATATAAAGATGTGAATAGGAGGGCATTACTATGCGTATAGAACAGGAAACGAGAAATTTTTATGTGGGGAATCTGAGGCAGGCGGAGCAGAAAACTCCGGAAGAAGTGGCAGAGAATTTGAAAAACGGAAGAGTATTTTCCGGAAAAGTACAGTTTCCGCAGGATAAGATTGCGGAGCGTCGTAAGGCTGCCCAGGAGAAGGCCATGAGCATTGTTAAGGCTGCCTTTGCGGGAGAGCAGATTGTGGACGCAAGTGTGGAGGAAATGGAGAACAGTCTGGAAAAGGGAAAGGATGAGATGGTAGCCGCAAAGGCGGAGATGAACCGGATTGCGGAAGAAAAGGAAAAGTTAAAAGGAAACAATTTCTTAAGCTCCGAGGAGTATGAAAAGGAACTTGCGGAATTAAATAAAGCAGAGGGGCATTTTAAAGGAATTATCGAAAACAGTAAAAAGTACGAGGACCGTACCCTTCAGGCGTTGTCGGACATTAAGATTGAACGTGCCAAGTCCAATCCGATGGTGACCGCAGGCAAGGAGGCGGAAGCTTCTTTGGCGGCTGACGGTAAGGAAATTGTCAATATGCTGTTTGAGGAAGCAAAGGAGCATATGGAGACGGAGCTCGAGGAGATGCAGAAGGCAGCGGAAGAGAAGGCGGCCGAGGAAAAGGAACTGGAAGAGCGCATCGAAGAGATGAGAGCCGAGAAGAAGGAAGAAAAAGAGACCGAGACGCCTGCTGTGGAGCAGCTTGAAAAGTCCACCAGACGCATGGTAAAGATTGCGGAAACCGGGGACGCTATCCAGAAGGAACTTAAGAATGTGGTAGACCGTATGAAGCTGGATCTTGAAGATTTAAAGGGCGCAGCGGTGGACCAGGAGATATAACATAAGCGGTTTTGGCGCGGCAAAATACAAAACAGTATAAGGGAAACGAATATGGCGAAAAGTGACAATACAAGACAGCTGACAAAGGCAGAACAACAACGGAAGGATTTTTTTGAAGCAGAGTCTGAACGGCTTGCGAAACAAGGGTATGAACGGAAGGATTTGACTTTTGGTGTTGCGGAGGCAAATGCTAAGGCGATTATAGTGACATTGCCGATTATTCTGCCGTTCGTTCTGGCGTACCGTATAATGTGGGGCAAAGGAAAACTGGACCTACCGTGGTGGGGCTTTTTGTTGGGGCTGGCGATATTAATTGCTTTGATTGTAGTACATGAGCTCATTCACGGAGCGGTATTTGCCTGCTTTGCAAAGGAGGGGGGTCGTTCGGTGGCCTTTGGTGTGATATGGAGTATGCTGACTCCGTATTGTACCTGCAGGGAATCCTTAAAGCGGAAGCACTATATGCTGGCGATTCTGGCACCGACGGTAGTGCTTGGCATCCTTCCGGCAGTAGTGGCACTGACCATCGGTTCCTGGGAAATGATGTTAATCGGAGTATTGATGGTTCTCGGCGGCGGAGGCGATATTATGTGTGCGTTTAAGCTGGCGACATACCGCACCAAGGGAAAGGATTGTATGTTTTTTGACCACCCGTACGAGGTGGGACTTGCGGTGTTTGAACGGGAAGGAGCATGCAGATGAAGAAGTTTTTTATCGGTTTATTAAAGGGGCTGGGCTATTTTGCGATTTATTTCGGTATGCAGCTTTTGGTAACGACGGTATATTCGATTGTGGGTATGGTGCCGATTGCGATAAAATACTCTATGAACTACCAAAATGTATTTAAGCCGGAAGTTTTTGGACAATACATGGAAGATGTTATGCAGGTAGTCATTGATTCCGCTATGCCGTCTGTGATTATTTCCGGAATTCTGACCATCGGTGTACTGTGGTTGATTTTTGTTTGCAGAAAGAAGAAGTTTGCGCAGGAAATTTGTCTGAGGAAGCTGCAACCGGCCAGAATTGCACCGATTGTGCTGATGGGTCTTAGTCTGAATGTAGTAACCGGTCTGGTGCTTTCTTTTATACCGGAGGAGTGGATGAGCGCTTATGAAGAGACCTCTTCCATGGTTATGTCGGATAATGTGGTATTGCTGGTGATCGGCTCGACGATTATGGCACCGATTATCGAGGAGATTATTTTCCGTGGACTGGCTTACACCCGTATGAAGAAGGGAATGCCGACGGCAGCGGCGGTGCTGTTATCCTCCGCTCTGTTCGGCGTGGCACATGGTCAGTGGGTCTGGATGCTGTATGCCTTTGCTTTCGGTCTGGTGTTAGTCTGGGTATTCGAGCGGAGCAAATCCCTGCTTGCCAATATATTGTTGCATCTGAGCTATAACGGCTGTGCCATGCTGCAGATGTTGATTCCGGAGGATGCACCGGAGACGGTATGGATGGGAATCAATATTGCTTCCGTAGCGGTTGCGGCAATCAGTATTTTCTGGTTTGCAAAGCTGCCGAAGGCGGAAGGCCCGGCAGTGGAAGCGGTTGCTGAGACTGTTGCGGTTGCAACGGAGGTATCCGAATCCTTATAAATTACAATTTAACATATTTTTCACAGGAAAAGGGCGGTGTGATTGGTTGACACCGCCCTTAAAAGTATTTATAATAGAATCGGTTAAGTCTGTGTAAAGGAGATTGGTTGTTATGACCGAGTACAAATACGAAACACATTTGCATACATGTCAGGGAAGCGCCTGCGGACATCTGACCGGTGCGGAACAGGCGGATTTATATAAAGGGTTCGGCTATACCGGGATTGTGGTAACCGACCACTTTTTTAACGGAAACTGCGCAATTCCGAGGAACTTGCCGTGGAAGGAGCGGGTGGAACGGTTTTGTGCCGGATACCGTAGTGCGAAAAAACGGGGCGATGAAATCGGCCTGCAGGTGTTTTTCGGTTTGGAGACCAATTTTGCGGGACAGGAGTTTTTGTTGTACGGCTTATCCGAGGAGTGGTTAAAGGGGCAGGAGGATATGCTGTCCTGGAGCCCGAAGGAGCAGTTTGAGAAGGTGACTGCCGCAGGAGGATTTGTGGTGCAGGCCCATCCGTACCGTGAGGCACCGTACATTCCGGAGGTAAAGCTGTATCCGGACTGCTGTGAGGCCTTTGAAATCAGCAATGCGTTAAATTCCGCCAGAGGCGAAGGGTTTAACGAAAAGGCGGCAGCTTATGCGGCAGAGCACGGGATTCACGGTACCGGAGGCTCGGATGCCCACGGCAGGGTACAACTGCGGGGCGGTATGATTTTTGAGAAGAAGTGGGAGAGCATTGCGGATTACATCGGGGCGGTACGAAACGGTACCGGTTACCGCATTATTACGGATTTTGTAGAAATGTAAGAGAGTGTTTCAGGAGGCTGTTATGAGCTTTTTAAAGATATTAAAGAAAAAAAAGTCGGCGCTTAGACGAGCACGCATTCAGCGAAATAAAGCATGGGGAAGATATTATCGTTTTTGGGACCGGGCGCGTGGACTTTCGATTTTTAAAAGAAAATGTCTGGCATGTCCCATAGACCCGAATCTTGTTGTATTTGAGGCTTTTAAGGGAAAGCAGTATACCTGTAGCCCGAAAGCGTTGTTTGAGGAAATGGTGCAAAATCCGGCCTATGCAGGCTATCGTCTCGTATGGTCCTTTTCCGGCGCTGTCATAAAGAAATACGAGTTTTTAAAGGAATATAGAAATGTAACGTTGGTGAAAAAAGGCTCAGAAAAGTACTATGAGGTTATGGCTACCGCAAAGTACCGTGTGACCAATTCCACTAACCCGAAGACGATTCCGGTGCGCAAGGGGCAGATTTATATCCAGACCTGGCACGGTACACCACTGAAGCGTCTGGGCTGTGATATCGTTCTGGAGGGCAACGGTTCCCAGAGTGTCAAAGAGATTCACAAGATGTACCGGGAAGAGGCAGACCAGTTTTCCTATCTGCTTTCTCCGTCTGCCTATACTTCCGAAAAGCTGGCGTCCGCTTATGCATTAACGGAGGAAGAAAAGAAGAATAAGCTCATTGAGCTGGGATATCCGCGGAATGTATTTTTGTTTAAGTATACCGAGGAGGATGTAGAGCGGATTAAGGAGTCCCTGCGGCTTCCGAAGGATAAAAAGATTATTTTGTATGCACCGACCTTCCGTGATAAGACCTACGAGTACGGCAAGGGCTTTGAGTATCAGGTGGCATTGGATATGGAGCGTCTGCAGAAGCGTTTTGGCGATACGGCCTGTGTACTGTTACGTGCCCACTACTTTGCCAATATGGAGTTTGATGCGGAGAAGTACAGAGGCTTTTTGTTTGATGTGTCCGATTACGGTGACATCAACCATCTGTATGTCATCAGTGATTTGCTGATGACGGACTACTCCAGCGTTATGTTTGACTATTCCATTTTGCGCCGTCCGATGATTTTCTTCATGTATGACATTGAGGAGTATCGTGGACAGCTGCGTGATTTTTATATCGAGCCGGATATTTTGCCGGGGCCGATTGTAACCACCCAGGATGCGGTGGAGGAAGAACTGGAGAAGGCATTAACGAAGCCGTTTGTATGCGACGAGCGCTACGAGGCGTTCTGTAAGAAGTTCACCTATCTGGATGATGCGGATGCGGCAAAGCGTGTACTGGCAGCCATTATTGCGCCGCAGGAATCTGCGGCACCGGTGCCGGTGGGGGTAAAACGCTACAGAAAGTGGCGCCGTCAAGTGGAACGTATCAATCGTTGGAGGAAACGAATTGCGGACGGCGGTTTGCGTCGTATGCGCTATACAAAATATCTGGATAAGCCGGTTAAGGAGCATGCCGTTTTACTGGAAAACCAGCAGGGAAAGGCGATGGACGGTAATATCTACGCTCTGCTTTGCGAGCTGGCAAAGGGAGAGGAGTACCGCGATTACACGCTGTATCTGACCTGCTTAAAGGAGAACAAAAAGAAGTTTAAGACGCAGCTTGCGGCGCTCGGCATGGAAAGAGTAAAGCTTGTGGTGCGAAATTCCACTCCTTACAACAAAATTCTGGCTACGGCGAAGTATTTGATTAACGATACCTCCTTTGTGTTCCATTTCATTAAGCGTGAGGAACAGGTGTATCTGAATACCTGGCACGGAACGCCGCTTAAGACCTTAGGTAAGAGCGTAAAGGGCGAGGCACATACCATCGGAAACGTACAGAAGAACCTTCTGGCTGCGGATTATTTGATTTTCCCGAATGAGTTTACCATGAACCGTATGGTGGAGGACTATATGCTTCGGAATCTCGGCACCGGGGAGGCTTGGCTGACCGGCTATCCGAGAAACGAAGTGTTCCTGCAGGAGGCAGAGTGTGTACGTTTACGTAAACGCTACGGCTTGGACGGAAAGACGGTCTATGCCTTTTTACCGACCTGGCGCGGTGTGGTCGGCGGTGTGGTAAAGAAGGGACAGGTCAACGAGCTGACCGCCTATCTTACGGAGCTGGATGCGGGCCTGCCGGATAACTATGTGGTATATGTAAAGCTGCATGCCTTTAACGGTGCGGAGATGGATTTCGGCCAGTTTGCGCATATTCGTCCGTTCCCGGAGGATTGTGAAACCTACGAATTCCTGGCTGTAACCGACGGCTTAATTACCGATTACTCCAGCGTGTTTTTTGATTATGCGCTGACCCGGAATAAGATTATTTTATTTACCTATGATGAAGAGGAATACGAGGCGTCCCGCGGCTTCTATATGCCGCTGTCGGAGCTCCCGTTCCCACAGGCAAAGAAGGTAGACGAGCTGCTTTCCTTAATGCTTTCGGAGAAGAACTACGATGAAACGGCATTCTTAAAGGAATATTGTGCTTATGACCGGCCGGATGCGGCAAGCGCGATTTGCCGGAAACTGTGCCTTCGTGAGAATACGGGAATCAGGACTTGCAAGCTTCCTGATAACGGAAAGCGGAATGTAGTGATTTTCGGCGGTGCCTTGTATAACAACGGTATTACGACCTCCCTGTTTAATCTGTTATCTCAGGTGGATAAGGAGAAGACGAATTACACGGTGTTGTATAAGACGGAGGATGTAAAGAAGCATCCGGAGGTGCTGGAACGCATTCCGGAGAGTGTGGGTTACTTGGGTTTTTCCAATGGTCTCAGCCTCAGTTTTATGGACTTTGTGCTGTATAAGGTATGGACAAAGAAGGGTCTGGTGCCGTACGGTATCATCGAAAAGATTTCGGATAAGATTGCAAAACGGGATTCTCGCAGATTGTTTGCGGGCTGCAGAATGGATAAGCTGATTCATTTCAGCGGTTACTCCAACGATATGACCATCACCTTCCGTGGGGCATCCTGCAACAGAACCATCTATGTTCACAACGACATGGAAAAGGAAATCAGAGAGCGTCGTCTGGTGCGCACCGAAGTGATGGCGAGAGCTTATCAGGAGTATGACAGCGTAGCGGTGGTGACGGAGGATATTAAGTTCTGTGCGGAGCGTATCGCAAAGAAACTTCCGGCCCGGGTGGAAAAGACGGCAGAGTTTTCCGTGGCGAAAAATATTATCAACTATCAGCGTGTACTGGATTTGGCGGAGCAGGAGATTACTCTTGATATCCGTACCAAGATGAACGTGTCCGAGGAACGTTTGCAGGAGATTCTGGACAGCAATGGCGTGAAATTTATCAACATCGGCCGATTCTCGCTGGAGAAGGGCCATGACAGACTGCTTGCGGCCTTTGATAAGATTCATAAAGAAAATCCGGATACGTATCTGATTATTGTGGGCGGCAGAGGCGCGTTGTATGAAGAGACCTTACAGAAGGCACAGGCACTTGACAGCTACGACCATATTGTGATTATATTATATTTACCGAACCCGTTTGCTCTGCTGAAACGGTGCGACTACTTTATTTTCTCTTCCCTCTACGAGGGCTTCGGTCTGGTACTGGCGGAGGCGGACATCTTAGGCGTACGTTGTGTATCCACGGACATTCCGGGACCGCGCAGCTTTATGAAAAAGTACGGCGGAACATTGGTGGCCGACAGCGAGCAGGGTGTATACGACGGTATGAAGCTGTGCCTTGACGGAAAGGTAACGCAGACACTTTCCGTCAATTATGAGGAGTACAACAAAGAAGCGGTGGCGGAGTTTGAACGGATTGCCGCAATGAAATAGGAGGATGTGGATATGAAGAAGGTAATTACCTACGGAACTTACGATTTGTTACATGTAGGACACATTAATTTGCTGCGTCGCGCAAAGGAGCTGGGAGATTACCTGATTGTGGTACTGTCCAGCGATGAGTTCAACGCTATCAAGCATAAGACGGCGTACCATCCTTACGAGGCCAGAAAGACCATCCTGGAGGCCATCCGCTACGTGGATGAGGTCATCCCGGAATACACCTGGGAACAGAAGATACAGGACGTTGTAGATAATCAGGTGGACGTATTCGTGATGGGAGATGACTGGAAGGGCCAGTTCGATTTCTTAAAGGATTACTGCGAAGTGGTATATCTGCCGCGGACCGAGGGAATCTCCACGACGAAGATAAAGAGTGATTTGAACGCGAAGAAGTAAAAAGTAAACGGGCTGTCGCAAAGGATCGTGCGGCGGCCCGTTTTGTTTTTTTTGTTGCACAATCCCCATTCTTTTGATATGCTGAAATGTAGTTGTAAAAAAATAAAATGAAAATGAAACTTTTCATGAAGTTGCCGTGTATTATAAGTGAAACAGGTTATGAAGGAAACGTTTCGAACAATTTGAAAGGGTATCGGTACCAATGAAAATTACGGAATCTTTGTTTTTGGATATGTTCGAAAAATTTAAGAATACCGTGTATTCGGTTGTGTTTAACTATGTGAGAAATGCTGAGGATGCTGCAGATCTTCAGCAGGATGTGTTCATGAAATTACTTAGCAGTGATGCGGAGTATGAGAGCGAAGAGCATATCAAAGCATGGTTGATTCGTGTATCCGTTAACTTGTGCAAAAACCATTTGAGGAGTAGAAAGCATTTCTCGGATGAACCGTTATCGGAGGAAATCGCGGTGACGTCGAAAGAGGAATCGAATGATTTATTCGCCATGGTATTTGCCTTACCGGAGAAATACAGGATTCCGCTTCATTTGTTTTATTACGAGGAGTATTCCGTGAGGCAGATTGCAACGGCCATGGAGCTTCCGGAAGCAACGGTGAAGATACGATTAAAACGAGGTAGGGAAAAACTCGGGAAATCTTTGCGAAAGGAGGACTGGTTCTGATGAGCGTAAAGATGACGTATAAACAACAGGTAGATGCGTTTTGCAACGAGCATAATACATTGACCGCGGAGGAAATGCTGCGGATTGCAAAGGAGAGAGGTTCTGTAGCGGACGAACGGCAGAAGCCGGAGAAGAATCTCATTGACCTGACAGAGCAGAAAAGAAGGAGAATGACCTTCGGAAAGATTCTTTCGGCGGCATGTATTATTATTGTATGTACACTGGCGGTGGCTACTACGGCGTTGGCGGCAACCGGCAAGCTGGGCGATGTGTTGCGAAAGATTTTTAAGGATGAAACAAGTGCGGATCTGGTAGAGCAGGGCTACTACTATGAGGTGGATCAGTCCGTGACGGAGGATATTTTCCGTATTGATTTGCTGGCGGTGACGGGAGACGAACAGACACCGAAGCTGGTATTTGATATCTGGGTAGATGATGCCAATATTGCGCAAAGCAATGACCGGATTTATCTTTCCGCATATACGTTGGGAGTAGAGCAGTATGAGAATGAACTGGACCGGTACGGCATGTGCGAAGGCAGCGGTTACCAAGATACGGAGAATCAGAATTTGTATCATGTGGTCCTTGACGGCGCACCGGTATGGATCAGCTACGGAGAGCCGGTGGTAGTCAGTGTCAGGGAGATTCGTTTTAAGCATATCGCCCGCCCTTATGAGGTGAATATGGAATATCGGTTTGAAGTGCCACCGATGGATCTTCATCCGGTGGTGAGTGACTATTTCGGAGGAGTTTTGGTTTCTTCGGAGGAGGATGGATTTTACCTGAATTATGCGAACTACGGGGCGTATTATACGGAATTTATCTTCATATTTGATTATGACGGACAGTCTCTGGAGGGACAATATGCCACGGAATCAGGCCTGGAAAGCCTGCTTCGGATGAAATGGTGGAACTATGCGGGAGATCTGAGGCTGGTGGTAGACGGTGTGGAATACGAGGCAATTGCCCATGTCGGAAGTGAGGTGTGGTACGATAGGGAAGGCGAGGCAGGTCATAAACATCGTTGTTATGTTACAATGCACTTCCCGGTCGTTGATTACACTGCTGCCAAGAAAATCAGTTTGAAGCAGGGAACTGCGGAATATCGTTTGAAATAATTGTTCAAAGAAAAGGGAGAGAAATAAAAATGAAGAAAAAAAGTTTATTGATGTTTGCAATCGCAGCAATGCTTGCTTTGGCGGGATGTTCAGGAGAAACGGCGGGAACGAATGCCGGAGATGCACAGGTGACACAGGGAAGCAATTCCGGTGAGGAAGGGGTAACCCCGGGAGAATCGAAGCCGACAAATGTCCCGGAGGCCACCATGTCTCCGGAGCAGAAGGAGCTTGCCGAGCATTTGCGAACCGCTCACGAAGATGAGATTTCCGCACAGTTGGTGGAACAGGGGTATTATTACGAAGTGAACAAAAGCAATACGGCCGGCATCTTTCAAATTGATTTTAAAGCGGTGACCGGTGATATGAGGGATCCGATGTTAGTGTTTGATGTGTACGTAAATGATGCGGAACTGGCAGCGGAATATGATAAACTTAAGTTGTGTGCATATACCCTCGGAGATGAGGTGTATGACAACGAACGGGATTACTTTGCTTTCTGTGAGGGATACGGAATACGGGATGAGGAAGCGGATAATCTTTACCATGTGACACTTCCGGGAGCTTCTGCATGGATGACTATGGGAGATTCCTTTGTGGTGGACGCTTGTCAGGTGGAGTTTGTGAATGAGAGCGGGAAGGTGCTGACTTATCCGGTAGAGGTGCCGGAAACCAGACTTACGATTCCTCAGACGAAGTTCCATCCGGTATTGGGGCTGGGATATGTAGGTTTTTCCTTTACTCACGGCGGAAGGGAATATGTATTGAATACTGTGGAATACGGAAAGTACAGGACGGAGCTGCGCTTTTACTGTTATGAGGATAAAGAGGCGGTTGCTATGGACCCGGTAGATTTTTATCGTCTGGATGATAGTTTCCGGTTGCCGTGGATGGATTTCCTTTCCGATGTGACATTGGAAGTGGATGGTAAGATATATGAGATAAATGACAACGGTTCTATTACCTTTTCCGAAAACGGCAGTACGGAGGAACAGTATCGGGGAAGCGGATTTGCATATACGCCGGGGGTGAATTTCCCGTGGGCGAAAGAGGCAAAGATTTGGGTAGGAACCATGGGGTATGATTTGAAGAGCGGAAGCAAAACACCGTTAACCAGAGAACTTCCGACCCCGACGCCGGCGCCGGCTCCGACGGTAAGCGCGGAACAGACGGAATTTGCAAAGCTGTTAAGGGATAAGTTTAAGGATGAACAGTCCGCAAATCTTGTGGAACAGGGGTATTATCATTGCATTAACGAAACCAGGGAAGATGGAATTTTCCGGTTTGATTTTAAGGGTCTGACCGGAGATAAAGAAAATCTGATGATGGCGTTTGATGTATATGTGGAGGATGATGTTTTGACGGAGATGTATCCGATACTTCGTCTGGATGTGGATTGTGAGAGAGAAGAAAACTATGACCCGGAGGAGAATTGGTGGAATTGTACCGGTTACGGTGTGCAGGATCCGGAGAATAAGAAGCTGTATCATGTAATCATGAGAGGATATAATTTGGGGTATGCTCCGACGGTAACCGATATTTGCCGGGTTGCATTTGATGTGGACACAAACGATATGAACGGAGAATTGGGTTACGAGGTAAAAACGGAGCCGTATTATGTTGATGTGCCTTTGAAGGTGTTTGCGGACGTATTACGCGGAAGCTATTACGGGATAGAGTTTACCTGCGGCGGAAGAACTTATGAGCTGGTGGGTGCAACTTACGGAAGCTATTATGCGGATATGATGTTTCGTACCGTAATCGATGCGACAGAGGTTCCGACGGACGATACGGCACTTTTGAACTATCGTGATGAACTTCAGAAGGATTGGGCAGAAGCTTTTCCGTCTTTGACCCTTGTGGCAGACGGCAAGGAGTACAAGGTGGTGGACGAAGAAGGAAAGCGTGGATATATTTGGTTTACCGTGGAAGAAGGAGTGGATTCTTACCTCGGTGAAGTTCATCCGTTTTTCCCGGCAATCGATTATTGGAATGCATCGGAGCTGAAACTGAAGGTGGGAGATACGGAATATAATTTGAAATAAAATCGGAGGGACAGGAGTTATGAAAGGAAAAAGAATAATCGTTGCGGGAATATTGGCGGCGGTATTGCTGGGAGCCTGTAATACAGAGCAACCGGTGACGGACCCGGTACAAAATTCCGGGATAACACAAGGGACTGAGAAAGAGGAAAAGAGTGAACTGACTTTGGTGCCGGAAGTGACATCTACGCCGGAGGAGTCGGAGATACCGGAAACAACATCAAAGCCGGAAATTACAGTAACGCCGGAGAAGACGACAACTCCGGCTCCGACAGCAACTCAGGAACTGATGGTAACACCGGAGGCAACAGCAACCCCGGCTCCGACAGAAACACCGGAAGCTACGGCGATTCCGGAACCGACGGCAACCCTGATTCCAACAGCAACCCCGGGACCTACGGCGACTCCAAAGCCAACGGCAACCCCGAAACCGACAGCAACTCCGAAGCCTACTGTGCCGCCGAAGCAGAAGGAATTGGCGGCGCATTTGCGGAGCACGCATAAGGATGAAATTTCGGCGAATATTGTGGAAAAAGGATACTGGTATGAGGTAGATAGAACCTGTTCCGACGGAATCTTTACCTTTGACTTTAAAGCCGTGACCGGTGATATGCAGAGTCCGATGCTGGTAATTGATGTTACGGTGGCGGATGAGGAGTTGGTTGAGGCGTATGACGAGCTTAAGTTATATGCATATACACTGGGGGAATATGTGTATGACAATGAACTGGGTCACTACGGTACCTGTGAGGGCTACGGAATACGGGATGAGGAAATAGAGAATCTTTATCATGTGACTTTACCGGGGGCTAGCGCATGGATTACGGACGGAGATTCTTTTGTGACAGATATCTGTCGTGTGGATTTTGAAAAAAAGAATGCAAATCCGATTGTTTATGAGATAAAAGTGCCGGAATGGAGAATTGCTGTTCCGAAGTATAAGTTTTATCCGACGCTGAAAAAGAATTATACCGGATGTGCTTTTACATATAACGGAAGAGAGTATTGTCTGGATATGATAGATTACGGACAGTATGACACACAGATTTCCTTTTCCATCTTTGTGGATGCAAAAGAGGTGTTGGAGTATCCGGGAGGAGCGGAACGGTTTACGACAAGTGCTCGTCCGGAGTGGGAAGATTTTCTGAATCAGTTAACCTTGGAAGTGGATGGAGAGACTTTCCGTGTGTATGAAAACGGATTTATGTATTTCGGTGATTACGGGAATCGGGCAGGCTACTATGAAGGCGGCGGAATTGCGTTCTTTTCCGGAATCAATTACGGTGAAGCGTCTGATGTAAAACTTTGGCTTGGAACGGAAGGTTTTGATTTAAAGCGTAATGATAAGAAAATGCTACATCGGGAACCGGTGGTACAGGGTGACGAGACAGACCGGAAGGAACTGAGTACGCATTTGAGAAAGCTTCACAAAGATGAAATATCGGCGGCAATTGTAGAGAAGGGATATTATTATACGGTAAACGAGAGTAGGACTGCAGATATATTCCGATTCGATTTGAAGGCAATTACCGGAGACAGACAGAACTCAAAGATGGTATTTGATGTTATCGTAGAGGATGATGCGCTGACGGGAATGTATGACACCATTCATTTGTGTGTCGCATGTGTTCCGGAAGATCGATACGAACCGGATGACGAATATGGTTGGAATTGCATCGGATACGGCATTCGGGACAAAGAAAATAAGAGATTATACCATGTGACCATGGACGGAGCTATGTTTGGATTCGGGCCGACGGTAATCGATATTTGCCGTATAGGTTTTGATGTTGATCAGGACGATTCCAACGGGGCACTGTGGTATGAGGCAGAACCGGAGGTGTATTCGGTAGATGTGCCGAGAACAGAGTTGCATCCGGCCTATGAAGAGTATTATGAGAACATGATATTTATCCATGACGGACGGGAGTATGAAATAAGAATCGCAGACTTTGGAATGTATCAGACGCAAATCGGATTTTATACCGACATTGACGCAACCGAAGTTCCTACCGATGAGGATGAATTACAGGATTACAGGGATGCGCTCCAAAAGGAATGGTTAGACTTTGCCAAAACATTGCGATTCATAGTAGACGGTAAGGAATACAAAGTAATCGATGAAGACGGCAAACGGGGATATGTTTGGTTTGACGTAGAGAAAGATGAGACTTCCTATATGGCAAATGCATACCCTTACTTTTCGGCGATTGATTTTATTAAGACCGATGTGATTGAAGTGAAGTCGGGGGATACAGTGCATCGTCTGAAATAGTGAACTGCTCTATAGCGGATAAGGATGAAGATTGAGAAAAGGCTTGCACGATTTTGTGCAAGCCTTTTTGCGCAATGAAGCAAGCTTAATACGGACTGTCAAAATGTTCTTCTGCGTATTTTACTGCTTCTTCCAGTGTCATGCCGGTAAAGGTCTGGGCACCGAAGTTCCGTCCGGATTTTTGGTCGTCTACGAAGACTCCCACCACGATGCCCGGAATGGTGCTTTCCGGTGCATTCGGAGCATTAGGTCCGCCAAGGTCCGTTCTGCACCAGCCCGGATCGGTCAGGTTAATCATCACGTCGGTACCGTTTACGGTGTGCCCTAAATCAATGGTAATCTTATCCAGGGCGGCCTTGCTGGCGGAATACCCTGCCTGATGCGGATCTAACGCAATGCCGCTGGTAGTATTTAAAATACGGCCGAAGCCGCTTTCTATCATGCGCGGCAGATAGTGATAGCAAATCATGGCCGGAGCAATGGTATTAATCTTAAAGCTTTCCGTGTAATCGGAAACCGGGGTGTTCAAATAATCGACACGATATGCAATCTGTAAGCCTGCATTATTTAAAACAATGGAGATGGGAGTCTCTTTTGCATCAATCTCAGCAAGCATTTGCTCTACCTGTGTCAAATCCGTCAGTTCGGCTTCTACGGTATAAGCGTCTACGCCTTTTGCCGTTACTTCTGCAAGAACCTTTTCACAGTGCTCTTTTTTTCTGCTGTGTAGAACGAGATTACAGCCCTGCTCTGCCAAAAAAAGAGCCGATAAATATCCGATACCTCTGCTGGCACCGGTAATCAGTGCCCATTTTCCTTTTACATCTACCATAACAAAACCTCCTGCGTATGTATTAATGTTATTATAATGCTGAGAATGCGCATGGGTCAATATCATTATACGAAAGTATGTGTAAATAAAGTGATTTATAAACGTTGCGGGTTAATATTATAATGCATGGATTAAATAGTAATACTTTTTATTTTTGGATTTTTGAGATTTTTTAAACGGACGGAGACAGACTTGGCACGGGAGAAATTTTTAGAACAGGAGCTTGGTCTTATCAGTTGTCAGTTTTTGAATTTGTCGGAGGATGTTAGGCTTTCTTATTGTTTCTTAAGGTCTGTCAACAATCTCCGGACATGGAGGTCCGGAGAAATCTCTTACGCGGCATGGAGGGTGCGTAAGAGATGGTTGTGTGACTTGTGGTGCGATATATCTGAAACAATTCAGAAAGCGTTACATCCGGAACCCATGAAAAAACGGACAACTGATAAGGATAGGCTCCGTAAAAGCCCCACCGCGCCAAGTCGTCCCCAGGTTCAAAAATAAAAAACTTTCAAAATCCTCTTAAGATTGCAGCAGGAACTGCCGATATAACTAACAGAACCAATAAATCAGCAGAGATAGGTGGTGTTTATTATGCGTATTGATGCAATCAACAGAGTAAGCCAGTTGTACCAGGCAAACAGCACGAAGAGAGTTGCAAAGACCAACAATACCCAGAAGTACGACAGTGTACAGATTTCCCAGATGGGTAAGGATTATCAGGTGGCTAAGGCTGCGGTTGCGGCGGCTCCGGATGTCAGAACAGATTTGGTAAACGATATCAAGAGCAGAATGGAGAACGGCACGTATGACGTTTCCATGGAGATGCTTGCGGATAAGCTGTTGGCAAGAGAGATCTAAGAGAGAGAGGGATACGTTTGGCGAGCCTGATGGAAGAAATGATTTCCACGCTTTCGCAGGAGAAGGATTTATACCTCGCTCTCCTGCCGATAGCCGAGGAAAAGACAAAAGTAATCGTAGCCAATGACTTGGAAGGGTTGCAAAGGATTACCGACAAAGAGCAGGAAATGATTGACCGTGTGAGTGCGTTGGAACGTAAACGGGCCGAGGTACTCAATAATATGGGAATTGTATTGGGGAGAAAACCGGAGGAGTTGACTCTTACGGAATTGATTAAGGTGGCGGAGAAGCAACCGAAGGCGCAGGCAGACTTACGTGAGTTAAAGGATGCACTCGGGAAGTCGGTAAAGAGGCTTGCGGATTTGAATGAGAGGAATCGTGTGTTGATTCAGCAGTCTCTCGAGATGATTGAATTTAATATGAATTTACTTCAGAGTACAAGGATGGTACAAGGAAATAATTATACAAGGAACGCCGGTGAATCGGAACTGGGCGTTACGCAGACAGGGATGTTTGATGCGAAGCAGTAAGTATGCGCGGAGAACATAGCCCTGTCTTCTTTCGTTATAGGGTGGCACAAAGTGCCGCCAACGAGGAAGAGTTGTAAGAAAGGAGGCGTCGATTATGGGGTTAATGGATGGCTTATATATCGGTGTATCGGGCTTAAAGACCAGCCAGAACGCGTTGAATACAACTTCACATAACATTGCCAACGCAGAGACGAAGGGCTTTGTCAGACAGCAGACCATCATGATGGACGCTATGTATAACAAGGTCGGTGGCAACAAGATTTCTCCTTGGAAAATCGGTTTGGGTACGGATACGCAGGTGGTGCGTCAGATTCGGGATCAGTTTTTGGATCAGTCCTATCGTAAGGAGTCCGGAAGACAAGGCTTTTATCATGTGCAGTACGAAGCGGCTTTCGAAATGCAGGAGGTTATGGGTGAGCTGGAGGGCGTACAGTTCCAACAGTCCATTGAGGATTTCTGGGTGGCACTTCAGGAGCTTGCCAAAGAGCCGGACAGCATCGTGACCAGAGCGACTCTCATTCAGTGCGGCGTTAACTTTGTGGAGCATGCAGAGAATATTTACGAGCAGATTCAGACCTATCAGATTGATTTGAACGCACAGATTCAGACAAAGGTGGACCGGATTAACGAAATTGCCGAAGAAATCCGGGACTTGAACAATAAGATTCGTTTCCATGAGGCAACCGGGATCGAGCATGCCAACGACCTGCGGGATACGAGAAATAATCTTCTGGATGAACTGGGAGCGTTAATCGATATCTCCTATACGGAAGAAACGGACGGCAGAGTTTCCATTCGTGCCGAGGAGATGCCGTTTTTGCAGGAGGATAATATTTTTTATATGTCGACGAAGCCGATTTCGGAGGATTCCGAGATGCTGGTACCGTATTGGCCGGCTTTCGGTGATGCGGAGGTATTCAGCTTTGACCGTTCCCCGAATCCGGTGGATGATACGGATATCGGTTCTTTAAAAGGTATTATTCTTGCCAGAGGCCGGAAGGTGGGGAAGTTTACCGATGTTCCGTTAAAGCCGAAGGAAGAGGATTTTGAGGATGAAGCTTCTTACGAGGAAGCAATGGGGCTGTTTCAAGTCGAAGCGGCTAAGTACAATAAGGAAATTCATGATTCCGTAATTATGGCGACCCAGTCTCAGTTTGACCAGCTGATTCACGGAATTGTTACGACGATAAATGATATTCTTTGTCCGAACAAGGAGATTATGCTGGAAAGCGGCGAGGTAATCAAGGTGCTGGATACCGAAAAGGCCTCTGTAGGTATGGATGCGGACAAGACCATGGGAACCGAGTTTTTCTCACGTAAGTCCATGGACCGTTATCAGGAGCTGCAGGAGGTGACGCTGGCAGACGGCAGCAAGGAATGGGTGTATATTTACAACGAAGAGGACCCGTCCAATAACTATTCCCTGTATACCCTGGGAGAGATTGAGATTAATCCGGAGGTGTTAAAGGACCGTTCCAAGATGCCTCTTTCCAAGAATACCAATACCGGCGATTTTAATATTGACGTAGCGCAGGACATTTTATCCGCATGGCAGGCGGATTTTGCGACGCTGAATCCGAATGAATTAAACTACAACAACTTTAATAATTACTATACATCCTTAATCGGGGAACTGGGTACCAGAGGTGAAAAGTACCAGACTCTGGCAGAGACCCAGGAAGCGATGGCTACCAGCATCGATAATGAGCGATTGGAGATTATGGCGGTTTCCACCGATGAGGAGCTGACCAATCTGATTAAATACCAGCATGCCTACAACGCCTCTGCACGGTATATCAATGTGGTCAGCGAGATGATTGAGCATATTCTGAATATGTTCGGAGTATAAACGCTTTGATGTTTTTTATCAGAGGACGGAAAGGAAGTGTGAGCTATGGCAAATACATTTTTTGGTCTGGATATCGGTAAGTCCGGTTTGTTTGTTGCACAGGGCGGTCTTAATACGACAGCACATAATATTGCAAATATCGAAACCGAAGGCTTTACGAGACAGGTAATCGAGCAGAAGGCCGGGAGTGCATTACGTGCCAACGGCAGACACGGTATGATCGGTACCGGTGTGGATGTGGATTCCATTACCCAGACCCGGAGCCGGTATTATGACGAGAAGTACCGGAATAATAATTCCATTTACGGAGGTTATTCTACCAAGTCCAATTATATGTCCCAGATTCAGTCCTATCTGAACGAGATTCAGCTGGAGGGCTTTACGACCACCTTTGATAAGATGCATGATACAATTCAGGAACTGGGAAAGGACCCGGCGAATTTGACTGTGCGTACCCAGGTGACCAATGTGGCACAGAGCTTCTGCGAGTATTTTAATTCTTTGTTCACCAATTTACAGGCGGTGCAGGAGGATTGTAATTTTGAAATTAAAAACCAGGTAGACCGTATTAATGCCATTGCGGCGGAGATTGCTTCCCTGACAAAGCAGATTAATGCGGTGGAAATCGGCGGCAGCAATGCGAATGACTTACGGGATGTGCGGAATGTGATGATTGATGAGCTATCCTCCATTATCAACGTATCGGTGGAGGAGACACCGAACGGTCCGGTGGGCTTAAAGGATTATGTGGTAAAGATTGACGGTCAGACTCTGGTGGACACCTATGAGACTCATCAGCTAAAGGTGGCGCCGAGAGAATACAAGCAGAACCAGACCGATGCGGAGGGCTTGTATGATGTGATCTGGGATAACGGCCAGCAGTTTAATCCGTATGCATACACCCAGAGCGGAAGTTTAAAGGCGCTGTTTGAAGTGAGAGACGGAAATAATGCGGATAATTTAAAGGGAACCGTTACCGCCTATGTGGGTATGTATTCGGTTACTATGAAGAATTCGTCTGTAAACGAAGAAGCGAAGTTAAATATTCCGGAAACAGGAGAAATTACCATCGGTACCGTGAAGTACGAATACGAGTCTTTTGAGGTAATGATTGATAAGGAGACCGGAGATTATACCTATGAGTTTCATTTGAAGGAGCCGGTGAGAGCGTACGCAGACGAAGAAATATCCGGTGTGGGTCTTACGGTAGATTATAAGGGGATTCCGTATTATATGGAGCAGATGAACGAGTTTCTGCGTACCTATGCAAAGAAGTTCAATGAGATTCATAAATCCGGTGTGGATTTGAACGGAACCGCAGGCTTGGATTTCTTTACGGCTTCCAATAAGGTGACCGGAAGGGAGTACAAGTTCGGCACTTTTGGAAAGGACGGCGGAACGGACTATGACCCGTATTCCTTTAATTCCCTGACGGGAGAATTTGCTGTGGAGGATGTGTCGGAGGTATACAGCTCTTACTATCACATTACGGCGGAAAATATTTGTGTGAATGATATGATTCAGCATGATCCGCGCATGTTTGCGGCAGCCTCCGATATTGTAAACGGTATCGGAAACTACGACAAGGCAGAGGAATTATTGGAATTAAAGACAGATACCACCATGTTCAAGCAGGGTAAGCCGGCGGCGTTTTTGCAGACGCTGGTGGCAGAGGTCGGTATCGATACCAAGGCAGCGATAAATTTCGAAAAGAGCCAGAATAATCTGGTGAACTCCATCGATAATCAGCGATTGTCGGTGGCGGGAGTGGATTCGGAGGAAGAGGCCATGAATCTGATGCGTTATCAGCAGGCCTATAATCTTTCTGCGAAGGTGATTTCGATTATGAATCAGATTTATGATAAATTAATTAACTATATGGGTGTTTAAACAAAGGAGAAATGCCGATATAGTTAACAGGCAGAAAACTTTGGGAAAAGGAGGCAGACACGATGCGAATTACCAATAAAATGATGACAAATAATGTCTTACATAACATCAACAATAATAAGAACCTGCTTTCTACCTTAGAGAATCAGTATTCCACGGGCAAGAAGATTCAGAAGCCGTCGGATGACCCGATTATTGCGGTACGTGCGTTGAAGCTTCGTACGAATCTTTCCGAAATTACCCAGTATGTGGAGAAAAATATTCCGGATGCACTTTCCTGGATGGATACCACGGAGAGCTCCCTGGATGTGGTCAACGATATTCTTCGTCAGATGAATACCTACTGTAATCAGGGTGCCAACGACCCGTTGACGGCAGAAGACCGCGACAGTATTGTGGAGAATCTGGAGCAGTTAAAGCAGCATATTTACCAGGAAGGCAACAGCAATTATGCCGGCCGTTACGTGTTTTCCGGCTATAAGACGGACACGTCGTTGGTGTTTAACGAGCCGACGGATGAATATACCTATCGGATGACGGAGCCTCTGTGCGGAGATGATATCAGTATGGAGTTTAAGATTGTAAATAATGTGGATATTAATGCCTTTGACAAGGAGAATCCGGAGGCCTTCGATACGACCATGCCGAACCAGATTCAGATTTACAGAATGCGCCTCGGATACGACAATCTGGAGGAAGGTGCTGCCATTGAGTATACGGACGGCAGTACGGATGCGGAGGGATATCTGGTAAAGACGGAGCTTCCGGTTACGGCAGAGAAGGAATTGACCGACCCGGATGCGTATCAACCGGGAGATGATGAGGTGTTTTATATCCGTGAGACGGGTGAACTCATCTTCGGCAAGAATGTATATGAGAAAATCCGTAAGTCCGAGCATATTGATGTGACTTATACAAAGAAGGAGTTTGAGACAAACGACCTTCGTCCGGAGCATTACTTTAATTGTACCAGAACCACGGAGGACGGAACGGAAGTTTTGGAGTTCGAAAAGCAGAACCTGAATTATCATATCGATGGAGATTTCGGCGCAAAGGTGGGCCAGGAAATTCAGTATGAGGTGAACTTTAATCAGAAGCTTACTATTAATACGGAGGGGAATGCGGCATTTACCCATGATATCGGTCGTGCCATTGACGATATTATCAATGCGGTAAGTGATGTGCAGGAGACTGAAGAGAAGATGGCGGAAGTGGATAAGATGTTAGAGGACACCAATCTGACGCCGGAGCAGAGAAAGGCGTTGGAAGGCATCAAGGAACAGCTTTCTTCCGAGTTTACCCTTCGCACGGATATTATGCAGGCTGCTTTTGCGGGAGGACTTTCCGATACGGCGGTGATGCAGGATAAAGTAAATGTGGCTGTGTCCGATTTGGGCGGACGTTACAACCGTTTGCTTCTGACACAGAGTCGTCTGGGCGATCAGCAGGTGGATTTTGAGGATTTGCTTTCTGCCAATGAGGATGTGGATTTGGTAGATACGATTGTAAAATATACATCGGCGGAAACGATTTACAATTCTTCACTGTCGGCGGCATCGAAGCTGGTTCAGTCGTCCCTGTTAGACTTCCTGTAAACGATGATTTTATAAAATAAACGAAGGTAGGATATACGAAAGGAGAATGGAGATGTTAGTAAAGACAAGACATTTTGGAGAAATTAATCTGGACGAAGATAAGGTGTTAATCTTCGAGGACGGATTAATCGGATTTGAGGACTGTAAGCGTTATACGATTCTGTATAACAACGAGGAGGGCGGAAATAACACGATTTCCTGGTTACAGAGTCTGGATATGCAGGAGTTGGCACTTCCGGTCATCAGCCCGCTTTCCGTGATGTCGGATTATAATCCGATTGTGGAGGATGAGGTGCTGAAGCCGTTAGGCGAGCTGACGGAGGAGAATGTGATTATTTTACTGACCTTAAGCGTGCCGTCGGATATTACGAAGATGTCCGCGAATTTAAAGGCTCCGCTGGTGATTAATGCGGATACAAAAAAAGGTTGTCAGATTATTGCAGAGAACCCGGATTATGTGGTAAAATATAATATATACGACCTGGTGAAAAAGAGTAAAGAGGCAAAGGGGGAATAGGTATGCTGGCCCTGTCGAGAAAAGTCAACGAATCCATTATGATCGGACATGACATAGAAATAACAGTGCTTGAGATTAAAGGTGAGCAGGTAAAGCTCGGTATCAATGCGCCGAAGTCGGTGCCGTTATACCGTAAGGAGATTTATGTGCAGATTCAGGAGGCGAACAAGGAAGCGGTTTCTACCGAGGCTTCGCCGGATGTATTAAAGAATATGTTTTAAAAAGTAAAAGAAACGGTGAAAAGTTTTCCCTGAAAGGGTTAATTTTTCACCGTTTTTGTCCGATATAGTATTCAAAGAAATGATTTTCTGTCAGAACGGAGTCGGCAGAAGATTCGGAAAAAGAGAACATGGAGGTGTATAAGATGAAAATTGAGAGCGGAATGATGAATGCGGCAGCTTATACCGAGACGGCGAATCGTCCGGAAACGAAGCCGAAGGCAGAGCCGCAGATGACGACAGAAGCAACGAATACGCAACCGGTGGAGGTGCTTCCTTTCGGAATGGGAACCGGTGCGGAAGCACAGGAACAGGCAGATAATCCGGAAAACACATCGAGACGGATTAAGAATGCGGTGGAGCATGCGAATCAGACCATGCGTCATGCAAAGACGAAGTGTGAGTTTTCCTATCATGAGGAGACCAAGCGGGTGTCCATCAAGGTCATTGACGAGGAGACAGAGGAAGTAATTCGTGAAATCCCGCCGGAGGAGACCTTAGAGATGCTTTCCAAGATGTGGGAGCTGGCAGGTCTTATGGTTGACGAAAAGAGATAAAAGTTTACGGTACTTCCTGGAAGGAACCGGGAAACGGAGGTTGTTATGGGAATCGGATTATCGGGTATGGTATCAGGACTTGATACGGATACACTCATTAAGCAGCTCATGTCTGCGGAGCGGACAAGAGTTACGAAAGTAGAAAATAAAATTACAAAGAACGAATGGCTTACAGAGAAGTGGAAGGATTTGAATACAAAGATTTATTCCCTGTATACGGGCTCTCTCTCCAAGATGAGAACCCAGGGTAATTATCTTACCAAGAAGACCACTTCCTCCAACGAAAGCGTTGTAAAGGCAAGTGCGGGAGCTTCCGCACCGATCGGTACACATTATGTAACGGTAGATGCTGTTGCCAGTGCCCAGTACGTAACCGGTGGCAAGTTTACTTCCGATGAGAAGTTGACTTCAAAGTCAAAGTTGGTAGATGCCGGAGTTGCGGCAGGTACAAAGATTAATATCGCCTGCGGAGATAAGACGGCAGAGCTTATCGTAGATGAGAATACTACCTTTACCAATCTTTCGGATGCATGTAAGTCTGCGGGACTGAACGTAAACTTTGACGAGGCAAGACAGTGCCTGTACATCAGTTCCAGACAAAGCGGTAAGGAAAATTCCTTCTCCATTACCACCAGTTCGGAAAATTCCGGCAGTGCAGCGGCGAGAGCGGAGATTTACAAAGCAGCGGGTTATACCGGCATGTCGGATGCGGATAAGGCAGCGTTCAATGACGCACTGGCAGCGATAGAGGCAAGTAAGTCTGCCGATATCAATGCGATTCTTGCCAAGGCTGAAAACGGTGAGACATTATCCGCTGAGGAAAAGAAGATTAACGATGCGTATCAGCTGGTAATGAAAAAGACCGAGGAGCATGCGAAGAAGACGGCCGATGCAGATGCGGATAAGACAGCAAAGGAGACCGTAACGGGACGTATCGGAGCAGAGATAAAGGATGCGATGCTTGCCGGGATGGCCGAAGGCAGCACGGTTGAAATTTACGGCAAGGAATTGACCGCAGAGCGTGCGGCAGAGCTTAAGACCGAGGCAGAGCGGTTCGCCAAGACAGAATACGAGAGAGTCGTATTTGAAGACTCCTTTAAGGATAATGAAGCATTAAAAGATGTTTCTTATGCGGATTTTGCAAAGATTCGCGATAAGGCAGAAAAGGCAGAGACCTTAACCGCAGACGAGCAGAAGATTTGGGATGCTTATAATGCGGAAGGAAATGCCGATGCTAAGGCAGCTTATGAGGCAAGACTCGGCACCTATACCGAGGGTGTCGGTTATGATACCGAGGAATACGCACAGCAGTTGGAGCTTGCATATCAGGCTACCGCTGAGGATGAGGCGGCAAAGTATCTGACTACCGATCGGGCGGTAGAGGAGTTAAAGACAGAGAAGGAAGCGGAGCTGACTGCTAAGGGAGACGTGGCACAGGCGGCTAAGAATGCGTTGGTGAGTGAGATTGCAACATACGCCGACATCGACCGTTTCGATGCTTCCGATAATGCCCTGGCGGCAATCGGTCTCGGTAATATAGACGGTACCGCAATCAGCAGCGGTGCAGGCGTCGGCGGCATGACCGTATTCGAAGCAAGTGACGCAAAGGTAACGGTAAACGGTGCGGTAATCGAGTCCTCCAGTAACAGTATTTCCGTAAACGGACTGACGCTGGATTTGGTATCCGCAAAGCCGGGAGAGACGATTTCCATCGGCGTATCCCAGGATACGGACAGTGTTTACAATATGGTAAAGGATTTCGTAAAGCAGTACAATGAAGTTCTGGAAGAGTTAAACAATGCATACTACGCAGAGTCCTCCAGAGGCTATGAGCCGTTAACGGACGAGCAGAAGGATGCCATGAGTGATACGGAAGTGGAGAAGTGGGAGAAGAAGATTAAGGATTCCCTCCTTCGCAGAGATAACACCATCGGTTCTCTGTTAAATGCAATGCGTACTGCCCTTGACGGATGCGTAACCGTAGACGGCGAGGATTATGCACTTTCCTCCTTCGGTATTTGTACCACTAAGTACACCGAGAAGGGTAAGTTACATATTTACGGCGATCAGGACGATCCGGACGGTATGATGTACGAGGATAAGCTTCGTAAGGCCATCGAAGAGGACCCGGACAAGGTAATGGAAGTGTTACAGACCCTGTCCAAGAACCTGTACGATACCATGGCGGATAAGATGAAAGCGTCGGAGCTCAGCAGTGCGCTTACCTTCTACAACGATAAGCAGATTACGAAAGAGCTTACCGGTTACAAGGATCAGCTTAAGAAGGAAGAGGATCGCCTTGCGGAAATCGAGGATCGCTACTACAAGCAGTTCGCTTCCATGGAGACCGCACTCAGCAAGTTAAGCAGCCAGTCCAGTTCCTTAGCGTCTATGCTGGGAATGGGACAGTACTAAATTAGAGAAACAATAAGGGAAAGGAAGGTATTTGCCTATGCCACCAACAAATGCAGCAAGTTTATATCAGGGAACGAAAATTAACACAGCATCTCCTGCGGAATTAACGCTGATGCTGTACGACGGAGCGATTAAGTTCTGTAATATTGCCATGCTCGGGCTGGAAAAGAACGACTATGAGAAGGCAAGTACCTACATCATTAAAGTTCAGAATATCATTACGGAGTTCCGTTCCACATTGGATTTCAAGTATGCGACGGCAAAGGATTTTGATATGATTTACGAGTATATTTACGGTCTTCTGGTGCAGTCCAACATTAAGAAGGATATGAGCCTTTTGGAAGAAGCGTTAAATCAGATTCGTAATATGAGAGACCTTTGGAAGGAGCTCATGCGTAAGAACAATATGTACGTAAAATAAATAAGTTTTTCACGGAACAGCTGTGCCTTGTGCCCGGCTGTTCTTGTATGCTACGCATACAAGAACGTGGATGCGCACTCGCGCAATAGGAAGATGTTGCAAGCGACCGCGCCGGTTGCGAGAGTTCCGCAAGCGGAACTCTATAATATGCTATGTCTAGGAGCGGAGGAGAAGACAGTGGACAGAAGTGAGTTTTCGACGCGTTTCAAAGTATTGGAGGATACGATTCAGAAAAAGGAGCAATATTTGGATGAATTGCTGGCTCTTACAAAAGAGCAGGAAAAGGTATTGTTATTGGAGAAGTTTTCCATGGATGCTTTTGAATCGTTGATGGATAGAAAAGACCCGTATATCAAAAAGATTTCTGATTTTGATGCCGGGTTTGAAGCGGTATATGAGAAGATGAAGCGGTCAATGGAAGGCTATAAAAAGGAGTACGAGCCGAGAATTCGTGCATTACAAGGGAAAATCAAAACGGTGCTGGAAAAGGGCGCCGCTCTTTGCACATTGGAGGAACAGAACAGAACCCGTTTGGAGTACTGTTTAACGGATAAAAAGCAGGAGATTAAAAATTTTAATAAAAGCAGCCGTACCGTGAGCAGTTATTATAAGAACATGGCAGGCGCGCTTTCCGACCAGTCGTTTTTTATGGATAAGAAGAAGTAAAGGAGGAGTTGCCATGAGGAAGTTATGCAAAGGAATGCTACTGCTTTTCTGTGCACTGTCGGTACCGTTTCTGGTAAGAGGTACACGGGCAGAGGCCGCAGGAAACGCAACGATGCTTCCGGATACATCCATTCAGGTGAACTATGAGAATGAAGAGATGATAATTGCCGGAGGAAAAAATTCGGTAATTTATTATTCGGATAATGCGAATTCGTCTTTCTGGGAAGAAGCGAAGGTAGGGGCCGATGGGAATGCTGTGTTTGACATTTCCTGGGTGAAGCCGGGTACCACCACGCGAATTTACCTGAAAGGTGACGTTGATACAATTGTAACCGCTCGCTATGTGAAGGCACAGGAGAAGCTGTCTGCGGATTTTGTGGGAGATATTTCGGCCGCCGATGTGGTAGATATCGATTTGTGGAAGGATGTTTATAAAAAATATCCGAATTTTAACGCTGAGACAGGTTACATCCTCTTTTTTACAAAGCAAGGCGGAGCGCAAACGGCTTTTTTTGATGTAGAGCAGATTGAATGGAAAAAAGAATTGACCGGAAACTGGCGTCCGTTTGAGGAATTGAATCTTTCTCATATGAATGCAAAAGGGGTAACGCTTTATTTCAGAATCAAAGCAGTAAACGATGAAGATACCGAGGATGGTGCAAGCGGTTTGCGTTACAGTTCCGAAGCAAAGATTATTTTACAGAAAATTGCGGCGGCGCCGACGGTAAATGTAAATAATGCATCCATGTCTCTGAGTATCCGGAACGGAATGGAATATTCCTTAAATAAAAAGGACTGGAATCTTGTTCCGATGTACGATAAATCAGCTACAGAGGATACGATATCCGTTCCGGTGGTATCCTTTGATGTGTTACCGACCACCAACCGGAGAGTGACGTCTTTGGCAATTCCGTTGGTGCTGGGTGTAAATGCCAATACAACAATTGATGACTCGCTTGTGAAGGATAATCCGGATAAATACCGGTACGAGGTAAACGAAGAGAAGAAGATTACGGGAATCTACGTATATGTACGGAGTGCGGCAAGCGGAAGAAAGGCGGCTTCTAAGGTGAATGCGGTATTGGTGCCGTTTAGCGGCTCGGAGCCGAATGTGGCAGCGGACATTACGGTAGAGTATCAGAATACAAAGAGCGGAACCGGCGGCGTTATGATTACCAATAATACAAAGGGTGAAAATGCAACCGTCTATCAGTTTACGATTGTGGACAACCCGGATCGATTGACGCCGGAAGAGTTAAGTGAGCTGCGATGGTCAACGTTAAAGGCAGCAAAGACGTTGAAGGTGAGCAGTAGCAGAGCATTGCCGGGACAGTATCTTATTTTCCGTAAGGCATCGGAAGCAAAAGCAGAGCTTCCTTCGAATTTTGAGAAGTATCCGTATCCGGTTCAATATGATAAGGTAACTTATGCAGGCATTTCTACGACTTCCATGTATCCGGGCGGTGTCATCAGTGCGGTAACCAGTAATAATGCAATCGCCGGAGAGATAACCTATACATGGCAGCGTTGCCAGACATCGACAGGTACTTTTGAAACCATTACATCGGGTGAGGGCTATGAGGCAAGCAAATATACTATTCGTGACAGTGATGTGGGATACTACATCCGTGTAGTAATTTCCAATACATCGATTACCGGTGAAAAAGCATCGGTAATCAGTAGAAACAGCGGAAAGATAGCAAAGGACCCGACCGCATCCAGACCGACGCCGAGTCCTGCGCCGGAAAAACCGTAGATTGAGAAGCTTAATTGTAATACAGGAAAAGGTATCTACCGAGGAGGATGCATGAAAGCAACGTTAAAAGCGGTCCCGGCACCGTTTACCAAGGGTGCAAATTTTACAAATTGGCTGGAATTCCGCAGGGCAGATGAAATTAATCCGGAACTTTTTACGAAGCAGGATTTTATGAATGCAAAGAGGCTGGGATGTGATGTCATCCGGATTCCGATGCATTTTGAACGGATTTGCGAAGGGATTCCGGGGATGAAGATTCCGGACAATATTTACGGAATCTTGGATAACCTGGCGGCCTGGGCTGAGGAGTTGAAGCTTTATATCATCTTTGATTTTCATAATAACTGCCATGTTGATTCCTTTACGTCTCCGGATGTAGAGGAGGTTCTGACACCGATTTGGACGCAACTTGCCACCCGGTATAAGGACGCCACGGAATATCTTGTGTTTGAGCTTATGAACGAGCCTCACGGTATTGAGATTTCTCTTTGGAACGAGGTCATTGCCAGGGTGTTTAAATTGGTGCGCAGCATTGATACAAAGCATTATATCATTGCCGGCGGTGCGGATTGGAACAGCTTTGCGGCTATGAAGACTTTGCCGGATTTTCATGATGATAAGGTGATTTACACCTTCCATTTTTACGACCCGCATACCTTTACCCATCAGGGAGCAAGTTGGGCCCATTTGGAGCGTGTGGTGAATATTCCGTTCCCGTACAGCAAGGACCGGATGCCAACCCTTCCGGAGAACCCGACGGAGGATGAGAAGGCACGCTTTGCGGCATATCCGGAGCAGGGTACAGTAGAAGCAGTGGAACGGTTCTTTGACCAGTATGTGTCGTTCAGTGTGGAGCGGAATGCACCGGTATTTTGTGGGGAATTCGGCTGCTTTGCACCTTTTGCAAAGCACGAGGACCGCATAAACTGGTACTCCATCGTAACCGGCCTTTTGGAAGAACGCGGAATTGCCCGTACCAGCTGGGACTATTACGGAGGCTTCGGTGTCTTCAAAATGAAGCGTTTCGAACGGGGCAAGAGGCCGGAATGGAAGTTCCCGGAGGATTTGGATTTGGACATTGTAAAGGCCATGGGACTGAATGGGATATAAAGTAAACAGAGAAACGGTCACTTGGATAAAGGCACAATAGGAACACTCTCGGGTAGAAAACCGGGAGTGTTTTTGGTAGAATGGAAGCGAACGGAAGGAGAAATATTTTAGATGTTACGGGAAAAGGAAGTGAAGTAGTGGGAAAAGCAAACAACTATTATTACGAACAGTTGAATAAAGAGCAGCAGAGGGCATATTATGCCATGAGGGAGGGATTGTTGAATCTGAAGGACTCCTTTGCGGTACCGATGCTTTCTCAGAAAGAACTGTCGGATATTTATTTTATGATCCGCATGGATTGTCCGGAACTCTTTTATTCCGTGACCTTTACTTATACGTATTATCCGGATTCCACGGCTGTGGAGATGGTGCCACAGTATCTTTTTCCGAAGAATAAAATCAAGGAACATCGCCAGGCTATGGAATCAAGGGTGAAAAAGCTGGCGAATCAGGCGAAGGATTTTGATGAAAAGGGGAAAGAGCTTTTTATCCATGATTTTATTGTAAAAAATGTGAAGTATGATAAGTTAAAGAAGGAGTATTCCCATGAGATCATCGGAGCGCTGGGAAACGGGGTAGCGGTCTGCGAAGGAATCGCAAAGGCAGTAAAAATTCTGTGCGATGAACTGAACATCTGGTGCATCATTGCCTTGTCCGAAGCAAATCCGGACAAAGGGATTAAGTACCGGCATGCGTGGAATGTGGTCCGGATCGGTGGTCAGTATTATCATCTGGATGCAACCTTTGACAATACGCTTTCTAAAGAGGATACGGTGCGCTACGACTATGTGAATTTGTCGGACAAGCAGATATTCCGGGATCATGAGCCGGTTATATGGAAAATACCGGTTTGCGGTGATAATGACCGGTTCTATTATAAAGAAAAGAAGCTATCTTGGACGACCGTCGGCGAGGTGCAGAACAGGACAAAGCAGGCGGTAAAGAAGGGCAAAGTACTTCTGTTTCATTGGCGGGGCGGATATTTGACAAAAGAAATACTTGCTGAGCTTTTGGAAATCTTTGATAAAGAAGCAAAGGAAAAAGGGAAACGGCCCTATGTTTCCGTTAATTGGCCCCAGGCGGTACTGCGGGTGCGGTTTGAGGACGGTGTAGGTGAGGAAATGCTTGAGATGGAAGAGGCAAATGAAGGGGAGAAGTATGAGTAGTGCTCCGTTACTTAGCCAAGGGTTATATTGCTGTAATAATAAAAGGTCTTCTATGATGCTTGGCGTATCATAGAAGACCTTCGATTTTATTTACGGAAATCTCTTAGGAATCCTGCAGTTCGGAATTACCAAATCCTATAGTTGCCGCTCAGTGCTAAAAATGCGAACATATATAAGCAATTGTCATAGTAACGCCACTGTCCGGTATTCATCGGCATATTCCAGAAACGTTCCACCCACTCTTTACTATATTCGGTTTCGCCTGCCAATACGGACTGGGCTACCGTTGCCGGGATGCCTAAGTTCTCTATCGGTTCTTCCTCTGCCTTTGTACCGTCAATCTCCCATTTATAGTAATACCCTTTACGAGCATATTCCGCAAGATATCTTTGGATATTCTTGGCAGCGGCGCACTGGCCGATATCCTTGCCGAACCACTCATAATCCAGACCGATATTGGCTACGGTACGATACGCATCACTAAAGAACCAGTCATGTCTCGTAGGCATCCAGTCAAACTTTCTGCTCATCGGAGTGCCGTCAAATTCCGCATATTCTGCACTGAAGCCCGTGATCGGATGGCAAGCTTTTAACAGATGCTCGCGGCTGACTTCTGCGGCCTTTTTCCAAAACGCTCTGTCTTCTTCGTCTGCCCAAAGTGCAAACAACTCATAGAAATGAGGCAAATGATAGGAAGGATCCGTAAAGTCCATGCCAGGTACGAACAAAATCTGGTAATTTTCCAGGTTCCACATAGGTAATTCTCCCGGACCGCCCTGCCCGTTATGTAAGCATGCCCGCAGGATTTCTTTTGCCTGTTCGGAATAGTTATAGATTCCTTCGCCGTCTCCCCATCGATGGGAGGCAAAGAACAATGCCATGGCAAAGAACTCTTCTCCGTCTGATGCCGGTCCGTCATCATTTTTTGTTCCGTCGGTAGCACAACTCCAGG
Source organism: Lachnospiraceae bacterium (assembly GCA_045596385.1). Lineage (GTDB taxonomy): Bacteria > Bacillota > Clostridia > Lachnospirales > Lachnospiraceae > SIG307. Next base: position 237,058 of record JAZOCC010000024.1, read on the forward strand.
AAAAGAAACCGCCGTTTCGGCCCGATTCCATATACATATAGGTCTTTGCCCATTTCCAAATCCGATCGAACTCTTCCTTCATATCCAGCTGGACACAGAACATCATGCCGTAAGACATGCCTTCGGTACGTACATCGTTACTTCCTACGTCCATAATATATCCCATATCTTCTCCTACGGGATAAAATACCTGCTTATCCTCACCGCCGTAAAAGAAAAACTGTTTAATCTCATCCAAGCGTTTTGCTACGGCTGCTTCGTCAATTCCCATTTCTGTAAATACATTACGATACGTTCTCTTCTCCATGGCAACCTCCTTGCATATATGATATGTATAGTATACCATGTTCCGGGAATAAATGGAAGTGGCAATTGTAGATAGTATACGTAAAAAATTTGATAAATGTCTTGTTAGATTAATATTTTGAATCAATTTCTGATTTTCGTCTTTATAAATTTAAATATGATTATGAGAAAAACAGAAGTAAGGTTGAATCACGGGGCTTAATATATTATAATTATTCTTGTGGTAAGAAATGTTGTTATAGTAAGATTTTATTGAACATTCAGAAAGAAACCATTACTTTACCGGAAAGTGAGTGATAACAAAGTATGAATATTTCTAAAAAACATCCGGGTAACGCATCTACACAAAAAATATTACATAAAATTACAGAACCTGGAAACCGAATCCTTTTATTATTTACATTAGAAGGAATGTTGATTACTTTGGTTAACAATCTCGTCGGAAATAACAATAATTTATTTGCCACAAGATTAGGTGCAAACGATCTTCAATTAAGTTTGTTGACTACCATCCCGCAATTAGTGGGACTGATGGTACTCATTCCGGGCGGTATTCTGACAGACAGAATGAAAAATAAACGGAACATGGTAATGGTTTCTTTGGCGCTTCTTACTATGTTTTATGCTCTTATCGGTTGTGTACCGATGCTTCCTACCAACCGATTTACGGCCTTCCTGATTTTATTTGCGGCTTCTGTCGGACCTATGACAGTTTATAACGTTTCCTGGCAGGCGTATTTTTCGGATATGATTAACAAAGAAGAACAAAATCATATTATGACGTATCGTACTGCGCTGACTTTTGTAATCGGGATTATAATCCCTCTTGTCAGCGGCTCGCTGCTTGCATCGGCCGATACCAATGCCGGTAAAATACGGTTACATCAGACGTATTTTTGGATTGGTGCCGCGTTGCTGCTGATTCAAATTTTTGTTGTGAAGCAAATAAAGGGCAGTCCTATTACTGCTTCTGCCGGACCTCGGACCGGGCAGTTAAAAGGTGTACTTTCCGAGTTGTTACATAACAAAAAATTTCTGAGCTTTGTCGGTGTGGCAATCTTTTTCTATGTCACCTGGCACGTAGACTGGACATTGTATTTTATCGGTCAGGTGAATTATCTTAAGTTAAATGAAGCATGGCTCAGTTATGTGAACATCGGGAATGCCGTTGTTCAATTTATTACCATAGGTTTTTGGAGCCGGCTGAATCATAAGTTCGGTGTCAGATTCGGAATCATCTTCGGGAACTTGGGTCTTGCCCTTTGTCCGATTTGCATGATTGTAGCTACCGGTCTACCGTTGGCTCAGGGACAATTGGCATTTGTGATTATGAATACCTTGGCAAATATAACTCTTGCGGCCGTAAACCTTAATATTATGCAATGCCTCTTGCAAGTGGTTCCCGAAAATAATAAAACGTTATATATATCGATTTACACCGTGCTGGTGACATTGTCCAATGCATTTATGCCGTTGGTCGGTGTTGTGGGATATACCAAATTAGGCGCGGATTTGAAAGCGTTACAGCTTATGTTTTGGATTATATTTGTATTTCGAATTGTATCAACCGGTCGTTGGGGGCTTAGATGGTGGAGGCTTAGAAAAAGGGAATAGTGGCATATTGTTCTCTGTCATATTTCCCCCCTCCCCCTCATACACTGTAAAAAAGCCTGCATGAGGGTACGAGATTGGAAGGATGTATTGAAGAACGGGTTGTAGAGATTGCAAGGTACATAGTGGAGCATAAGGCTACCGTCAGAGAGACGGCGAAGGCCTTTGGGATAAGTAAGAGTACGGTACATGCGGAGGTAACAATAGGGAACGGTTTGTGTGGATGGTGAGGTAGGGGAAAAGAATAGCTTTTGATTTAGAAAAGGTTGATATGAGCCGGGCAAGAGTTTGTCCGGCTTTTTATAATGCTGAAAATCATTTTGTGGAGGTGTTTTGTGTCCATATTTGATGGAAATTTGCAACAGGAAATTTGCACAAAAAGTCAGTGTTTCAGATGCGCAAAATGCCGAAAATCAGCCGGTATAAGAAAAATTCGCTTACGAAAGATAAATATTTTAATTAAAATATAGGTGTAACCCGTAAAACTATAGAAGGTAGGTAGATTATGAAAAGAGTAAAGGCAGCTTGTATTGTACAGACATTGCATTTTATGCTGAAAGAGGATGAAGCACATGAGTATGCGGTGAAGCTCGTGAAAGAGAATGTAAAACGTTATAAAGACGAACTTGACCGTAAACGGACAAAGTATAAGATTCTTTCGGAGGAGACATTAGAGGATGGTTCTGTTATGATTGAGATTAAGAAGCAGTATAGTACATCTCCGGTAGGAAAGTATTTGGATTAGTCAGAGTGGACAAGCATAGAGTGACGTGCAGTTATCAGGGATGATAACTGCACGTTTCTTAAGTGGATTATTCGCGAAAAAGTAAATTTGCTTTTTGAAGAGGAGAGAAAGGAAAATGAAGATAGAAAACTTAATTGGAGAAACACTGATACATAGAGTTTTTGGAACCGGCGTTATCGAGGATGTACACGGCAAGTATCTTGAAGTAGAGTTTCCGGAGAAGAAGCATTGCAAATTTTTATATCCGTCTTGTTTTAACGGATATGTCAGATTAGAAAATAGAGAGAAGCAACGGAGAGTACAAACTGATTTAAGAATATGGAAAGAGGAAAGTGGAGCAATATTGGAAGAGGAGATGAAAGAAGAGTACGAGAAGACACAGCAAGAAATTATTGCGAGAAGGAAGGCAGCAGAGGAAAAACGGCTTTTGGCGGCAAGAAAATCAATGGAGCATAGGACGGTGTATCAAAGGTGAGAAAATTTGCAATTAAGAACAAAAGGAATTATAAAGACGGAAGTAGATTTGTAGCGTTTGCTTGCCGGTTTAAAAGTGATGTTACGGCAGAGTTGTATGGCAGGGAATATAATGCTAAAAGTATTATGAGCACAATGATTTTGGAAAGTGCCGATGAATTATTGTTTACGATTACGGGACCGGATGAGGATGAAGCGGAGCATGCGATAAGGGCGTATTTCAGATGAAATAAATAGTGTATATCGATGTGAGAAAATGTCATATGCCAACGAACGCGAACAAAATCTTAAGGTTAATAGTTCTTGACTTTTCGAAATGCTTCAGATATAATCATTTTTTGTTGAAAATAAAATAATTTTGTAGAACGACACAAGTATTGCCTCGGCATGTAAATCTGATTACGGTACACACAAAACGGATTTGCATACGACAGTGCTTGTGTTTTTTTGCAAAAAAGGAGGATTTTATGCCGAAAAACCAATTTCAGCGAATGATATTCGCACTAATGACAGTAATTGTCACAGTTCATTCCTATGTATTTTACAGCTTGTATGTAGTGAATGGAGACTATTTTTTATCCATCGAAGGAGCTACCGGTGTGATTGATGGAATTAATCGAAACGGTGGCGTTATGATGTTTGGACGGATGTTTCCGATTTGGGCGGTAGTGCTTCTTGAATTTGTTCTTGCGTACACTCTGGAATGCACAATGGGAAGTCCGTGTTCGTTCAAACTTGCATGTAAAGTATTTGACCCTAAGACTACGCATCCGGTATTGTTTGAAACCGCAATTATCTGCGCAACCGTAGGACTTATGTGTCCTTCTATGAGCTTTTTGGCGGCAATTATTTATTATCCGTATTATGCGGGATTCAACGTATTTACATTTTTAGCAAATTGGTTGGAGCTGGTATGTTATAACTTCCCGTTTGCGTTTTTCACACAGTTATTTTTTATTCAGCCGTTGATTCGTACTCTGTTTAAGGTTATTTTTGCAAAAGATATTAAAAATAGAAAAGAATGGTAGTTTAGGAACTTGTTATATTTCCCCCACCCCTCATACACTGTAAAAAGCCTGCATGAGGGTACGGGATTGGAAGGAGGTATTGAAGAACGGTTTGTAGGCTATTTTATTTGGGCAATTGAATCGTGACAAAATAGAAGCACTCTCAGGTGGAAATCTGAGAGTGTTTTTGGTATAATCAAAACAGAAATGATTTAGAAGAAGTTGAGAAATAGGAGATGAGATATATGGTACAGGGTTTGCTTAAAACAACGCAGAATACCAGAGATTTGGGTGGTTATAGAACAAACGAGGGGACACTTACCAGATACGAAAGTATACTTCGTAGTGATGTTCAAAATTACCCGAGCAAAGAGGATTTTGAGTATTTAATATCAAGAAATATTACCACTATTATAGATATGCGTGGACAAAAAGATGTTGATAGAAAGCCAAGTGGTTTTGTTGGTAGAAATGGCTTTGAATATTATAATTTCCAGATCGTTGAAGGCAGTGGGGTGCCGGAATCTGTGGAGGCGGTACCGGTAAGTTATATGGGCATTGCAAAAGCGAAAGCGATGCCGGAAGTTTTTAAGTGTATTGCTAATGCTAAGACAGGGGTAATGTTTAACTGTACGGCAGGGAAAGACAGAACAGGTGTAGTGGCTGCGATTTTGTTACTTCATGCCGGTGTGGGTGATAAAGATATTATAGACAATTATGTTTTGACGAAGGAATACGGAAGAGAGCGTCTGGAATTGGTACATAAAAATTTTCCGGAGGTTAACATGAATATAGTTACGCCTTGTAAAATGTTTATGGAAGAGTTTCTTAGATTGTTTCGGGAAGAATATGGTGATACAAGTACGTATTTTAGAAGTATTGGTTTGAGTGAGGGTGAAGTGAAAGCTTTACGAGACAAGTTATTGTAAAAGGGTGCATTGCCGAGTTTGGCAATGGGAGAAAGGAGCGCCAACCATGAAAATAGACCGTCTAATCGGAATTATTACAACTCTCCAAAAGAAAGGAAAGGTAACAGCACCGTATCTTGCGGAAAAGTTTGAGGTGTCGAGACGTACGATTAATCGCGACATTGAGGATATTTGCCGTGCCGGGATTCCGATTGTGACCACACAGGGCGCAGACGGCGGCATTCAAATCATGGAAGGTTTTCAGCTGGATACGACGGTGTTTACCGAGGAGGAGTTGGAAGCGATTTTGGTAGGTGTAAAGTCGGTGGACAGTGTATCCCGTGAGCCGAAGCACGCCGGAGTCAGTGGAAAAATCGGCGGGATGCTTCCGATTGCGGAGCATATCGTGATTGATTTGGCTTCCTTTTATCATGGAAGTCTATCGGAGAAAATTGACTTGTTAAAACAGGCGATAAAAGAGAATCGCCGGGTAAAGTTTCACTATTATTACAACCGGGGAGAGGGCGACAAGGTAATCGAACCGGCATTAATTGTGTTTCAGTGGTCCAATTGGTATGTGTTCGGTTTTTGTCCGGAGCGAAAAGATTTTCGGATGTACAAGCTGCATCGGTTGTGGAAGTTGGAGCTTTTGGAGGAGAACTTTGAACCGAAAGAGATTCCGGAGGAAAAGAAGCAGTTCGGACAGAATATGACGGACGATATCATCATTCCGGCGATTTATGAGGCAAGCGAGACCTATCGGTTGGTAGAGGAATACGGACCGGGATGTTATAGAGTGCAGGTACTGGGACCGGAGGATTTTAAGGCGTTGTATGTGAAAGAATTGGAAAAGATGCTCGGTATGTACAGAGGATAACGTGTGAAATATCGGGAAATTGATTTTTAGAATGAAACATGACATACAGGTGTCGTGTTTGGGATGGTAGGATAGATGCAAAAGCACAGGAAAAGGAGAAAAAACGATGGTAGAGTCAATGTGCGGTTGTATCTGTTCTACTTGTGAGTTTGTAGCGAAATGTGGCTGTAAGGGCTGTTTTTCGTCGAAGGGATATCCGTTTCACGGAGAGTGTAAGTTTGCGTTATGCTGTATGGAACGCGGATATACCCATTGCGGAGAGTATGAAGAATTTCCATGTCAGAAGCTGACGGACTATGCTTATGACCCGGAATATGGAGATGAGAACGGTTCTAGGCTTGAGATGTTGAGAAAGTGGGCAAAAGGCGAAGCGTGAGGTGAGTGTGGAATGGATAGAGAAAAAGTGATTTCCCTTCGCATGGAACGGCAGTTTTTAGCGAAAGGGGCAAAGGAAGAAGAATACATAGAGCTTTATCGGGATATGCAGCCGGGGGTAAATGTGTACTGGAACGGGTTCGGACAACCTCCGGTACTAAGCTTTCGTGCGGCGTTTGATGATATCGAGTTTAACAGAGAACGGCAGATGAAGCGGGAACTGATAAAAGGACGTTTTACCGGCGGAAATCTGGGTTGGATTATGCCGTCAGAGATGGAGCTGTTTGCGGGATTGTATCGGAAACCGCTGACAAAGCCGACGTTGATACAAGAAGAGATTTTGCACCTGATCGAACATGCGGGACCGTTTACGATTCAGCAGATTAAGGAAGAAACCGGATATTTGGTAAAGGAAATCACGCCGGTACTGCATCGGTTGCAGGAAGCATTTTTGATTTATGAAGATCAGTATGACGGCGAATGGGACAGAGGATGGTATACGTTCACAGAAATGTTCCCGGATTGCGATTTGGAGCGGTACAGCAGAAGGGATGCTTTAAAAGTGGTACTTCGCCGGTTTGCCTATCGTCATGTGGTGTTTGATGTTGCTATGGCAAAGTCCTATTATAAGCTGCCGGAAAAGGAAATCAAGCTTGCGATTGCGGAACTTGTGGCAGAAGGGGTGCTGGTGGAGAATGAGGGAGCGTATCTGTTGAAAGAGGATGCAGAGCTTCTTGCAAAGTATGAGCCGATACCGCTGCACTTTGTCTATGCGGTTCACCGGAATGATTTCTTGTATAAATCGAACGAGCATATCTTAAAGGAACAGTTCAAGCCGCTTTATGAGCATCTGGAATACGACCACGAACCGCTGCAATATCTTTTGATTGACGGAGAATTCCGCGGTGCTGTGGTAGGACATTTCAGAAACGGTCCCTATGACTTGAATGATGTGGTGTGCGATTTGCCGGATGCGGAAGCGAGGAAGGAAGAGATTCTGGAGGCAGTTCGGGAGGTAAACTTTGGGAAAGGTCCGGAGCGGTTTATGGGGAAGGTATTATAACAGAAATAGAGAGATTGCGTTGTCATTATATATGTAGAAAGCATAAAAGGAAGCCCATTACCGTGTTTTGTAATGGGCTTCACTGTCACATTCTTAATAAATCTGAGTGAGTACCGGTTCTGACGAGATACAACTCTTCGTCATTGGTTCTGTAAATCAGCAACCAGTCCGGTTGGATATGGCACTCTCTGCAAGGACTCCAGTTACCGGTAAGACCGTGGTCGCGGTTCTTTGGTGGGAGCGGAGCAGGGATACGAAGAGTGTCAATAACCTCTTGGAGTAATTTCATGTTATAGCCACGTTTTACGCAGAGCTTAAAGTCTTTTTTGAATTTTGTGGAAGAATTCAGATTAAGCATAGGCTATTCCTCCGCGAGCATTGCAAAAAAGTCATCGGTAGAACCGGAGAAATGTTCTCCGGAATTGGTATTTATCATTTGTTGTACTTCGTTCATAGCGTCAATGGTTTCTTGGTTCGGTATTTCATCAGAAAGAGCGGCGCCCTGTAAGTAGGGAATAACGTAAATCAATTTTGCTTCGGAAATTTGGTCAATTAAAGTTTTGGCAAATTCACGATTACTCATAACGAAACACTCCTTTCATATTATCTCTGACTATATTTTACTCCATCTCAGGTATAAAGACAAGAAGTTTGTGAAAATGAGATTAGAGTTTGCATTTTATCGGCTTTTATTGGTTAGAAAAAGCCGATAAAAGACCGATAAAAAGCCGATAAGAAAGCTGATTTTGTTCCGTCATATTTCCCCTCTCCCCCTCATACACTGTAAAAAAGCCTGCATGAGGGTACGAGATTGGAAGGATGTATTGAAGAACGGGTTGTAGAGATCGCAAGGTACATAGTGGAGCACAAGGCTACCGTCAGAGAGACGGCGAAGGCCTTTGGGATAAGCAAGAGTACGGTACATAAGGACGTCACCGAGCGTCTCGCGCGGGTCAATAAAAACCTGGCCGAGGCCACCAGAGAGGTACTGGATGTCAATAAATCCGAGCGTCACATTCGTGGGGGAATGGCTACGAGAGAGAAGTATTTACACAAGGAATAGAAAGGGGAGACACACGCGGATGTTGCGTCGGAGTGTCTGCAAAACAAAGTATCGGAAAGCACCGGGAGAGAATACCTGTGTGCTTTCTTTATTTTTTGTTTTCTTTTAGCACAAGATGTGGTATGATAGATACTGGAATATTGTTTCATGGGACGATATACGAAAGTGAAGTTTGGAAAGGAAGGTACGGTCATGGGAAGGATGACATTTCGCGGAGGAATACAGACGGACGACGGCAAAGTACTGTCAAAGAATAATCCTATAGCGGTACTGTTTCCGAAGGGAGATGCGGTGTTTCCTTTGTCCCAGCATATCGGTCTCCCGGCGCGCCCGGTGGTGGCGGTAGGAGATAAGGTTTTGGTGGGCCAACGGCTTGCGGAAGCAAACGGTGTGGTCTCGGCCCATGTTATCAGCGCAGTGTCCGGCCGGGTAAAAGCTATCGAAGAGCGGCCGACGGTGTCAGGCGCAATGTGCGAGTCCATTGTAATAGAGAATGACGGTGCGTTTGCTACGGCGGAAGGAATCGGCACGAAACGGGATTATACGACGCTTTCCAAGGAAGAAATCCGGCAGTATATTAAAGATGCCGGCATCGTGGGCCTGGGTGGAACCGGGTTTCCGACCCATGTGAAGCTGACACCGAAAAAAGACGATGCCATAGAGTATGTAATTGTAAACGGAACGGAGTGTGAACCGTACCTGACCGCGGATGACCGATTGATGCGGGAGGAAGGAAAGAAGATTGTAGACGGTTTGAAGGTAATGCTTCGGTTATTTGAAAACGCAAAGGGAAGAATTGTTGTTACCGAGGAAAAAAAGGAAGCCATCCGGAAGCTGTCCGGTTTGATAAAAAGAGAAGAACGAATCGAACTGCAGGTGGTAAAGGCGAAGTACCCGCAAGGCGCGGAGCGTAAGGTGATTCAGGTGGTCACGGGGCGTAAAATGACCTCTTCTATGATTCCGGTGGATATCGGCTGTATTGTACATAATGTGGAGACGGTAGCGGCGGTGTATCGTGCAGTGGCGGAATCGATTCCGTTTATTCGCCGGGTGATGACGGTGTCCGGTGACGGTGTGAAGGAGCCGCAAAATGTGTTGGTTTGCCTCGGTACTTCCTTTCAGGAGCTTTTGCAACTGGCGGGCGGTGCAAAAGGGGAACCGGAGCTTTATGTGGCAGGCGGTCCCATGCGCGGTATGCGGCTTACGGATTTGTCGGTGCCGGTCACAAAGACGGTATCGGCCCTTACGGTATTTGCAAAGAATAAGGTGACTGCAATGCCTGTGAGTCCGTGTATTCGCTGCGGACGATGTATTTCGGTGTGTCCAAGCGGTTTGGTACCGCGGACGCTGATAAAATATGCGGAAGCCTCAGATAAGGAAGGCTTTGTAAAGAGGAACGGAATGGAATGCATGGAGTGCGGCTGTTGTTCCTACGTATGTCCGGCGGGTAGTCCTTTGATGCAGAATTTTAAGCAGTTGCGGCGCAGTATATTGGATGATCGCAGAAAACGATAGGAGGAGTTCTGATGGAGACGGAAGAGAAGAAGGAAGGCGTGTTTGAAGTAGAAGAACAAAAGAAACCTGCACAAGTCATGCCTGAGGCGGAAGAGAGAAAGATGACGGAAGAAGCCGTGACGGAAAATGAAGCGAAGAAAACAGATATCGTTTGTGCTCCGTTTTTAAAAAATAAGGATACGATAGCAACGATTATGCGGGATGCGGTAATCGCACTGCTTCCGGCGGCGTTGTTCGGGATTTACCGATTTGGGTTCCGGGCGTTTTTGATACTGCTGTTGTCGGTCACATCCTGTGTGCTGACGGAGCATGTGAGCAAACGGATACGTAAGGTACAAGGCAGACCGTACGAGTGCAGTGCGGTGGTGACCGGCTTGCTCATGGGAATGATGCTTCCGGTGAACGTGCCCTATTGGGTTCCGGTGGCAGGCGGTGTTTTTGCCATAGGGATTATTAAGCAGTTGTTCGGCGGCCTGGGACGGAATCGTCTGAATCCGGCGGCGACGGCAAAGGCCCTGTTTTTGGTTCTGGTGGTGCCGCTTCTGGGAATTTCGATGAAGGGCTACATGGTGACCTGGAGCGAGAGTACCCTCTCCGATTTGTTTTTCGGATTTTCTGTAGGTATGGCAGGAGAGGTCAGTGTGTTCCTACTGTTACTGGGAGGCTTGTATCTGGTATTCGGTAAGGTGATTTCCTTACATACGCCGGTAGCGTATTTGGTGTCCTTTGCTGCGGTCATGGCGTTTTTCGGCGGTTACGGAACGGATCTGAAGGGGCTGGCCATGCAGTGTTGTATCGGAGGTGTGGTGCTGGGCGCATTTTTCCTGACGACGGATTATACGACCTCTCCTTTGACCGCATTGGGAAAGGTGATTTACGGCGTGATTGTAGGAGGCTTAACCGGTGTGTTGCGTGTACAGGGTTTTGCGGTTGAGGCAGTGGCATATGCGGTAGTTCTCGGCAATTTACTGGTGCCGGTAATTGATGTGTTTACGCTTCCGAGGGCTACAGGAAAGGGCCGGAGGGCTAAAAAATGAAAATAGAACACCCGGCATTGGGTCGGAGTTGCTATACTATATATTTTAAGAAAGATAAGAGGATAAGAAAATGCAGTGTTCAATGTGTGGAAGAGAGATTACGAACCCGAATGCAAATTATTGCGATTATTGCGGAACGGCGGTAGGAGCGGCAGCGTACCGCGAGGTACAGCCGCAACAGCAGACGACAAACGGAACCGTGCAGAAGCCGGAGAGGGTATCTACCTGGCTGTTTCTCGGAATTATGTGTTTACCGTTTGTACCGTTTGTAGGTTCTATTGCGTATCTGGTATTCCTGTTTTACTGGGCGTTTGCACCGAGTATCGAGGATTCCAGAAAGAGTTTTGCAAGAGCAACCTTGATATATACCGCGATTACTTTGGTACTTTCCCTGATTCTCGTCGGTTTCCTTTTTGCGGGAATCATGAACGGTTTGGGAGATATGCTGTAAAAAGGAACGGTATAATACTGTTATAACAGGGCGGTAACCGGATTCGGGAAGAAAACGAGGGATGTTATGAAATTACTTCATTGCGGAGATTTGCATCTGGATTCGGCACTGAGTGCGAATTTAGACAGTGAGAAAAAGAAGCAGAGGAAAAGTGAGCTTTTGTCTACCTTTGTGCGAATGGCGGAGTATGCCGCAGAGCACGGAGCACGGGTAATGTTAATTGCCGGTGATTTGTTTGACGGAAGAACCGTAACAAAACGGACGCAGAATATGGTGAAGGACACCGTTCTGCGCTTTTCCGATGTGGATTTTTTGTATCTGAAGGGAAATCATGATGGGGAGAATTTCCTGGAAACCTGGGAGGAACGTCCGGAGAATGTAAAGTTGTTTACGACGGATTGGACATACTACCGGTATGAGAATGTGGTCATTGCCGGAGCGGAGTTTGACGAAAAGAACGGAGCGGCGTTGTATGATACGCTTTTGTTAAATCGCAATGATTGTAATATTGTGTTGTTACACGGTCAAACGGAGAAGTACCGCTCCGGGGAAAAGGCAGAGACGGTATCCTTATCTGCACTCAAAAATAAAAATATCGATTATCTGGCACTGGGGCATATCCATTCCTATCGTTATGAAACTCTGGACGGAAGAGGCGGGTATTGTTATCCGGGATGTCCGGAGGGCAGAGGCTTCGATGAGTGCGGAGAAAAGGGCTTTGTATGGATGGAAATCGAAGAGACTGCCATAAAGCATACCTTTGTGCCGTTTGCAACCCGTACCGTGCACGAAGTATTTGTGGATATTTCAGAGGCGGAAACCACGGTAGCGGTGGAGCAGAAGATGCGGGAGGCACTTGCACCGATTCCGGAGAAGGATTTGGTAAAGGTGTCTTTGACCGGAAAGGTGAGTTTAACTTCCGAGCGGGATTTGCAATATCTGGCAGAACGGTTTGGGAGCCGCTTCTTTGCCTTTAAGTTAAATGACAGAGAGGTAGGAATTGCTATCCGGCCGGAGGAGTATGAGAATGACATTTCTTTACGGGGCGAGTTTATCCGTACGGTGCTAAAGGGAAATTATACGGAAGAAGAAAAGAGAATGTTGTTGGAACTGGGCATCCGTGCTCTTTCGGGAGAGGAGGCGGAAGCATGCTTTTAAAACGTTGTTATGTACAGGGCTTTGGCAAGCTAACGGAGTTTTCTTATGAGTTTACCGAAGGCCTCAATGTGATTTGTACGGAAAACGGCTGGGGAAAAAGTACCTTTGCCGCATTTTTGCGTGCCATGTTTTACGGCCTGCCCCAGGCAAGTGCCCGTACGAAATTGGAGGAGGCGGAACGCCGGAAGTACCGGCCGTGGAACGGCGGCGTGATGGGCGGTTCCCTGGTGTTTGAAGTAAACGGAAAAGAATATAAGGCAGAGCGTACCTTCGGGAAAAAGGAAGCAGAGGATACGTTTCGTTTGATAGATTTATCTACGAACCTGGAGTCAGCGGATTTTTCTGCGGACCTGGGAAAGGAATTGTTCGGACTGGATAAAGAGGCTTATTCCCGCAGCACCTATTTGCCGCAAAATAAAATTTCTGACGGCGGAATGAATGACAGCATCGGAAAAAAGCTGGGAAGAATGGCGGAAGGTGACGATGACAGCAGCAATTTTGACAAGGCCTACGGGCAGCTGGATGAATTGCGAAAGAGGTATGTTCCGGATCGTCAGAAGGACGAGAAAGGGTATGTGGCGGAGCTGACACGCAAATTGTCCGAGGCGCAGGCAAGACTGGAGCGTTGTCTGCGAAAGGAAGAAAGTGCAAAGCCTTGGAGGGAAAAAGAGCAGGAGGCGGCGGCTCGAAGGAAAGAAGCGGAAGAACAGCTGGGACTGTGCCGTGAACGCCTGGAAACAGCGGCTGCGTATGAAGCGCTGGCTGCGAAAAAGCAGCACTATACGGAGCTTTGCGGACAGGTGGAAAGTCTCCGGATCAAGAAGGAGAGTATGGAAGGCTTGTTTCGAGTAGGCGTTCCGGGCCTGTCGGAACTGAGACGTTGCCGACAGGCGGTAGAGGATGCGGCGGAATTAACGGGGGAATTGCGCTCCTATCGACTGGTGCCGGAGGAGACCGCAGAGCTTGATGTATTGCAAAGAAAGTTTGCTGCGGGAGTACCGGAGAGGGAAATAATACAGGAGTGTATCCGCATCGAAGGAGAAACAAAGGAGACGTTGTTCCGGACGGAGCAGTTGCATCGTCAGGAGAAAGGGAAAGCAGACCACGGAAGGAAAATGAAGAAGCTTTGCTTCGGCCTTTCAGCATTGTTTTTACTGTTTGCTATCGTGTTTGGAATACTTGCCTTTGTCGGACCGAAACAAGGAGCAGAAGATGTGCCCGGGTTGGAACATACGGAAATCCTGTTACCGGAGACGACGGAAAAGCAGAAAGAACCGAAGGCGAACGCAGCTTTGCTCGGTCTTTGCGGGGCATCCGTGCTGGTGTTTGCGGTTCTTCTGGTAACGGGAGTAAGACGGAAAAAGGAAGAGCAAACGTCAGAGAAGTTGCTGAATGAATATTCTACAGAAATAGAACAACTTCGGAAACAGAGGATGCAGAGCGAAGTGCTTTTAGAACGATACGGTTCGGAAACAGAAACGGATGTGCAGGGAGCCTTGTACCGATTGGCAGAGGATGCCGGACGATATGAGCATCTCCTTGAACAAAAGGAGCGGCAGGAGCAATGTCTGCATAAGCGTGATGCCCTGTTACGGGAATGTACGGACTTACTCGCTGCATACGGCATGGAAACCGAGGATGCAGCTGGCAGTCTGCATATTTTGGAGACACGTACGAGAGATTTTATCAGAATTTCCGAAGAGTATGCAGAAGCAGCAAAAAAGAGGGAACAATTTGAACAGGAGACCCCGCCGGAGAGCTTTTACGGTCTGATGGCTCCGGAGATAGGCTTTCGGGAATTGCAGACGAAGGAACAGGAGCTTTTGATGCGGATTTCCCGGGAGACGGAGGAAGAGAAAGACTGCAGAGAACGGGCGGAAGCCTTTGAGGAGGAAGCAGAGGAGGCGACCGAAACAGAAGAGCTTTGCAAGGAATTGCAGGGAGCTTTGGAGACGAAAAAGCGGGAGCATTTCTTTGTGACAGAGACATTAAAATGCCTGCAAACGGCAAAGGAACAGTTCTCTTCCCGATATTTACGCGGATTGACCGAAGGTTTTGAAAAATATATTTCCCTTTTGGGACAGGAGGATTTATCCAAAAGTCTGGAAGGTCATTTTGACGGAGTTCGGACGGATATTAATCTGAATGTGCAGGTGACGGCATACGGAGAAGGAAAGGAATTGGGATATTTCAGTACCGGAACCAGGGATTTGATCGGGCTTTGTATGCGGTTTGCGCTGGTGGATGCCATGTTTCCGGAAGAAGAACCGTTTTTGGTTCTGGATGATCCGTTTGTGAATCTGGATGAGGAGAAAACGAAGCGGGCACTGGCGTTTTTAAAGGAAGCGGCAAAGCAGTATCAGATTGTTTATCTGGTGTGCCATGAAAGCCGTGCATAAGCGGGAAGAAGAACGGTGAGCCGTGGGGAGGAGAACATGCGCTTGCAAATGACCGGGAGTTAAGGAAAAGAAAGGAGGCGGCAGAAATGAAGAAACGAAAAGAAACAGGACGGATCATAGCAATTCTGGCCTTGTTGGCATATTTGTTACTGTTGTCTTATTTGCTTTTTTTCAGCAGTACCTACGGTCGTACTGCGGAGATGGGGTATCGGTATAATCTGCGACCGTTTCACGAAATCAGACGGTGCTTCGAGAATATTGATACGGTAGGCTATCGGTATGTGATTGTAAATATTCTGGGTAATATTGTGGCGTTTATGCCGTTCGGTTTTTTATTGCCGCTTGTGTCGGAGAGAAAGACGCTTGCGGGAAAGGCAACCTTTGCTACGTTTTTGTTAAGTCTGAGTGC
Source organism: Lachnospiraceae bacterium (assembly GCA_045596385.1). Classification (GTDB taxonomy): domain Bacteria; phylum Bacillota; class Clostridia; order Lachnospirales; family Lachnospiraceae; genus SIG307. The sequence goes on from JAZOCC010000024.1 coordinate 252,456, forward strand.
GGAGGTGCTGCAGCTATTGTCAAGAACAGGAGCCTTTGACGTGGATGATTTGGTGTTAAATACCATAGGCGGCTTTTTTGGGTATCTGTGTTATGCGATATTGTTCGGACGAAGGAGGAAAGGAAAGTGAGTGAGGAGTTTTTTCATAAAGCGGAACGAAAAGGGATGCATTTTCACGGAAGGAAGCGTTCCAAAGGCGGAGTCGCGGGCTTTGCGCTGGCGGTACTGGCGGCGGTACTGGTGTTGGTGTTGTGCATTATGTCCACCGCGGCGAAAGGTGCGGCGGGACTATTTGTGGGAGCGTTAGGTTTGCTTGCCATGGTGCTGTGCGGAATCGCATTTTGGTTAAGCTTTAAGGGATTGAAGGAACGGGATGTATATACAAAGATTCCTTTTGCCGGAATGATTATATCCGGAAGTTTGTTTGTATTGTTGTTTTGTCTTTATATTGTGGGAATTTGATAATCGTTAATTTTTATGGATACAGAGAGGTTGTAAGATGGAAGCTTTTATGGAAGAATGGATGGATGCGGAAGAAATAAAAGAACGCAGAGAATTGTGTGTAGAACGTCTGGAGGAAATGAAGACGGAGCAGACGGTACCGGCAGAGTACCGGGATTTTTTTGTTGCACAGGCAGAGAAGATGATTCGGATATTCCGTTATGGGGATGAGGTGGAAAACGGTACCTTTTACAGACAGTCGTTGGAAGCATGTCGTGCAAGGTTTAACGAATTGTACAGGGATGTTCTTCCGGAGAATTACGAAGAGAGCTACGCAAACCCGAAGTATGCGGTAAAGAAGTTCGGGAAGCGGTATGGACGTCTTCTTACCTATCTGGCGGCAAAGCTGAATGCACAGATTTTTTCCGCGGCAGAGGGAAATTTGCTGTTTGTGGTAATGGCAGCGGAGTTGCTCATTGAGATTTACAATTATTTCGAAGAGTTCCATGAATATACCTTTAAGGAATGCAGAGATGCATTGTATTCTTTTGAAACCGACAATGCAGAGCTGTTTTTGTCACAGAGAGCAAGGGAACAGTTTGACCCGGCATATACCTTTGCAAAAGATATCATCATGGAGTCGGACGGCACGGACCTTCGTTATCTGTATCGTTACGGAGAGTATATTACGGAGAATGAATTCGGTATCGCAAGGTTCCTGCAGGGGCTTGGCGAGGAAAAGATAAAGGCGGCTGCGGAAAATGTGGTAGGTGGCTATTTGCGTGGTTTTAAAGTGATGCGGGTACCACTTTCCAAGGGGCAGACCGTAGGACTTCGTTATGCTATCGGATTTGAACGGGTGATGAAGGAAGTGGTTCGTCTGCTGGAAGCGGAAGGGCTTACCGTGGCGTCGGTACGTACCGCCGTGGCCGGGCGTCACGCCAGAAAGGCCGGCTATACGGTTACCAATGTGAATATTCAGTATGATTATGACCACCGGAACGATGAAGGTCTTCTGGCGGACAAGCAGTGGTATGTGAGAAAAGAAACCGCATTACACCGCGTTTACGAGGCGAAAAAGGAAATACTTTCCCTGTATGCAGGGCCGATGGTATTGGAGACCTTCGGAGAGCATCTGTCGCTGCCGGAAAATCATCCGGAGGCTATTGTGCTGGATAAACGCCAGCAACGGTTAAAGTTAGAGTCTACCGGACGTCTGGGAGCCATGGCGGAGCAATATATTCCGTCGGATCAGACCTCATTTACCATTGTGGCGTATCCGTTGCCGTCCATCGGTCCGGAGTTTGAGGCGATTTTTGAAGAAACCATGCGCCTGAATCAGTTGGATAATGAGGTATATCGTAAGGTTCAGCAGTGCATCATTGATGCGCTGGATAAAGCGCAGGCGGTACGCGTGACCGGCAGAGGCGAGAACCGGACGGATCTAACGGTGCAGCTTTGGAAGATTGCGGACCCGAAAAAAGAGACGATTTTTGAAAACTGTACGGCGGATGTGAATATCCCGGCAGGGGAGGTGTTTACGTCTCCGGTACTTGCGGGAACCGATGGTACGTTACACGTAACGAGTGTGTTTCTCGGAAGTACGGAATATAAGAATCTGGAGATTGTATTTAAGGATGGAAAGACTACGACGTATTCCTGCGAGAATTACCCATCGAAAGAGGAAAATGAGAAGTTTATTAAGGAAAATCTCCTGAAGAACCATGACTGGTTGCCGCTGGGTGAGTTTGCCATCGGTACCAATACCATTGCTTATACCATGGGGAAGAAGTTCGGCATCACCGAGGTGCTTCCGATTCTCATTGCGGAAAAGACCGGCCCGCACTTTGCCATCGGTGACACCTGCTACTCCCATAGTGAGGACCATAAGGTATACAATCCGGACGGAAAGGAAATTGTGGCGCGGACCAATGAATGTGCGGAACTTCGTCATACAGAGCCGGAGAAGGCGTATTTCCACTGCCATACGGATATTACCATTCCGTACGACGAACTGGGGGAGATTACGGCTCTTTGTCCGGACGGGGCGGAGATTGCGATTATCAAAGAAGGCCGGTTTGTGCTCCCGGGAACGGAATTGTTAAACGATGCCCTGGAGGAGAAATAAATTGTTTTAAGTTGCAATTTTGCATCGGGTATGATACGATAGGAAAAAGAAAAAACGGAAAGGAAGTTTTTAATATGGCACAGGTTGGTATTGTAATGGGCAGCGATTCCGATTTGCCGGTAATGAGCAAGGCTGCGCAGATGTTGGACAAGTTTGGGATTTCTTACGAGGTGACGGTTATTTCCGCACATCGCATGCCGGATATTTTCTTTGATTATGCAAAGACCGCAAAGGAAAAAGGATTTAAAGTAATCATTGCGGGTGCGGGCGGAGCGGCACACCTTCCGGGTATGTGCGCAGCTATTTTTCCGCTTCCGGTCATCGGTGTTCCGATTCACACCAAGACCTTAAGCGGTGTGGATTCTTTGTACTCTATCGTACAGATGCCGTCCGGTATTCCGGTGGCAACCGTGGCAATCGACGGAGCACAGAATGCCGGTATTCTGGCAGCAAAGATGCTGGCGGTATCGGATGATGCGCTTCTTGCAAAGATTGAGGCGTATAAGGATGAGTTAAAGGCCGGCGTAGAAAAGAAGAAAGAAAAGATTGAAAAGGTCGGATATGAGACTTATATGAAGGAAATGTAAGCGTAGTGTTGCGTTGCATTCCGAAATGAAACGGTTCAGAGGACAGCCTTACGGTGCATAAGATGAAGTGATGATGCACTGTGGGGCTGTTTTATGTTAAAAAGAAGATTCATCAGAGGAGGCACTTTGGTGGTGGCGTTGTTACTTGCAAATCTTGCGGCAGTAGGGTTGGCGAGGAAGGATATGACGCAAAAAAGGATGGATGGGGAGCAGGTTGGAACACTTTCGGAAAACGTGATGGCGGAAAATCTTGCGGTAGAAAAGAATGGGACAGAAAAAAACAGCAGGGAAAGGGAGGAAGGTGTTGTCAGTAAAACAGAACCGTATCCGTATCTGTATGCAAAGGGAACCGTGACCGAACAGGAATTGCCGGAAAAAGTGGTATTCTTAACCTTTGATGACGGTCCCAGTCGGAATACGGTAAAGATTCTTGATACGCTGAAAGAGTATAATGCGACGGCGACTTTTTTTCTGATCGGAGAGAATCTGACAGAAAACGGGACGGAAATCGCAAGGAGGACGCTGAATGAAGGGCATATGTTGGGGATGCACACGGAGACCCATGAGTACGATAAGATTTATCATTCGGTGGAAACGTTTTTGGCGGATTACGATAAGCTGGCTTCACGGTTTGTGGAGGAGTTTGGGGAATGTCCGGCAGTATTTCGTTTCCCGGGCGGAAGCTATAGCGCCTATATCAATCCGATTAAGAAGGAACTGAAGAAGGAAATGGACCGGCGGGGATTTCTATGCTATGATTGGAATGTCAGCGGCGAGGATTCCGTAGGAACTCCGACGGCCGCATCCATTAAGAAAAATATATTTGATACAATAGAAGGCCAGAAGCAGCCGATTATTTTATTACACGATTCGCCTTGCAGCAATTTGACGGCAGAGGTGCTTCCGGAGATTTTAGAGAAACTGGTTGCGGAGGGATATGAATTCCGGACATTGCAGTATCGGAAACCCTATCAATTTCCTTGGTAAAATGTTTTGAATATAAAGAAAATTAAAAAAATTCGAAGTGCTATTGACAAGTGCCTTTTTGTGCAAACTATACAAAAGGGTTTGGGAACCTATGTAAAAGTAAAAAAAGATTTTAGTCTATTCCAGTGGGAAAATTTGAAGTTATCCCCAGAAAGGACATGGATAATCTACGGAAAACATAGTTATACACGAAGTTATCCACAATATTCACAAAAAAGGTCCACAAGTGTGGTACGAAAAAAAGGTTGTCAAGTTCGAAAGTTTGTTTTGGGATTTGTGATAAAATCACAAAAAAAGGGATGAAAAGAAAGTGGTCGCCGAATTATGACGTTTTTGGACAAAAGAGTACAGATGTATAATTTTCCAGTCAATGCCTGGAAACAAGCAAAAGAGATGTATTATTAAAACAATGAAAAAAATAAACGAACAATATGAAGGATTTTTATAAAATTGTACTTGTTATTTTGATGAGGATGTGGTATAATTTACTCAAGAGGCAGGAGGGAGAAGGAGCTGCTTCATTTCTGTAAGACAGAACGAAATAACAGAAAAAGGAGCTGGTATTTATGAATTACACAGTAAGCGGAAAGAACATTGATATTACAAACGGATTAAGAGAAGCGGTGATTGATAAGCTCTCCAAGCTGGAGCGCTATTTTACCCCGGATACGGAAGTGAATGTTACCTTAAGTGTTGAGAAGGACAGACAGCGTATCGAGGTTACCATTCCGATTAAGGGCACGATTATTCGTGCAGAGCAGGTCAGCAGTGATATGTATGCATCCATCGATTTGGTAGAATCCGTATTGGAGCGTCAGCTCAGAAGATACAAGAATAAGATTGTAGATCAGAAGCAGTCCGCAATGGCACTCAGCCAGGTATTCTTAGAAGAAGAGACCGGTGAAGAGGATGAGATTAAGGTTGTGCGTTCCAAGAGATTTGCGATGAAGCCGATGGACATCGAAGAGGCTTGTGTGCAGATGGAGCTTCTCGGACATGATTTCTTCGTATTCCGTAACGCAGAGACGGATGAAGTAAATGTGGTATATAAGAGAAAAGGAAATACCTACGGATTGATTGAACCTGAGTATTAAAATTGCGACATTCGGTCGCGTTCGTTCCCCTTCTTTTTGACAAGACCGCCGCATGGGAGACTATGCGGCGGTTCTTTGCGTGCAGGCAAAGTTCGCATTTCGTCGCCGGTGCAAGCTTGCTTGCAGACCGGCGACGAAATGCGAACGCGCCCACGACTGAGCGGCTACGCCGCGAAGTGCGTGGGATGGTGCGTAGCACCGCCTACGCGAATGTAAATATACTGTAAACATTTAATGAAAAGGTTGATTTCCCCTGCGAGTAATGTTACAATAACTTATTATGGGTGTCGTGTATGCTGTACACGGAGCACAGGATAGAATAGTTTTATTAGGAGAGAACAGATGAGTTTATTTGAGAAGATTTTCGGAACACACAGCGAAAGAGAAATCAAGATTGTAAGACCTCTTTTAGAGAAAATAAATAAGTTGGAGGAGTCGGTTGCGGTGCTGTCGGATGAAGCGCTTTGCGCAAAGACCGCAGAGTTTAAGGAACGTCTTGCAAAAGGAGAGTCTAAGGATGAGCTTTTGCCGGAAGCGTATGCGGTAGTGCGTGAGGCAACCAAGCGTGTTCTTGGACAGCGTCATTATGATGTACAGATTCTCGGTGGTATTATTTTGCATCAGGGACGTATCGTGGAGATGCGTACCGGTGAAGGTAAGACCCAGACCGAGCTTTTGCCGGCGTACCTGAATGCGCTTGACGGTGAAGGCGTTCACATCGTTACCGTAAATGATTACCTGGCAAAGCGAGACTCCGAGTGGATGGGACAGGTATTCCGTTTCCTTGGAATGACCGTAGGCTGTATTTTAAACAGTATGAGCAACGATGATCGTAGAGAAGCGTATGCCTGCGATATTACTTACGGTACCAATAACGAATTCGGTTTCGATTATCTTCGAGATAACATGGTAATCTATAAAGAGCAGTTGGTTATGAGAGGGCTCCACTATGCGATTATCGATGAGGTGGACTCAGTATTAATCGATGAGGCCCGTACACCGCTTATTATTTCCGGGCAGAGCGGAAAATCCACCAGTCTGTACCAGGCCTGTGATATTTTGGCAAGACAGCTCGTTAAGGGTACGGAAAAGGAATTGACCAAGATGGAGCTTTTGATGGGAGAGGATGCCAAGGAGGAAGGCGACTTTGTCGTAAACGAAAAGGATAAGATTATTAACCTGACGGAACAGGGCGTGAGAAAGGTAGAGCGTTTCTTCCAGATTGAAAACCTGGCGGATCCGGAGAATATGGAAATCCAGCACAATATTATTCTTGCGCTGCGTGCCCATTACCTGATGGCGAGAGATAAGGACTACGTGGTACAAAACGATGAGGTATTGATTGTAGATGACTTTACCGGACGTATTATGCCGGGTAGACGTTATTCCGACGGTCTTCATCAGGCAATCGAAGCAAAGGAGCATGTAAAGGTAAAGAGAGAGAGTAAGACCCTTGCTACCATTACCTTCCAGAATTTCTTTAACAAGTATGATAAAAAGTGCGGTATGACCGGTACGGCATTGACCGAGGAGCAGGAGTTCCGTGAGATTTATGGTATGGACGTTGTGGAGATTCCGACGAACCGTCCGATTGCCCGTATCGACAAGGATGATGTGGTATATAAGACCCGTCGTGAGAAGTTAAAGGCGATTGTAGATGAGATTATTGCGGCCCATGAGAAGGGGCAGCCGGTGCTGGTAGGTACTATCACTATCGAGGCCTCCGAGGAGCTCAGTGATATGTTAAAGCGTCGTGGTGTTCCGCATAAGGTATTGAATGCGAAGTTCCATGAGATGGAAGCACAGATTGTTGCGGACGCCGGTCAGTACGGTGCGGTTACCATTGCAACCAATATGGCGGGTCGTGGTACGGATATTAAGCTGGGAGAGGGCGTGAAGGAGCTCGGTGGCTTAAAGATTATCGGTACGGAGCGTCATGAGTCCAGACGTATCGACAACCAGTTGCGTGGTCGTGCAGGACGTCAGGGTGACCCAGGTGAGTCCAAGTTCTTCATTTCTCTGGAGGACGATTTGATGCGCCTGTTCGGTTCCGAGCGCTTAATCGGTATGTTCAATTCTCTGGGACTTCAGGATGGCGAGCAGATTACTCATAAGCTGCTCAGCTCCGCAGTAGAGAAGGCACAGAAGAAAATCGAGAATAATAACTTTGCGATTCGTAAGAATTTGTTGGAGTATGACCGTGTAAATAACGAACAAAGAGAGGTAATTTACGGCGAGCGCAGAAAGGTGCTGGAGGGTGCCAACATGCGTGAGACCATCTTTAAGATGGCAAATGATGTGGTAGAGGGATGTGTAGACAGCTGTATCCGGGAGGATCAGGATGCGGAAAACTGGGATCTTCGCGAGTTGAACAGCTTGCTTCTGCCGATTGTACCGTTGGCTCCGGTTCAGTTGACCGAGGACCAGAAGAAGCATATGACCAAGAAAGAACTGGTACAGCAGTTGAAGGCAGAGACTGTTAAGCATTACGAGGCGAAGGAAGCAGAGTTCCCGGAAAAGGAACAGTTGCGTGAAGTAGAGCGTGTCATCCTGCTTCGTGTCATCGATCGTAAGTGGATGGACCATATCGATGATATGGATCAGCTTCGTCAGGGTATCGGCGTACAGGCGTACGGCCAGAGAGATCCGGTTACCGAGTATAAGTTCCAGGGTTTTGAGATGTTTTCCGCTATGACGGCCGCTATCAGTGAAGATACGGTAAAGGCGTTAATGAATGTTCGCATCGAGCAGAAGGTAGAACGTGAGCAGGTGGCAAAGGTAACGGGTACCAACCGTGATGATTCGGTTGCCAAGGCTCCGGTAAAGCGTTCTGATAAGAAGGTACAGCCGAATGATTTGTGTCCGTGCGGTTCCGGTTTGAAGTATAAGAAGTGCTGCGGAAGAAACGCATAAGAGAGACGATGTGTCGACTGTGTCGAGGATATTACGAAATTTAATTAGATAGGAAACAGGCGCCGTGGGCGTTAAGAAGGAAGGTGAGCAGATGGTAGAGTTGGATGCGATTAAGTATGAACTCACCGGATTTGAAAAACCGCTGCTTGAAATGGGGGATTCACTTTGACCTCGCCGGCAAGCGTGAAAAGATTCAGGAAATAGAAGCAATTATGCAGGAACCGGGTTTTTGGGATGATGCGGATAAGTCGCAGGGCTACATGAAGGAGCTGAAGAATCTCAAGGATGCGGTGGCCGATTATGATATGTTAAAGACGGAGTATGAGGATGTGCAGACCTATCTCGAGATGGGCTACGAGTCCCAAGATGCATCTCTGGTACCGGAGGCGCAGGAGGCAATGGAGTTGTTCAAGACTCATTATGAGCGGATGCATCTGGCGACTTTACTCTGTGATGAATACGATAAAGAGGATGCGATTCTGACCCTGCATGCGGGGGCCGGTGGTACGGAGAGTTGCGACTGGGCATCTATGTTATGCCGTATGTATCAGCGTTGGGCGGATAAGCGGGGCTTTACTACGGAGATGATTGATTTTCTTGACGGAGATGAGGCCGGCTATAAGTCTGTTACGTTAGAAATCAGGGGTGAGAACGCCTATGGATATTTAAAGTCAGAGCACGGTGTACACCGTTTGGTACGTATTTCACCGTTTAATGCTGCGGGAAAGAGGCAGACCTCCTTTGTGTCCTGCGATATTATGCCGGATTTAAAGGAAGCGCCTGAGGTGGAAATCGACGAAAAGGATTTGCGCATCGATACGTATCGTTCCAGCGGTGCGGGCGGTCAGCACGTCAATAAGACTTCTTCCGCTATTCGTATTACCCACTTGCCGACGGGAATTGTAGTGCAGTGCCAGAATGAACGTTCCCAGTTCCAGAACAAGGACAAGGCAATGCAGATGTTAAAGGCGAAGTTGTATCTGTTACAGGAGCAGCAAAATGCAGAAAAGGAATCCGGTATCCGTGGTGAAGTGCGTGACATTAATTTCGGAAACCAGATTCGTTCCTATGTATTGCAACCGTATACTATGGTGAAGGATCATCGTACCAACGAGGAGGTGGGTAATGCCCAGACGGTACTGGACGGTAATCTGGATCCGTTTATGAATGCATATTTAAGATGGAATGCAACAGGGAAAACAAAAGAATAGGTATGAAGAGGAGGTTGTTGTATGGCAGAAAGAGATATTATTTTTCTAGTAGGCAAGGATGAGTACGGTTTGAATGTACAAGGCATAACCGCAATCGAGCCGATGACGGACATCGTTCCGGTTCCGAATGCGCCTGCATGTATTCTCGGACTTATGAATCTGCGTGGAGAAGTAATTCCGGTCTATAGTCTGCGGAAGCGCTTCGAGATGGAGGAAGTGACCGACATGGCGAAGAATAAGCTGATTGTGGCCCGCTATGACGGCAAATTCATTGCGCTTAAAGTCGATGAGGTGCTGGAAATGAGGGACTTTGACGAAAATACACTTTCCGATACACCGGTGATTGCCAAGTCTGCCAGAACGACCTATATACGTGCAGTAGCCAATAAACAGGGCAAACTGGTGCTTCTTTTGGAGCCTTCCGGAATGTATGAAGGAGACGAAGAGGCACAGATGGAGGAAGTATTACAGAAGTTAAACGGAGAAAAATAAGAGTTTATATTATTAACGCGCCCAAGACCGAACGGCTTGGGCGCGTAATAATTACGAGGGAATTGTCTTTGTTTCATTCTTTAACTTGATTAATTTCCATTTGCCGCTCTTATAGCGAAGGAACACAAGAACGGTTCGAAGAAGCTGGTCACAGGCCAGAGCAATCCATGCCCCGTATAAGTCGAGACCCGCATTAACCAGAAGAATGGCAATGACAGGACGCACAACGAGTACGGTGATTGTGGTGATTTTTGCGGTGGATTTCGTATCTCCGGCACCTCGCAGACCTCCGGCAATAATAAACTGGGAGGTTTGGAACGGCTGTAGGAATGCTACAAAGAGCATAATCCGGCCACCCATTTCGATAATTGCAGCATCCTTGTTATACAGGCTGACGATATCACCGCCCCAGAAGGCAAATGTGACAGTGAGAAAGAGCGCTACGATGAAACCGACATTCCGCGTTTTGCTGCAATAAGCCTGGGCCATGTCGGAACGCTTTCTTCCGAGAGACTGTCCCACCAGGGAGGTGGCGGATACCGCAAAGGCCTGGCCGGTCATGAAGGACAGTGCCTGAATGTTCATACATACCTGATGAGTGGCGAAAGAGGTATTGCTTAAGGACGCCACCGTCTTTGCAAAAATTACCATGCCGGCACGCATTAACAGCTGTTCCGCAGCGGCAGGGAGACCGATGGCGGTGATATTGCTCAGCATGGCTTTGTCCGGCTTAAAACCCTTCTTTAGTTCTAACTTCAAAAAGCTGTTGCCGCGAAGAATGACACAAAAAGCAATGATAAAAGCAACCAGCTGACCGATAACCGTAGCGATAGATGCACCGGCTACACCGAGTTCCGGGAATCCTAAGTTACCGCCGATTAGGAGCCAGTTGAATATGACATTAACAACATTTGCAATCAGGTTGTAAATCATACAGGTTCTGGAGTCCCCGACGGCACGTAGGGCGGCAGTTATCGTGCTGGTCAGGGCTACGGTGGCGAAACCGGCCAGCTGAATCTGTAAGTAAACGGTGGCCTGATTGATAATAGAGTCCCCTTTGCCGCCCATAAAGATAATCATCGGGCGGGAGAAAATTACTCCGAGTACGGACAAAATCAGAGTGCTTAAGAATGTGAGCATCATGCCCTGACGGAGGACAAGATTTGCTTTTTCTTTGTCACCCTGTCCTTTGTAACGGGCAATGAGTGCCGTGACACCCGTATTCATTGCCACGAATGCGGTCATCAATAAAAACTTCGGCTGTGTGGTGAGACCGACAGCGGTGAGTGCATCTACACCCAGCTGCGGATTTGCCTCGCCACCGATGCCGCCTACCATCATCATATCCACCATGGAAGCAAGCTGTGTCAGTAACAGCTCGACAAAGCTCGGCCATGCGATACGCACAATATCCTTGTATAATTCCTTTGATTTTACACCTTCCGGGAGATTGTTAGATACTCTTAAGTCTTCATTTATGCTTGCATCACCCAGAGGCAAGCGATCGAGAGTGGTACTTAATGCTTTTGCAGATTTGTTCATATGTTTATATCCTTCCTTCTAACAACTCATTATAATACATTTGGATATGTTAATCAAGTAAAATAAAAAACTCCTATCGGTCTATGCGTAAAACGTAAACCGATAGGAGGATGGATACTTGTGAAATTGGTAAAATACGAAGATTAGTTGCCCCACTGACCTAACCAGCCTTTATGAAAGCCTTCCTGAGATTCGGTTCCTTGCCAATATACAGTACCGTCATCACTTACAGCAACACAATTCCAGTATTCTTTTTGCTTAACGCCTTCGCCACTGGTTCCGTCTTCGGCAGAGCCCCAGGCGGTATATTTTAAATCTAATTCGTCAATGCTCGGAGTAGTCCACTTTTTCATAATTGTATCCCTTCTTTAAAACATGTATCAATTTGCAGAGCAATCATAGCATAAAAAAGGAGTGTTTGCAATAAATGTTTCAAAAATGTTAGAAATAACGTGTTTATGTATCGGAGTCGGACACCGGTAGGAGAAAACGGAGCAGACCTTCTAATGCACAGAGATGAGTCATCCGGTCGGCATCGCCTTTTTGAGGGTGTTCAAAGACTTCAATGAAGGATAATACATGCTCTTTGTCGATGTAATTGTCCAATAGTCCGGTGTTAAGGTGCTGCAATATCTCCGGCTTGAGGGAGTCCCAGTCTCTTCGTACCCGTTGTAACCAGTCGGTGTTTATAAGCCCGTGCTGTCCCCAGGAGTCCAGAATGGATGAGGGAAGCAGAGAGGAAAAGGAGCTGCGAATTAACCAACGTGGAATGCCGCGATGAGCAAACATCCGAAACGGGAGACGGTAACAAAAATCTATTAGCCGGATGTCTTTTGTCGGATCACGTAGGAGCATACCGGTATGTAAACCGAACTGGGTTTCAAAGACACCGGCATACACAAAGTAATTTGCGGGAGACAATTGCCGTTGAAAGGTTTTACGGTCCACAAACCCGTTGGAAAACAAGGCATATGCATCTCCTGAAAAACGGGTACGCAAACTGTAGTTTTGCTTTAAGGTAATGGATAGGAAAATGTTTTCGGGAACATAGCGGGCAAAGGGGTCGCGCATATGTTTACGAAAACGATGAAAACTTTGTAAGGAGCTGCATAGCATTTTTTTTCGACTGATATGTTCGTGCTTTGCATAGAGGTTTATCAGTCTGAGAAAAGAAACCAATTTCTTTTTGCAATATAAGTCGTAGAGGATGTTTTCAATATAGCCGAAGGATACGGTATGGTTTCCGAAGGTTCCGCTCAATAATAATTTGCAGCCGTGAGAGGCACTGTCACAGCATATTTCATGATGGTTCGGAAATGGGGCTGTTTTATATGGCATCTCTAAAATGTTACTGCAAAGCTTCATGTCGGTAAACAGATTTTTCCCCTGGTTATTCAATACGATTGTCCGGATATTCGGGTATTGCTTTGCAAGCTCGGTTACAAAAACAGACTCGTCATAAACTGCTTTGCTTCCTGCCCGTCTTTCCCTCGGATAATAAGGAACAAAGGTATAGGAATGAAGTGTCTTGTCCTTTTTGGCAAGCTCTTTTGCGGCAAGAACACCTATACTTGTGGAGTCCAGACCGCTGCTCATGGAGATGCCGGTCTCACCGGAGGTGCGTAGGGCGTCCCGGACACAATTCTCATACAGAGCCAGAAAATACTTGCTGTATTCTTTTGCGGAGCGGCATCGGTTTTGCGGAGCGGAACCCGGTGTCCAATAGGTGACCGGAGAAGCACCGGCCTTGGTCAGTGTAAGACGGGTGGCAGGCAGCATCAGGGAAATTTCCCGATACGGGGTTTCGCCGGGAACTACATAGACAACGGATGCGTTTGCTAAAAGAAAATCCTTGTGATAGTTGATGTTAGGGGTTACTTCCGGGAAAAGCTTTAACAGCGGTTCCATGCGGGTGGAAAAGGCAAGAAGACCGTTTTGAAGGATATAATAGAGGCTACGGGATGAGGTATGGTCGGAAAACAGAGTCATGGTTCGTGTGTTTTCTTCCCAAACCGCAAAGGAAAACAGACCGCGAAAATGTGTTACGCAGTCGTTGCCGAAGGTAAGATAGCTATAATACATCAGGGTGCCGTCCGGGGCATCGGCAAGCACATGCTTGTTATAACCATGGACGGACAGTAGGTCAATCAGTTCCTCACGGTTGTCCAGCAGACAATCGGCAGTAAATAGAAGTCCCCGTTCCGGATGGCGGATCGGAAGTTGTTCCTGTTCTGCTTCCGTTGTAATGTATTGGATGCCGCAGCCAAAAAAAGCGTCTGTTCCGAAGACGCTTTCGTAGCGGTCGATTTTACAACTTTTTTTGTAGGTTGACTCGAATAGCTGTGCACAGTGTTCCGGTATGGAGCAATCCGGAGAAAGTGCAACGATTCCCCAAATGGCTGACATAGGTTCTCCTTTATATGTGGGTTGCTAGATAATGTGTGTAAGCAACTCAGAAACGATTTCTTTGCTGTACTCCCTGTTGGCAGGCCGTTCAATCAGATAAACCGGTATACGGGATGCCAGATGTAAACCAACGACTCCGTTTTCCGGTGCATAAAGGGATTCGCCGAGGAGAGGCTTTAAAAACATTGCATTCATGCAGGTTTGAAATTTTGCGACACCGGATAATTCGGTAACGGTAAGGCTGTCGTTCTCTGTAACGGTTAAAAAGGCAAGTCCGCAGACCGGAACCGGTGCAGTAGGAAATATGCCTTTGTAAGGGACGAGGAATTTATCTTTGTGTTCGTCAATATATATCAACTCCTCCGATGGGAGAGCAAGGCGTTCTACCGCATCACGACACAATTTTTGGTAAGGAAAGGCCGGACTGGCGGAAACGGTGTTGTTATCGTTAAAATGTAAAACAGAAATGTCGTCTGCCAGAAAGGTATAGCCCCGGGACAACAGTTCCCGGGTGACGGTCGACTTTCCGCTACCGCTGTTGCCGCAAATAAGGAGTGCACCGTCAGATACTGCTACGCAGGAGCCGTGTAAGGGGAGACGCTCTTGCTGATAGCATAGCATGGAGAGCCCCCAGCCCAACAGGTATGCGCCTAATAGCAAATCGGAGACGTTTCCTTTTCTTTCATAAGAAATGCGTTTGCCTTGTTCCACCAGAAGATAGCAGTAGGAATTGGATAAATAACTTACTTCTTTTTCAATATGGGAATAACATGTTTGCTCACGTTTGAACTGTACAGGAAAAGAAGCCTCGGCTACGGTAATCTGCGGAAGCGCCTCGGCGTCTTCTGCGGATACGGTCTGAAGCTGAGGAAATGCGATATCGGATAAAAGGCACATGCCGTAAATGCGATACTGATACATAAGCCATCCTTTCTTTGCAGGTGAAACAAAATTCTTCAGTTTCATTATAGAGGCAATTGAACGGAAAAACAATATAACAATATTATCGAATGTTTCATCTTATTGAGAAGTGTGAAAATTCAGTGGACGAGTACGTAAAATATATGGTAAAATGGATTTATACGGCGGATGGTACACGAATTGTTTTTTTGGTTGTTTATGAAACAATATGAACATCTGCATGAATTCTGGAAGGGAAGGTATCAGGTATGATTTATTATGTGAATCAAAATGCGGGCCGTGAGGGAAACGGTAGCAAGGAGATGCCGTTTAAACGTATCAACGAGGCGGCAAAGGTAGCAAAGCCGGGGGATGAAGTTGTGGTGGCGCCGGGGATTTACAGAGAGTATGTGGACCCGGTCAATGCGGGATTGGAGGATGCCCGTATTACTTATCGCAGTGAAGTGCCGCTTGGGGCGGTGATTACCGGTGCGGAGGACGCAACGGGCTGGACACATTATGAAGGAAATGTATGGGTATATCGCGTAAACAACGGAGTATTCGGAAATTACAATCCGTATACGACATTTGTTTGCGGTGACTGGTATTTTGCTCCGGTGGTACGTCATACCGGTGCGGTATATTTGAATGACCGTCAGTTGTATGAAACCGTTACCTTAGAGGAGTGTATTAAGGCAGAAGTATATCAGCCGTCCTGGGAGCCGGAGTGGTCCGTTTACAAGTGGTACACGGAGCAGGACGGGGACGAGACGGTAATTTACGCCAACTTCCAGGGGAAGAACCCGAACGAAGAGAAGGTAGAGATTAACGTCCGCAGAAATTGCTTTATGCCGTCGAAAACCGGTGTAAACTACATTACGGTCAGTGGTTTTAATATGAACAAGGCAGCGACTACATGGGCGCCGCCGGCAGCTTATCAGGACGGTCTCATCGGACCGCACTGGAGTAAAGGTTGGATTATCGAGGATTGTGAAATCAGCAACAGTAAGTGTTGCGGTATTTCCCTCGGAAAGTATTACGACGAAGAAAACGACCACTATTTTACCAATAAATATGTGAAGAGCCCGACCCAGATGGAGCGTGACGCGGTTTGCCGCGGTCAGTACCATGGCTGGCTTAAGGAGAAGGTCGGTAGCCATATCGTAAGACGCTGTCACATTTACCGTTGCGAGCAGACCGGTATCGTAGGCCGTATGGGGTGTGTATTCAGCTTGATTGAAGACAATCATATTCACCATATCAATAATATGCAGCAGTTGGGCGGTGCGGAGATTTCCGGCATTAAGCTCCATGCGGCAATCGACGTAGTGATGCGCAGAAATCATATCCACCATTCCACCATGGGTATCTGGTGCGACTGGCAGGCTCAGGGGACCCGTATTTCCCAGAATCTCCTTCACGATAACTATATGCCGGAGGGGGCAACCCGTGCCGAGGGAGCGATGATGTGCCAGGATATTTTTATCGAGGTAAGCCATGGTCCGACCCTTATTGATAATAATATTATGCTGTCTAAGGCTTCCGTGCGTGTGGCAACGGAGGGCGTGGCACTGGTACATAACCTGATTTTAGGTGCCTTTACGTCGGTAGGCGGCGGTGTGGATAATACGGTCAACGGCAAAAATCAGCCGCGTTACACACCGTACCACATCAGACATCGTACCGAGGTAGCCGGTTTTATGACTATTCTCCACGGCGACAACCGGTTCTATAACAATATTTTTGTACAGAATTGGCCGGTGGAAGTGCAGGAAGAGAAGGAAGATATGGGCTTCCGAATGAGAGAAAACGATGTGGTAGGTACCGCTATTTGGGATGGGTATCCGACCTATGACGAATGGCTGTCCCACTTTGAGTTCGATAAGCCGGCAAACATGGGCAAGCTGGCGCAATGGCACTTTGACCATCTTCCGGTCTGGTCCAAGGGAAATGCGTTCTTTAACGGTGCAAAGGCTTGGGAGCATGAGGAGAACTTCCTTATGGATGATACCAATAAGGTATTTGTGGAGCTTGTGGAGAAGGACGGCGTATACACCTTAAAGACCAATGTATATGATTTCCTGGGCGATTTCCGTGACGGTATGGTAACCAGCGATATCCTGGGCTATGCGTTTGAGCCGGAGCAGCGCTTCGAGGATCCGGACGGAACGGCAATTACCTTTGATACCGACTATCTGGGTGAGCATCGTCCGGTAGAACCGGTTCCGGGACCATTTGCCGGCAAGGAAGCAGCGGCAAAAGTACTTTTCTAAACGTGGAAGGGGGGCAGAAATTGCCCCCTTTTTTTGAGAGTTTCGAACATTGGGGGCGATAGAAGTGATTCCATTTTTGCAAGTCGCAACGCTTCGTCAATCTTCCTCTAATCGATTCTAAACGTCTCTCGGGTGTGGCCTCGAGACTTAGAATCGCTAAGAGGTGATATCGACTGCGCTAAGTGCGCGACCCTTCGGGAAAAGCAAAAACGAAATCACTTCTATCGCCCCCAATGTTCTAAGTTTCTGAAAAAGGGAAGGTGCAATTTCTGTCCCCCCCTTTTTTGAAGCACATCAAAAATATCAAATTTCAATGTGCAAGGTTTCTTTCGCCTCGTTTTTGGTGTATAATAAGTATGAGGGAAAAAGATATTGCTGTTGTTACAAAGGGTTATATAACTAAGGGGGATTACAAATGAAGAAGGAGAAAATCAAACGTTTTAACTTTGAGAAGAAGCCGATTTCGCCGACGTTTATTATGGGTTTGGCGAAGGGAATTATCAGTTTCCCGGATTTGCGGAAGCGGAAGGCGGTGCTTACCAAGGTTGGGATGGATGAGATTGAGGGGAAGCCGTATTTGCTTTTGGTGACCCATTCTTCCATGGTGGATTTTAATCTGATGTTAAAGGGGACGCATCCGTACAAGGTGAATAATGTGATGACCCTGGAGGGGTTTAAGACTTATACCGAGCCGTTGATGCGGTCGTTGGGGGTGCTGGGAACCCGGAAGTTTGTGACGGATTTGCATTTGGTCAAGAATATGAAGTATTGCGTGGATAAGTTGAAAAGTATCTTCGTGTTGTTTCCGGAGGCACGGTATTCTCTGGACGGGTGTACGTCGTATTTGCCGGATTCGTTGGGAAAGATGGTACGACTTCTCGGTGTGCCGGTAGTGGTACTGATGATTCACGGGAATTTTGTGACCTGTCCCCAGTGGAATAAGAAAAATAAAAAGACCTTTGTGGAAGCGGAAATGAAACCGATTATTACCGTGGAGGAGACAAAGTCCTTGTCCGTGGATGAAATCAATGCGCGGATTGCAGACAATTTCCGGTACGATGATTATGCATGGC
Source organism: Lachnospiraceae bacterium (assembly GCA_045596385.1). Lineage (GTDB taxonomy): Bacteria > Bacillota > Clostridia > Lachnospirales > Lachnospiraceae > SIG307. The sequence goes on from JAZOCC010000024.1 coordinate 270,503, forward strand.
AGAGAGACAATAAAATCAAAATCGACCATCCGGACCGGGCGGACGGCTTACATGCGCTTTTGTATAAGTGTCCGGCTTGTAAGGCGGAGCATCAGACCGATTCTGCAGGGACGAAGCTTTGGTGCAATTGTTGTAAGAAGACATGGGAGATGGACGAATACGGACGGTTGCACGCTTTGGAGGGCGAGACGGAGTTTGCCCATATTCCGGACTGGAGTAATTGGGAACGTGCCTGCGTCAGAGAAGAAATCGACAACGGCACCTACTACTTTGAGGATGAGGTTCGGATTGAGACTCTGCCGAATGCTTGGAAGTTTTACAAGCAAGGCATGGGTAAGCTCATTCAGACACCGGAAGAAACAAGAGTGGAGTGTACTTATTACGGAGAACCGTATGTACTTCGACGTAGTGCAAAAAGCTTGGAAAGTATGCATATCGAGTATGATTATCTGGGAAGAGGGGATTGCGTGGACATTTCCATACCGGACGACAGTTTCTGGTGTTATCTGACGAAACGGGACGCCATTACGAAGATTTCCTTTGCGACGGAGGAGATACATAAGCGGGCGGTAGGAAAGCGGTAGTGCATATACAGCGGATTTTCTTGAATATGGGAGATAGCGCAAGTTTACAGAAAAGAAAGGAGAGGAGGCAGGTGCCCCCTCTCTTGTTTATTCTGGCTATTATTTAATCGTAAAGCTTCTGGTAGCTGTTTTGGTAGTACCGGAAGTATCGGTGGCGGTAATCTTTAAGGTGTAGTTGCCCTTGGAAAGGGAACCGAACTTCAGATTCTGATTCAGCGCAGTATTCTTAATGGTTACAGAGGTACTGTTCGGCTGAATGGTAACCTTTTGAACCGTAGTGCCGGAAGCGTTTACAAAGGAACCGACAATCTTTGTAATTTTGTAGTTAGAGGTTACGGTTCCGGTAATGTTACAACCCTTGCCCTGCTGAATGGTTGTAGAAGCCAGGGACGGGGAAACGGTGAGCTTGGATGCGGCGGAAACTGCCTTTACCGTAAAGCTGATAGAACTGGTTTTACTCTTTCCGGAAGAGTCCTTTGCAGTGATCTTTAAGGTGTAGCTTCCTGCGGAAAGCTGACCGAATTTCAGGCCGGAGTTGATTGCGGTACCGGAGAGCGATACGGATTTGCTGTTTGGTGTAATGCTCTTGCTCTGTACGGTAGTGCCGGAGGAATTTACGATTTTACCTACGACACTGGTAATGTTGTAATTAGACGTTACCGTTCCGGAAATGTTACAGGATTTTCCCTGGGTAATGGTTGTGGTTGCCATAGACGGAGAAACGGTAAGTGTGGAGGTTTTTGCCTTCACGGTAAAACTGATACTGGAAGTCTTGCTCTTTCCGGAGGCATCCTTTGCGGTTACCTTTAAGGTGTAGCTGCCGGCGGAAAGGGAACCGAACTTTAACTTGGAGTTAATTGCCGTATTGCCGAGAGAAACAGACGTACTGTTCGGCTTAATGGTCTGGGTCTGAACTGCCGTACCGGAGGAATTTACAATTTTACCTACCACACTTTCGATTAAGTAGTTGGAGGTTACTTTGCCGGAAATGTTGCAGGAGCTTCCTACCGTAATAGAGGTGGAGGCCAGTGACGGGGATACGCTTAACTTAGAAGTAGCGTTGGTGTAGGAACAGATACCGAAGTCTGCACCGGTTTTTCTTCTTTGAGAAGTAATCGTATCCAACGAATAATACTGTCCGGTTCTTTTGGAACTATTAGGGTCGTTGACCCTAATCATCTCTACGGAATTTTCCACTTTGTAGCCGGTCAATACGATATAGTGGCCGCTGCCTGTGAAGGTACCTTTTCCCATGTGTGCGATAACCGGCTTTCCTGCCTTAATCGCTTTCACAACATCGGAAGAAGAATCGGTCCAGGTACAGGTGACACCGTAAAGAGCATTTAACTTGGAAACGGCGTCATGAGACAGACCGTCGCCGTAATAATACCCATTGTCATAAGCCCACTGGAACAGAGTTTCCGGTGTTTGTGTTTTATTCCCCGTATAGAAGCGGATGGCCATGGAAGCACTGGTAGCTCCGCAACCGGAAGAACTGACGGATCTTGGTTCGCCATCGATGGTGCAAATGGTTTTTGTGTAGTCAGTCTGGTAAATTACAGGAATATTATTTTCGTACTTGGTTGCTGCGTTTGCCGCAAAAGCGGTGGAAGACAGAACCATGACAAAGGCAAGTAAAAATGCCAGAATCGGTCTATAGATATTTTTGTTATGTTTTTTCATTCTTTCTTCTCTTCTTTCTTTTTATTTTGTATGTTACTTTTTATATTGCTTTTTGAAACATGTCGTTTGTTTGTCGTTACATTCCTCCTTTTTTAATAGAAATCGTGAACCTCCTTTCTTTTGTAGTACTCGAACCCTGTTAATCGTTTTTTGGTGCAATACCATGATAGGATGGATTGTAGGCCGAATGCGGCCGGATAGATTTTCTGTTGAACACAGAAAGAAAAATATAACACCTCACCTAATTAACGAAACGCATTGTAACACCGATGAAATGTATTTGCAATACGAATTGCATATATAAAAGAAATAATTCAGATAATTGAAAGAAAATATTAAGAAAAATAAGTGTAGTAAAACCGCAAAAAAACATAGAGGGGTATCCGCCGGTTATCGGTTTGGGATACGCCCTCTATGCAATGGAATGTAAGTCTTATATGATAGAACTAGTGGAACAGCTTCGGTACACCGTTGTATAATACTTGATTTACGGAGTTAACGTCATGTCCGCCCGGTACCACGCACTGGTACAGGTTACCGTTGGCGAAGTTATCACAGTACTGGAAGGTGTCCGTGAGAAGCTTCATGGCGTTTATCTGCGGTGTCAGGTTCGGGTTGGCGGAATCGCTGGTACCGCAACCGCTATAGATAAAGAATTCCTCTGCGGTTTTCCCGCTCTCTGCTACTTTGTCTGCCAAATGTTGTGCGGTTTGTGTTGCTTTGCTGCTGCCTGCGGTCATACCCATAGCCCAGCAGTCGCCGCTCATCGGCATGAAGTAGGCAAATTCGTTCAGACAATGCTCGAATACGGACCAGGTGGTAACACCGCCCATGGAGAAACCGCCGAAGGCACGGTGGGTTCTGGAGGCCGCTAACCCTTCCGGAGTGACATCTTCTGCGTGGGTATGGAACTTGGTTTCCAGTACCGGAACCACATCATTCATCAGTTCATAATGGAAATCCAGACAGTTTCTTGTGGCATCGTTGCTGTATTCGGTATAGTAGGATACGGCACAGACAATCATCGGCTCGATTTCGCCGGTATAAATCATGTTGTCCAACATACGGGTAAACTTACTCTTTAAGCCTTCTCCGCCGAGGAACCACTTCGGAGAATCACCGCCGCCGTGCATCAGGTACAGCACGTTGTATTTGGTTTCGGTGTCGTTCTCGTCATAGGAGGCCGGAAGATAAACCAGCGCAGACTTCTGATATACCTTGCCGTTATCAACCTTGTGATTTCTTGTCTCATAGGTAAGGTTAATGACGGAACCCTGCGGAGCATCGTTATTATACAAATAATTCGGCATGTTCTTCTGTGGAGTATTGTCCGTGTAGGTCCGTGCTCTGTCATAGGTGAAAAGCGGCGGAGTAGGAGTCACCGGGACCGGCGTCGGCTCCGGGGTAACTGTCGGAATCGGCGTAGAGGTCGGACGCTTGGTTGGCGTCGGACGCGGCGTTTTGGTCGGGCGCGGTGTCTTTGTCGGCTCCGGGATTGCTGTGGCATCAGGGGTGTCTGTGTCTTCAAGGGATGCGGTCGGTGCCGGTGTGTTTTGTGTATTGTCAACGGCCGGATCTACCGGCTTACTGCTACAGCCGGCCAGTGTCAGTGTGGCTGCCATAAGTAAAAAGAACAATGATTTCTTCATAAGAATCTCCTTTGGGTATGAAATATTCTCGGAGTGTTGCAAACGACTCCAAAAGTGCCCTTTAGTGGTATCTTACCTTATTTTGAGACGGAGTGCAATGTGATTTAAAAAATTAATTCAGAAAATGAGCGGAAGGGACGATATAAAGAAGGGAGAAAAAAGAATTTTCTTTTCTCAGGAAATGTGATATGCTAAGGAAAAGGATATCCATAAGGAAATTATACTAAAAGCGAGGGTTAAATTATGGCAAATAACAGACCGAGAGCCAGACAAAAATATGTGACCGGAGGCAGCAAGGGCGTAAAGCGTCGCGGAAGCGGCCTCGGTACGGGACCGGTAGGCGGAGGCAGACCGGGCGGAAGCAGCGGAAGTATGAGTAGCAGCGGAAGCGGCGGTTATTCCGGCAGAGGAACTCGTTCTTCCGGCGGAAAAGGTTCCATGCTGTTTATTATTATTGCGGTAGTCGTACTGCTTTTGAGCGGCGGAGGCGGCCTTGCGGGATTGCTTGGGGGCGGAAGTTCCGATTCCGGTAATTCGAGCGGTGGTGGTTCGTCTGTGTTGGGCGAATTGATCGGCGGAGGCTCCTCAGGCGGCGGTTCTTCCGTATTGGGAGATTTGAGCAGCTTGGGAAATCTCGGCTCCCTGCTTGGCGGTTTAAACAGCGGTACCACCAGTACCGGCTGGGATATGGAAAGTAATACGAGTAAGTTAAATACCGCCGTAGCAAAGGGTGCCAGAGAAAAGCGCACTGAGATTCTCGGCAAGGGAAAAGACGAAGTCACGATTATGGTGTATATGTGCGGTACCGACCTGGAGTCCCGCTCCGGCATGGGTACTTCGGATTTGCAGGAGATGCTTGCTGCGGATTTGGGCGAGAATGTCAATCTTCTTGTGTATACCGGCGGCTGTTCCAAGTGGCAGAATAATGTGGTGAGCAGCACAAAGAACCAGATTTATCTCATTAAGAACGGTAAGATGAAGCTCCTTGAAGAGTATAAGGCGGTTTCCATGACGAATCCGGACACCCTGACCGGTTTTATCAAGTGGTGTGATAAGGAATATCCGGCGAATCGTAATATGCTGATTTTCTGGGATCACGGTTCCGGTTCCATTAACGGCTACGGTTATGATGAAAAGTTTAAGACTTCCGGTTCCATGGATTTGTCCGAGATTAACCAGGCACTGAAAAAGAGCGGTGTTACCTTTGACTTTGTGGGCTTTGATGCGTGCCTGATGGCAACGTTGGAAACGGCGCTGATGCTGACAAGCTATTCGGATTACATGATTGCTTCCGAAGAAACGGAGCCGGGTGTGGGCTGGTACTACACCGACTGGCTGACGGCATTGGGTGAGAATACGTCCATGTCCACGTTGGATATCGGTAAGAATATTGTAGATGATTTCGTAGAAACCTGCGCAGTAAAGTGCAGAGGCCAGAAGACCACCCTTTCCGTTGTAGATCTGGCGGAGCTGGAAAAGACGGTACCGGCGGATTTTAAGAACTTCTCCAAGTCGGCCAGCGAATTGATAAAGAATAATGAATATAAGACGGTGTCGGATGCCCGTTACAATACAAGAGAGTTTGCTCAGGCATCTGCCATCGACCAGGTGGATTTGGTGCATCTGGCAAAGAATATGGGCACCGAAGCCGGAGAAGAACTGGCAGAGACATTGCTTAATGCCGTAAAGTACAACCGTACATCAAGCGATATGACCAATGCTTACGGTTTGTCTATTTACTTCCCGTATAAGAAGGTATCTGCGGTAGATAATGTGGTGGATACTTACGAAGCCATCGGTATGGATGAGGAGTATGCCCGTTGCATTCAGGAGTTTGCAAGCCTGGAAGTCGGCGGTCAGACTTCGGCAGGCGGTACGACTTCTGCGTTGCCGTCCCTTTTAGGAAACTTACTGGGCGGCGGTAGCAGTTCGAGCAGTTCCGGCGGCAGTGCCGATCTTATCGGAAGCCTGCTTGGCAGCTTTTTAAGCAACCGCGGAAATATTGAAGGACTGGACAGAGGAAACATTGATTTCTTCAGCGAAAGCAATATGGACACGGATGCTATGGCAACCTATTTGTCTCAGAATTACTTTGATGCGTCGGCTCTTGTTTGGACCGAGAACAATGAGGGACAAAGAGTGCTGCACCTTTCCGAAGAACAGTGGAGTCTGGTACACAGCCTTGAGATGAACATGTTCTACGATGACGGAGAGGGCTATGTGGACTTAGGCTTTGACAATGTATTTGAGTTTGATAAAAACGGCGATTTAATCGGGGATACGGACCGTACCTGGCTTGCCATCAATGGTCAGCCGGTGGCGTACTACTATCTGGATACCATGGACGACGGCGAAAATTACAGCATTACCGGTCGTGTGCCGGCACTGTTAAACGGCGAGAGAGTGGATTTGATTTTAGTATTTGATAATGCAAATCCGTACGGCTATATTGCGGGAGCACGCACCGTATACACTGAGGGCGAGACGGAGACCGTGGCAAAGGCAATGGGTGAGCTTCAGGTCGGTGACACCTTGGATTTCCTGTGCGACTACTATTCCTACGGCGGCGAGTACATGGACAGCTACTATCTGGGGGAGCAGATGACGGTAACGGACAACATGGTCATCAGCAACGTGGCTGTAGGTGAAGGCGACGTAAAGGTGACCTTCCGCTTTACGGATATTTATAACCAGCAGTACTGGACAGAGGCGTTTGAGGAGTAATCCGAAGAATCAACGGTCGGTGCATTTGCGACGAACAATCGTGAATGCACCGGCCTTTTTGTTTCAGTGAACCAATTGAAATAATTTGTTATCTCAGTGAAACCTTTTTTGTCGTTTCGGTGTATTATAAGTGAAGTCGGAACACGGACTGAAGAAAAATAGGAAAAAGAGAGGGGAATCTATGAACGAAGAAGAAAGAAAAACAAGTTTGATTGTATTTCTTATGATACTTTTGCTGGGTGTGTTGGCAGGATGCGGAGGAAGTGTCGGGAATGAGGAGAAAACGCCGGACACAACACCGGAACCGGCACTGTATGCGGAGTTCGATGAACCGTTTGAATTGGAAGTAGGTTATGCGGTAACGGTGGGCCGCCCGGGAATTCTTTTGTGTCTGAACGTTGCGACACATTATCCGGACTATACGTGGATCGGGTATACTTTGACGGTAGACGGTAAGACCTATTCGGGAGGCGGTGCCTGTTATGAGGATGATTCGCATCTGATTCAGACTCCCTTTGTTCAGCATGTGGTAAGGTTCATAGACAGTACCGAGCCGAGAAAGGCAACTCTTATGCTGACAGAGAACTACGAGGTACAAAAACCTCTTGTGTTGTCCGGAAACGCAGAGGATTTATATGTGACGGAAAAGCCGGAATATGTGGAGTCGGAACGTATTGTGATGTTCATTGATAAAGGGATAGAAATACCGGGGAATATACTGGAGCAGACGGAATCCCTCATGTCTCTTGTGGAAAAAGAAACGGGATTACGGTTCTTTAATGATACCGGATATTGTACCGCTCCGAGTGATGTACGCTATGTAATCTGGGGACAGGACGGGTTTCTGGGAGTGGATGAGGAACAGAAGAAATTCCACATTTTTGTAGTGTCTCATGATGTTTGGTGGCCGAGCAGCATCGGAGAATCGATTGTTTTGGGACCGGAGGATATCCGGTTCGGAACGGGAGAAGGAAATACGGCGGTTCATGAACTGACCCATGCGGTGCATCAGAGAAACGGAGTGCAGATGAATCGTGTCATTGATGAAGGCTTTGCGACGTACATAGAAGGGAAAATCTGCTATGAAGATGAGCTGTTTACGTTTGATTATGATGCCCGTGAGAATTATGATGCAGTCTACGTAGAAATTACACCGGAGACTGCAGAAAAAGAGTTTGTAGATGCGGCAATGAACGAGTACGACTATCTTTACGGATATTGGTTTATTACGTATTTGACAGACAATTACGGAGATGATATTTTCCGAAAGTTGCTGGAAACAGCCAACACAGAGGCGGACGAATACCAGGGAGAGATGACGAAGGAGGAGATGGTACCGATTGTTAAGAAGGTAACGTCGGAAACCATATTTGAAGAGTTCGGAGCCTGGTTTGAAGAAACGGCAAAGGATTGGCCGAGAGCGACGATATATCGAGCGGGTGAAGAAGTGCAGTAAGAAAACGGATATCGTAGGGTGGTGTTGAGAGTTTAATTCGAAATATGAATGAGAAAGCACAGAACAGGAAATTCGGTTCTGTGCTTTTTTTCTTGACTCTGTCCCGAGGACATAGTTTATGATGAAGCCAAACGAACGAAATGTTCAAAAGGACGAAGGAGATGACGACATGAAGCTCGTACTCAGACTATTTCAAAACCGAAAAGCAACAGTGTTATTGACATTGCTTTGCTGTGTGGGCTCGGTGGTTACTACATTGCTTTGGAATAAGGACTTGGCAGTGATGATTGACGGGGTACAGGGCGGCATGGGCCTGGACATGGAGCAGGTTGCGTGGTGTGTGGTGTATTTGATACTTGCGGCGTTGCTTCAAGGAGCGATGCAGTTTTTATCCGCTTATGCGGGGGAGTATGCGGTGCATGATTTGCGTATGAGGCTGGCAAGGGTGACCATGGGAAGGGAGTACGCTTCTGTCGCCAAAGAAAACTCGGCGGAGCTGATTTCCCTGCAGCAAAATGAGATGGAGGAAATCAACCATTATGTATCGGATAATTTGTTTACGCTATGTACTACGGTTATCAGTTTTTTGTTTACGTTGTTGTTTTTATTGATGCAGAATGCAAACCTCACACTTTTATATTTGATACCTGTTGCGGGGATGGCGGTGTATACCACCCTTTCCGGAAAGGTGATTTACCGTTACACCAAGGAAGAACAGGAACAGCAAAAGAAGATGAACGGAGTGGCAGGGACGCTTCTTTCTCTGTTTCCGGTGGTGCGGATTTATGAGGCGGAAAAGGTGCTGGAGCGAAGCTATAGGTCTCGGATTGACGGATGGAAACATGCGGTGGTGACGCAGGAGAAAACGAAAGCAAAGCTGATGTCAATCTCAGGTATGTTATCGTGCATTCCGCTTGTACTTTTGATGCTGGTGGGTGGCAGGATGGTTTTAAAGGGGGCGCTTTCCATCGGGATGTTGTATGTGTTTATTAATTTGTCGGGAAATGTGTCCGGGGTGATGATTAATATTTCGGTGCATCTGGCGAATTTCAGACGTTTTTGCGGAAATCTGGAACGGGTATGGGAGTGTATGGAGACGGAAGGAGAGCGGGAACATGAGTGTGCTGTTGCGAGAGATTAGCTTTTGTTACGGAGAGAAAAAGATTTTGGACCGGATTTCGCTAACGGTTCGTGAAAAAGAACACATCGGGATTTTAGGGGGCAGCGGCTGCGGGAAAAGTACGTTGTTAAAGATACTTGCGGGGCTGTATCCGGTAAAGGACGGATATTGTGAAGTGGCGGGAGAGAGTTCGCCGGAAGGAATACGAGAGCAAGTGGCCGTGGTCATGCAGACCCCGGGGCTGTTTCCCTTGTCCATAAGAGAGAATATTACATGCGGGCATCCCATTCCGGAAGAAAAAGTGTGGGAAGCGGTGCGGGCTGCGCAACTGGAAGACTGGGTACGCGGACTGCGGTCGGGGCTTGACAGCCTTGTGGGAGAACGGGGCGGCAATCTTTCCGGAGGACAGGCACAACGGATTGCCATCGCAAGAGCGATTGCAAAGGATGCACCGGTGGTGCTGTTGGATGAACCAACCTCTGCGTTAGACGGAGAGACGGCAGATGCTCTGTTGCGGGCCATGGACCGACTGACGGAAGGAAAGACGGTGATTCACGTGACACACCGGGAAGAAACGATACAAAACTACGACAGGATACTGGTGCTAAAGGAGGGGAAGCTGTTTGAGAAAGAGTCTTAGCCGGGTGTTCGGGCGTCTGGGCGGAGCAGTGACCTATTGCTTTTTACTCCTGCTCCGTAGTCCGGTGGATACGGTGTTATGCATCATCAACGCACTCCTTTTGCGGCACGTGTTTCAGGCAATTGAAGGGGGAGATGAAAGAGGATTATGGATGACCTGCGCAATATTCGGCGTGGCAAATCTGTGCCTGTTTCTTTATAACGGGACGCTGTGGGGACGGTTTGCCGTGTTTTCCGCAAAGCTTGTGGGGAAACTGAAGCAGTTTTTGTTTGAGTCCATGTTGAAACTGCCTTTGGAACGAATCGAGGAAAAGACCACCGGGGCATGGCTGACCCGGTTAAACAGTGATGTGACCATGACGTTGAATTTGTTGACCGGTGCATTAAATTTACCCCATCTGGTGTTTGCAACGGTCCGAATCGGGGTGACGGCAGTGCTGTTCGGAAGCATCAGTCCGCTGCTTTTGGCGCTGGAACTGGCGGTATTGGTACCCCATGTGTTCCTGCGGCAACTGTTTGTGGTTCGGCCTATGGAACGGCTGGTCAAAGAAGCGCAGGAGAGGATGGAGAGTGCGACGGTTTTTCTGGAAACCACGGTGGAGTGCGGGGATACCATACGGCTGTACGACGCCGGGGAATTGTTGCTGAACCGATATCGGGAAAGCAGTCTTTCGGTAGTAAAAGCCCGTTTGCGCAGTAATGTCAGAAAAACGTTGGGAGAGCTTTTGCAAATGCTCCTAAGCAGGGGAGGATATCTCTTGCTATTTTGTTTCGGATGTGAGATGATAAGTGCAGGAAAGCTGGATTTCGGGACCTTAATCGAAGCACTTCAATACCGGAGCGGAATGTTGATGGGAAGCATGATGTGGCTGAATTCCTATGCGGAGGTGCGAAAAAACAGTGTAGGACTGAAACGGATGGAGGAAATCTATGGAACAGAAGAATAGAGATAACTTAATAGAGGAAAACGGGGAAGAAACGTTACTGAAAATCGGAGAGGTGGCGGACTTTTTTCAGATTTCCGTAAAGGCGGTGCGTATTTACGAGAAGAAGGGGATTATTACGCCGGCTTATATCGATCCGGAATCGGGATATCGTTATTATACACCGGACCAGTTACACCAATTGGCCGCACTGCTGGAACTGAAAGCATTGGGATTTTCCTTGGATGAAATCAAAGATGTCATGGTGGGCGAAAGTTCAAAAGAGGTTTTATACAAGGCGATGCAGGAAAAGCTGAGAAACTGGGAAAACCTTGTTATCATGGCGCAAAGCAAAATGGATGCCATTGAAAGTATATCGGAACGACTGGTGACCTCTAAGGAGGCCGAAAAGCTCCGGGAGCTTACGGAGGAAGAGCGGGCCTGGTTGTTGGTAAAGCTGGTCTGCGTGGAAAACGTGCAGGTGCAGAGTACGATTAATGAGGCGATTTGGTTGTAGGCGGAGAAAATTACGCCGGCTGTGTATTACAGTTTACAATAGAAAATTATAAAATTTAGCTTCTAAAAAAGCTTTGTATGCGGGAATGGATTGAGCCTTTTCATATTCACGGAATACAAGCTTTTTTATTTTATCCAGGCTGTCGGCACTGTTTTCTTGGTATCTTACGATTTTGATTTTTCCTTCTTCTTTGGCCTGTTTTATTGCGAGGAAAGCATCCGGCACATATTCAAAGGATTCTATGGTGACAGGTGTTTCACTGGCAATTACATATGGAATGTTCATGGTTTGGGTGCTAGGAATATGCGAGGTAGCATAGATATATCCGGAAACGCCTTTGTATGTTTCTTCCAGTGCATTTGGCCAGTATTCCAGAATCTCTAAAATATTATCTTCGGTAAAACGATAACTCATAAAACGGTAGTATCGGTCGGAAGATTCAAAGCCAATCTCTCTGCAATACCGTTCCACGGGATTGCTCAGATAAACCAATGTGTTTTCTTTTTTGGTAGAAAAATAGACCAGTGGGTTTCCGTGGCCGGAGGAAAACGGAATCAGGGTTTTGATGTCGGCGATATTACTTGCGTGATAGAACATGGTTGAGGACTCCTTGTTGTATTTTTTGTTGGGATATAGTTGAAAAATGATTTATGTATTTATGATAATTATAGAATCCGGTGGTCGGTATTACAAGAATTGTAATTTGTCATGAAAAGTGGTATAATAATAGTGGAAAAACTGCTGTGGAGGAAAAACTACAGCGGTTTTTCTTTACATTTAAAATGTTTTGTGATATAGTAAGGAAAAGGGAATATATGTTCGATAAACATGCAGGGATGAAAGAGAGGTGTTTGCTATGCAGGCACAGAAAAAAGAAACAGAAATCTGTCAAGAAATCAGATTTTCCGAAGAACGGTCTTTTCAGCATAAAACATTAGAGGAACGTGCCTTGGAGTTCGGTGGTAAACTAAACTTGGATGGGGAGTATGATTGGGGGATACCTGTTGGAAGAGAGATATGGTGCGGGTAACTGTGATAGAGAACGAAGAAGGTTTGTTATGAAGTTCACTTATTCGAAAATTTCGAATAAGTGAGGAGGAAAAGTGATGGATAAATTTATTTTACATTCCGACTACGCCCCGACTGGCGACCAGCCCCAGGCGATTGCTGACCTGGTAAAGGGCTTTGAAGAAGGCAATCAATTCCAGACGTTGCTTGGTGTCACCGGCTCCGGTAAGACCTTTACCATGGCGAATGTCATAGAAAAATTAAATCGACCGACTTTGGTCATTGCGCACAATAAGACCCTGGCGGCCCAGCTTTACGGAGAGTTTAAGGAGTTCTTCCCGGAGAATGCGGTGGAGTATTTTGTGTCCTATTACGATTACTTCCAGCCGGAGGCCTATGTGCCGTCTACGGATACGTACATTGAGAAGGATTCGGCGATTAATGATGAGATTGATAAGCTGCGCCATTCGGCTACGGCGGCCTTAAGTGAGCGGCGGGATGTGGTGATTGTGGCCAGTGTGTCCTGTATTTACGGTCTCGGTAGCCCCATTGATTACCAGAACATGACGGTGAATCTTCGCCCGGGCATGCAGAAGGATCGGGATGATGTGTTGCGGCGTTTGATTGATATTCAGTATACCCGAAACGACATGGACTTTAAGCGAGGTACGTTCCGTGTGCGTGGTGATGTGGTGGAGATTTTTCCGGTTTCTTCTGCGGACACGGCGATTCGTGTGGAGTTTTTCGGGGATGAGGTGGACCGGATTACGGAGATTGATGTACTGACCGGTGAGATAAAGTGTACGCTGGAGCATACGGTGATTTTTCCGGCGTCCCACTACGTGGTGGAGCAGGAGCAGATGAACCGTGCCCTGCTTGATATTGAAGCGGAAATGATTGACCGGGTGCAGTTTTTTAAGAGCGAGGATAAGTTGATTGAGGCGCAGCGTATCGGCGAGCGTACGGCTTTTGATGTGGAGATGATGCGGGAACTGGGCTTTTGCTCCGGTATCGAGAATTATTCCAGACATCTGGCGGGCTTGCCTGCGGGAGCAACGCCGCACACGCTGATTGATTATTTTCCGGATGACTTTTTGATTATTGTGGACGAGTCCCATATTACAATTCCGCAGATTCGCGGTATGCACGCAGGCGACCGTTCGAGAAAGACTACACTTGTAGACTATGGATTCCGCTTGCCGTCGGCGTTAGATAACCGCCCGTTAAATTTCGGCGAGTTTGAGAGTAAGATTAACCAGATGATGTTTGTGTCCGCGACGCCGTCAGAGTATGAGGAGGCCCATGAGCTTTTGCGGACGGAGCAGGTCATCCGACCGACGGGCCTGCTGGACCCGGAGGTGTCGGTGCGCCCGACTGCAGGGCAGATTGACGATTTGCTTGGGGAAATCCGTAAGGAACTGGACAAAAAGAGCAAGGTACTGATTACGACGCTGACCAAGCGTATGGCTGAGGATTTGACGGATTATCTCCGTGAGGTGGGCATCCGGGTGAAGTATTTGCACTCCGACATTGATACGCTGGAGCGTTCCGAGATTATCCGGGATATGCGTATGGATGTGTTTGATGTACTGGTAGGTATTAACCTGTTGCGAGAGGGTCTGGATATCCCGGAGGTAAGTTTGGTGGCGATTCTGGATGCGGACAAGGAGGGATTCCTCCGTTCCGAAACGTCCCTGATTCAGACCATCGGTCGTGCGGCCCGAAATGCGGAAGGCCGCGTGGTGATGTATGCGGATGTGATGACAGATTCCATGCGGAAGGCGATTTCCGAGACGGAGCGCCGTCGCGGGATTCAGCAGGCGTATAACGAGGAGCATGGAATTACGCCGCAGACCATTAAGAAAGCGGTCCGTGAACTGATTACCATATCGAAGAAGGCGGAAGAGATTACACAGGGCATAGAAAAGGATATGGAGTCTATGTCAAAGAAGGAGCTGCAGGCCCTGGAGAAGAAGTTGCAGAAGCAAATGAACACGGCGGCTGCGGAGTTGAACTTTGAGCTGGCGGCAAAGGTGCGTGACCAGTTGTTTGAGCTTAAGAAAAAGATGCTGGAGTAGAATGGACGGAGTGTGCAAATGCCGGCGGAGTAATGCGGCATGAAGTGCAATGAACGGATGTGTGAAGGAAAAACGCACATAATAGAGAAAGTATAACAGAAGCGAGGACATAGTATGTCAGAAAAGAAGTTTATCAAAATAAGGGGTGCGCGGGAGAACAACTTAAAGGGAATCAATATCGATATTCCGCGGGATGAGTTTGTGGTATTAACCGGTTTGTCCGGTTCCGGTAAGTCATCCCTTGCTTTTGATACGATTTATGCAGAGGGACAGCGTCGGTATATGGAGTCCATTTCTTCTTATGCGAGACAGTTCCTGGGGCAGATGGAGAAGCCGAATGTGGAGAGCATCGAGGGACTTTCTCCGGCGATTTCCATTGATCAGAAGTCCACGAACCGCAACCCGCGGTCCACGGTAGGTACGGTGACGGAGATTTACGATTATTTCCGTTTGCTCTATGCCCGTATCGGCATTCCGCATTGTCCGGAGTGCGGTAAGGTCATTAAGAAGCAGACTGTGGACGAGATGTCGGACGAGATTATGCAGCTTCCGGAGCGGACGAAGATTCAGCTTCTGGCGCCGGTGGTGCGAGGCCGTAAGGGTGAGCATGCGAAGATTTTCGAGCAGGCAAAGCGTAGCGGTTATGTCCGCGTGATTGTGGACGGACAGCAGTATGAGCTTTCCGAGGAGATTAAGCTGGAGAAAAATATTAAGCATAACATAGAGATTGTGGTAGACCGTCTGGTGATAAAGGAAGGCGTGGAGCAGCGTCTTCGGGATTCCATCGACAGTGTATTGCGACTGAGCGAAGGACTTTTGATTGTGGATGTGATTGACGGGGAGCCGATTCGGTTCTCTGAGAGCTTTTCCTGTCCGGATTGCGGTGTCAGCATCGATGAGATTGAACCGCGCGTGTTTTCCTTTAACAATCCGTTCGGTGCCTGCCCGGAGTGTCACGGTATCGGCGTGAAGATGGAGTTTGACGAGGATTTGCTGATTCCGGATAAGTCCATGAGTATTGCGGAGGGGGCCATTGCGGTACTGGGCTGGCAGTCTGCCACGGACCCGTCCAGTTATACCGGCAGCACATTGACGGCACTGGCGAAAGAGTATAAGTTTGACTTAAAGACGCCGTTTGAGAAGCTTCCGAAGGATATTCAGGATATGATTTATTACGGTACCGGCGGTCGTGTGGTGAAGGTTCATTATCAAAGCCAGCGGGGCCAGGGTGTGTATGATGTGGCCTTTGAAGGCCTGATTAAAAATGTGGAGCGCAGATACCGGGAGACGGCGTCGGATACCACAAAGCAGGAGTACGAGACCTTTATGCGTACCACGCCGTGTAAGGTGTGTAAGGGCAAGCGTTTGAAGAAAGAGTCCTTGGCGGTAACAGTGGGCAACCGCAATATTGCAGAGGTCACCGAGTGCTCCGTGCGGGATTTGTATACCTTTATGCAGGAACTGGAGCTTACCGAGCGTCAGCAGCAAATCGGTGAATTGGTATTAAAGGAGATTCGTGCAAGAGTAGGATTCCTGATGGATGTAGGACTGGATTATCTGACGCTGGCCAGAGCCACCGCATCCTTGTCCGGTGGTGAAGCGCAACGTATCCGATTGGCGACCCAGATCGGTTCCGGTTTGGTGGGCGTTGCGTATATTCTGGACGAGCCGAGTATCGGTCTGCACCAGAGAGATAATGATAAGCTACTGAAAACGTTAAAGCATTTGAAGGATTTGGGAAATACCCTGATTGTGGTGGAACACGACGAGGATACCATGTATGCGGCGGACCACATTATCGATATCGGTCCGGGCGCGGGCGACCACGGCGGTGAGGTGATTGCCCAGGGTACCGCGGAAGAGATTATGAAGGTTCCGGAGTCCATTACCGGTGCATATTTGTCCGGAAAGTTACAGATTCCGCTTCCGAAGAGCCGCAGGAAGCCGACCGGTTTTCTGAAGGTGAAGGGGGCTCGCGAGAATAATCTGAAAAACATCGACGTAGATATTCCGTTAGGTGTATTTACCTGTGTGACCGGTGTGTCCGGCTCCGGTAAGAGCTCTCTGGTCAACGAGATTTTGTATAAGCATTTGGCCAAGAGTTTGAACCGTGCCCGTATCCTGGCGGGAGACCATGACGGCATCGACGGCATCGAACAGCTGGACAAGGTGATCAACATCGACCAGTCTCCGATCGGGCGTACGCCGCGTTCCAACCCGGCTACCTATACCGGTGTGTTTGACCAGATTCGTGATTTGTTCGCAAGTACGCCGGATGCAAAGCTGCGCGGTTACAGCAAGGGGCGGTTCAGCTTTAACGTAAAGGGCGGTCGTTGTGAGGCTTGCAGCGGCGACGGCATTTTGAAAATCGAAATGAACTTCCTGCCGGATATTTTTGTGCCGTGCGAGGTGTGCGGAGGTAAGCGTTACAACCGCGAGACGTTGGAAGTAAAGTATAAGGGTAAGACCATTTACGACGTACTGGAAATGCGTGTGGAGGAAGCGGTGAAGTTTTTTGAAAATGTGCCGTCTATTCGTAAGAAAATCGAGACGTTAAACGATGTGGGACTGTCCTATTTGAAGCTGGGACATCCGTCCACCCTTTTGTCCGGCGGTGAGGCACAGCGTATCAAGCTGGCTACGGAGCTTTCCCGTCGCAGTACCGGTAAGACCATTTATATTCTGGATGAACCGACCACTGGTTTGCATTTTGCGGATGTACACAAGCTCATTGAGATTTTGCAGCGTTTGACCGAGGGCGGCAATACGGTGCTTGTCATCGAGCATAATCTGGACGTGATCAAGACGGCGGATTATCTCATCGACATCGGCCCGGAGGGCGGCGATAAGGGCGGTACCGTGGTGGCACAGGGTACGCCGGAAGAGGTGGCAAAGAATTCGAAGTCTTACACCGGACAGTATGTGAAGAAGTATCTTACACAGAAGAAATAGGTAGTGCGAAGAATAATCCCGGCTGGTGTGTACATGTCGGAAACTGTGTCCGGGCAATCATAAGAAAATGCGCGTGACATAAAAAAATTAGCACGAGAGCGTCTCTTTGAAAAAAGAGGCGCTTTGCTTGCTTATATGGGATGTTTTACAGAAAAACATTGCAAATGATGAGGAATTATGCTATAGTGGATACTAGAAACGAAGGAGGTAAAGATATGAATAATTTCACTTTTTATAGTCCGACCTATTTCGCATTCGGAAAGGGTCAGGAGGCAGAGACAGGACGACTTGTTAAGCGTTTCGGAGGAAGCAAGGTATTGCTCCACTACGGCGGAGGTTCCGTGGTTCGTTCCGGACTTTTGGACAGAGTAAAGGCTGCTCTTGACGAGGAGAAGATTCCTTATGTAGAGCTTGGCGGTGTACAGCCGAATCCGAGAGACGGTTTGGTATATCAGGGCATCGATCTTTGTCGTAAGGAAGGTGTTGATTTTATCGTAGCGGTAGGCGGCGGCAGTGCCATCGATTCCGCGAAGGCAATTGCTATGGGTGTGCCGTACGAGGGAGATTTCTGGGATTTCTATTCCGGAAAGAGAGCAGAGACCGCACTTCCGGTTGGTACGGTATTGACCATTGCGGCAGCGGGCAGCGAAGGTTCTCCGGACTCTGTTATTACGAAGGAAGCCACACTTCAGAAGTGTGGTGCCGGCAGTGATTGTATTCGCCCGAAGTTCTCCGTATTAAATCCGGCTTTGACCGAGACCCTTCCGGCTTATCAGTCCGCATGCGGTGCAACGGATATTATGGCACATGTATTCGAGCGTTATTTCAGTAATACACCGGAGGTAGAGGTGACCGACCGTCTGTGCGAGGCAGTGCTTCTTACCATGGTGAAGGAGACCCCGCGTGTGATTGCGGACCCGCACAACTACGAGGCTCGCGCGAATATCATGTGGGCCGGCATGGTAGCACATAACAATATCGTCGGTGTAGGCAGAGCACAGGACTGGAACAGCCACGGTATCGAGCATCAGCTTTCCGCATTGTATGACTGCGCACACGGTGCAGGCCTTGCGGTTATTATGCCGGCTTGGATGACCTATGTGGCAGATCATCACGATCCGATGCGCATGGCACAGATGGCGACCCGCGTGTTCGGTTGTCAGATGAATTTCGCGAATCCGAAGGAGACTGCGCTGGAGGGTGTAAAGGAATTCCGCCGGTTCTTAGCTTCCATCGGTATGCCGATTAACTTTGAGCAGCTGGGTGCAAAGAGGGAAGATATTCCGCGTCTTGTGGAATTGTTCGGTATCGGCGACGGCATCCGGGGCGGTTATGTAGAGCTTGATAAGGCTGCAGTGACCGAGATTTACGAGAGAGCCGCAGCAGCGACTTTGGAATAAGAGAAATCACCGGGAGACCGGTATTTCATACATACAAAAGATAACCTACAAAAGACAAAAACGCTTCACCCGCAAAGGTGAAGCGTTTTAATGTTTGCTCGTGAATTACTGAGAAATAGACTCAGTCGGGCAGGTAGCTGCGCAAGCGCCGCAATCTAAGCATGCGTCTGCATCAATCTCGTACTGGGAAGCTCCCTCGCTGATTGCTCCTACCGGGCACTCTGCTGCACAAGCGCCGCAGCTGATGCACTGATCAGAAATCTTATATGCCATTGTGATATCCTCCTTTATTATTTATCTGCCTCTATTGTAATATATAATTTCAAATAATACAAGTACCTTTTTTCGGAATGTGAGAAGAAGCATGGAAAGGGTGGATGAGGATGGAGAAAGTGAAAATCATCGGATAAGTATGTGAAATCTTCCAAAGGTTCGCCCTTGACGAAAGCGGATAGGTTGTGTATACTTTAACTCGTGAAGTCAGAATTAGGTGCATTTCCCGATACGTATAGAGTGTGCGGTACGGGGGATGCGTAGGATGAAAGGAGAATAAAAATGCAGGTAAGTAAGGATATGATTATTGCACAGTTGATTCAGGTGGATCCGGGCATCGTAGAGATTTTGTTTGCAGCAGGCATGCATTGTATCGGTTGTCCGTCCGCTCAGGGCGAGAGCCTGGAGATGGCATGCATGGTACACGGTATCGATGCGGACGAGCTTGTAAATCAGATTAATGAGTTTTTAGCATCTAAGTAGGATGAAAAGCTTGTCGGCACAGTCTTGGGACTGTGCCGATATTTTTTCAGAAACTACTTGACATTTGTAAAAAAACGTTGTAAGATATGAGGGCAGTCAAAAATTGCATATAGGGGTATAGTTCAGCTGGTAGAATAACGGTCTCCAAAACCGCAGGTCGTGGGTTCGAATCCTACTGCCCCTGTTAAAGCCAAATCGGAAGATTTGGCTTTTTTCTATCGTAAAAAAAGGAGAACGTCAAATGAACTACCAACGGATGATGAACGAAAATGATAAGGATATCCCTTGTTTGACATCTGTTTTCAAGTTGCCGGAAATATCCCGTTATATCAGTATTGATGAGCAAAACTATTGGCATTATGTAACTTTAAGTGATAATGTGTACTTCTTTAAAGTTTATGATGACGAGCATTTGGTTGCGACTACACATCTGGAAGTGGTAGACCGGGTTTTGTATATGGATATTATGGTGGTTCCGGAACAACAGGGAAAAGGAATTGCAACAGCTATTTTAAGAGATATTCGAGCGGAGCGTCTTGTTTCCGGGTTTGACAGGATTGAAGTGGCGATTGATGAAAACAACGTTGCGTCGATTCGTTTATTTGAGAAGATGGGATTTGGCTTTGTGACGAAGGAAGATGAGTTGTTAAACTATGTGTATAAAGTGAAGAAAGAATGATAGTGTTCATTTTATTCAATGTTCCAGAAAAAGGTTGCATTTTCCATAAAAGTATGATATAAGTGAAAAGGAAGAAAAAACAAGGATACGAGAGGAAAAAAGTGCGCCGGATGATTGAGAATATAGCTTGTTCATATTTTGAAATAAATGTGAACAACTACGAAGATAAACATCTATGAAGGGAAATTTCCGGGACAACCGGCGTGTTGAAAGGATGAAGTTATGATGCGAGTGGAAAATCAAACCTTTGATAAAGAGAGGGAGTTTTACGGCAGTTCCGATGTGACGGTTGTGAATTGTAAGTTTGAAGGTCCGGCGGACGGCGAGAGTGCTTTTAAAGAAAGCCGGAATGTGACGGTGGACAGCTGCCTTTGGAATTTAAGATACCCGTTCTGGCACGATACCGGGGTGACGATGAAAAATACGGAGCTGACGGAGCTTTGCCGTGCGGCGTTTTGGTATTCGGAGAAGATTGAAATTGCCGAATCCAAGCTTTACGGAGTGAAGGCAATGCGTGAGTGCGCAGATATTACGATTCGGAAGAGTGACATCGTGTCGCCGGAGTTCGGCTGGTCGGTGAGCAATATCCGTGTGGAGGACAGCACTGCGGCAGGCGAGTACTTTATGATGCGTTCTTCGGATATTGCATTTAAGAACGTGGAGTTTACCGGAAAGTATTCTTTCCAGTACGTGGAGAATGCGGTCATTGAAAATTGTGTATTACATACGAAGGATGCCTTCTGGCATGCGAAAAATGTAGTGATTAGAAATTGTGTGGTAGAGGGCGAGTATCTGGCGTGGTATGCGGAGAATATTACCTTCGAGAATTGTAAGATTTCCGGTACCCAGCCGTTCTGCTACTGCAAGAATTTGAAGCTTGTGAACTGTGAAATGCTTGATGCGGACTTAAGCTTTGAAAAATCGGAGGTTGAGGCTGAACTGACCGCTCCGATTGTAAGTATTAAGAATCCGAAGTCCGGTTACATTAAAGTGCCGGCTGTGGACGAATTGATTATGGATGATCCGGAAGCGAAGTGTCGGATTATCGTACAATAAAGTATGTAAAGGATGTGTTTGCGTGATGAAGGGATTGCAAACACATCCTTTTTGGTTCTAACGTAGTATCTTATCTGTTTGATACCCCATGCTCCGGATTTGAGGACGGTAAGATCCCCCTTTCTTGTATTTTGTTACACTACCGGTATATGTAACTATAAGAGAATTGTCTTTCCGCAGGAAAGATACTCTAACCGTTCCATCCGTTCCTTTAAGTAGGCAAACTGCTCCTCGCCTGTGCAGTGGCCCGTAAAGTAGCGGGTGGAATATTTATTTAGGTTCTTTGCGGCAGCGTCCAGAGCGTTGCCCGGCTCCAGCTTCATGAAATGAAATCCTCCCACCAGCACATCCGGCGCAAACCATTCCATAATATTTTGAATGCCTTTATGAGAGCACCCGCTGATAAGGACTTTTAGGTCTTTTTCCTCAATCAAAAGGTACTGTTCGTGGCGAAAGTCATCCGGCACGTGACTATTTCCATCCAAAACCGTCAGACCGAAGCTTCCCAGGTCACAGGAACGGATGCGTTCGTTACAGGAAAAAAGAGTCAGACCCGGCGCAAGAGTGCAGATTTCCTCGGTAAAATGCAATCTGTTTTGTTCTACGAGTGTAGTCTCTAAATTTGTATCTAATCCGATGTATTTATCCAAAGCATTAAAATGTGGTTCGAAAGCAAAGCGATTGATGTAAACCGGAGCTTTTTCATTCAGAGACAAAAAGGTCGCCAGTCCGCCGCCGTGGTCGTAGTGGCCGTGAGAAAGCACGGCGATGTCTACCGCGGACAGGTCGATGCCGAGGGTCTCTGCGTTTTTCGCAAACAAATCGCTCTGGCCCATATCAAATAAAATCTTATGCGTATCGGTTTCGATATACAGGCTGAGACCGTGTTCTACCTGCATATCGTCCCGCTCGGTGGTATTTTCCAGTAAGGCTGTGAGTTTCATAGTGTGATGTCCTTTCGTATTCTCTGTGAGAGAAAATAGTGTGCGGGATGGAGTGAAAAATCCGAATCTCTTTGCTTGCAGTGTAACACAAATAAAAAAACGTTGCAAGTGTACCGGAAAATGCCGGGAAAACAAAAGAAAAATGTTGTGTTCGATTGACAGTGGGGGGGAGATAAGGCATAATAAACTGTGAGTATGCGAAGTGATTGTATAAGAAGATTCGATGCTTGGAGAGCATAGAGAATAAAAGATTGCAGAAGAGTACGGTTGAATAAAAAGAAGAAAAGGGGAACGGACCATGGGAAATAACGAAAGTAATTTTTGCGCAATGATGTCCCGCATGAAATACATTGACCGTTGGGCGCTGATGCGGAATTCCTGTACGGAAAATATATGCGAGCATTCCTTGGAGGTGGCGATGATTGCCCATATGCTGTGTGTTATCGGCAATAAGCGCTTCGGAAAGAATCTGGATGCCAGTAAGGCTGCATTAATCGGCATGTACCACGACACCACAGAGATTATTACGGGCGATATGCCGACGCCGGTGAAGTATTATAACGAGTCCATACAGACGGTGTTCCATAAGATTGAGGATGCGGCGGCGGAGACATTGCTTTCCATGCTCCCGGAGGATTTGCGGGAGGAGTTCCACAGCCTGTATTTTAAGCAGGAGGAGGACGCGTACCTTTGGCGTCTGGTAAAGGCGGCGGACAAGTTTTCCGCGCTCATTAAGTGTATGGAAGAGAAGAAGGCCGGCAATAAGGAGTTTGACAGTGCGTTCAAATCCACGAAGGCTTCCATTATTGCCATGGAGCTGCCGGAGGCGGATTGCTTTATGGAAGAGTTCATTCCGGCGTATAACAAGAATTTGGACGAGTTGCAGAAACGGTAAAGAAGGTCTTTTGTAGCTGTGTTGGGGAACAAACTACAGAAGGGAGCATAAAGCATGAAAGCAGTAATCTTTGACATGTTCGAAACCTTGGTGACGCTTCACAGTGTACCGCGGTATTTCGGACGGAACGTTGCGGCGGATTTGGGCGCGGATATCGACGAGTTTTACCCACTGTGGCATGAGACGGAAGAGGCCCGCAGCAAGGGGAAAATGACGTTTGAAGAATCTCTTTACTGGATTGGGGAGCGTACGCATTATACCCATCCCGAGCGAATTCCGGAAGCAGTGGAAAAACGCCATGTCTTTAAGTCGGAGAGTTTGCAGAAGGTGGAATATCGTATCGTTTCCCTGCTTCGGGAATTAAAGGTGCGGGGGTATAAGGTTGCACTCATCAGTAACTGCTTTTTGGAAGAAGCGGAGGCTATCCGGGCGAGCGTGCTGGCATCTTGCTTTGATGTGATGATGCTCTCTTGCGAGCAGGGAGTGCAAAAACCGGAGCATGAAATATTCGAACGATGTCTGGCGGAGCTTGCGGTGGCGCCGGAAGACTGTTTGTATGTAGGGGACGGCGGAAGCCGGGAACTGGAAACGGCGAGGGAGTTCGGCATGCAGACGTTGCAGGCGGGCTGGTTTGTGAAAAACGAGCAGGCAGATTGGAAAAAGGAAGGCTTTGCATCGGCTACGGCGCCGGAAGAGGTGCTGGTGGCATTGGATGTATATGAGGGATAAAACGAACCGAAAGGAAGAGAGAATGAAGGTGGAGCAGTGGATGAAGAAGAGTGCGGCTCTTGTGGCGACATTGAGTGCGTTTGTGTTTTGCGGGTGTGGAAGTGAGCCGGAGGGATTAAAACCCTATGAGTGGTCATTGGATGGAACGGTGATGTCCTATTATGACAGTGCAGAGGAGATTGACGGAGACATTTGTCAGAAGTACGAGTCGTATTTTGACGGTGCACAGTCAGACAGTACCACATGGGTGACGACAAATGCGGATGGCGAAATTCGTGCGTTTATTACAGAAGATAGTTCGGTAGTAACGTATAAAGATATATCCGTAGGGGATGCGCTAAGTACGATAGAGGATGTGTTTTCTTATGAAGAGGCTTACGCAGATAATTGCTATATCGTTTATTTTGACGGAAAGAAAGAGATGAATGCGGAAGAAGCGGAGTCGAAAGAGGACTGGATATTAATCACTTATTTTGCAGAAGAAGGGATTATTACGGAAATCAGTATTTATGACGGCGTTTTCGGAAGCACTCTAAAATAGTTGTCGATGATAGAAGAGAATCTATCGGAAAGGAACACGGACTTGATGAACGAAAACAACAACGGACAAAATACAGACACCCCGCACAAGCGGCGGGTCAGATATAAAGGAACCCACCCGAGGGCGTTCCACGAAAAGTATAAGGAGGCCAATCCGGAAAAGTATGCAGATACCATCGAGAAGGTCATCCGCAAGGGCAGTACTCCGGCAGGTATGCACATTTCCATTATGGTGGATGAGATTTTGGAGGTGCTGAAGATTCAGCCGGGAGAGCAGGGCTTGGATGCTACCTTGGGATATGGTGGACATACAAGCGCAATGCTTGCGAAACTGGAGGGCAAAGGTCATATGTATGCCCTGGATGTGGACCCGATCGAGATTGTAAAAACGAAGAAGCGCTTAGAGGATAAGGGGTACGGTGAAGACATTCTGACCATCTGTCAGACCAACTTTGCGAATATCGATAAGGTGGCGGAGCAGGCCGGTAAGTTTGATTTTGTCCTGGCGGACCTCGGTGTGTCGTCCATGCAGATTGACAACCCGGAGCGGGGCTTTTCCTACAAGGTGGAAGGACCGCTGGACTTGCGACTGGACCCGGAACACGGGCAGTCCGCATCGGAGCGGCTGCGCAGTATCACGAAGGAAGAGTTTATCGGCATGATGGTGGAGAACTCCGACGAACCCTATGCGGAGCAGATTGCGAAAGTAGTATTTCAGAAGCTGAAGAGGGGGGCAAAGTTTGAGACGACAACAGAGCTTCGTGAGGCCATTGAGGAGGCTTTAAGTAAGCTTCCGCCTGCGGAGTATAAGGAAACGGTGAAAAAGTCCTGCGCAAGAGTGTTTCAGGCGCTTCGTATTGATGTAAACAGCGAGTTTGAGGTATTGTATGCGTTTCTTGAAAAATTGCCGGGGATTTTAAAACCGGGGGCGCGAGTGGCAATTCTGACCTTTCACTCGGGAGAGGACCAGCTGGTGAAGAAGTCATTTAAACAGTTAAAAAGAGAAGGCGTTTACAGCGACGCATCGGAGGATGTGATACGTCCGTCCGCAGCGGAGTGTCAACGGAATCCGCGGGCAAAGTCCACGAAGCTGCGCTGGGCAATAAAAGCGTAAAAAAGCATAGAAAAAACAGCACTTTGCATATGATAAAGTGCTGTTTTTCCCATTTAAGGGAACTTAGAGGTATTTTTAAGTTGGTAGTTAGCTGATGGTATCCGGGGTTTCCAAACTGTTGTTGCCGGTGTATTTCGGATTGTACATGCAATTGTTACAAATACCCTTGCCGTTACCCTGTGCATTACATACCTGAGACGGGTCATATACACATAGTTTGCCGTGGGTGTTACCGTTCTGGTGATTATTTCCGGCAGTTTCGCTGATATTCAATTCTGTAATATTCGGGGTGTTCCAGTTTTTCATTTTATGTGCTCCTCTTTGATTGTTATCTAGGTCTATGGACCTACTATACCACTGCGTTAAGAAAATGTAAAGAAGTTCTTGCAAAAATGATAGAATTCTATTTTTTCAGAGATGAAAACTACAGTTTTTTGATTGTATAACCGGACAAAATATAGTATAATGGAACCAACAAAAAGTCACAGGATAGGGAGGTGACGGTATGTTTGAAAATGATGTTTCAAAAAATCTGGAGCGATTGATTATACAGAGCCGGCCGGTGCATTGTGACGAGTGCGGCGGTAAGATGTATTATATTTCGGGAGGAGAGTACGAGTGCAGAGTCTGTGGGAGTCGGGCATATGACGATTTCGGCAAGGTAAAGAAGTTTCTCGGGGAACACGGACCGTCTCCTGCTCCGGTGATTGCCGCTGCTACAGGGGTAAGAGCCGATATTATCAATCATTTTTTGAAAAAGGGAAGATTGGAGATTCCGGAGGGCAGTAAATTTTTTCTGCAGTGTGAGCGGTGCGGTTGTGCCATCCGCTACGGCAGGTTTTGCCCGGAATGTATGAAGGAATTAACCGGAGGTTTGCTGGCGGCGTTTCATGAGGATGTGGGGGAGCGTCCGAAGGGGCATCCGAGGATAACGGGGCAGTATCACTTTATGAAAAAGAAATAAAAGCAAAAGGAGAAGGATGATGGCAGAGAACAGATTAAACGAATGGCTGGCACCGGTTTGGAAGGGCGGCGAAATTTGGGAAGAGTCCGTATGTTTTTTTGAGGATGCGGCAAAGAAGGAGCAGGGCGGAAATCTTTTGTACACTCCGAAGAAAATTATGAAGATTACGAACCACGACGGTACGGTTGTGTACGAAGACGGCAAGGATTACACCGTAACGGAGCGGGGCATTGTACGTACAGAAGGAAGTCGGATTCCGTTGCTTACCAGAGAAGAATACATCAAGCCGTACAACGACGAGCCGTGGGCCGGCTGGCTTTGTCTGGAAGGAAAAAAGGAATTTACCATGATTCTTCCGTTTGTATATAAGTATCAGTCTCTGGTGACTTACGAGGCGGCGGAAGAGTGGACCGGCCTTGTACCGGAGCGTATGGGTGCCCGTCTTACAAAGACCTATGAAAAATTAGAGAGCGGTAAGCCTCTTCACATTGTATATTTCGGCGACAGCATTACGGCAGGCTGGGAAGCCAGCGGTGCCGACGAGCCGGCGGTGGACATGGGCTCTTTAAATCCGATGAAGGTGCAGTCCGACCGTTATCCGTATATGCCGGTATGGGCGGAGCTGGTGACAAGAAAGCTTCGTGAAACCTATCCGCAGGCAGAGATTACGAAGGATAACTTATCCTCCGGCGGTTCCACCGCAAAGTGGGGCGTGGATAACGTAAATACGTTGTTTGACCGCGTGGAGAAGCCGGATCTTGTATTTATCGGTTTCGGTATGAACTGTATGTGGGACCCGACGGAGCAGTTTATGGGCTATATTGATGAGATTATCAGCGAGCTTAAGAAGCGGAATCCGGAGTGTGAGTTTGTGCTGTACCCGGCTATGACCGCCAATACGGAGATTCCGACCTATCAGAACGACGGACTTCTGAACTACGAGAAGGCACTGACGGACTACGCAAAAGCTCACGAGGGCATGGCGGCGGCTCCGGTACATAGCATGTTTAAAGAAATGGAGAACCGGGGCAAGAAGTACTTTAACTACACCGGAAACTGCGTCAACCATCCGAATGATTTCGCAATCCGGTTGTACGGACAGACGATTTTGGAGGCGATTTTGAAGTAAAAATGAAAGGCCGGATTGTTGTGGCTTGTGGCTGCCACAATCCGGCTTTGTTGTAAACAGAATGGAAATCGGCATATGGGATGCCAATGTGAAAAAGGAGAAGGTCTATGAAATTCAGCAACGGATGTTGGTTACAAAAGGAAGGGGTGCAATTATTTGCCCCGGCAGAAGCGTATTTTATAAAGACAACGGAGACCGAGGTGACGATATGCGCACCGACGAACCGCGTGTATAATAAGGGCTGTACCTTGGGCGGCATTAACCTGACGGTAAAGGTAAGCTCCCCACGGAAGGACGTTCTGCGGGTGCAGACCTACCATCACTTGGGGGCGGTGGTAAAGGAGCCTGCCTTTGAACTGAACATGCAGGAGTGTCCGCTTGCTGTAACGGAAGATGACGAAAAAATCGTAGTGGAAAGCGGCAGCCTTTCTCTCGTGATTACGAAGGAGCCGTGGTCCATGACTTACATAAAAGACGGCAAGGTGCTGACCAAGAGTACCGGTAAGGATCTGGCGCTGGTGAAGACCGACTGGAAGGGCGATTATTACGATAAGGGTGACTTTGTGGATACCTATATCCGCCAGCAGCTTTCCTTGGGCGTGGGCGAGCTTTTGTACGGCACCGGCGAGCATTTTACCCCCTTTGTAAAGAACGGTCAGAGCATCGATATTTGGAATGAGGACGGCGGCACCAGTACGGAGCAGGCCTACAAAAATATCCCGTTTTATGTATCCAACAAGGGCTACGGCGTATTGGTCAATCACCCGGAAAAGGTGTCCTTTGAGCTGGGCACCGAGATGGTGACGAGAGCAGAGTTTTCCGTGGAGGGCGGCTATCTGGACTACTTCCTCTTCGCGGGAGATTCCATGAAGGATGTGCTGGTGGCGTATACGGATTTGACGGGGAAACCGTCCCTGTCGGCACCATGGACCTTCGGTTTGTGGCTGTCCACTTCCTTTACCACCAGCTACGACGAAGCAACGGTCATGAGTTTTATCGACGGCATGTTAGAGCGCGGCATCCCGCTTCGGACCTTCCATTTCGACTGCTGTTGGATGAAGGAGTTCCATTGGTCGGATTTTGTGTGGGATGAGCGCGTGTTCCCGGACCCGGAGGGCATGCTAAAAAGAATTAAGGAAAAGGGCTTAAATATTTGCGTTTGGATTAACTCTTATATCGGGCAGGAGTCCCGGCTCTTTGCGGAAGGCATGGAGAAGGGCTACTTTATCAAGCGTCCGAACGGTCAGGTGTACCAGTGGGATATGTGGCAGCCGGGCATGGCCATCGTGGACTTTACCAATCCGGCAGCCTATGCATGGTTCCAGGAGAAGCTGGAAGTGCTGCTTGATATGGGTGTGGACTGCTTTAAGACGGACTTCGGCGAGCGCATCCCGGTGGATGCGGTGTACTTCGACGGCTCCGACCCGAAGAAAATGCACAACTATTACACTCATTTATATAACAAATGCGTTTATGAACTTCTGGAGCGGAAGCGCGGAAAAGGTGAAGCAGTGCTGTTTGCCCGTTCCGCAACCGTGGGAGGACAGCGTTTCCCGGTACACTGGGGCGGCGACTGCTGGTCGGACTACGAATCCATGGAAGAAAGCCTGCGGGGCGGTTTGTCCTTGCTGATGAGCGGCTTCGGCTTCTGGGCTCACGACATCGGCGGTTTCGAGCATACCTCCACCCCGGACGTGTACAAGCGCTGGGTGGCCTTCGGCCTTTTGTCCTCCCACAGCCGTCTCCACGGCAGTACCTCTTACCGGGTACCGTGGGTGTACGATGAGGAAGCGGTGGATGTGTGCCGGTTCTTCACCCGCCTGAAAGCAAAACTCATGCCGTACCTGTACGAGACGGCCATCTATACAAGCAACACCGGCGTTCCGACCATGCGCAGCATGGTACTGGAATTCCCGGAGGATAAGAACTGCAGCTACTTGGACAAGCAGTACATGCTGGGCGACAGCTTACTTGTGGCTCCGATATTCCGCGAGGACGGCATCGCCGAATACTACCTACCGGAGGGCACCTGGACCAACTTCTTCACCGGCAAGGAATACGAGGGCGGCAAGTGGTACACCGAGCACCACGATTACTGCAGCATTCCGCTGATGGTAAAGGAAGGCTCCATTATTGCGCTGGGTGCAAGGGACGATGCGCCGGACTATGACTACGCCGACGGCGTGGAGCTGAGAGTATACGGCTTGAAGGACGGAATGACTCTGACTAAGTCCGTGTACAGCATGGCGAAGGAAGAGGACATTATCCTGACGGTAAGCCAGAAGGACGGCAAAGTGGAGTTTGACGTAGATGCGGAGGAAGGAAAGGCATTTACGGTGCGACTCATGAACCGGAAGGTGGAGAGCGTGGAAGGCGCGAAGGTAACGGTTGATGGGGAAGATACGGTGGTAGAGTTTTAGGAAAGAACCGTTGCAAAAAATGTGACAGTTCGGGTTATTGAAAAGGGGGAGATAGAATGGCGAGACAAAAGACTAAGAAAGTCGGACGTGTGTTGGGCATTTCTTTGGCGGCGATTGTGGTTGTGCTCGGTGGGCTGTTTGCTCTTTGGTATGCATCCTTTGCCGATATGAAGAAGGTGGAGACGGCCTATTTTGACAAGGACGGAAAGTTTGTGTGCAGCGAGGAGAATCCGTTCCGGGAGGAGCTGCTGTCAAAGCTGGTCTCGGTTTGTACGAAGCCGGGGAGCTTGGAAGAAGCTTCGCCCTATGCCTGGGATAAGACGTTACTGGAAAACAGGGATGAGAATTTCAGTGAGTTTACCATCCTGGCAAAGGACGGAGCAAAGTACGAAATCTACGACTATGCACCGCTGTCACCAAACTACGACATAGAGGGCGTCACGTTGATGAAGCGTCCGCAGCGTTATCTCTACATCGAGAGGACCAAAGGGGAGAAGAGCCTGATCTATCGTGTGAAATTCGACGAGACGGCAGAAGAAATCTGGGAGCTCATCGGCAAGGCAAAAGGCTACGCCTACAATCAGATGGGAACCTTTCGGACAACCGTGGTAAGTTGCTCGGAAGCGTCGCGGTCCGGCATACTGGAGTCGCCGGAATACGGCAGAATGAGCGTCAGAGCACAAAGCTTCGGCTGGGCGAAGCCGGGGGACACGGTGGAAGTAACGATGTTGCAGCAGACATCACGCTTTGGGATAAATGATAGGCCGTGGGTGAAGATAGAGAAGGTGGAGTAGGGAATACTCTAAAATGAAGACAACACGCAGAAATTGCGTGTTGTTTTTTGTGTGCTGGGAAATTGCGCAATCTTCAATAAAAAAGAAACGAGCAACCTTTTCCGGCCCGAAGGCTTTACTCAGCACAAAACCCGTTTCTTGGAAAGGAAGCGAGCAACCCGCTTGGGCTGTAAGGCCGTACACGACACAAAACCCGCTTCTTGAATTTATGATATGCGGAGGGAGAGAAAAAGTCAAGGGAAAAATGAGTTAACGTCTATTATAGTAGACGTTAACGAAAAAAGTCAGTATGGGCAAAATTTGCACATACTGAATGGGGAGTGGATGATTAAGCTCTTTTGGTGGTCAGAGATGAGTAACAAGTAGATTAAAAACAAGCTGGTCGAAAAGTATTCACATCTGCGGAAAGGTGTGATATAATTAAGTTTGTTATCAAGTGTAAGGGAAATTTGTATGGAATGAAAATGTGTATATATTAAAATATAATTACCTAGAAGAGGAACAGAACAATGTATGATTACAAGAAATCAAAGGAAACAATTGAAGGAATTCTAAAATCACCAACTAAAATTGTAAAGAAAGATTCAATTCCTTCTACAGATGAAGCATTTACATATGAAAATGGAATAAAAACATGGGTGGCAGCCCTATTTGTCGATATTGTAGATTCAAGTAAGTTGTTTCAAAGTGCAAATGAAGATACGGCTCGAATAATTAGAAGTTTTTGTTCAGAGATAATATCTATCTTAAAGGATGATTCTAAGTATAGAGAAATTGGAATTCGTGGAGATTGTGTTTATTGTATATTTGACGTTCAGTCTAAGGCTGATTTGGCATTTATTTTTAGACACGCATTTCGTATTAATTCATTTATGAAAATGTTAAACAAATTATTAGCAAAACATGGTTACCCTACGATAAAAGCCGGAATTGGAATGGGGTGTGATGAAGAACTGATTGTAAAGGCGGGACAAAGCGGAAGCGGAATTAATGATAAAGTCTGGATTGGAAAGGCAGTTGTTGATGCGGCTCATCTATCAGATGTTGCAAATAGGAATGGTATTTTACCAATTGCAATGAGTCCATTGTTTTATGATAATATAATTGATTTGTTGATTGAACAAAATGAAAAATATAAATCATGGATACAGGCACACAAGATGGGGATTTATGGAAGTGTAGATTTTTACCACTGTGACATTATAGAAACACTGTTTGATGAATGGATAGACAAGGAGATTTAAAATGGGAAAAAAAACAGAAAAAAAGCAAGAGAATTTATTTAAAGGCGAAGGAAAAGATTATAAGTCTAAAATAGAAATTGCAACTCAAACATTGGAAAGAAATATTGGATTTGTAGCTAATTGTGACAATAAAACATCTATTATTTTGGCTATTATAGGGGTGTTTCTAACAATTATTCTTACAAATGATGGGCTGAATACAATATATAGAATTATTAATACATGTATAGAAATGAAAACATTTTGTAGTGTAATGTATTTGTTTGTTTTGGGCGGGACAATTGTTGTAATGATTTTAGGAATTTATAATTTATGTGGAGTGCTAATCGCCAAAACTTCTGAGACTGCAAAAGGATTGATTGCAACTAATTCTAGAATATTTTTTACAGGAATAAATAATCATGGAAATTGTGTGGTTTATAAGGAAAAGTTTTATGAAATGAGTGAACAAGAATTACTAGATGAACTACTTACTCAAATATACATAAATTCGGATATAGCAACCCAAAAGTACAATAAATATAACAAGGGGGTAAAAAGAACTATTATTGGATTTAGCTTATTTGTTATTTTTTTGTTAATTGGAATATATTTATATTAAGGAGAGAATGATGGCGTATTATGATTATAGAAAAGGTAAAGAGAGAATAGAAAACATTTTAGATAATGTATTGGAGGTTGTTGAGCAGGATGAGTTGCCTAAAGATGATGCATTTACATTTTCCAATGGTTATTATAGTTGGGTAACGGGGATTTTTGTCGATATTCGCGATTCGTCTACACTGTTTGCAGATGAAGACAAGGAAAAGGTCTCGAAGATTATTAGAAGTTTTACATCTGAAGTGATAGAAATATTGAGAAATGATGATAATTTAAGAGAAATTGGTATTAGAGGGGATTGTGTATATGCAATATATACTACCCCTAAAAAGGATGATATATTAGAATTGGCGGATAAGGCTTTTTATATTAATACATATATGAAAATGCTGAATAAACTGTTGGCGGAGCGTTCATTATCAAAGATAAGGGTTGGAATTGGAATGTCGACAGCACAAGAATTGGTGGTCAAGGCGGGGCGAAAAGATGTGGGTATTAATAGTAAAGTTTGGATTGGAAAGGCTGTAACGAGGGCATCTAATCTCTCGTCATTAGGTAATAAAATGGAAACTCTGCACTAGTATATTCAGAGTGTAGTTATAATAATTTTATAGGGAAGTTGGAGGAACGAAATGAAGGAAAAAGTCCTAGAGATTGGTTCACGTATCATAGTGATCTGGCAAATGGAGTATATTATACAGCAGATGTTGTAAAAAGCGATTTTGATAAATGGATTGCAGATGGAATGAAGGATGAGTAAATATGTTTACGGCAAGGAGTGGCCATGCTAGGTTATTTCACCGACAAGACACTAATATGTGGACAGATAAGGTCTATATGTTAGTGCCTTTCGTTATGTCTTGGAAGTATGGCTACGGGTTCCTGTAGTCAACATAGATAGTGTCAATAGCTTTTCGATATGATATGAAAGAGATGGAGGAGAAAAATACGGTTAGAAAATATAAAAATCCAAAATTAAAGATTACTTGTTGATGAAGATTTGAAGGTAGATGATAATACTACTTTGATTGGTGCTCGAAATAGTACAGCAAAAGCAACTGGGTGAAGTAATGTGAATTATTGCTGTACTTTGTGACCAAGAACCACAGCTTCTACGACGGAAACAAATGCATCGCCGCAACCATGTTCCTCTACTTCCTCGACAAAAACAAGGCCCTGTTCTGTGACGGAAGGAAACGAATCGAGGACTCCACGCTGGTGGCACTTACCATCATGATTGCGGAGTCCCGGGCAGAGGAGAAGGAAATGATGGTGAGCGTGGTGATGAATTGTATGTAGGGGAATTTATAAGAAGCCTGTTGAGGTAGAGAGAATAAAGAAGAGGAAGCAAGCGAAGGTGTTGACCGGAGCTTGCTTTTTTATTGTGGTTTTAGTGTAACAAACCTTGCGTTTTTTTGACAAGCGATTTATAATAAAAACAAGTTCAAAGAAGTTTCTTTGGATTCGATAGGAATGTGTATATGGTATATGATTTTATGAAAGATAGGATTATGAAATCCAGATGATATAAAGAGGAGATATTTTTATGAAAAAAAGTTCGCGATGCTTATTTGATAGCGATTTAAAAACATTTCTGAGGAAAGAAAAGGAAGCTATATTTGGAGAATTATGTGATAAGTACCATGGGGATGCGCTTACAACAACAAGAGAAGCATGGTTAAAGGAAATAGAAATCTTGCAAGCGGTATTGCTTCCTTGGGAAGAGGGAGATGGACGTATTGTATTTGAATATGATATCCCACGCCTGGGTAAAAGAATTGATGTAGTGTTATTAATGAGAGGAATTGTTTTTTGCCTTGAATTTAAAGTGGGAGAATCTAGAATTTTAGAGAACGATTTAGATCAGGTGCTAGATTATGCATTAGATTTAAAGAATTTTCATAAGTTGAGTCAAGATAAGTTAATAGTTCCTATTTTGATAGCAACAAATTATAGAAAATTTTCATCAATGATTCAAACCTCTGTTTATGATGATAGGGTTGTAAATCCGTTACTGACGGGACAAAGCAATTTGTTTAGTTTAATAGATGCGGTGCTACATCAATTTCCCGATGAGACACCCGTTGATTCAAGGTGGATTATAAGCCCATATGTACCAACGCCTACAATAATAGAAGCTGCGAAGACATTATATGAAAGTCATTCGGTTGAAGATATAACTAGGCATGAAGCAGATCAAGCGACAACAGATAATACTATTTCTTACATTTTACAGGTAATTAGGGAAAGCAAGGAAAAAGGAGAAAAGAGTATTTGTTTTGTAACGGGAGTACCAGGTGCTGGTAAAACTTTGGTTGGCCTTGATGTTGCAGTGAAACAAACATATCAGGGGTATGAAAGACCTGTTGAAGACGAAGGGGCAGTATATTTGTCAGGAAACGGTCCGCTAGTGGCAGTATTAAATGAGGCCCTTGCAAAAGATAATTATTTAAAATGTAAAGATAGAGGTGAGACAAAGAAAATATCCGATTCCAGACGTGAAGTGGGTAAATTCATTCAAATAATTCATCGATATCGAGATAATATGTTGGCTAAAATCAAGGTGCCTGTCGAGAACGGAAGGCTTGAAATCGACCCGGAGAAGGCGATAAAAATGCAAGGGGCTGGTTTTGGCGAAGTAGAACATGTTGCTATTTTTGATGAGGCACAACGTTCTTGGACACATGAAAGGCTAGCGGCATATTTAAAAAGAGGTGGGACTTATGGAAATAAGATGAAAGTTCCTAACTTTCCTATATCTGAAGCTGCATTTTTGATATGGTCACTTGATCAACGCGAGGACTGGGCGACAATTGTTTGCCTTGTCGGAGGCGGTCAAGAAATTAATACAGGGGAGGCAGGAATATCCGAATGGATTATGGCTTTGAACGAAATGTTTGCTCGTTGGAAGGTGCACATTTCTCCACAATTGACAGAATCAGAATATGCGGAAGGTAGAGTTGATGAACTTTTAAGAGATAATAAAAATGTAACATATTCTGAAAGTTTGCACCTGGGAGTTTCGTTACGTTCATATAGAGCAGAAAAACTTTCAGCCTTTGTTCATGCACTGCTTACGATAGACAAGGGCGCCGCTGCACTTTATAATGAAATAAAGGAAAACTATCCGATTGTTTTGACTAGGGATATGGAAAAGGCAAAGGAGTGGCTGCATAAGAAAGTAAGAGGGACAGAAAGGACAGGAGTCTTAGTTACAAAAGAATCAGCAAGATACAAGCCGTTGGGTGTGCATGTGTTACAGCCGGGAGACGTAAATGCAGTCCATTGGTTCCTTGAAGATAAAGCAGATGTCAGGTCGTCGAATTATTTGGAAGATGCAGCAACAGAAATACAAGTTCAAGGTTTAGAACTGGATTATAGTTGCCTTTTGTGGGATGCAGACATGAGGTATGAAAATGGGAAATGGCGTTATTATAGGTTTAATGGGCAAACGAAGTGGGTTGAACAAATCGATAATAGTGAGAGTAGGCATGAACAGATGAAATATATGCTGAATGCGTATAGAGTATTGCTTACGCGAGCAAGGGCTGGAATGGTTATATGCGTACCAAAAGGAAATTCTAACAAAACAGTTAGTGGATTTTTCGAAGATAGTACGCGCCTTCCAGAGTATTATGATGGAACATATCAATACCTGAAAAGTTTAGGACTGGAAGAAATCTAGAGGGATAAAATGAAATCAATCAAAGTAGTAGCCGCTATCATTCTCCACGACAATCAAATTTTTGCGACCCAGCGTGGGTACGGCGAGTTTAAAGGCGGCTGGGAATTTCCGGGCGGTAAGGTTGAGCCGGGCGAGAGTCCACAGGAGGCGCTTCGGCGGGAGATTCGCGAGGAGCTTGCCATGGAGATTGAGGTGGGCGAGTTGTTTGAGACGGTGGAGTACGATTATCCGGCGTTTCATTTGTCCATGGATTGTTTCCTGTGCAAGATAAAGTCCGGGACGCCGGTGCTGTTGGAGCATGCGGCGGCGAAGTGGCTGAAGCCGGAGGAGCTTAGTTCGGTGGCGTGGTTGCCGGCGGATTTGGGGCTCATTGAACAGTTGAAAGGCAAATTTTATGAAGTACAATAAAACAATCCGCGCCATCTTCCATTCCCGCCCCAACCGCTTCATTGCGAAGGTTTTCGTGGACGGCGTCTTGGAGACGGTGCATGTGAAGAATACCGGACGGTGCAAGGAGCTTTTGGTGCCGGGAGCGACGGTGATTTTAGAGGTGTCGGATAATCCGGCACGGAAGACGAAGTACGATTTGATTGCGGTGTACAAGGAGGGCCTGGGGCTGGTGAATATGGACAGCCAGGCGCCCAATAAGGTCGTGGGAGAATGGCTGCGGGAGAGTGGGCATTTTCCGGAGCTGACCCTTGTGAAGCCGGAGTATACCTACGGGGCGTCCCGGGTGGATTTTTATTTTGAATATGCCGGGAAGCGGGCGCTCATGGAAGTGAAGGGCTGTACCCTGGAACGGGAGGGCATCGGGTATTTTCCGGATGCGCCCACGGAGCGGGGCGTGAAGCACTTAAACGAACTGGCGGCAGCGGTAGGTGCCGGGTACGAGGCTTATCTGGCCTTTGTGATTCAGATGCCGGGAGTGGAGGTCGTACTTCCGAATGTAGAGACCCACAAGGAGTTCGGCGAGGCCCTTGACCGGGCGGTGCAGGCCGGTGTGAAGGTGCTGTATTTGCAGTGCGAGATGGGGGAGGACTCACTGAGGATTATCTCCTGAGAAGGAGAATCGGGTGGAGTTTTATAAGAATAACGGAGGATAAGGGAAGAATGGAGAATAAGGAAATGAATCGAGAATTTCAATGGGCGAGGAGAATTATTGTGATTCTCACTGCGCTTGTATTTATAGTGATGCTTTGCGGCATTTTCGGAAATAGTCTTTTTGAGCTGTTGCCGGTGGCGGGCATTTTTGCCGGTGCGGCATGGTTGTTTTGCTTTCTTGGCACGGGAATCAGCCGGAAGATGATACAAATCGGCGATAAGATTTCGAATAAGTTTTTGAGAGTGCTGTATTACATTGTGTTGTTACCGCTGGTGCTGATGATCTGGCTGGGGATTTGGGCTGTGATTGAAGCGATTGTTGATGCAAACGATCAGCCGCACCAGGAGATGGCAGAGGCGCTCAGTGAAGCATTTATGGCACTTTTCTGGGGCGCGGTTTTCATGATTTTCGTGCTGGTGCCGTATGTACAGAGTCTGCTTGTTTTGCTCCTGCGCAAGGTGCTGAAAAAGAAGGGTGAGGAAGAAGAGGAACAGGAGAGTATTTCGGAATAGGATGTAAGAAAGCCGCAACGGACGTCTTGGACGGGTTGCGGCTTTGGTGGGTAATTAGGGAATATAATTTTTTGAAATAAAATGCTTGACAAACAAGAGGTAATACCCCTAACATAAAGATATACCAATTAAAAGGAGGTAATACAAAGTGGCAAATAAAGTATTAAGCATTAAGATGGACGAAAAAGATATAGAGAGATTGAGAAAGTATTATGAGGTACTTGTTAGAGCGGGTTTTTTATCATCGAAGACAATGTCATTAAATGCTTTTTATAAACATTTATTGTTGGATTATTTAGAAGACGATGTATGCAATGCATTTGCAACATATTCGAATTATGGTATATCGCCTAAGTGCATGAATCCGGAAAACATGGATGATAATGAAAGTTTTAAGTTAAATAATATTTACAATTTAAATGCTGAAACATTTGAAATCTATAAGAAATGCGTAAAAGAAGCATTGGGTAGAAGTATTGATGAGATGAAGGAAAATGCTGAAAAATTCAATGAAGTGGTGAAGGCAGATATTTGCGTAAGGGATGGTTGGATGTATGAATGGGAATGCATTCCGCGGATGGATATGGATGAAAAGAGTACTTCGTTTTGGGAGGATAAAGCATTTGAAACTTTAGATTTGCAGGCGCGAGATTATAAAGAAAATGACATGTCCGGTGAAATTGCAATGATAGAGAAATCATCAATACCGGAGGAACTAAAGCAAAAGCTCATTAACGAAATAAAGGAATATGAAGAAAAAAGGAAGCAGAATCATAGCATTAGACGAGGTTGCACAAATTTATAGTTAGATTAAAAGAAAGGTGGGTACGAATGACAACTTGTGAAAGACTTGTAGATAAGGCGAAAGAGGCCTTTGTAATGGCAATTGAGATTTACAATAAGCCATCGATAAATTACAGATTGGAAGGATTTAGCTTTTTCATATGCAATGCGTGGGAATTGATGTTGAAAGCGCATATGATAAACAAATTTGGAGAGAATTCCATATACTATCCGGATAAGCCGAACAGGACGATTTCATTGGAAAATTGTGTGCAGAAGATTTTTACCAATGAGAAAGCTCCGTTACGAAAAAATCTCGAAAAGGTAATCGAACTGAGAAATACAAGTACGCATTTTATTACAGAGGAGTATGAGGCGGTATACATTCCTCTGTTACAGGCGTGTGTTTTTAATTTTGTTGATAAAATGATGGAGTTTCATGGAGAAGATATGACTCGTGTGATTCCGGAGAATTTTATTACCTTGTCGGTAAGGCTTAAGTCATTGAATGAAACGGAAATCAGAGGAAAGTATACCGAACAGGTGGCGGAGAGGCTAATTACGGTTCAGCAGACACTGGAACCGATGATTGAAGAGAATAACAATGCATTTGCAATCCGGGTGGAGCATTATCATTATTTGACTAAGGACAAGAATCAGGCGACAGAGTTCTATCATATCGAGAAAGAAGCGGCGGACGGTGTGCGGATTCTCAAAGAGTTAAAGGATCCGAATGATACTCATAAATACAATGCAAAATCATGCATCAAAGAAATTAATAAACGGATTCAAAAGGAAGGAATTACGTTGCTGTTCAACGGCGCAGAGGTAGAAATGAATATGTATCATTTTAACCATTTTACGAAATATTTCGGTATGAAAGAGAATGAAAAATTGTGCTTTACATATCTTATTTCGACACAGGAGTGTGTGAATAAAAGTCTGTAAATACTGATCTTCTATGATAATGATTTGGGCTGAAGGCTCTCTTGGGAGCTTTCAGCCCTCGTATTATATATAACAGCTAATACCAATGCATGTCAAGTACAGGCGAATTTTTCCG
>JAZOCC010000025.1:0-37626 GCA_045596385.1 Lachnospiraceae bacterium
AGTGTGAATGCCATTTCAGCTCCTTACAATACTACCCTGTCTCTGCGCCATGCGTACACGATAATCGACACAGGCCGTAAAACCTATCGCCTGCCGGACAAAATATCCGCCGCCGCGTTACTGGCAGCAGCCAGCGTTTCCGGCAGGAACTGGGCATATTTCTTTTTGGTGAAATCAACATTCTTGTGCGTCAGCATTTCCGAGATCATATCCATACTGAATTTGCCACTGTTGGCGAGGCTCACGGCAAAATGATGTCGCAAGCCGTGGAACGGTCGGAAGTTGGGCGGTAAGCCCGCCGCCTTACGGAAACGGTCAACGGCGGAACAATCCTTGCGCACTTCGCCATTCCTGCCAGGGAAGAGATACGGGCTGTGCGGATAGTTTTCATTCCGCCAGTCCATCTGTCCGCGCAGTAATCCTTCTACCAGAGAACTCATGCCGATGGAGAGGGTCTTTCTGCCCTTAGGATCGCGCAACCGAATGAGTTTAAGGTCAAAGGCCACATCCTCATCCCGCAGTTTGAAAATTTCTCCTCTCCTCATTCCTGTAAAAAAGGCCAGCAAGAGCATATTCCCCACATCGCGGGCAGGCCATGTGCGGGCTGTTTCCAAAAATGTATGCGCCTCCTCCGGCGTCAGGTGTTCTATTACTTCATTGTCCTTGACCGGCATTTCAATTTGAAAGGCAAGATTGGGGCAGCGGTTTGTCCTGACCCCAAAATTGATGATGCGCCGCAAAAGCTCAAGAGCATTCCAGAGTGTGGCCGGTTTACGCTCACTCAGGGATTTGCGAAGTTCTTCCACCTTCTGGGGAGTAATTTCTGATACAATGCGCTTGCCGAACAATGGTTTCAAATGTTTCAGGTATCGGTTGCGATCGGTGACAAGCCCCTTGAGCGTTGGCCCCTTGACTTCAAAATAGGCGTCCGCAATCTCGGCAAAGGGTTTGTCTTTTTCAGCCTGTTCACGGCGGATTTCCCTGGCTGTTTTGACCTCCTCGCCATGCCTGATAGCCTTTATCCGCTCGGCGCGAATTTCCGCCGCCACGTCTGGCCCGTATCCTTCGGAAATTTTGCCTACCTTTTCCCAAATGAGGCGGCGACCGGAACGAAAGTTGATAACAAAGCATATGTCCGGCGAACCATTATAAAGCTCGCACAGCTCATACACATACACTCCAGCCCATTTTTTGGGGTGATACCGTTTGTATTTTGAGGCCATACCTGATACCCAAACCTGAAAAATTATCCCGACGCTGAAGAAAAGGAACTTTTGACCGGCAATTTCGTCCTAACCTATTCCTAACCACACCGTCAATTCCTAACCATTTAAAACAATCTCAATCAAAAAAGACGACTTCATAACTTATTGAAAATAAAGGTAAAACAAATGAAATCCATCTATATCAAACTCCTTCAAACTTCACAAAAAAGGGCTCATAACCCGAAGGTCGTAGGTTCAAATCCTGCCCCCGCAACTCAGTAGAAAGAGATATACTTTTTACGATACCATGCCCAGATAGCTCAGTTGGTAGAGCAACGGACTGAAAATCCGTGTGTCACTGGTTCGATTCCGGTTCTGGGCATTATTTTTTTGCTTAGCGACCCGCCATAGGCGGAGAAGCTCGCTTGCGAGATTCTATATTGCTTATGACAAAAAAAGATGGGCTACTAGCTCAGGCGGTAGAGCACTTGACTTTTAATCAAGGTGTCGCGGGTTCGAGTCCCGCGTGGCTCAGTATGGCTTCCAAATTATGGAGGCCTTTTTTGTTTGTCCGAAAGGATTGCTTTTTTTGTTGGTTATCCTGTATAATAAGCGTGGACACATTGTTCAAAATGAGTCTGTTCGGGAAGAAATGCGGTATTTATATAGAAAGAGGAAGTTACATGAAGAAACAATGGGTAGCTGAAGCAGCTTATTTTATTGTGGCTTTGGTGTTTATCGGGATATGCATCGGAAGTGGGAAGGAGCAGGAAAAAGAAGTCTTTGGGACAAGCGTAACCGCTACGCCTGCAGTGGATGCAACTCCGGGACCGGGAGAGACGACACCGGTAACGGATAAAAAGGACGATGGGACCGGTGAACCGGGGATGACACCGGGGCCGGATAACAAGGATGAGACAACTGCCGCACCGGTACATGATACGATACCGACGCAGAAGCCGGAAGTGACCGGAGACGAGCAACTCTGGGGAGTCC
Source organism: Lachnospiraceae bacterium (assembly GCA_045596385.1). Classification (GTDB taxonomy): domain Bacteria; phylum Bacillota; class Clostridia; order Lachnospirales; family Lachnospiraceae; genus SIG307. Next base: position 2,202 of record JAZOCC010000025.1, read on the forward strand.
CGGATAAAACACCGGACATTGCAGGTAGTCAGGATATAGAGCAGATCGGAGATGAGAAAACGGGAGGTTCTTCAGAGGATGCACCGGATACAACGGGAGGACAGGATAAGGAACCGACAGATGTTCCTGGCAGTATGCCGGGGGCAATTCAAATTATAAATGAGAACTACGAGGAGTATTCCAACGAAAAAAAGGCATGGTGGTTCCAGAGAAAGAAAAATCATGAGCCGTCGGGAAGCGGGGAGGAGTTTCCGATTGCCGGGTATTCGGCTTACTATTTGGATAAGAATGCGCAAACGGAGGATAAAGTGATTTATTTGACCTTCGACTGTGGATATGAGAATGGTTTTACCCCGGCGATTTTAGATACATTAGCGGAAAAAGACGTGAAAGTCATGTTCTTTGTAACAAAAGATTTTATTGTGAAAAATCCGGATTATGTAAAACGGATGAAGGAAGAGGGGCATCTGGTAGGAAATCATACGGTGCGTCACTTAAGTTCTCCGGATCTGACGCCGGAGGAGCTGGAGGCGGAGTTGCTGGAAGTGGCAAGGGTAATGGAGGAGCAGACCGGATATTCTCTGGACCCGTTTTTCCGGCCGCCGATGGGAGAGTACAGCGAGCGTACCCTGAAGGCTACGCAGGATATGGGGTATGCGTCGATTTTCTGGAGTATTGCTTACTATGATTATGACGTGAACGATCAGCCGGGGAAGGATTACGTGGTGGACCACTTTAACACCTATCATCATAACGGCAGTATTGTCTTGATGCATAATGTTTCCGAATCTAATGCCCAGGCACTGGGAGATGTGGTGGACCTGTTAAGGGATGCGGGATACCGGTTTGCGGCATTGACGGAGTTGGGAAAATAAAGGAAATCTTTGCGGTATCCACCGGATTGGGAGGAGAGGTAAAGTCTCATTTTAAGGTTTTTTTCCCCGCCGCGAAAAAAAGATTGAAAAATTCTTGATTTCGGTGTATAGTAATGGTATCTGAGCATTTATAACAAACGATATTATTTTAAGGAGGATTTATCCATGAAGTTTTTTATCGACACTGCGAATGTAGCAGACATTAAGAAGGCAAATGACATGGGCGTTATTTGCGGCGTTACCACCAACCCGTCCCTGATTGCGAAGGAAGGCAGAATCTTCGAGGAAGTAATCAAGGAAATTACCGATATCGTTGACGGACCGATCAGCGGTGAGGTTAAGGCTACTACTGTTGATGCAGAGGGTATGATTGCAGAGGGTAGAGAGATTGCAAAGATTCATCCGAACATGGTTGTAAAGATTCCGATGACCGTAGAAGGTTTAAAGGCTACCAAGGCTTTGGCTGCTGAGGGTATCAAGACCAACGTTACCTTAGTATTCTCCGCTAACCAGGCACTTCTTGCTGCAAGAGCAGGTGCAACCTACGTTTCTCCGTTCCTTGGCAGACTTGATGACATCTCCATGCCGGGTATCGATTTAATCCGCACCATTTCTGATATGTTCGCTATGTACGATGATATCGACACTCAGATCATCGCTGCAAGCGTAAGAAATCCGATTCACGTTACCGACTGTGCTTTAGCAGGCGCTGACATCGCTACGGTTCCGTATTCCGTAATCGAGACCATGACCAAGCACCCGCTCACCGATCAGGGTATCGAGAAGTTCCAGAAGGACTACATCGCTGTATTCGGTAAGTAATATAGCATAGGCATAAGCCTAAATGAAACGTCACATAGGGGTAGGTTTTTGCCTACCCCATAAAATAATTTATACTGGAGGTTACTTACATGAGTACGATTGACAATATGTCTGTAAACGCAATCCGCGTTCTTGCAGCTGATGCCGTACAGAAGGCGAATTCCGGTCATCCGGGTCTTCCGCTTGGCGCTGCTGCTGTTGCTTACGAGCTTTGGGCAAAGGAAATGAAGCACAATCCGGCTAACCCGGACTGGGCTAACAGAGACCGTTTCATCCTTTCCGGTGGTCACGGTTCCACTTTGCTTTACTCCTTATTACATTTATTCGGCTACGGCCTCACCAAGGAAGATCTGATGCAGTTCCGTCAGCTGGATTCCCTGACCCCGGGTCATCCGGAGTATCGTCACACCAGAGGTGTTGAAGCTACCACCGGCCCGCTCGGTGCAGGTATGGCTATGGCTGTAGGTATGGCTATGGCAGAAGCTCACCTTGGTGCAAAGTTCAACAAGGACGGCTACAAGGTAGTTGACCACTTCACCTACGTATTAGGAGGAGACGGTTGTTTAATGGAGGGTATTTCTTCTGAGGCATTCTCCTTAGCAGGTACCCTTGGCCTTAGCAAGCTTATCGTATTATACGATTCCAATAAGATTTCCATCGAAGGAAGCACTGACATCGCATTTACCGAGGATGTTGAGGGCCGCATGAAGGCATTCGGCTTCCAGACTCTTACCGTAGAAGACGGTAACAATTTAGAAGAGATCGGCAAGGCAATCCGTGCCGCTCAGGCAGAGACCACGAAGCCGTCCTTCATTATCTGCAAGACCCAGATCGGTTTCGGTTGCCCGGCTAAGCAGGGTAAGGCAAGCGCTCACGGCGAACCGCTGGGTGTTGATAACGTAGCAGCTATGAAGGAAAATCTCGGCTGGCCGTCTCAGGAGCCGTTCTTTGTACCGGAGGAAGTATACGCAAACTACAAGGCAATCTCTGCTGAAAAGGCAAAGGATGAGGAAGCTTGGAACAAGATGTTTGCAGAGTACTGTGACAAGTACCCGGAGATGAAGAAGGCTTGGGACGATATGTTCAACCTTGACATCGCTAAGGATTTAATCGACAATGAGGAGTTCTGGGCATTCGACGACAAGCCGGAAGCTACCAGAAACCTTTCCGGTATCGTGCTTAACCGCTTAAAGGATTATGTTCCGGCATTAATCGGTGGTGCAGCAGACCTTGCTCCGTCCACCAAGACCTATATGAAGGATGCGGGAGATTTCTCCAAGGATAACTATGCAGGTCGCAACTTACACTTCGGTGTTCGTGAGCTTGCAATGGCAGCAATCGGTAACGGTATGACCTTACACGGTCTTCGTGCCTTTGTTTCCACCTTCTTCGTATTCAGTGATTACGTAAAGCCGATGGCAAGACTTTCTTCCATCATGCGTATTCCGACCACTTATGTATTAACTCATGACAGTATCGGTGTAGGTGAGGATGGTCCGACCCATGAGCCGATCGAGCAGTTAGCTATGCTTCGTGCAATGCCGAACTTCAACGTATTCCGTCCGGCAGACGCTACGGAGACCATCGCAGCTTGGTATAGCGCAGCTACCTCTAAGGAGACTCCGACCGCATTAGTTCTTACCAGACAGAACCTTCCGCAGCTTGCAGGCTCCTCTAAGGAAGCGTTAAAGGGCGGCTATGTTATCGCTGACGCTAAAAAGAGCACTCCGGATGCTATCATCATCGCTTCCGGTTCCGAGGTTTCCCTTGCTATTAATGCAAAGGAAGAACTTGCGAAGGAAGGCGTAGACGTAAGAGTTGTTTCCATGCCGTGTATGGATCTCTTCGAGCAGCAGAGCGCAGAGTACAAGGAGAGCGTGCTTCCGAAGAACATCCGCGCAAGAGTAGCGGTAGAGGCTCTCATCGATTACGGTTGGGGCAAGTATGTAGGCCTTGACGGTGCTACCGTAACCATGACCGGTTTCGGTGCTTCCGCTCCGGCTAACACCTTGTTCGAGAAGTTCGGCTTCACCGTAGACAACGTAGTAAAGGCTGTAAAGAGCGTACTTTAATTTTTAATACAATTTCAAAAGAGAAGGGCAAACCCGTGGAAATGCGGGGGCGCAAAGCCAGAATCTAAGGATATTTGCTATCTATGATAGTCCGGTTGCATTTTTTTGCGACCGGACTATTTTTGTCGTTTTCTGGGAAACCACAAGAGATTGTGTAAGAAGAACGAAAAAAACACAGAATATACGAATTGACAAAAAAATAGTATGGTAAATTAAAATTTTCTGAAAAAATATGAGGTTTAGGTGATAAAAACTCTTGAAAAAATAATATTTCTGTGCTATAATATAGACAAGTAAAGAGAACGTGAATAGAGTCGATTTGGGAGAGAAAGTGTCGGTAACAACAGGTAAAGGGGGCCCGGGAAATGAGTTCCGCTGGAAGTGAAGGCTTCGGACGTAAGAAGAAGCGACTCGGTGATATGCTCGTGGAGGCCGGGGTGATTACCAACGAGCAGTTGCTGATGGCGTTGGAGTATCAGAAGCAGCAGCCGAAGAAGATTCGTCTCGGTGTTGCGCTGGTGGCGAAGAATTTTACCACAGAAGAAGCGATTATCGAGGTTTTAAAACAGCAGTTTAACATTGAGTCCGTATCCTTATCCGGGGTAAAGATTCCGCCGGAGATAACAAAACTCGTTACAGATGCGACTTTATTAAAAAAATATGTAATGATTCCGTATGCATGGGACGATAGAAATAGCAGCGGTATCAAAGTGGCAATGGAAGATCCGATGGACATTATGGCAATCGACGACCTCTCCATTGTAACCGGTATGGACATTGTCCCTGTCCTTGCAGCCAATTCCGAGATCATGCGTACCATCGATAAGTATTACGGTGGCCAGGAAACAAAGGCGATGGCAGAGCGTTTTACCCAGGAGCGCGGTGAGAAGGAAGAGGATGTAAAGGCTCAGGAAGAGGCCCGTGCCGATGTAGAGAATTCTCCGATTGTTATTTTGGTTAAGACGATTATCGAGCAGGCCGTTCGTATGCGTGCCTCCGATATCCATATAGAGCCGATGGAGACGATTATCCGTGTCAGATACCGTATCGACGGTGTACTGCAGGAGATTAACAATTATCAGGTGGCGTTGCTTTCCGCCATCATCGCCCGTATTAAGATTATCGGCGGTATGGATATTTCCGAGAAGAGAAAGCCTCAGGATGGTCGAATTACCCAGATTGTAGACCGTTTGGAGTACGATATCCGAGTGTCTATTCTGCCGACGGTGTTCGGTGAGAAGGTGGTAATGCGACTTACCTCCAAGCAGACACTTTCCAGAGATAAGAAGAATTTAGGTTTTTCCGATGTTGAGATGCGTAAGTTCGACCGTATTCTGGCGAACCCGAACGGTATTATCTTAGTTACGGGACCGACCGGTTCCGGTAAGTCCACGACGCTGTACACAGCGCTCAGTGAGTTAAATACCTCGGACGTTAACATCATCACCGTAGAGGACCCGGTGGAGGCCAACATCGACGGCATCAACCAGGTACAGGTTAACGTAAAAGCGGATATGACGTTTGCTGCGGCACTTCGTTCTATCCTGCGACAGGACCCGGATATCATCATGATCGGTGAGATTCGAGACGAGGAGACCGCCAGCATCGCGGTTACCGCGTCTATCACGGGTCACCTTGTAGTAAGTACCCTGCATACCAACAGTGCAGCCAGTTCCATCGGTCGTCTGGCGGACATGGGTATTGCTTCCTACCTTTTGGCAGACTCCATCGTAGGAGTTATCGCACAGCGTCTTGTGCGTCGCTTATGTACCTGTAAGCAGGAGTTCGAGCCGACGCCGGAGCAGTGGCAGTTAATCGGTGAGCGTACGCCGGATACAAAGATTTATAAGCCTTGCGGCTGTCCGCAGTGTAACGACACCGGTTATAAGGGACGTATCGGTGTGTATGAGATACTCCCGGTTACCAGCAAGATTAAACGCCTGATTTCCCGCGGCGCCGCAGCCGAAGAGCTGGAGGAACAGGCACTGACGGAGGGCATGAGTACCCTGCGTATGAGTGCGGCCCGTCTGGTGCGGGAGGGCATTACCAGTATAGAAGAGTTGTTGCGTATTGCATACGCGAATGAGGATGATATGTAAAGGAGTTCCTATGGCAGAGATTGATTCCCTATTACTGAAAGCAAAGGCGCTGAAGGCGTCCGACGTACACCTGACGGCGGCAATTCCGCCGAAGGCTCGTATCAACGGCAAGCTGGAGTCCATGACGGACGAGCCGCTGACACCGGCCCGTTTACAGGAGCTGTTGCTTCCGATTTTGAATACGTCAGCGAAGGAGCGTCTGGACGAGTTCGGTGAAGTGGATTTCTCCTACGCCATCATCGGCGAGGGACGGTTCCGTGTGAATGTGTTTAAGCAGCGCGGTGTACTTGCCGCAGTACTTCGTCTGGTAGGTACGCAGGTGCCGCCGGCGGACCAGTTGGGGATTCCGAAGGAGGTACAGGAGCTGATTCACAGAAAGCGTGGTCTGGTATTGGTTACGGGACCGACCGGTTCCGGTAAGTCCACCACCCTGGCTTCTCTGATTGATATGATGAATAAGATCCGGAATTGCCATATTATTACTCTGGAGGACCCGATCGAGTACCTGCACTCCCACAAGGAGGCGGTGATCAACCAGCGAGAGATCGGTATGGATTCCAAGAATTACGCCGGCGCGTTACGTGCGGCTCTCCGTGAGGACCCGGATGTAATCCTTCTCGGAGAAATGCGAGACCTGGATACCATCTCCACCGCCATTACCGCGGCTGAGACCGGTCACCTGGTACTCTCCACCTTACATACTACCGGTGCGGCAGCGACGATTGACCGTATCATCGACGTATTCCCGACGGGGCAGCAGCAGCAGATTCGTCTCCAGCTTTCTAACGTATTGGAGGCGGTTATCTCCCAGCAGCTTCTCCTTAACAGTGAAGGCAACGGCCGTGTGGCAGCCTTTGAGGTTATGTTCGGCAGTCCGGCCATCCGGAATCTCATCCGTGAGAGTAAGACCCACCAGATTAACGGTCTTATCCAGACCAGTAAGAAGCTGGGTATGGAGCTGATGGATGATTCCCTGTATAATTTATACATGAAGAACAAGATTACTAAGGATACTGCGCTGTCCTATGCGCAGGATATTATCAATATGCAGAAGCGTCTCTACTAAGGACGGAAAGGAGCAGGACAATGACGGATTACGTATATACCGCCGTGACAAAGGACGGTAAGAAGGTAAAGGGCACCATATCTGCCAACAACCAAAGCCGTGCCATGGCGATGCTCAGAGAGCAGGGGCTCGTTCCTACCAAGGTAGAGCAGCAGACCTTGTTGAACAAGGATTTAAATATTTCCATTGGAAATTCGGTAAAGCCACGAGATCTCAGTGTTTTCTGCCGTCAGTTCCAGAGTATTCTGGCAGCGGGTGTTACCATCGTAGAGGCTCTCGGTATGCTGGTGGATCAAACGGAGAATAAGGTATTTGCAAAGACCATTAAGGAGACCCAGACGGCGGTACAGAAGGGTAGTACCCTGGCAGAGGCTATGAAAGCCAGTCCAAAGGTATATCCGGCTATTTTAGTTAATATGGTAGAAGCGGGTGAGGCTTCCGGTAGCCTGGAAGTGGCTATGGAGCGTATGTCTATCCAGTTTGAAAAGAGTGCCAGGTTAAAGGCTCTTGTAAAGAAGGCCATGATGTACCCGATTGTTATCATTATTGTAGCCATCGGCGTATTGATTGCCATGTCACTCCTCGTTATCCCGCAGTTTGCGGAGATGTTTGAAAGCATGGGTTCGGAGCTTCCGGGCATTACAAAGGCAGTTATGGCCTTCAGTAATTTCCTGATGCATAGATGGTATTTGTTGATTTTGATTGTGGTGGTGGCGGCCATTGCGATTACCGCCTTTGCCAAGACGGAGACGGGACAGGTGGTGTTCGGTACCATCTCCATTAAGGCACCTATCTTCGGTAAGCTGTCGGTAAAGACAGCGTCGGCGTCCTTTGCCCGTACCATCAGTACGCTGATGGCGGCAGGTATTCCGCTGTCCGAGGCACTGGACATTACGAGCCGTTCCATGAAGAACATTCACTTCAAGCGGGCGTTGCAGGCGGCAAAGAAGGAGGTAGAGCAGGGTACGAACCTCAGTGAGCCTCTTCGCAAGTGCGGGCTGTTCCCGATGATGATTCCGCAGATGGTAAAGATCGGTGAGGAGACCGGTAATATTGACGGTATGCTGATTAAGGCGGCGGATTACTATGAAGACGAAGTTGAGATTGCCACCGGTAGCTTGACTACCCTCATGGAGCCGCTCATTATCGTAGTACTTGGTGCTATTGTAGCGGTACTGGTACTTGCAATGTACATGCCGATGATTGATATGTATAGTGGCATGGAGAATCTGTAAAAGAGGAGTACTCTATGAAAAAGAAAAATCAGAACAAGGGATTTTCTTTGGTAGAACTTATTGTAGTTGTGTTGATTATGGGTGTTCTTGCGGTATCTTTAGCACCGCAGGTTATGAAGTGGGTCGGTGCAGCAAAACAAAGTGCAGATGCCCGGGTTAAGGACAATCTGAAATCTGTCGGTCAGGCAGCGGTTGCTGAGTATGAGGGTGCCGGAGGGACTCTTGCGGATGCAAGCTATATTGTGACTTCCGGTGGGATTAGTGCGGTAGGAGGAACGGACCCGAATGCCGGTATGATTGCATTATTGACAGAGTGCACAGGCGGTGATACGCCTAAAGTACAAAACGAAAGTGGAAAAGTCTTCCAAATTGAGATTCAGGATACGGGAGCGGTGACAGTGACTACGGTATCCGGCACTTATTAAGGTTAATTCTATTCCCGGGGGGCGCCTACATAACCGGTGCAGTGATGCACGCAGGCGTAGGGGGATAGTTTAACATAAAAATATTACATAAAAAGGAGAGAAAAAGTATGAAGAAGTTAATTAACAAGAAGAACAACAAAGGTTTCTCCCTGGTCGAGCTCATCGTAGTAGTATTGATCATGGGTATCATCGCAGTAGCACTGGCTCCGCAGGTAATGAAGTGGGTAGGTCAGGCAAGAACGAACTCTGACTCCAACACCCAGAAGGATATTAAGTCCGCAATTCAGATTGCAATTGCTGATTTCCAGGGTGCAGGTGGCACATTAACTTCTACCAATAAGTGTGATGGTTCTACCGCAGTTACTGTAGTTGCCGGGGCTTCCGGAGTAGGTCAGTTTGCAGATTCTGTTACTGTTGCAGGTGCATCTAAATCCTTAGGTGACTATATTGATGAAGTAATGGGCGGAGAGTATCCGAAAACAGCAGCCGGTGGTAATTTTAAGGTTACCATTTCTACTGCAGGAAAAGTTGTCGTATCACAGTAATAGAAGTTGATAGACGATTCCCCCCGGCGGCGGAGCCGCCGGGACGGGAGATAAAACAAACACAAAGCACAAATTTAGCCTAGGATATGAATCCCCAACGAATCTCTCATTTTAGAAAGGACCAGTCGGTATGGAAGGATACGAAGTGATAATTTATCCGTTAGTATTTCTTTACGGAATACTGATTGGCAGTTTCTTGAATGTTTGCATTTACCGAATTCCAAAGCATGAAAGCATCGTGACGGTTCCGTCTCACTGCATGAGCTGTGGTTATGGGCTCAAGTGGTATGACTTAGTGCCGGTGTTTTCATGGCTTTGCCTGGGCGGCAAGTGCCGGAAGTGCAAAGCGAAGATTTCGGCGCAGTATCCTTTGGTGGAAGCGCTGAACGGAATATTATGGTTGGGTACTATTTTCCTTCGCGGTCTGACCGTGGAAGGAATTTTGTACTGTCTTCTGGCTTCTGCACTTTTGGTGATTGCGGTAATTGACTTCCGTACCTATGAGATTCCTTTCGGACTCAATGTGTTTATTTTCCTGTTGGGCGTGGTACGGTTGTGCACAGATTTGAAGAACTGGGCACTGTATGTGATTGGATTTTTCCTGGTCAGCGGTATGTTTTTACTGGCGGCCTGGATTTCTTTAAAGGTTCTGAAAAAGGAAGGCATGGGCGGCGGTGACGTGAAGCTCATGGCGGCAGCGGGACTGCTCCTTGGAGGACCGAAGATTTTTCTTTCCATGATGATCGGCTGTGTATTGGCGGTCATTGTGCATCCGATCCGGATGAAGCTGACGGGGGAGGACCGGCAGCTGGCCTTCGGACCGTATCTGGCGGTGGGGATTTTTATTTCCGCGCTGGTTGGAGAGTGGATTATTAATGCGTATTTAGGTTTGTTTTCTCTGTAATCGGGCAGACAGAGCCGGGAGAGATAAGCTCATATGACATTTCAGCAGGGTATGAAATGGCATGTGTTACTGAAATGTTATATGTGGTTACCACGAGCATAAGGAGGGTTTTATGGCAAAGACACTAGTAAGTATAGAAATCGGTATGAGCCAGACCAGATTACTGGAGGTGGAAGTGGGTGGCAAGGTACAGCGCGTCCGCAAGGCTGTTGTATTTAATACCCCGCCGAATACCATAGAGGACGGTTATATCCGTGAAACCGATGATTTTGCGGAGCTTATGAGCATGCAGATGCAGACCGCCGGAATCAAGACAAAGGACGTTATCTTTACGATTTCTTCCAATAAGGTTATCAGCCGTGAGGTTACGGTAACCGCGTTAAAGGAGAAGATGTTAAAGAATATCGTGCAGGCGGAAGCACCGGATTACTTCCCGATGGATATTTCCGACCATGTGATTTCCCATACCGTCATCGGTCAGGATAAGGAGCAGAACCAGTACCGTTTGATGGTATATGCGATTCCGGAGACGCTGTTGCAGTGCTTCTATATGCTGGCGGAGAATATGAAGTGTAACATATTGTCCATGGACGTAACCGGAAACTCCATGTTCCAGTGGCTGAAGCGTTCCACGTTGCAGGATGTCAGCCTTATCATGCAGATGAATGAAACCGCTACTGTGGTAACGGTGCTGGATAAGGGAGAGCTGGGGGTACAGAGAACCATTAACTACGGTGTTGCTAACTTGGCGGATGCTCTTTTGGAGTCCCATTGCTATGATGAAGTGACCACCCAGTCGGAAGCCTTGAAGATGTTGCTGGACGGTGAGTATTTGTCCGCCAATGCACAGCAGGACGAGGAGTGGAAGGAGCGTGAGCTTGCCCGTATCCGCGAGAACCGTTTCAAGCGTATCGAGAGTGAGAAAAATGAAGAAGATAAGGATGCTGCGGAAGCAAACGACATGAGTGTGGAGCGTATCCTTTCCGACGGTGATATTTTGAACCGTCGTATGATAGCAAGAGAAGAGGTTTCGGAGGTCGCGAGAGATATCGTAGGCCGTGTTCGCCGAGTAATCGAGTATTACGCCACGAACCATCCGGAGTCCACGATTGAAAAGATTTACCTGACAGGTATGGCTACCTCCGTACACGGTGCGGATGCATTGATTGCGGATGAGTTGGGTATGCCGGTTGAGATTTATGACGTAACCGAGGGCGTATTGTTCTCCAAGTCGGCCATCGATTTTGAGGAGCGGGGTGCCGAGTTCCTGGCCTGCTTCGGTGCGGTGGTTAATCCGTTGGGTATGCGTCCGGCAGAGGCGATTTTAAAGGAAAGAAAGAAAAACATTGCGATTTTGTCCGGTGCCATTTTTGTGGCTGCGGCAGCAATTATCGCAGGTTTGGTAATTAAGACCTCCATCGATATTAAGTACGAGAAGGAGATGAAGGCGCTGTTCGAGCAGAACATTGCGGAGGCAGAGAGCATTGAGGACCTGTATGCGGTGTATCTTGCGAGCCAGGAGTCCATTGCGAACATGGTTGCAACCGACGCACTCAGCTTCTCCATGGCAGAGCAGCTGAACGATATCATCGAAGCACTGGAGAAGGCGTTGCCGTCCCGTTCTCTTGTACATTCCTTCTCTATTACCGGAAATACGATGACCATTAATTTCTCCACCGTTACCAAGGAAGAGGCAGCTAAGGTATTGATGCAGTTAAAGACGATTCCGCATATTGCGGAGGTATCCGTAGGCGGTATTGTGGAAGAGGTGGATGAAACCAGTAACCGTACAGAGGTAGTATTTACCGTAAACTGTATTTTACAGAAGGCTGGGGAGCAGTCCGAGGAGAATGCTTCCACAGAAGAGAATGCAGGAACCACAACGGAAGGAACGGAGGTACAGTAGCATGGAGAAGAAAAAAGGTAATGAAATGCAGATTTTCCTGTTAATGCTGGCGCTGGTGGTTATCATGGTAATCGTTGCCGTGAACTATTTGTATCGTCCGCTTCTGGAGGAGCGTAATGCGCTTCGTGACGAGAATTACAATTTAAACGTTCGTTACATCGAGTTGTACAACATGAGTGCCAACGAGGCTTTCTGGAAGGACGAGATTAACAAGTCCCGTCAGGCGATTTCCAAGGTACTGAACCGGTACAGTGCAGGTAATACTCCGGAAAAGAGTATCAAGTTTGTCAGCGACATGGAAGAAGAGTTGCAGCTTCGTGTGCCGGATTTGACCTTCTCGGCGGCGAATCTGCTGACCAGCGTAACCATGCCGATGGTACACGACCTCGGTGACGGAAACGAGACCTACAGCATTGAGTATTATGATGTAAACCTTTTAAAGGAGACCTTGTCCTTTAATTATACCTGTGATTATGAGCAGTTAAAGAAGATGTCGGATTACTTCAGTGCATATCCGGAGCGTATGAACATCGAGTCCATTACGGTAAATTACAACAGTGAAACCAATGAGCTGGAAGGAAATACGATTTTAAATATGTATGCAGTTACCGGTACGGATAAGCAGTACCAGGAGCCGGCAATTACAGACATCCGTCTCGGCGAAGACAACATTTTTGCACAATAAGAATATGGGAGGTAAGATACAGGCGAGAGCCTGTATCTTGCGCCCTTATCGGCAGGGACTGACAGGTCCCTAAAGTGCCGTAAAAGAGAAACAGGAGGTAGGAGCATGTTGATAAGCAAAAAAAATAATAAAGGTTTTTCATTGGTGGAAGTAATTGTCAGTATGCTCGTGCTTTCTATCGTCATCAGTTCCGTACTGACAGCATTTTCCCTTTCCGCAAAGAGTAACGCAAAGACCGAGAAGATGCAGAGTGCGGAGTCTCTGATGGAGGATTTGCAGGAGCTGGCAGGTGCCGTGCAGGACAGTAGCCGGTATACGGATAATTGTTTATCGGTTTTCCCGGGTTCTTCAAAAACCGTAACACAGGCATTATCCGTGACTCCGCCGGTGCAGACGGTGGAGAAGACGACCATTTCCAATGTTAAGAAAGGGTCCTTTACCTATAGTGTGGATGTTACCATAGATACGGAGCCGACGGATTACAATGCGGTAAATAATGTAGATGTACTCAGCTTCGGCGAATCCGGTAAGGCCACGGTATTAATCGATGCCAGCACAAAGGGTAATATTCTTCCGGGATATACCGAAAACACCCATGATGTAATGGCAGTAAATCACTTTGTTACCTTGCGTAACAGTAAGATAAATGCGGACAATGCCTTGTTAGCAGAAGGAGAGACAGAAACTCCTCTTCTTGACCCGAACAGTGCAGCGGACACAGCTACCATCCGGTCACTCATCGACCGGGATGTTTATCTGGAGGCAGTTGAGACTCCGGAGGGAAAGGTACAGTTAACCGGTTATTTTTCCTATCAGCTGGGCGGTGATGATACCACCTTTGATATCGGCGGAGCAAACCGGGTTTGGGAGGATACGTTCTTTCCGGCACAGGAGTTTAATAAGCCGGGAACCGGTACGGCAGGTAACGAGGAGTTAGGCAAAATTTATTTGCTGTTTTCTCCGTTTGCATCCGAGAATCGTACCGCGGCATTTAATTACGATGTGCGTATCTGGGATGATACCCAGCAGTTGTTAGATACGGATATATTTATTGTATATCAGGAGAGCTCCGTTCAGTCTATAGACCCGAGCTCCCCGGGAGGAGCGGCTTTGTTGGGGCAGAACCTGTCGGAGCGTTTCCCGGCATCGGATACTGCGAAGGCAGTAGATGTTTGCTTTGCAAAGCGCGGAGCTTCGGAGAAGCCGCCGAAGCGTGTGGATTTGTACAGCCCGGCGATTGTCAGCTGTGGTTCCTTTGCATCCGTACATACCCACAGTAACAGGATGATTCCGGAGTCGCCGGATATAAGAGTGCATACGATTACCATTGAGATAAAGGACTCCGACGGAGTCGTGCTGGCAACCGATACGGTAACCAGTCTGCAGTAAAGACATGAATTAGGAGGGAAGACCTGTATGGAGCGTAAATCAATCGTGAAGAACAACAAGGGTGGCGGTCTGATTATTGTCATCGGCTGTGTAGCTTTGTTGTCTATGGTAGGCGCCATGCTATTGGTGGTGACCAACAATAACCGGAAGATGAAGGAGTTGGAGCGGCGGGCTCAGGCCAGCTTTTATGCTGCGGAGAGCGGTTCCGAGACCTTGGTATCCCAGCTGGAAATTGAGGCGGAGGATGCCTTAAAGAGAGCTTTTGCGGATATGATGGTTCAGTATTCCGTGTTTAATACGCCGGCGGAAAGAAACCAGCGTTTCGGAGAATTCTTTTCGAAGGCCTTTGAGGCAGAGGTAACCCAGAGCGATGCTGCCAAAGTGATTATGAGTGATGCATTGGGTGTTGACCCGGCAGACTTGGATGTGAATATTGTCTTCGGTGATGTGGATACCGTGCCGTTAAGTGCAGATCCGGTAACGGGAGTGCAGTACAGTGAAATTACGATTAAAAATGCGACCTTCACGTATTCCGCGAGCGGTACCGAAACCTCCGTCAGTACGGATATTAAGGTAAAAACGGTAATCCCGAATGTGGATGGCAGTGTATCTACCGGCGTGGGCTGTGATTTTACGGATTTTGCATTGATTGCCGGCAAGGATATTACGACGGAATTAAATACAAACCAGACCGTTACCGTAAACGGTAATCTTTATACGAAGAATTCCCTGCGTCATAATAACGAGCTTATGACCCTGAATGTGAATAATGCGAAGAAATTCTTGGTAGGAAAAGAGCTGGAAATTAACGACGGTGCTACCTTGACCGTGAATGGCGGTACTCAGGCAAGCGGTGACGGTATCTGGGCCAACGGCGTAACCGTGTCCGACGGCGGTAAGCTGTATGCCGACTCCAATTTCTATGTATCCGACGACTTAACCATCGATGCGATTGAACATACCGGTTCCCAGGTTGTCATCAGCGGCGGTGAGTATGTGGGCTACAGCGGCGGAGACGCTACAGTGGATGCGTCTGCGGCCAGCAGTGCAATTACCATTAATACGGCAAAGGATATTGTTCTGGATTTGAGCGGAACCACCAATTTGATATTGACCGGACGCTCCTATATCCGTGACAGACTCTGGGCAGCGGGCGGTGCAGCAAATGCACTGGGTGTGCTTCAGGGTGAGTCCGTTGCATATAAGGATATGCAGAGTATGTATCTGGTTCCGGGCGAATGTCTTTCCACAAAGCATAACCCGATGACCCTGGCAGAGTATAATGCGGCAGCGGCGGGCGGTAGCCTTTTGACCGGTACGGATATTAGTTATAAAGTAGGATATACAGACCAGACCTTCTCTTTCCTGGAGTATTTGGATTATACGACGGACCCAACGACAGGAGATCCTATCTTAACCGAGAACAATTATGTGGTGCGTCACGTAAAGTTGGATGGCGGTGCTACGGAGTTTGTATATTTGTATCTTAATTTTAAGAATGAGCAGCTGGCACAGAAGTATTTTAAGGATTATATGGATATTCCTGAGTTGTCGGCCGGTATAAGAAAACGACTGGCTAACTTAGGTGCAAGTACCATTAAGCTGGCGACAAATAACTATACGCTGGCAAATGCATTTTCCTATGATTCCGCAGGTGCCGGTACCTACGGTGTACAGGAGCCAACAACAGCACTGGCTTATCTGGACGGTACCCGGGTACAGGCAATGACCCGTACCAATAGCATGTTTACCTATTTGCGTAAGGATGCTACCGCAACCACAGGAAGAGGCTACGATGTAATAGCGAATCAGATTATTAAACCGGAAAAGTTTAATAGTGTTCCGGATGATACGTGGGTGAAGAACTCTTACGAAGTGGGCGGTGTTACTTATGATTTCTGGGTATATGACGGAGATGCGGAGCTTACGTTAGAGTCACCGAACAAAGACGGAATTATTCTGGTAAACGGTAAGCTGTCGTTAAAGAAGTCTTCCATGAATTTCAGCGGGTTGATTCTGGCTACCGGAGGAATCAAGGCAGACGGAACCGAGAAGGACCCGAGTCAGACGAATGCCGTGGAGATTTACAGCAGCGGTACTCTGACCAGCAATAAAACGGCGGTAGAGGCTTTGTTGACGGTGCCGGAGGTGCAGGAGTATTTCAGAGCTACAAGCGGCAGCGGCGGTGCACCGGCAACACCGTGGCTTTCTTCGGAGGCAGTGTCCATTTCTTTTGAGAACTGGCAGAAGAATGAGTAAACAACAGGATGAGGAGCAGACGGAGGCTTAAGTATGAAAAAGAGCAGAAGAAAATTGAATAATGCGGGCATGTCACTGGTGGAACTTATCGTGGTAGTGCTGATTATGGGAGTTCTTTCTGCGGGAGCGGTAGTGGGATTTTCCTTTATTCGCAATATGGATGCCTCCAGTGCGGCAGAGTCGCTGGTGGCGGTGTTAAACCGGGCAAAACTACAAACCCAGGCGACCAATACAGGAGAGACGATAAAGCTTCAAATTGTGGCGGAGAGCGACGGTTATTACGGTAGGATTCTGAAGGTAAGCGGAGGAACTACCACAGAGCTTGAAAAGGTAGAAATCGGCGATAATGCCCTGACCATTTCCTTTGCGGAGAATGATGGGGATACGCCGACGGCGATTGATTCGTCTACCCCTTGCGAGATTGTGTATTTGAAGTCCAACGGGGCGTTTGACAGTGATTATACCAGACTTGTTGTAAACGGTTCGGATACCAGGGTAGTGCGTATGGTAAAGACTACCGGCAGATGTTATATCGAATAAAGGAGGAGAAGCGATGGAAGCAGAGAGAAAAAAAGGCATAGCATCCGACAGTGGTTTCTCCTTGGTGGAATTGATTGTTTCCATATTGGTTTCCGGTGTGGTAATGCTGGCTGTGATGGGATTTTTGACCTCCGGTCTGCGTCATTACCGGAACGTGAATTCCGAGGTAATGCTACAGATGGAGTCCCAGATGACAGAGCTCTTTATTACGGAGCTGATTCAGGAGTCCAGTGATTTTAAGATGGTGGGTGCTTCCGAACGCCCGACGGGTGTAACGGCAGCGCTGGAGGTACAGAGAGGTACCGATTATTATGTTTTGGCGCATATCGGAAACGAGCTGCGGTTCGGGCAGACGACAGCAGCTACGACGTCAGAGCGGGTGGAAGAAATAAAGGATGCGGACAGAAAGACAACATTTCTGGCCCAGTATGTGACAAACTTTTCCCTTGGATCGGGAAGAGATAACTTTAAGGATATCAGAGATAATGCGCTCATGTATAATGATTATTACGGTACATCCGTAACGATAGAGTATCAGGTGGATCAGAAGACTTATACGAGCTCTTCATTAATCCGGCTTCAGAATGTAGAAAGAAACTAGTAACGAGGAGGGAAAACCTATGACCAAGAAAACACGTATTATCATAAGTTTGGTTTTGGTTTTGGTTGCGTTTGCAGCCGGTATTGCCGTGTTTGCACAGTCGGACAGAGACCGCAGTGCGCAGGCAGACGGCACGGTAACCAAGCGATATACGGTGGATGATGACGGCAAAATCGAGCCGCCGCCGACCAGTACGACCGCAGCGAAGGGAACGGCAGAGAATCCGTTCTTTATCTTGGAGATTGTTCCGTACGAGGGTATGGGCAGTATCGGATATCATATTGCGGGCTGTGAGCCGATCGATATGAAGAAGGCAGAATATGCAAACCATGCCATTCCGGGCTTGAATCAGCTGTATACGACAACCTCCATGCCTGCAGAGTATCGTTGGGTTTCGGAAGGAAAGCCGTCCTATTATCCGGATTCCCCGATTGTAAGAACCGATGTGAAGCAGTACGGCACCATGAAGGTCGTGAGTGACGGTTCGGGAAATTATAATCAGGTGCTGACTTATAAATATGAGGTGGCCGAAGCTGGTTATGCGGGAACAAAATATAAGGATAACGGAGACGGTACTTATACGCCGGATGGTGCAGGTACCTATAAGCGGCTTGTTGATACAGCGACCTATACGCCGGCGGATGCGACTCATCCGGGTAATGTTTTATGGACGCCGCTTCCGGCACAGACCTGTAAAACTATGGGGTGGCCGGAAACCGCAGCTTATGAGAATCCTACTCATGAGCCGGATGAAAGCGGCGAGTTCAAGATGTTCTTTGAGGGTAAGGAGCATTATGTAGTCGAGAATATAAAGAAGTATACACATAAAAACATTTTCCTGAAGGAGAGCGTAGGTCTTGCCTATGAGTATGATACCAACGGCAAACGTATTCCGTATCAGGAAGCACCGGGCAGACCGACGCTGGATGAGCGTATTGCGGCTTATAAGAGCGTGGTTTATACCGTAACCCCGGAGGATTTGAATATTAAGGTGGACGGGGAACTGATTAATAAGGCGCTGATTGAAAGAGCGGATTTAATCAGTATCTGTTGTGTGGATTCTTCCGGAGCAGCAGTAAGCACCTATGAGAGCTTTAAGGGCTATGATACCTCCGGTTTGCTTTGTAAGTTAAACCGTAAGATCGTAGACGGTTCCGGTAAGACCATTACCACCTTTAACGATAACCCGTTAGACTGGCCGGCGGCACTGGAGATTTATAAGAGAGCCTCCAGTGTGACGAATCCGTTGCCGGTGATTTGGGATACCCACACCTACGGTTATTTTTCCTCTACCTATGAGGATGTGACCTTAAAATGTAATACACCGAACGGAAACGTAAATATGGCCTTTACCGATAAAGGGTCTCAGGACAATTTATATAAGCTGTACTTGTTGCTTTATATGATGGATACTGCGGTACTGGAGAGCTTTTTCAATAGCCCGACCACGTTCCCGACCCATTCCTATACTAAGACCTATAACCTTGGGGCTACGGATATCACAAGAACCTATACAACACCGTTGTTAACGCATTATGAAGGAGACGGACAGCGTCTCTGGGTAAATCAGTCTCTGTATCCGTGGAAGAGCGGTTTGCTTCCTGACGTAGGTTCTTTGGATTCCCAGGACAATGCGGCGGTACTGAATACCTTCGGAATTATGAATAACGCTGCTCCGACGATCTTCCAGTATGCATCCGGCGGTGCCCAGAACATGGTACGTAACGGTATTCATATTTATGACGGTAGTACTTATCTTACCACCGGTTTCACTGCAACCTGTGGTGTAGCCAACGACCAGTACGGCCGGGAGGTATATGAATTCTTCGACAGCATCGGTGTGCCGAAGACATCCTTAACGACAGCAGAGGTATTGTATTATCTCTTGAACGGTCTGGACAACGGTCCGTCGGCGAGAAACAACCATCAGTATAAGATTCTGGAGCTTCAGCCGGCCACAAGCTATAAGGGCGGTACAACCTCCGGTACAGTAACAAACGATACGTTCTGGAATGCCTTTGTTGCCATGTACGGCAATACGACAAAGCCGGCTACCGTAGAGCGTATGTCTACCTCCGAGTTTATCGGTAAGCAGGTGGAATGTGTCAGTGAATACGATTTGATTTATGTGGGTGTGAATACCCTTGCCGATAACTGGAGTATGGACTTTACCGATACACTTGGTGCAGAGTTTATTTATGCCCATAACGGTCCGGTAATTTACAATAACAGAGGCGGTATGCAGGGCTGGTTAGGTCTGCCGTCGCCGACACCGAATCCGGCTGCTCCGACCAATGCGCCGGGAGCAACTCCGACGCCGGTTCTGATTGATAGTGCGGAGGCGAATTATCCGCTTTCCGGTAACGATTTGACAAAATTAGCAAAGCAGAAGCTGGTTGAGTATGTGCAGTCCGGGGCACCGGTACTGTTCGGAACAGGCTTCTTTACAGATGAGACTGCAACCGACATTGTTACGACAATTGACCGTAACTCCAATGTATATGATTTTGCGGAGAATCGTGTCAGCAGTCCGATTTATGAGTATGCGTTAAGCAAGAGCTCTACCCGTTATGCAACGGAAACCGCAGTACGGAACGGGCTGGCAAAGAGCCGCCGTGTGGAAATGGAGTTTACCGCAAAGCCGTTATTGTATGACGGAACGAAGACCAATGACAGCGAAAAGTATCTCAGCAGTGATACCTTAAGCTTTACCTTTAAGGTAAAGGCTCCGGCCGGAACGCAATACTTAGTGGCGCTTTATGTAGATATTAATGGTGACGGTGTATATTCCACAGATGAAAGAATGAATGGTGTCAGCGTACGATTGGCCGGCGGCGGCGGGACCGGAGGTATCGTTGAGGCAGGCAGAACGTATGTCGTGACAAAGCATGTCTCCGACCGTAAGGGTGCGGTTGCATGGAAACTGGATTTGGTAAACACGGACGATTATTACGGTGCCGGCGCACCGGCAGTTGAAAAGCGTACCGTACACGCATCCTTAAGCGGCTTGTCCGCAATTAAGGCCTCGGAGAAGGAACCGCTTCGTATTCTGCAGATTACAATGCCGGCAGACGGTGATGACAGAGAAAATGTATTAATGCTTCCGGAAAACGGCGAGACAGGACTTGATTCGATTCAGCAGAAGTTCTGGACTTGGACAAGAGATATTAACGGTTTGGAGCTTACCTTTGTACGTAAGTCCGAAGAGGATCTTCTGACGGAGTTGGCTAGTGATGCAGATTACATAAAGGATAATTTTGAAATGATTATTCTCGGCTTCGGTGACCGGTATGACGGTGTAAAGGAGACCATAGTCTTAGATGCCATTAATGCATTCACGGCAGCCGGAAAAGCGGTGTTATATACCCATGATGCTTCTTCTATGGTAGGACATGACCCGAATGACATCTGGGGCAAGGAGCTTACGCTGGCCTTCCGTGACCGTTACGGAATGGACCGTTACGATGTAAGTGCACTGGCCGGTTCCACAACTTCGGTATCTGCGGGACTTCGTGCGGATTACCCGCTGGTAACCACGTCAGATCCGGATGCAATCAATGATTTATTAACTAATAGCGGTTATGCTCTGGCACAGGGTCTTACAAACGGTCATGTATATCGTTGGACGGAATTGGAAAACAATCTGGTAACAGAAAAGGTAACAAGGATTAATTCCGGTGCCATTACCCAGTATCCGTACAAGATTCCGGATACGATTAGTGTTGCGAGAACCCATCCGCAGTATTATCAGTTGGATTTGGAAAACGAGAATCTGACCGTATGGTATTGTCTCACAGGCAGCGGTGCTTATGATGATTCAAGAGACAGAAGTAAGATAGAGAAGTTCTATAACGCTACTTCTAACGATGTACGTAATAACTATTACATTTACAATTACGGAAATATTACCTATTCCGGTATGGGTCATGTCGGTAGTATGAGCGATGATGAAATCAAGCTGTTTATCAATACCTTCGTTGCTGCGTATCGTGCGGCGGCAAAGCCGGTACGAATTGCGGTGACCAATGATGATGCTACCAAGAATGTAACTACCGGAGACTACTTCCTTTGTGTTGATGTAGATTCCTCTGACAGTGATGCGTTGTTGGGCGGAGCAGAGATGGGAGCATATGATTCCTATAGACAGTGGGAAACGGATGAAGACACCGGCGTTAAGTATGTGGATACAGTAAGTGCAGTATCCAAGCGTGTGGAGTTCTATATTCACGAGAATACTTCCGTAGGAGGTTCTCCGTCATATGAGCTGACATTCTATATGGAGAATGCATCCGGTGCATTAACCGAACTGAAGGCATTTGCGGCATACCGTAAGGCGGATGATAAGCTTATGGATGATACGGTAGCCTACGAGGCGGATTCGGATAAGATTTATTATGTGGATGTTCCGATGAAGCTGGAGACAGTAGACGGAAAGACGGCGGTAACTGCAACCCAGATAAAGGTAAAAGTAAAGAAGACTGCGTTTGCGGGAACTCCTCAGGAGCTGATTACGGATGGTGATACCGTAGTAAATATTATTCCGCGAGGCTTGTTCGACTTAGACTAAGCGGAAGTAACAAAAGTATAATAAGTGACAGAAGGAGTCCGCCGCACATTGTTTTGCGGCGGACTCGTTTTTCCTTTGATAAGATAGGAGTATGGGTATGGCAAAGATATTGATTGTGGAGGACGATAGTAAGATTGCCCGCTTTGTGGAGCTGGAGCTGCGCCACGAGGGTTATGAAACGGAGACGGCAGGCGACGGGCGGACCGGGCTTGCAAAGGCGCTTTCGCCGGATGTGGATTTGGTATTGTTAGATATTATGCTACCGGAGCTGTCCGGCATGGAGGTTTGCAGACGAATCCGACAGGAGTCGGAGGTTCCGGTGATTATTCTGACCGCAAAGGGGGATGTAACGGATAAGGTGGCCGGTCTGGATTTGGGGGCCAACGACTATATGACAAAGCCTTTTGCCATTGAGGAGCTGCTGGCGCGAATCCGTGCCGTGTTAAAGCCACGGGGAAGAAAGTCTCCGGCGGACCGGCAACTGCTTACCTACGGGGAGCTGACCGTGGATGCGGCGGCACGTTTGGTGAGTTTTAAAGGTGCTCCGGTGACTCTGACGAAAAAGGAGTTTGATTTGCTGGCATTTTTATTGAAAAATAAGAACCGGGCTGTGTCTAGAGATGAGTTGTTGTCTGCCGTATGGGATTATGATTATGCGGGAGATACCAATGTGGTGGACGTGTATGTCCGTTATCTTCGTCAAAAGATTGAAGAACCCTGCGGAATCCGGTTGTTGGAAACGGTGCGGGGAGTGGGGTATCGGATAAGAGATGAAAAGGAAGACTAGGACGAAAGTATCAAAAATAAAGGGCTCCGGTTCCTTTGCATGGCGTATTTCGCGCATGACTGCGGCGGTATTTCTTTGCATGGGAATTCTTCTGGTGCTACTGTTCGGAGTACTGCGGTTGCGGGGTGTCCGAAGGGAGCTGGAGCGTACCGGAGAAGCATTTCTGGAACGTTTTGCGGCAGGAGAAGAGAATGCGGAGTTACCGGCGGACCGGGAGACCACGCTTCGTTTGCGTTCAGCGGATACCGGAAAAGAGATTTATCGTGTGGGCCATCCGGAGAACTTGTTTTTTATCGGGAACTGGGCTTTGCCGGAAGAAGGCGGAGAGCGGGTATTGTTCGGACGATACAGGACCACGATTGTATTGTATGATGCTGTCTGTGAGGCGGAATTTGTGTTTGATTGCAGAGAGGACGGAGGAGAAATCGCCGGACAGATGCTGTGGTTCGGATTGTGGTATCTGGTAGTGGCATCTTTGGCGACGGCAGCGGTGTATCTGATTGTAAAAACCGTATTGCTTTCCGCCTCCCGGATGTCGGACCGTGTAAACCGGATGACCTTGCAGAATCTTCACAGCAACCGGCTGGATCCGGAGGCTACGGAGGCTGAATTGCGGGAGCTGGCAGAGGGAATCAACCGGATGCTGGACCGGATGGAGGAGGCGTACGAGTCACAAAAGCAGTTTGTGTCGGAGGCATCTCATGAGCTTCGTACGCCGATTACGGTATTGCAGGGATATTCTTCCATGCTGCGCCGGTGGGGGGCAGAAGATAAGGAAATACTGGCCGAGTCCATAGAGGCCATTGAATCCGAGGCGAAGTCCATGCAGGATCTGGTGGACAAGTTGCTGTTTTTGTCCCGGCATGAACGGAAGAAGCTACCTTTTGCAAAAGCACGGTTTGATATGGCTGAGGTGGTACGGGAGCTGGAGAAGGAGTTCGGCTATATGACGGACCGGCGGCAGTTTGAATGTCCCGTTTGTGAGACGGTTTCCGTTTACGGTGACCGCCAGATGCTAAAACAGGCGCTCCGGGTATTTGTGGATAATGCCGTAAAGTATACAGGGGACGGAGACCGGATTTCTGTTTTTTGCAGAAATAAAGGAGGAGCTTGCGAGATTACGGTGGAGGATACGGGAATCGGGATGAAGAAGGAAGAGCTGGAAGGGATTTTTACACGGTTTTTCCGGGCAGATACGGTACGCGGAAAAAATATCGACGGTCATGGATTGGGACTTTCCATTGCCCGGCTGATTGTGGACGGTCACGGAGGAAAAATCACGATTCGTACCCAGTATACCAGAGGAAGCTCATTTTGTATGATGATTCCGCGGCAACGGGGAAGTTGAGGAGGAAAGGCAGGACAAAACCATGGGCTGTACACTTTGTCCCCGCAGATGTCCGGCGGACCGGAGTCGGGGAGAGCGCGGATTTTGCGGTATGACGGAAGATGTTTATGTGGCACGAGTTGCACCGCATTATTGGGAGGAGCCTTGTATTTCCGGAGAAAAAGGCTCCGGCACGGTATTTTTTTCCGGTTGTAACTTACGATGTGTGTATTGTCAGAATTATAAGATTGCGGCAGGCAAGGCAGGAAGTAAGCTTTCTGTGGAGCAGCTTTCCGAGGCGTTTTGTTCTCTGGAACAGCAGGGCTGTCACAATATTAATCTGGTGACCCCAAGCCATTATATTCCGCAGATTGAGAAGGCTTTGAAACTGGCACGGGTAACGGTGCCGGTGGTGTATAATACCTCCTCCTACGAAAGCGTGGCGGCGTTACGCCGGATGGAGGGATTGGTAGATATTTATCTGGCGGATTTGAAGTATTTGGATGAGGCTGCGGCCGGACGGTACTCTCATGCACCGGATTATCCGGAGATTGCAAAGGCGGCCATTGCGGAGATGGTCCGGCAGGTACAGGGGGCGGAATATGAGATGGACGGCAGAGTATGGAAAAATGCCGTCGAATATCCCGACGGGGCGTTGATGCGCCGGGGAGTGATTGTACGGCATTTGCTTTTGCCGGGGAGAACGGAGGAGGCAAAGCAGGTACTCCGGTATTTGTACGAAACTTATGGGGATTCGGTGGCGGTCAGTATTCTGAACCAGTACACGCCTCTTCCTCATGCGGAAGGCTTTCCGGAGCTTTGCAGAAGGGTCACGGAGGCGGAATATGAGGAGGTAACCGGTTTTGCGGTAGAGCTTGGAATCGGTCACGGATTCCTTCAGGAGGGAGAGACGGCAATGGAAAGTTTCATTCCGGATTTTGATATGCAGTTGTCTGAAAATATTTGCCAAAATGGGGAGAAAAAATGATAAAATAGTCGTTTGAAAGCGAAGAATCTATTGACGATTCGGGATAAAGTTGTTATTATATAAGTAGAGGAGATTTTATCTGTTTATTACATAAGATATGGCTTAATCTATATATGTAGAGGAGGTTTTTGCGATGAAAAAAAGAAGGAGTTTATGCGCTTTTTCTTTACTGATGGCGGCAACGTTGTTTATGACGGCGTGCGGCAGCAGCGGTAACCCGTATGTATTGCCGACCCTGGCTCCGCGTAATACACCGACCCCGGCAGTAGAGCAACCGGACGGACCGACGCCTACCACGGCACCGGATGCCAACAACTTAAAGATTATCGAGCTTGACGGTGAAGATTATAATCAGGTTTCGAATTTTACGGTACGAGGTATTTGTTCTCCGTCCGTAAAGAAGATCGGACATAGCGGAGAGTTTTCTTTTTATGTATCCAATCGTGAGGATGCGAACAGCTGTGTATTCTTGGAGTTCAAGGATACGGACGGCAATCTGAAGAATGTATCCGGTCGGAAAGTACACGTAGCAGCCTGGGTATATCAGGAGACCGGTTTGCCGGCAGATTTTGTATGCAGATTACAGGGTAAGAGACCGGACGGTATTACCGAATCCCCGGAATCCATTACCATTACCCGTGTTCCGAGCGGTACATGGGCGTTGATTGAAGGTGATATTCCGGTGTATTCCAACCTCATCAACCCGAATATCAGTATTGAGATGTCCTCTTCCAAGGACCCGTACTATTTTGATGACATTCGTCTGACCTATGACCCGTATAGTTCCGTTCCGGCGAATACGGCTTACGGTACCAGCAATTTTGAAGGTGTTTATGCAAATTTCGAAGATCAGACCAATCCGTTCGTATCCAGAGGTACCGCGGTACTGAATGTGGAAAACGGCGGATACAAGGATGATTATGCATTAGCTGTATCCGGTCGTACCGCTGACTGGAACGGTGCACAGATTGATTTGACCGAGCATGGTCTGGCGGGCTCCAAGATTTGGGTTAAGTTTGCCGCAAAGCATGATGCGAAGCAGAAGGCACGTGTCATTTGTTCCATGCAGTGGACAGCAGTAGGTTCCGCAACCGAGAAGTACAATAACATAACCACAACGGAGACTGTATTGCCGGGCAACTGGGTAGAGGGCTCCGGAGTATATACGATTCCGTCAAATGCGGAGACCGTAATTATTTACTTTGAAGCAGAAGGCGTAACCGACTTTACTTTGGATGATATCGTAATTTCCGGTCAGGATCCGGCCCAGGGTGGTGCTCAGGGCGGTCAGGGAAATACCCAGGGCGGTGCTCAGGGTGGAAATACATCGACCATTGATGTTTCTAAGTACACAATCATTCATTCCCTGAAGGCAGAGGATGAAGTGGAGGCTCAGCTCTTTGTTCCGCGAGGAAGTGCTACGTTGGAGATTAAGAAGAGAGGCTACTCCGGTGCATGCTTTGAGGTTAAGGGACGTACCCAGGCTTGGAACGGTCTCGGTATTGACTTTAAGAACATAAATAATCAGGCCTTTGATGTTATCGGTAAGGAAGTTTATATTTCCTTCTGGGTATATCATGAAGCCGGTTCGCCGATGGATTTCTCTGCAACCCTGCAGGTAAATAAACCGGATGGTACGGCAACCTGGCCGGAACGAGTATCTGTAGAGGGTATTCCGAGCGGAAAATGGACCTATGTGGAAGGTACTGTACCGGTCTATGCAAACGTAAAGGTTCCGCAGATTAACTTCGAGCTTCCGGGCTCCGATACGGCAGATTTCCTGGTGGACGAGATTGTGATCGGTTATGATCCGAAGAGTAGCGTCGATGCAAATCCGGATTACGAGGAGCAGGTAAAGGTTCCGTTTGTTCCGATTAAGCTTGATTTCGAGGATAACGAAGCATACTTCCAGTCTCGTGGTAGCGGTCAGCCGTCTCTTGTATACGGTGGACACGAGAGTGATATGTGTATGGCAGTAAAGGGTCGTTTGCAGAATTGGCACGGTGTACAGGCAGACCTGTCACAGTATGATTTGGCAGGAAAGACCATTGATGTGACTTACTGGGTATATCATGAATACACCACACCGTTACAGGTAAATATGACGGCGGAGCAGAACGATGGTGAAACGACGACCTATACGCCGATTGTTACCGGTACCGAGATGGAAGACGGTAAATGGATTAAGTTTAATAATACTTACACGATTCCGGTAGGCATTAAAAAGATTATTGTTTACTTCGAATCCCCGAACGAGACGGCAGAGTTCTATGTTGATGATATCTCGATTACATTACAGTAACAGGATGTATTGGGCCACGCAGAAATGCGTGGCCCTTTTGGCTTTATAGGGAAGGAAAAAACCATGTCGTTTTGAACAATGTTAATTAACCTCGGAAAGATTAAAATTCCATTAAAAATTAAATATTTCAAAGTTTGTTCATAAGTTTATGATAGGATATGTATAACAGAAAGCTATGGTTAATGATAAGCCTTTTGAAGGCGGACGGGATACATAAGGTTATAGATGATTGTGGAGGTAGTTTGTTGAGTAGCGAAATCAGAGATAACAAGGACACAGCACAGGAATGCATGGAACAGGAGCAGGAGGCTCCGGAGCGTCGTTCACTGAATAAATATGTGCCGGCGCCGACTGCGTCTTTGGATGAGTGGAAGCGGATGCAGCTGATTTATTCGGCAGCATTAAAGGAAGTGAATACGAAGCTGGAGATATTAAATGCGGAGTTTCAGATGGCTCACCGGTATAATCCGATTGAGCATCTTTCCGCCCGGATTAAGTCTCCGGAGAGCATTGCAAAGAAGCTGCGTCATCAGGGCAGGGCGGTAACAGTGGAGAATATCGTGCGTTATATAAATGATGTGGCGGGCATTCGAATTATCTGCTCCTTTACGTCGGATATTTATAAGATATCCGACCTTATCCGGAAGCAGAGCGATGTTAAGGTACTGAAGATTAAGGATTATATTGCGAATCCTAAGCCTAACGGATACACCAGCTATCATATGATTGTGTCTGTACCGATTTTTCTGTCGGATATGACCATTGATACGAAGGTGGAGATTCAGATTCGTACCATTGCTATGGACTTTTGGGCAAGCCTGGAGCATAAGATGTATTATAAGTTCGAAGGGAATGCCCCGGAGAATATCCGACGGGAGCTGAAGGAGTGTGCGGATCTGGTAGGTTTTTTGGACCGTAAGATGTTGGCGATTAACGAGGAGATTCAGAAATACAGTGACGGAGAAGAGGAAGGCGTCATGATTTCAGAATCCCTGCGACGCTTGTACGGTATGGTTAATGAAGAGAACGAAGCAAAGGATACCGTTGTACAGGATGGGAAGTCTGCGGTAGTCATTGATTTGGATGAGACTGAACTTCGACGTGCGGATGAGGAGGAAGAAGCGGTTACCGTAAAGAAGAAGCTGTTTGCTATGCCGAAGGCGCGGAAAGCGAGCACAAAGTAGTAACGTGATTTTTGAAGAATCTGGAAAAATTTGAAGAAGGGCACTTGACAAATTTTTTTTTGTGTGATATAAATTTATCAGCAGTTAGTCACGACTAACTGAAAAGGCTTGATTTTTGATTGTTTAGTCAGGAGGCAGTTATGACGTTAGCAGAGGCACAGGTTGGTGAAGAATATATTATCAAAGAGATTGCTACGGATGATGAGGAATTGGACGCATTTCTTTTTACACTGGGCTGTTACAGCGGAGAGCCGGTGACGGTAATTTCTCACATGAAGCGTGCATGCGTCATTGCGATTAAGGATGGCAGATATACCATTGACCGGGAATTGGCATCATCAATCAAGATTTAATTTTTTTATTATACGGGAGTTAGCCTCTGCTACCTAAGGCGGGGGATACATAATTATTTTTTGTTAAGGAGGAACAAGGATGAGAATCGCATTTGCGGGAAATCCGAACAGCGGTAAGACGACCATGTACAATGCCCTTACCGGCAGAAATGAAAAGGTAGGAAACTGGGCAGGCGTTACGGTAGATAAGAAGGAGAGCAAGATTAAGAAGAGCATGTATGAGGGCTCTGAGGAGCTGGTAGCCGTAGATCTTCCGGGTGCATACTCCATGTCTCCGTTTACTTCGGAAGAAAGCGTTACCAGTGATTACATAAAGAATGAAAAGCCGGATGTTATTATCAACATCGTAGATGCGACGAATCTAAGCCGTAGCTTGTTTTTCACGACACAGATTCTGGAGCTTGGAATTCCGGTGGTAGTGGCGCTGAACAAGAGTGATATTAACGAGAAGAAGAAAACGAAGATTGATGTGGAAAAGTTATCCGGGAAGTTAGGCTGTCCGGTATTTGAGACGGTTTCGACTACGTTTAATGAAGAGGGTCTTAAGGAGGTTGTAACGGCTGCCGTAACAGCAGCCGGTTCTGTGCAGAGGGCTCCGTTTGACCAGGGGCTTGTTGACCTGACGGACAAAGCATCTGTTGTGGCAGCGGATAAGAAGCGTTTTGCCTTTGTAAAAAAGGTTGTGGCAGAGGTGGAGACTCGTAAGGTACGGACCAAGGATAAGAATTCCCAGGATAAGATTGATGCGGTACTGACCCATCCGATTGCCGGTCTTGCGATTTTTGCGGTGATTATGTTCCTGGTGTTTGAAATTTCCCAGGCATGGGTGGGACCGTTTGTGGCGGATGCATTAGTGGGCTGGCTGGAGACATTCCAAAGCTGGATTGGCGGTTTCTTTGAGAATGCAAATCCGCTTTTGTCCGCTCTTTTGGTGGATGGTGTCATCGGCGGGGTGATTGCGGTAATCGGTTTCCTGCCGCTGGTTATGGTAATGTATTTCCTTATTGCGCTGCTTGAGGATTGCGGCTACATGGCACGTGCGACCGTTGTACTTGACCCGATTTTTAAGAAGGTGGGTCTGTCCGGCAAGTCTGTAATTCCGTTTGTTATCACCATCGGATGCGCGGTTCCGGGTGTTATGGCCACCCGTACCATTCGTAACGAGCGGGAGCGCAGAGCAACGGCGATGCTGGCTCCGTTTATGCCGTGCGGTGCAAAGATTCCGGTAATTTCCCTGTTTGCAGGAGCATTCTTTGCGGAAAATAAGGGTGTTATCAGCTTTGTAGTATATTTTGTGGGTATCGCATTGATTTTCCTCGGAGCTCTTTTAGTAAACAAGATTACAGGAAACAGTGCGAAAAAGTCTTACTTTATTATTGAACTTCCGGAATACAAGGTTCCGAGTCTTTGGAGAGCGTTTACCACCATGTGCGGCAGAGGTTGGGCGTATATTGTAAAGGCAGCTACCATTATTCTCGTTTGTAACACGGTAGTGCAGATCATGCAGACCTTCACCTGGAGCTTTACGGTGGCGGAGAGTGCGGATTCCTCTATTCTTGCTTCCATTGCTGGTCCGTTTGCATATCTCCTTGTGCCGGTAATCGGAGTTCTGTCCTGGCAGATGGCAGCCGCAGCGGTGACCGGCTTTATTGCGAAGGAGAACGTAGTAGGTACCTTGGCGGTTTGTTTTGTAGGACTTGAGAATTTAATCGATACCGAAGAGTTTGAACTTATGGAGGGCGCAGGTGCAGAGGTTGCTGCAGCATTTGCGATTACAAAGGCAGCGGCGTTGGCCTACCTGATGTTTAACTTATATACCCCGCCGTGTTTTGCAGCCATCGGAGCAATGAATGCGGAAATGAAGAGCGCAAAGTGGCTCTGGGGAGGTATCGCATTGCAGCTTGGCGTAGGCTTCACCGTAGGTTGCCTCGTATTCCAGTTCGGTACGTTATTCACTACAGGAAGCTTCGGTAAGGGCTTTGTCCCGGGTATGATCGCTATTGCCGTATTTGTGGCAATTATTGTGGCGATGATTGCTAAGACCAATAAAGAGTTGGCTAAGGAAAAGGCTGCAAAGCAGCGCGCATAGAGTAAGCGGAAGGTTATGGCAGTAGAGGTGTAGCGGGTGGTCTGTGAAGGGATCGTGAGGCCATTGAAACAGAATGCTTTTGGAAAGGAGTTTCCTATGGAGAATGCAATTATCATTGTTGTACTGGTCGCTATTCTCGGCGGTGCCATTGTCTATATTGTAAGAGCGAAGAAAAACGGTGTAAAATGCATCGGCTGTCCTTCGGGCGGAAGCTGCGGGGCGAACAAGGAAGGTATCTCCTGTAGCGGATGCAGCGGCGGAGATTGTGGATGCGGCTGTGGCGGAGAAAGCAAATGCCATGAGAAGACGAAGTAGAAAATAAATAAGAGAAGGTATTGTAAAGGGCCTCGCCGGAAACGGTGGAGGCCTCTTCTTTTTGACTAAACCAAGGCGAAGACCTGTATGTTTTTTACTTTTCCCGAAGGGTCGCGTTTTTAGCGCAGTCGAAATCACCTTTTAGAGTGGCTTAGGCTTGAGGACGCCACCGAAAGGCTTAGCCACTCTTAAAGGAAGTTTGACGGAGCGTTGCGATTTGTAAAAAACATACAGGTCTCCGGCTTGGTTGCCTTTAAAAAGCCCCACCGTTTCCGGTGAGGCCCCTAGTTCTATTCTTCCAAATATTCGCCTAAAATCTCATGTGCCAATGCCCAGGTATCCTCCAGAGTGAAAACACTTTCTTCCGCCCGTTTGTGGATGCCGTGAAGCCGTAACAGCTCTTCGGTGTATTCCGACAGACGGTAGGTAGTATAGGTACCGTCCCCTACCTGTTCGCTGTAGTGGGTGACTACAGGAATGACAGAACAGTCGGAGATTTCGAAGGTACCCTCCGGGGTCTCGGTAATGGTGACATTTGCCATGCCGCCAAGGAGGCGCGGTGCCTCGATCTGACCGGAAATAAAGTTGCCCAGAGAGTAGAATACCAGCATTTTTTCGCCGTCCGGACGGTCAATCCATTCCACCGGCTCCAATACATGGGGATGGGTGCCGATGACCAGATCTACGCATTCTTCCGCAAAGAGATTGGTCCAGGCAATTTGGTTTTTATCCGGCTCATAGACATATTCCGTACCCCAGTGCGGGAACACAATGACAAAGTCCGAAATCTCCTTTGCCTGACGGATCTGAGAGCGGATATAGTCCCGGTTCGCCCATTTTAACAGGGTTACAAGATGTTCCTTTCCCTCCGGAATGCTGATTCCGTTCAGTCCGTAGGTATAATTTAACATAGCGATACGGATGCCGTTTTTCTCTACGACAGTAACGGTATCCTGCGCTGCTTTTGATTCGTAAATTCCCAGTACCGTAATGTCCGGATAGGTGGTTTTCCAAAAGTCTAAGCAGTGTTCCACGCCCTTATCCTTCTTGTCCATGGTATGATTGGTGGCATGCAATACTACATCAAAGCCTGCGTTTACAATAGCATGTCCCATGGCATCCGGAGTGTTAAACGTCGGATAGCCGGTATATTTGAACTGATCACCGCCGAGAATGGTTTCCTGATTGATTACTGCAATGTCCGCGGCACTGATTTCGTCGGTGAGGTGTTGATAAAAGTGGTTAAAGTCGTAGGTGCCGTCTTCCTGCAGACCACCCTCCAAAGTGCTGCCGTGAACTAAATCATCGCCAACTGCAAGCAGAGTAACCAGTCTTGGCGTCGGTGTGGGTGTCGGGGCAGGTGTGGGTGTCGGCGTCGGCTCCGGTGTTGCGGTCGGTTCCGGAGTGGCGGTGGGCTCGGGCGGCAATGTGGGCGCTATAATCAGGCCGCTGGTGGGTGTAGGGACCTCCGTAAGGGAGTTTTGCGTAAAAAAGACTGTTTCTACCTGTTTACAGCCCCAAAAAAATAAAAGGAAGAAAAGCCCGCAGATAATATAACGGGCTTTTGGTAAATTTTTCTTTTGAAGGAAGTGTTTCATAACAAACTCCTTTCAAGTGTATCCTAAGTGTTTTTCGGTGCGTTTTTAATCGGAAGCATTGCCCGGTACAGAAGAACCTACATCTTCTTCCGGAACTGCGGCTTCGTTTTCCGGGCCGGCGGACGGGGTTGGTATGATATCCGGTGCCTCATCTTCCGGTGCGGTTGTAGGAGTCGGAGTGATATCCGGTGTGTCATCTTCCGGCGCGGTTGTAGGAGTCGGAGTGATGTCCGGCGTGTCATCTTCCGGCACAGTTATCGGAGTCGGAGACGGAAGCTTTGCCGATTCCTCCTGCTTCTTTTCGTAAGCCGCAATTTCCTCCAGCATGAGGGCATAATCGTCCTCTGTAAGATAGGACCAGTATTCCTCCGGAACCGCAAGGAGATTTGTGGTCGGAAAGACACCGTAGTATTCTTCCAGTACGATATCATTTTCTTTTAAATAAGTAGCCAGTTCTATACCCACGTAGCGGAAATGCCACGGCTCGAAGTTGTAGCCGGTGATTTCCGTTTTGTCCTCCGGATACCGGAGAATCCAGCCGTACAGATGGGCATTTTCCAAAAGCCATGCATATTCCTGCGTGTTCAGAAAATCAAAATTATTTTCATAATCGGTGGCCTCACAGCAGAGGTCTACGGCGAGACCGGTCTGGTGCTCCGAGGTTCCCGCCAGTGCATGATAGCGGGTTACTTCGTAGTAGCCGAAAGTTTTCAGATTCCACAGATAAATCGATTTTTGCAATTTGTAGGAGCGGAAGCCGCAACGTAATACCATGTGGAGTCCGTCGTTTTCCGCAGCTGCAAACATTTCCTCCAGTGCAGTAGCGGCAATCGGTTGTAGGTAGCGGCGTTCGTTAATCCCTTTGTGATAGATTTCGACCTCCGGTTCCACCATATACGGGATATATTTGGAGGAAATCGGATACTCCTTGTTTACCAAAAGTGTATAGGTAGCCGGGTCTGTATTTAAGGCGGCCGGTTCCGGCCAGTCAAAGGTAAGGTTGCCCGGCTTCGTGGACTGCACCTTTTTCTTGCCGAGGGGAACCTGTGTCGGAATCGGCGTCGGTTTTGGCGTCGGCGTCGGAGCCGGAGTGGCTGTCGGGGCCGGGGTCGGTCGCGGAGTCGGGGTGGCAATCAGTTCGTAGGGAGAAGGAAACTGTGCCGGAAACTTTAACGCTGTGAGGTCATAGGTCTTTGCCGGTACGGTCCGAAGTGTGGAAAGCTCCGGAAACAGGTAGCTTTTTTGCATATTCATACGAAAATCCGGAAAACCACCCAACAGTAATGTATTTATGAAAAGAAATAAAAGTGCTTTTCGTGTATTCATAAAAGCCTCCAAGGGTACATCAATACGTTGATTGTATGAAAAAACAGGAAAAAAGTCAATGGAAAATCTTTGATTTTCTGCGAAAATCGGCAGAAGATATCATTTATTGCAAGGGGTTGTGCCGGGGAGAGAAAAAGTGATATAATATTCGCAAAGGCAAAACGTATTTTTACAAGGCTTTGCCGAACAAAAAAAGAACGTGGTATAATTGATGGAGAATTTTGGATTGAGGAAGGGAGAGAAGAGTTATGCAAGAAGAAGTGCTGGATCGATTGCTTGTTGAATTGCTGGGAAAGTGGGGCGGCGGAGCAAAGTTTGTCGCAAAGAAGCTTAAGACAGAGAGCGTTACGACAGAGAGAATTATTCCAAAGGAGTGTTCTTTTCAGGACATCATTTCGCAGGTAAAAACTTGTGGAACGCTTATAACGGAAAACGAGGAAGAGAAGACAGCCGGATTTGTGGTAATGAGCGGTAAGGCAAATATGAATCCTGTGATAGTTGCTTTAAAGCAAGACGGAAACAAGGTGATTGCAAAAGCATATGCAAAAGAAGGATTGATAAAACAACATACGGCAGAAAAAAGCGTGGAAAGAGTATTGGATGTTTTGGGATGAAGGGAAAAGCGATAAATATGGAAAAAAGAAAAAAACGAATTGCGTATTTAATAGCCACGATCGTGTTGTTTATAATTGAAGTGTTAATTGCATTGTTTGTGCATGATGATTTTGTGCGTCCTTATGTGGGAGATGTACTGGTGGTAATGTTACTCTATACGTTTGTACGTATTTTTCTGCCGGAGAGAGTGCGTCTGTTACCACTCTACATTTTCCTATTCGCAGCGGGAGTGGAAGTGCTGCAATATTTCCGGATTGCGGAGGTGCTTGGATTGTCCGACAACCGTGTATTGTCGGTGGTCATCGGGTCCGTGTTTGACCTAAAGGATATTGTATGCTACGGTGTGGGATGCGGGTTGCTTGGGGCGTATGAGTGGTTGTGTCAAGTGCATACGAAGGCTCGCAGTTAAGAAAAGTGACTTGTAAAAGTAAATTCCGTGTGAAAGAGTAAATTCCACCACACCATAAAAAATTACTTTTTTCAAGGATTCTAGAGACTTTATTTCGGGGTTATGGTAAAATTAAGCTGTGTTTTTCGTTAAATTTCGTAAA
>JAZOCC010000026.1:0-6293 GCA_045596385.1 Lachnospiraceae bacterium
GTGATGCCAACGGCCGCGGATTCCAGTATCCGATTCCGACCTATTCCATTACCAGTGATTTCGACTGGTCCGACACGGAAAACAACCGTTTATTGTTTGAGATGACATCGAAGTACGGTACGCCGTATTTCTCCAACTATATTAACAGTGATATGGAGCCGAGTGATGTACGTTCCATGTGCTGTCGTCTCCGTCTTGACCTTCGTGAGCTTCGTAAGAAGACCGGCGGTTTCTTCGGTTCCGGTGAGAGCACAGGTTCCATCGGCGTAGTTACCATTAATATGCCGCGTATTGCATATTTGTCCGGCAGTGAGGAAGAGTTCTATACCCGTCTTGACCGTATGATGGATATTGCCGCTCGTTCTTTAAAGGTAAAGAGAAGCGTTATTACAAAGTTGTTAAATGAGGGATTGTATCCGTATACCAAGCGTTACTTGGGTACCTTTGAGAATCACTTCTCCACCATCGGTTTGCTCGGTATGAACGAAGCCGGTCTTAATGCAAAGTGGATCGGTAAGGACATGACTCAGGAGGAATGTCAGGAGTTTACGAAGCGTGTACTCAATCATATGCGTGACCGCTTAAGTGATTATCAGGTAGAGTACGGTGATTTGTACAATCTGGAAGCAACACCGGCAGAGTCCACCAGCTATCGTTTGGCAAAGCATGATAAAAAGAAGTATCCGGATATCATTACCGCAGGTAATGCGGGAGATACTCCGTACTATACCAACAGTTCTCACTTGCCGGTAGATTATACCGCAGATTTGTTCGATGCATTGGATATTCAGGATGAGTTACAGACCTTGTATACTTCCGGTACCGTATTCCATGCATTCCTCGGTGAGAAGCTTCCGGATTGGGAGGCTGCGGCAAAGCTGGTTCGTACCATTGCAAAGAACTATAAGCTGCCGTACTATTCCTTATCTCCTACCTATTCCATCTGTAAGACCCACGGTTACCTTGCGGGTGAGCAGTGGACCTGTCCGCACTGTGGTGCAAAGGCAGAGGTATATTCCAGAATTACCGGTTATTATCGTCCGGTACAGAACTGGAACGAAGGTAAGACCCAGGAGTACAAGAACCGTAAGTTGTACGATCTGGCACAGTCCAGAACTATGGCAGATCCGTTAAACAAGGTAACCAACCGCATTACATTGGACAGTGAAATGCACACCCAGATGGAAGAGATTTCCGCACCGGAAAAGAAGGGTGACGGTATCTATCTTTTCACTACAAAGACCTGTCCGAACTGTAAGATTGCAAAAGAATTCTTAAAGGATGTGTCCTATGAGACCGTAGATGCGGAAGAGGATTTGGCAATGGTGGATACCTATGGTATTATGCAGGCACCGACCCTTGTGGTTGTAAATAACGGTGAAGTAAAGAAGTATGTAAATGCGTCCGATATTAAAGGGTATGTTCAGAGCTTACGTTAATTGAACGAAGTCGTACGGAAGACTTGCAAATTTGTAAAAAAGCGTGTAAAATTATAAATGGGGTTGGCGCAGGAGTCGCTTCGCGTCAACCTCATTTTTGATTTGAAACGGGAGAAACAAGATGAAGGAATCCATGGAGCGGACTGCATATTTAATCGGAGAAGACGGTGTTGACCGTTTGGCAGAAAAACATGTGGCGTTGTTCGGTGTCGGCGGTGTCGGAGGATACGTGGCGGAAGCCTTAGGCCGGGCCGGAGTGGGGGCTTTGACGCTTGTTGATAAGGATACAGTCAGTGTGAGTAATATCAATCGGCAGATTATTGCCACCTACGAGACGGTAGGTCGTCCCAAGACCGAAGTGATGGCAGAGCGCTTACGTTCCGTTAACCCGGAGATTCAGGTGGACTGCCGGGATTGTTTCTTTTTGCCGGATACGGCAGATACCTTTGATTTCAGATTGTATGATTATGTGGTGGATGCGGTGGATACCGTAACTGCGAAACTGGAGCTTATAAAGTGTGCGAAAGAGGCAGGAGTGCCGGTTATTTCCTGTATGGGGACCGGAAATAAGCTGGATCCGTCACGGTTTGAGATTACGGACATTGAAAAGACTTCCGTTTGTCCGCTGGCAAAGGTGATGAGGCGCGAGTTGAAAAAACGCGGAATTACCAAAGTAAAAGTATTGTATTCGAAAGAAGAGCCCATAAAGCATGAGGCAGGAGCCGTACCGGGGAGTATTTCTTTTGTGCCGTCGGTGGCCGGACTGATGATAGCGGGAGAAGTGATAAAAGATTTGTTACGAGAGGAGAAAGGGAATGATTAATGTGAAGGATTTGTTCCGCAGAAGTAAGGAAGCGGAATTGGCACAGAACAAAGAGATGAAGTCTGTGGGGAAAAAAGTAGGAGATAAGAAGGAAGGAAGAGAAAAGCGTTGTTCGCTTTTGGTAGAGGAGATATTTGAGTCTGCCCGTATACAGGGTGTTATGGTAATCGGTAATTTGCACGGAAGAGTCAGAGAGGAAGATACCTTGTATTTGTACCAGCCGGGTAAGCCGGTAAAAGAGGTGCAGGTAATCGGTATCGAATTGGGACCGCGTGAAGTGGTGGAAACCGCAAAGGATTGTCAGGTGGGTCTGGGATTGGATATCGAGGATATCAATGAGGTATCTAAGTTTGCGGTACTCAGTAGTGTGAAGCCTGCGGAGGGCGAGATGGCACAGCGTGTCATTGAAAACCCTCGTATGTTCGGTCTGATGATGGAGTATAGTCGTTTGTATCAGAATGCAGCATATATGGGTGAACT
Organism: Lachnospiraceae bacterium; assembly: GCA_045596385.1. Lineage (GTDB taxonomy): Bacteria > Bacillota > Clostridia > Lachnospirales > Lachnospiraceae > SIG307. The sequence goes on from JAZOCC010000026.1 coordinate 2,743, forward strand.
TTTATATGAGCTTTGTTATGCTAAGTTTGTGATTCCGCTTTATATGGAACGTCCGCCGATACCGCAGGAGGATGGAAGTATGGCGTTCGGAGAAGAGACGTTTGTAGGCTTTCGTTCCTTAAGGAAGGCAGATGACGATTCCCAGGTGGTTTTCCCGGCATTTACGGATGAAGTGGCGACCTTGGGGTGGAAGGATGCGTTCCAGGAGGGGCAGCCGAAGCGTTTTGCAACCATGCAGCTTCCGCATCTTTTGGTAGAAGTAAACAGAGGACATGCGGGACTTATTGTGAATCCGTTCGGACCGGTTCCGGTTTATTTCCCGAAGGAGCTGTTGATGCAGGTAGAACGGTCGGAAGTATTCAGAAAGCGCTATGTAAGACAGGTAAACGTACAGGAGAAAGTGCCTGCTGCGGAAGAGCCTAAAACAGAAGAATAAGAGAAGTATAGACAGAGATGTTTATATGATAAAAAGAAGTGAAAATTTGGAAATTATTAAATCAAAGATATTGCAATTTTAATAGCTTTGCGCTATAATAAACGCAATGACGTTGATGAAGACTAAGAATCACGGCGCCTTTCAGAGAGTCCGCGGGCGGTGCGAGCGGACAGGCAAAGGGTTCCTTCCACCTTCGGAGTCTGGGTGAAAGCCCGGGGAACGCCCCGTACAGCGTACACGAGAGGTCGGGAAACCGGCAACGTGGGTGGCAACGCGGATGATACTCCGTCCCATGGCGAAAGCTAAGGGACGGTTTTTTCTTTTTCCGAGTTGGCAAAGTGAGCATGCAGAATTATTTATAGGAGGACATACCATGTTAGATTTAAAGTTTGTAAGAGAAAACCCGGAAATCGTAAAGCAGAACATTCGCAACAAGTTTCAGGAGAATAAGCTTCCGCTTGTGGATGAGGTTATTGAGCTGGATAGGGAAGCTCGTGCGACCCAGCAGGAAGCAGATAACCTGCGTGCGGACAGAAAGCGTATTTCCAAGGAAATCGGCGGACTGATGGCAAAGGGCTTAAAGGAAGAGGCCGAAGCAAAGAAGAAGCAGGTAGAGGAGTCTGCGGTGCGTCTTGCGGAGCTTGAGGCAAAGGAAGCAGAGCTTTCCGAAAAAGTATTAAAGATTATGATGACAATTCCGAATATCATTGACCCGAGTGTACCGATTGGTAAGGATGACAGCGAAAATGTAGAAGTACAGCGCTACGGTGAGCCGGTAGTGCCGGAGTTTGAGATTCCGTATCATACCGATATTATGGAGAAGTTAAACGGCATTGATTTGGATGCGGCAAGAAAGGTGGCAGGTAACGGTTTCTATTACCTGATGGGTGATATCGCAAGATTGCATTCCGCCATTATTTCCTATGCAAGAGATTTCATGATTGACAGAGGTTTTACCTACTGCATTCCGCCGTTTATGATTCGTAGTAATGTTGTAACCGGTGTTATGAGTTTTGCGGAAATGGATGCCATGATGTACAAGATTGAAGGTGAGGATTTGTATCTTATCGGTACCAGTGAACATTCCATGATCGGTAAGTATATCGATACGATTTTACAGGAAGAGAGCTTGCCGCATACCCTGACCAGCTATTCCCCGTGTTTCCGTAAGGAGAAGGGTGCACACGGTATTGAGGAGCGCGGTGTATATCGTATCCATCAGTTCGAAAAGCAGGAGATGATTGTGGTTTGTAAGCCGGAAGAATCCCCGGTTTGGTTTGATAAGTTGTGGCAGAACACGGTAGATTTGTTCCGTACCATGGACATTCCGGTAAGAACCTTAGAATGCTGCTCCGGTGACCTTGCAGACCTTAAGGTAAAGTCCATCGACGTTGAAGCATGGTCTCCGCGTCAGAAGAAGTACTTTGAGGTGGGCAGCTGCTCCAATCTCGGTGATGCACAGGCACGTCGCTTAAAGATTCGTGTCAACGGTACGGATGGTAAATACTTTGCACATACCTTAAATAATACGGTAGTAGCTCCGCCGCGTATGTTAATTGCGTTCCTGGAGAATAATTTAAATGAGGACGGCAGCATTAATATTCCGAAGGCATTACAGCCGTATATGGGTGGTAAGGAAAAGATTGAAGTAAAGTAAGATGAAATCGTACAGGCCACCGGTTTGGTGGCCTGCTTTTTTCAATAGGGGACAATGTGTTGTTCCGTGAAAGCAGGAGAAGGAATGGAAGTTTGGGTGATTTACGCGTGTCTGACAATAGGGGCTGTAATAGGTGCTTTGTTTTGTCTGGACTATTTAAAACGGGCATATGAGACCTTTTTGGGAAGGCCTCCCCGTAAACTGCATAGGATACTTATCTATGTGCTATCGATCGGAGTAGGCGCGTTATGTCTGGATATTTATGGGAGCGGAACGGTTCTTTTATTATATTGGTTTATACCGCATGTTATTTTGATGTTTATTAACTTCCTGATAAAAAAGATATTGGGACAGAATTACGAAAAGACCGGGCGGATATGGAAACGAATATACGGAAGCGGAATTATTCCGCTTGTGATAATGGTGGTGTGGGTGTCTTATGGGTGGTATAATATGCACCATGTTGTTTCAACGGAATATACGATTAAGACAGAAAAAAATATCCGGGAAGAGGGATATCGGTTTGTTTTGCTTGCAGATATTCACTATGGGTCTTTTCATTCAAAAAAGGAATTGAAAAACAAATGTGAGGAAATCAACCAGATAGAGCCGGATTTTGTTTTTTTATGCGGAGATATTGTGGATGAGAACACCACAAAGGAAAAGATGGAGGAAGTGTTTGAAATACTTTCGTCAATACGCAGTAAATATGGTACGTTTTATGTATTTGGGAATCATGACCGGCAGGAGTATACTTCCTATCCGTTGTATTCGAATGAAGAAATGGTAGAGGTTATGGAGCGGAACGAGATCGTGATTTTACAGGATACTGTTTATGAACCGAACGACGAATTGGTGATAGTAGGAAGAGAGGATATGTCGATAAAGGGAAGGATGCCTGTAGAGGAGTTGTTACGGGATGTAGACAAATCAGACTTTATTGTGACATTGGATCATCAACCTGTACAGTTGAAAGAGAACGGAGAGAACGGAACGGATTTGCATTTGTCTGGTCACACGCACGGTGGTCAGATTTGGCCGATTAATTACATAACAAAACTGACCAGTGAAGCTTTTTACGGATATAAGATGACGGAAGAAGGAATGCATTCGGTTGTAACATCGGGATTTGCAGGATGGGCGATGAAAATTAAAACATCGGCTCCGGCAGAGTATGTAGTACTAAATATCAAGAAAAGTGATACTTCAATAGTAAATAACTGAGAAGCTAAAAAGCGTTTGCAATGTGCAAACGCTTTTTAGCTATAGGGAAATGTCGCCTAACGTGATTCGTTGCAGACGGAGAATCACACAGGCAGAGTGTGTGAATAAAAGTCTGTAAATACTGATCTTCTATGATAATGATTTGGGCTGAAGGCTCTCTTGGGAGCTTTCAGCCCTCGTATTATATATAACAGCTAATACCAATGCATGTCAAGTACAGGCGAATTTTTCCGC
>JAZOCC010000027.1:0-140110 GCA_045596385.1 Lachnospiraceae bacterium
TCCCGATACCACTACCGCCTGATTCTGTATCACATTAATCTCACTATTTTCCAGTTCCACAGTTCCCTGTGTGTAAAGGCCCGCATACCGGTTACTTGCCCAGTAAGCACCCTTTATGTTTAAAAATCTTGCGTTTTCTCCGTTTAAACTTCCCCCCTGATATACACGCACTCCTCCCCAGTAACTGCTTCCTCCGCTTATTCCACCGTATGTTGTATCTTCTTGTGAAGTAAAAACAACTTCTCTACCTTCATCTCCGTCTACGATTACCGCACCATATACAGTTAAAATGACACTTGAAGAAAGTCGCAGTATTGTTCCCGGTTTTATGTACAATGTTGCATTTTGGGCGATAGTCACATTTCCCGTCACTTCATAGGAACCTACTCCTTCTCCCCATACCGTATCCTTTATTATAGTTCCGCTAACCTGTTTTACATTTGTGAAAGTAATCACATCGCTGTAAATGATTTCTTCCTCTGTCTCGCCGACACTACAAACCTGATATTCGTATGTCTCATAGCTATTTGGAACCGAATAACTATAAGTATACTCAGACATATTTCCGGAAATGCAAGCCACTTCTTCTCCGTTTACCTTCACCCGATACTCTTCCGGTTGAACATAACTGATCGCACTTCCTGTAACGCATTCTGCGGTCACACTATTTCCAATAGAATTCCATGACAAAGAAACCGTATTGATATCCTGAGATATCACATACAGTTTAATTTCTTTCTTGATTTGCTCCGGTTCCGGGCTCGGTGTTGGCGTTGCTGTCGGTACAGGCGTACTCGTCGGTGTTGGTGTTGCCGTTGATTCTGGTATTGCTGTCGGCACCGGCGTACTGGTCGGCTTTGGTGTCGCAGTCGGGGCCGGGCTCGGCGTCGCAGTCGGTACAGGTGTACTCGTCGGTGTTGGTGTTGCTGTCGGCACTGGGCTTTGGCTCGGACTTGGCGTCGGAGCCGGAGTCGGACTAGGACTCGGTGTCACCGTCGGAGTCGGTGTACTTGTTGGTTCCGGCGTCACCGTCGGAGCTGGGCTTGGACTCGGCGTCGCTGTCGGTACAGGCGTACTCGTCGGTGTTGGTGTTGCCGTCGGCATCGGACTCAGACTTGGACTCGGCGTACTTGTCGGTGTCGACATCAACGTCGGAGTGACATCTTCCGCGAACTCCCCCGTATACACTGCTTCCGACGGAATCTCCAATTCATCGCCTTGTACCGTGGACAAGGTTCCCTGCATCACATCTTCTGCAGCGTATACTGCATATGACTTTTCCGTTCCTGCCGGTGCTATGCATCCGATTATAATAGACAGTACCAACAAAAACGACAGTTTCCGTGCGACCTTTCTTAACAGTGCGTTCATCCCCAAAATCTCCTTTTTCTTGTGTTTTCAGCAAACAAAACGGCTGCAAAGATAACCTTTGCAGCCGAACCATCATAAGGATGTATTATCTCCTCGTAGACTTCCTGCTTTGCGTCCTTACATTTCCATAAGTTTGCCTATAGTCTAATAAGTATAATACATCGTTTTTTAATGCCTGTCAACCTCTTTTTCTCAACACACTGTCATATAAATCAAGTCCGTAGCTGGTCAGCTCCGGTTCCTGCTCCACCATGCGGAAGGTACGCTCTCCGTCCTCTTTTCGCTCCGCGGATAGGAACACCGCATGCTCCGGATGTTTCGCGTAGCAGCTCTGGGCAAAGGCCATCAGGTGGGTAACCATCATGACACGGATGCCGCGCTCGTAGAGGGCGGTGGTAATGTCCTCTGCGATAATGGAGCCTTCCTTTTCCGTCGTTGTGGCAAAGGACTCGTTCAAAAACAGAATGGAATCCTTGGTCAAATTGTCGATGATACGCTCCATTCTGCCCAGCTCCTCGTCCAGACGTCCGCTGTTCATGGCGCTGTCCTCTCTGCGGGTAAAATGGGTAAATACTCTGCTGTACAGTCCGCTGGCAAAGCTCTTTGCCGGAACGAACAGACCGCACTGCATCATAATCTGGGCAATGCCGATGCTGCGAAGATAGGTGGACTTACCGCCCTGGTTGGCACCGGTCACCACCAGCAGACGCTTATCGTCGGCCTGTAGGGAATTGTCCACCGGACAACGCAACGTATTAATGGCAAGGCTCAGCTCTACCAATCCTTCAAACCGGATATGCTTCCGGTCCACAATTTCCGGGAAGCAAACATCCACATTCATTCGCTTCATTCTGCGGTACAAATTGGCCGCTCCCATTAGGAAGGCCGCCTGGGAATGAAGCTTCTGGAAAAATATCTCCTGTTCCTCCAAAAAGCTTTCAAACGGGCGCATCGCACCGCCCAGGGCCGCATTTTTTATATCGGAAATGTCCTGCCAAAGGTTCTGATTCTCTCCTTCGAAAACCAGCTCCTCCACCGTAAACAGCTGCTTACAAAACTTTCCGAACCGGTCCGCCGCATTCTTAAAAAAGGTGAGCTTGATTTTATCCGATTCCCAAATATCGGTCAGCGTCATGGAGGACATAAAAAGCCCCGGCCCCAAGGACGCCGTTACATCAATAATTCCACCCGTCAAAGAGGAGCGCAAATCCCGCACCACCTTTTCCAGACAAATCATAAACTCCGCCGAGTATTCTTCAAAGAAGGTCTCGGAAAACTTCTTCATCTCGTTTGTCACAAAGCGGGGACTCCAATCCTCCAGGGCGTCCCGCACCCTGCCGATATGGTATACCATATGCTCCAGATACTCTATGTTTGCCACATTCCGCCGGCCCAGATCCGTGCCGCTGCCGTAGCCCTGCTTTTTCTTTGCCATGGTGTATTTTGCAATATCATCCACCGTAGCCTTGATTCTGCGGTAAAACTCATCCATACGGTCATAATTGGAGATAGCTTCCTTTACCATCTGCTGACGGTAATGCACCTCCTCCGGTGTGGTTAACGGCACCAGCATGACACGCTTCATCATATCCAGGATATCATTATTTCGCTCCTGCGCCACCTGCACGGTTTTCCCCGCTTCCGCCGCTTCGTCATAAAGAGAGGCGGAAGCACGGAACAAAATATGTAGATTTAAATCCTTAATAATTTCTTCCCGGTCAAAATAAAATTTTTCTCTTCCCCATTCTCTGTCAGGATACAGTAACGTTACCTTCATTTCGTAAGTCCCCCCTCGTCCAGTCGTTTGCACAGTTCTTCATAGCCCAGGTGGTGCTTATCCACAATATCGCCGGCATATCCGATGCCCTCCGCTTCCCTTCGTTCCACACGGAAGGTACGCTTTTTGTGGTCCTTTTCATCCGCCAACGCCACCAGACTGGCCACATCGTCACCGGCCTTCGCAAGCTCCGCAATATGGGTGACATACACTCCGAGACACCCCAAATCCGCAAAATGACGAATGACCCTCTGTCCCATCACAAAGGCATCATAAGTAGCCGCCGTGGTAAACAATTCGTTCAATATCACAAAACGGTTTCCGCTCTCTTCCCGCATCATCGGCTCCAGACGCACCAGCTCTTCCTTCAGCTTACCGCGACCGCTTTCCAGACTTTCCTCCACGGAAAAGTGGGTCAGAAGATTTTCAAAGAACGGCAATACCGCCGATTCCGCCGGCGCCATAAGGCCCATCATGGCAAAGTATACCAGCTGTCCGAGGCTTCGGGCAAAGGTGGTTTTTCCGCCCTGATTCGGTCCGGTTACCACAAAAAACCTTTCCCCTTCCCTGTACTGTACGGAGTTACTGACTACTTCCAAATCCGCAAATCGGTTCTTTCTGGCCAGCGCCAAATCGTACACCTCATGGGCAACAAACGCACTGCCGCCCTCCTGCACCTTCGGCTCACAGAACACACAGCCGCGGAGCTCCATATCCTTCTGGAACATGGAATAGGCCAGATAATACTGCACTTCCTCCTCCACGCGGTACATGCTTTCTTCCAAGATATGTTCATACTTTTTATAAAACTTTTCCAGCTCCTTAAAGAAGTCCGGACGTCTTTTCCGGTACATTCTTACGATTTCCGATTCCAAAAAGCCCAACTGCTCGTTTGTTAAGAACGGGCTGGCAATCAGATAGTCCTGCGGAATCCCGTCGGAATTGACACGGTCGGAAAACTTCTCCGGAAACAGCTTTTTCAAATGATCGAAATAGTACTGTTCTCTTTGCTGGGTTCTGACTCTTAAATTCGTTCCGTCAATGCTGAGTTCAAACCGGAGACTCGACAGCATTCCTTTGATTTTTTCTTTATCCTTGCGGCACTCTTCCCACAGCTTTTTCCCGCAAATTTCCTCAACATAACCGAGGAGGTCCGCAAGTCCCTTGGCGTCCGGCTTCGCCCCGGCCAGTGTCTCCCTGAGCAAATCCACGCCGTCCGTAAACTCACTGACCACATTGAACCAGTACATCTGGTACTGCTGCTTATTCTCCGCCTTTGTATGAAGCTCCTTATATCTTCTGGTCTCCCTCATTTTCTGGGAAAACACATCCAGCGGCTTCTCCAGGTGCTTCCCTCTGATTTCCCGGTAAATCGCCTGACGATAGCATACCGTTTCATAATTTTCCGGCAGCTTGTAGTACATTTTCCGGATATCATAGTCATCTACATTATTCTGTAACTCTCTGACAATCTGATTGAGATTCAGGTCGATAAAAAAGTCCGGCATCCCCGGGCTTTCCTGCTCTTCCCTAAGCTCACATTCCAATAAACCCGAATACATAAGTACCTCCCATTCTCACGAATTTTCCTTCTTTTTCAGTATAAAATTTCCCCGGTGCCATGTCAATAACACCGGGGAAATATTCACAATCTGTTCCATTTTTGTACATAATTTGGATTGCTTCGGCGGCTTCGTATCTATCGCCGGTGCACCGTTTGTTCCCTCTGCCGTTCGGACTACCGTTCCCAGAACTCCGCCAGCACTTCAGGCAAGCTTCGAAGGGTCACCGTCTCGTACGGATACCACTCCTTCGGAAACAGTGCCGTATACTGCCCTTTCGCAAACCGGTCATCCAGAAGCAGTACTGCACCCTTATCCTCCATGGTACGAATCACCCGGCCCGCCGCCTGCTGAACCTTGTTCATCCCCGGATACAGGTACGCACAGGAAAAACCGTCCCGGGCGTCCTCCTGTTCCTCGTAGTACCGCCGGAACAATTCCCGCTCGTCACACACCAGCGGAAGCCCCGTACCGACAATGACCGCACCGATGAGGCGTTCTCCCTTTAAGTCGATGCCTTCGCCAAAGATTCCGCCCAGCACACACAGCCCGATATGGGTGCCCTCGGACTCCTCGGTAAACTGTGCCAAAAATTCCTCCCGTTCCGTTTCCGTCATGTTGGTTTTCTGCTTGTGGAGACGGATTTCTTTTTTCTTCCCGTCTCCGTTTTTCTCTTGCTGCGCTCTTACTCCGGGTGAAGTATCATCGGCGTCCGACACGTTATCACCGGCTGTCGTCTCCCATTCCGGCAAACCGGCTTGCAGATTGTCCAAAAGACGCTCTTCCAGCACCGACGCCACATCCTGCAACATCCGGTAGGAAGAGAAAAACACAAAATAGTTGCCCTGTTTTGCCTCCGCAAATTTCAGGATATAGTCCGCCGCTTTTTCGTACATACTCCGGCCCCGGTTGGCGTAGCGAAAGTTTACGTCACAGCCGATTGCCACCAGGCGCTGCTCCTTTTGAAAAGGCGACGGCACATAGATAGCATAGTCCTCCTCGCTACCGCCCAGTTCTTCCATATAATACCGTACCGGAAGCAGGGTCGCCGAGAAAAGCACCGCACTTTTCCCCTTCTTCAGCTGCTCCGCCAGGGCTCTGGCCGGCTGCATACACTGCACTCTGGCATAAAAGGAACCGTCCTCCCTGTAAGCGGTATAGAACCGGTAATCCGTATCGGAAAAATCATACATCGCCAGGAAATGTCTTGCCTCAAAGTAGAGATTCAGCACTGCCTCCCGCTCGTTTCCCGGGCGTTTCTCATCCTTTAAATACTCCTCGCATTCCGTCATAAGCCTGGTCAGGCACATAGCCAGCGTCCCAAACTCCGTATGCTCCGTAAAGCCCTCCGACTCTCTCTTTAAGCGAAGCAACTCCTTGTTACAGGCCTCCAGGCGCTTGGTGAGCTTCGGCTGTTGCTTTCCCAGCAGCCGTTTTACATGTAGAAATTCTTCCTTCCAAAGGGTGCCGCTGTACATTTCCCTGGCCCGCTCCGGCAGGTTGTGGGCCTCATCTACAAGAAATACGAAATTATTTTTCCCGTCCCCCGCAAAGAAGCGCTTCAGTGCCACCGTCGGGTCAAACACGTAATTATAATCACAAATCACCGCATCCGCCCAAAGGGTCAAATCCAGGCAAAACTCAAACGGACAAACCGTATGCTTTTCCGCATAAGCCTCAATCAGTTCTCTCGTAATGTTCTTTTCATTGGTCAGCATATCAAACAGGGCATCGTTAACCCGATCGAAATGTCCTTTCGCCCGCGGACAGGCAAAAGGATTACATTCCGGCTTCTCCAGCACGCAAATCTTTTCCTTTGCGGTAATGGTCACGGTCTTAAACATCAGCCCCCGGTTCGAAAGTATTGAGAAAGTCTCCTCCGCCACGGTCCGGACGATGGTCTTTGCCGTCAGGTAAAAAAGTTTTTCCGTCAGGCCTTCTCCCACAGCCTTTACTGCCGGAAACACCGTGGATATTGTCTTCCCGACACCGGTAGGTGCCATGGCAAACAGCTTTTTCTCCCGTAAAATGGAACGGTATACTCCGGCGGTAAAATCCCGCTGTCCCTCCCTGTACGGGAACGGAAACTGCAATTCCTTTGCGGAGGCATTCCGCAGCTTCTTCCAACGCCGCTCCCAGGCTGCCCATTTGGCATATTCTTTGATTAAACCGTCAAACCAGAAGGTCAGTTCTTCGGCAGAGAGTTCTTCGTCAAAATACTTAATCGTCTCGGTTTCTATGTTACAGTAGGTCAGGCGAATGCCGAAAACAGGCGACTTTTCCGACGTAATCTCTTCTGCGTTCCCTTCGGTGGCATCTGTTTCAAAATGCTTCGATACGGCGCAGTCACTCCCAGCCTCCCGGGATTCTCCTACCGTTCCGCCTAGTTTTTCTTCCTTTACTCCCAGCATATAGGCATAGCACCGGGCCTGGGCCAAATGCACCTGTTCCGCTTGTGTAAAGCTTTTCACATCCCGGTAGGTGCTCTTAATTTCGTCTATGATAAAACTGTCGTCCTGATTCCGTATGACACCGTCGGCACGGCCCTCCACCACAAGCAAGAAACTTTCTTCTCCGTCCGCCAGCGGCAGTTCGATAGAAAGCGGCACCTCGGCAGTATAATTGCTTCCCATACTTTTCTGTATCTTACGGTGCAACCGGCTGCCCGCCTGCATGGCATCTGCATCCATACGACCGCTTCCGCTCTCTAAGTCTCCGGAGCGCATAATAAACTCCACCAGGGTACGGACAGAAACCTTGACTTTGTCCTGTGGCAAGGCTTTCTGTTCCCGTGTCTTCTCTGTCGTTTCTTCTGCGGTTTCTTTCTTCCCTTCTGCGTCTGCCTGCTCGTTTTTCTTCCTTCCGGCCATCCGGTTCACCTCCGTTCTGTATCGTTTTCGTCTGGTTCTATGATAGCATATCCAAGGGTGTATTGCAAAAGCTTTCGGAGATTCTTTCCGCACGTAAGCAAAGCTTCGCTCCTGCACGCACTTCACTCCTGCACAAAAGAAGGGCCGACGCATATTAGCATCGGCCCTTTGTTTTACGATTGTATTCCACGCTTACTTATGATACATCTTCCACCCCTATTTACATTCCGGCACGTCTATTTACACTTCTTCTGCCGGTGCTTCCACAGTCTTTACAGCCTCGGCAACAGCGCCCTCTTCCTTCTCTTTTCCGAGGAAATTCGGAAGCTCCATACCTACCTGCTTAAACACTTCGTTTAACGGCGGTACTGCCTGCATCATACCGGAAAGGAAACCGGAGGTAGCGGTCTTGCCATCACCGCTCTTGCCGCCGTCCCAAACAGTAACCTTATCAATCTTGATGTTCTTGATAGCTTCAACCTGAATCTGAAGGAGCTGTTCCATCTTATCCGCAAGGATGAGCTTCACTGCGTTGTCGGAATCTCCGCCGGCAGCTTCTACAAGCTTACGCATACCTTCTGCCTGCTTCTCCAAGAGTTCCTGGGTACCGCGAGCTTCTGCAGCCATCTTTGCGAAAATAGCGTCTGCCTCACCTTGTGCCTTACGTCTTGCAACTTCTGCCTCAGCATCAGCTTCAATCTGTGCCTGCTCTTTTGCAATCTGTGCCTTAACGATGACGTCTGCCTGCTGGGTTGCCATTTCGAGCTGTGCACGGGTCTGCTCTGCTTCCTGCTGAGCGATGTATGCTTCCTGCTTTGCCTTTGCGGCCTGTACCGCCTCGGCTGCGGTTGCGATACGGAGTGCTTCCGCCTCCTTCTCACGGCGGTTTGCCTCGGACTGTGCTACTTCAATCTTTGCATCATTTTCACCCTGGATAGCGGATGCATCCGCAGCTGCCACCTGGATACGCTGATCCTTTCTTGCAAGCGCCTGACCGATTTCACCGTCTCTGTCCTTCTCTGCTACGTTCTTCTTCGCATCATTGATAGCCTTTGCTGCTGCTTCCTTACCGAGAGCCTCGATGTAACCGGACTCGTCGGTAATATCGGTTACGTTTACGTTGATGAGACGAAGACCGATTTTCTTAAGCTCGATTTCCACGTTCTTGGAAACTGCCAATAAGAACATATCACGGTCGGTGTTGATTTCCTCAATCTCCATGGTCGCGATAACGAGACGTAACTGACCGAAGATAATATCCTTTGCCAGCTCCTGAATCTCGTTTAACTTAAGACCCAGCAAACGCTCTGCCGCATTCTGCATAATGCCGTCCTCGGTAGAAATACCTACAGTGAATCGGGACGGAACATCTACACGGATGTTCTGCTTAGAAAGTGCATTTCTTAAATCTACATTTAACGAAATTGGTGTTAAGTCTAAGTACTGATAAGACTGGATAACCGGCACTACAAAGGCCGCACCACCGTGAATACACTTCGCACTACGCGGCTGACCGTTCTTGTCGGTACCTACCTTACCGTAGATAACCATAACCTTGTCGGACGGACACTTACGATATCTGGACAAGATACCGGCAAAGGCCGCAAACACAATCAGTACAATTACACTAATCATTACAATTGGTTCCATTTGTTAAATCCTCCTTTAACTTTGAGTCATTCCCTAAAATAACTTCTTTTATCCCTATGAATACAGCATTTGCTGTTTACAGGTCTTTTTCCACTACCACAACATCGCCCCGAACATCTACGATGCGTACTCTGGTACCGCTCGGAATCGCATGCGGTCCTTCGGTAATGGCATCCGCCTCCGTAAAACGAGAGGTACTGCTCAAGGTCACCTTACCACCGCTCTCGCCGTTCGGTAAGATTGTCAAATACACCTGTGCGGTCTCTCCGACCATACTCTTTAACTTAAAGGTACCGTTCTCTGCCAGCTTTGCCATCCACTGCAAAAGCTTTGCCACAAAAAACATCATTGCGGCACCGCAGACAAAACCGATAGCAAGCGCAAGCACTTCGTTCATGTCAGCCTTTACGCAGACAATGGATACCCAGGAAAAGGTTGCCAGAAACGCCACCGCACCCTGTACGGTAAAGAGCTTTAAGCTACCGAAATCTCCGGACACCGCGTCCCCGATATCTCCATCTACCAGATCCCCTGCGGAAACATCTCCGTCCAGATCAAGTCCGGATGTATCACTGGGATTAAAATCAGCACCGCTGGCTCCGTCTCCGAATCCCATAATGACCAGCACCGTCTGCAATATCAGCACCAATGTGGCCGGGATTGCGATACAGTACAGAATCTTTTGCAGGACACTAAGGGCTTCCCACCAAGCATTCATAAACTTCCCTCCTTTTCCCCACATAAAATGTCGGGGTAAATTTTATTTACTTCATAATACCATGCCACTGTCTCCTTGTCAATGGTTTTTTATCATATTTTTTCCTTTTATGACTTTTTTCCTGGTTTTAAATAAAGTACTTGCTTTTTCTTTCTTTTATGTTATAATATGTGTAAATACTATTTACATGTAATCATTTTTATTTACTATACAGTCGTTATTACTTACAAATTTATCTCTTATAAAAAAGGAGGGCATCGCATGGATCCGAAAGTTTTGGGACAGCGCATTAAAGAAGCGCGTCTTGCAAAGAAAATGACACAGACCGAAGTGGTCGGTTCTTTTATCACACGAAATATGCTCAGTCAGATTGAAAGCGGTAACGCCGTTCCTTCTGTAAAGACACTGACTTATCTGGCACAGGTACTGGAGCTTCCGCCGTCCGTGTTACTTCCGGACACGGCAGAAGGTGCAAACTCCTCCGGAAGCCCGGAAGCCGTCGTTTCTTCCACCGTTCCGCCGGAGGCCGCTACACTTTATCGTGCCAAGGAGGCCTACCTTACAGAAGATGATACCAAAGCCTATGAGCTGCTTTTTTCTATAGAAGAAGCTTCTCCGCTGTTTGATGAGGCTCAGGCACTTCTTGCCAGAGTTGCTCTTCGTCTGGCAAATGCACGTTGCAGCGACGAAAATTATTTAGAAGCCTTGGATTTATCAAAAAATGCCGCTACCGCGGCAGCAAAAGGGATTTATGCTTCTCCGGAACTCAAATCCCAGGCACTGCTTCTTCTTTCGGACGCAGCGGCAAAGCTGGCACAGATATAATATGCGTTTTCTCTTTCCACAAATTATGATATAGTAAAGAAAAGGTGTCAACAAAAGTTCGCAAGCATTGCGTAGCCTTCTGTTGACACCTTTCCATTTATCTTTCTGTGCTGTCGCACTTAAGGGTCGGCCTCTCATATTTTCTTTTACACTCTTGTGAATACGGCCGATATCCTATCTGTCAAAAAAGAAATATGAGAGGCCGACCTATTTTCTTCCTTATTATTCACTTCTCAGTGCGATTACCGGGTCCTTCTTTGCTGCCACCTTAGACGGGAACAAGCCGGCGATAAAGGTAAGAAGCATACTGATACCTACCAGAATCACCCCGGCAAGCGGCGGAAGTACCGCATTTAAGTTAGCGATACCGGTTACCGCATGAAGGATAATATTGATAATCACAATAAATCCGAGAGTTACCAGAATACCGATGGCACCGGATACAAAGCCCACGATAATCGTCTCCGCATTAAATACGCGGGAAATATCCTTCTTGGATGCACCGATTGCTCTGAGGATACCGATTTCCTTAGTACGCTCCAATACAGAGATGTAGGTAATAATACCGATCATGATGGAGGATACCACAAGGGAGATTGCCACAAACGCAATCAATACATAAGAAATCGCATTAATTACCGTAGTAATGGAGGACATTAAGAGTGCCACATAATCGGTATACTCAATCACATCTTCCTCGGCTGCGTTCTCATTGTACTTTGCAATCAATTCTGCAATCATATCTTTATTTTCGAAAGTCTCCGCATAGATGTTAATCTTAGACGGACTATCCGGATCCGCATAGCCGAGGAGCTCTAAATTCTCCTCATAGGTAGACTCGGAATAACTCTTCGGAAGATATTCCTCGTAAAACTTCACATACTCTTCTGTCGTGAACTGTGCCATATCAAACATACCGGCCAACTGCTCCACAGTCATGGTGCCTAAGTTTGCCTGCACACCCTTCGCGTACTGTTCTGCCACCATCGCTGCAAGCACCTGATATGCATAGGTCTGTACTTCCTCGGCACTCATCTCTGCCACGTAGCTCTGTACCTGTTCCGCTTCCACTGCCATCTGCTGGGCAAATGCCTGCACCAGCATACCGCGAAGCGCCGCATCATCCATGGTTGCCATCTGTGCGCCTACCGCTTCCGCAAGGTAGCTTTCCGACGGAGTCGCCATAATAGTGCCGTAAAGCTCTGCCTTCTTGGAATTATCCAGGCCTGCGAAGTATGTCTTTACCGCAGCTTCCTTTTCTTCTGCGGAAACTTCTTCCTCTTCTCCTGTTTCAAACGGGAGACCGGAGATTACATCTACGGTCTTATCCGCAAGCTGCGCCTTTAATATCTCGGAGTTTGTATTCTGTTCCATAACATACTTGGTTAACTCACTGGTGTAAGCAATGGCACCGGTCATGGAAGTAGAAGTAGCATCTTCGTTCGGCCGTAAAATACCGACAACCTTTAAGTCCACACCCTTTTCATCATATAAATAGGAAAGTCCCGCATCAGAGGTGGACAAATCTACATAGCTTCCGTCACCCTGCTTCTGATACTTTAACGCACTCGGAATCACGCGGAAGGTCATGCCACAGATTTCCTCGTACGTCCACGGGCCGAGATTCTGGGACACCTGCTTGCCGGCCATAATATCCTGCATGGACTCCATCATCACGTCCATAGTGGTCAGACCCAAAGCATACAATACCATATCACTGACTTCATTTCTGCCATCTACCAGAATCACAACCTCATTGTATGCATCCGGCCACTCACCGTGAATCAAATCGTATTGATCTTTTACGGTCTGGCTGATCAGTTCGCCATCCTCACCGGTCATCATTTCATTCCAGACATCCATCCCCACCATCATGGAGCTCATATTCTCCATCATGGTGCTGGCCATACCGAAGGAATTCATCATCATAGCCATCAGTTCATTTACATCAGCCTTTACCACCTTGTTGTCAATATCCTTCGTATAAACACTCAAATCCATATCATAGGAATACTGCACAGACGAAATATACTGTTTGATCTCTTCGTTTTCTTCCAAAAACTTCTTAAACGCCTTTAAGTTATTGCTCTTAGTATCCATATCCGTAAAGGCGTTTACCATATCATACATCGTAGAGTTTGCGTAAATCTTGTCAAGCTCGTGCTGCCCTACCGGCTTACCGTCCTGATCCACACCCATCATAGTCGCAAGAAGTGCGGAAGAATCCACAATCTCCGCCTCCATGGTAATCGGATAGCTGGAAAGAGTGTCTCTCTGTACGGAATCTATGTACTCCTGTACACCGGTGGAAACGGAAAGAATCAGCGCAATACCGATAATACCGATAGAACCGGCAAATGCAGTCATAAAGGTACGTCCCTTCTTCGTCAAAAGGTTATTAAAGGAAAGAGACAGCGCCGTAAAGAAAGACATGGAGGTCTTCTTTGCCCTCTTCTCCTTCTTGGTCTGCTCTACTGCCTGCACATTCTCTTCATACGGGTCAGAATCGCTAATCAGCTTACCGTCAAGCAAACGCACAATACGACTGGAATACTCCTCTGCCAACTCCGGGTTATGGGTAACCATGATAACCAGCTTATCCTTCGCTACCTCTTTTAAAATCTCCATAATCTGCACACTGGTCTCACTATCCAGTGCACCCGTCGGCTCATCCGCCAATAAAATGTCCGGGTTGTTTACCAGAGCACGGGCAATGGCTACACGCTGCATCTGTCCACCGGACATCTGATTCGGCTTTTTATTTAACTGATCGCCGAGACCCACCTTCTCGAGAGCCTCCTTGGCACGCTTTCTGCGCTCCGCCTTAGAAACACCGGAAAGGGTCAGTGCCAGCTCTACATTCGCCAGTACACTCTGATGCGGAATCAAGTTGTAGCTCTGGAATACAAAACCGATGGAGTGATTCCGATAGCTGTCCCAGTCGGAATCCTTAAATTTCTTCGTGGACACACCGTTGATGATCAAATCACCTTCGGTATACTGGTCCAATCCACCGATAATGTTCAGTAATGTTGTCTTACCGCAGCCGGACTGTCCGAGCACAGACACAAACTCACTTTTTCTGAATTGAATGCTGACTCCCTTTAACGCCGGCACGGTCATATCGCCTACGCGATAGTCCTTCTTAATGTCACGTAATGTAAGCATATTCGCCTCCTGACTTGTTGCTACACATACCCCTTTTTCTTAACGGAAACCTTCCCGCAAGAAATACCTTCAACGCATCTTCTATATATATGTATCAAATAAAAGAAAAACAATATTAACTATTATAAAATAGCAGATTGATTATTTTTCGTCAATATGTTATAGATAATTTAATAAATAATTTAGGAACACATGGCGTTTTTTGCAGTTTTTGGCTGTTTCAAAAATTTTTGAACTTTTTTGAACCTTTCGACTTTCCGGTTCGTATCTGTTAATGAAAGGGGGACGGGACATTGATTAACGAGTACATTTCCCTGTACGGAAAACGACTTTACGGACTGTGCGTAAAGTTGTGCGGCAACACAGTCGACGCCGACGATCTGTATCAGGAAACCTGGCTGAAGGCCTATCAAAAAATTATGCAATACGACACTGTCCGTTCCTTTGAAGGATGGATTACCGGAATCTGTGTCAATACATACCGGGATTTGTTACGAAAGCAAAAACGTTCTCCGGTATACAATCAATTTTCCAGTACGGAAGAAAAGGATTTACTTCTTGAAAATGTGGTAGCCGATACAAAGGATGATTATTCCGATCTTCACGCCGCCATCGACCGTTTACCGGAAAAGATACGTACCACTGTAATACTACATTATTTTCACGATCTTGACGAAAAGAAAACCGCCGCTGTCTTAAAGGTCCCGGCCGGCACCGTAAAGTCAAGACTGCACCATGCAAAAAAAATACTGCGAAAGGAGCTTGCATATGAATACAATTTACAATTTTGACGAACATACACCGCCGGTACTTAACGAGCGCATGTTGCGGGACGAACTTGCACGCAGAACCCTTCGTCGTCAGACAAGACTTCTTCGTATCGCATCGCTCCTTGTATCTCTTTGTTTTTTACTTTGCGGTGTGTTACTGTTTTCGGAATACACCGTATTGTCAATCGCCTGCCTCGCCTTTGTGATTTTTTCTCTGGTGGGCAACGGCATTATCAGTTTTATTTTTTATAAAACCGGAATTATTCCGGAATAGAAAGGATGGATGATTATGGCTATTAATTTTAGCACCCTCGGATTAACCTTATTTTTACTTACAATCATTCTATTGATTACTTTACCGATTCTTATCGGCATTTACGTGTATAAGGACGCTCGCCGTCGCGGTATGAATGTAGTTCTCTGGACTTTACTTTCCGCCTTTGCACCGGGCTTTGTGGGATTGATTATTTACTTGATTGTACGTTCGGATTCTTCCGGCACCCGCTGTAAATCCTGCAATAACCTCGTACGGGAAAGCTTCGCTGTTTGCCCTCATTGCGGTGTCTCCTTAAAGGAGCATTGCCACACCTGTAACAACGTGTTGGAAAACGGTTGGTCAACCTGCCCTCACTGCGGCGCCGAGATTCCGGAGGACCAGAAAGAGCGTTTGAACGTTGCTCCGAAAAAAGACAAGGGCTTGAAGTGGTTATTAGCAGTCCTGATTATCGTTCCGGTTCTGCTGTTTAGCATTTTGGTAGGCTCCACTCATATTCGCATCAAACAACTTGTCGGTCTTAATTATAACTTCCATTCTTTTCCGACAAAGACGGAAGCTGTTGCGGAATATCCGTTCCTTACGGATTGGATGGCAGAGTGCGATGCTAAGGGCGAAGGCATCTATCATTACCGCTTTGAAGAGAATTCTTCCGATAACGATGTCCAGCGCCACATTATTTACAATAACGCCGGTAATATGTTGGAGAATATTGAAAACGTAAAGGGCGGACTATTTAAAACAAAAGACGAGATACATCTTCATTTCGATTATGATAAATTCGACCCGAACACCCCGATTTGGGATTACTCCGGTCCGGTATCCGTACAGCACTTCGTTGACTATACGGTAAAATATTTCGAAATCCATCAAGATGATTCCGTTACGTTCCGTGCCTTTGACTGGAAAGGAAACGAACTTGAAATAAAATAACACCTCTTAAAATGAGAACAAATGAAAAGAACCGCTCTTTTGCCCGGAGCGGTTCTTGTTTCTATCGTCACTCTGAATTTTCTTTACCAACTTACAATTCAGCCTCTTTTTCTTCCTTCCCATCCTTTGCTTCCTGCGCCGCTTTCCTTGCCCGTATCCGTCGTAAAATCTCCACACCACGCTTTATCTGGTCCTCTTCCGTCAGTCCCTTCGCCTCCATAATACGTTCAATGGCCTGCTCCGGGTCCAGCGAATGATACGGAAAATACAACTTTTCCAGTTCCTCCGGCTTAATGATACGATAAAGCTGCTTACTGCTCTTTCCCGAAATATAGGACCAGTACCGGTAAAGATATCCGGTCCAATATAACGCTTCTCCGCCAAACTTAATCTGACCGTAATCCGTAGGGCCGTATTGGTTTTCTATCTCAATAAAAGCATCTCCCACATCCGTTGCCTCATATAAAAAACCGTCCTTATCCATGCGTTCTGCCAAATCCGACAGCATAAAGCGCCGCAAAAACACCTTGGAACCGCACTGCGTCTTCCGAAGAGATTCCTTGAACAACTCCCCTTGAAATTTACACATCTGCAAACCATAGTGATCCATTTTCTTCATTACATCATCTCCTCGATATACTTTCCCACACCTCTGTACTGTCTTCGTGCCATCTTTACCTTATCCCGGTTCATCTCATAGCTTGCCTGTCTGGAAAAAAGATAAAACTCCTTCTCTTCTCTCGTAAGAAAACATCGTTCCAAAAGCTCCACTTGCCGTAGTGCCTTGTCCGTCACAAATACATACTGTTTCCCAAGGTTCGTTGCAGACAGACAATGTCTGCACTGCTCATCCGTAATCTCCCCGTCGATAAACTGATCAATAATCTCAAACATCCGGTTATCTGCGATAGGCGCTACAATATAGTCCACACCCTCTACCTGCTTTATAAGTGTCCGTATCACCTCAGAGTCCTCATACACTCCGAGACGTTCCCTGAAATACGCAATCATCAGCATCCAGTCCCTGCTCACGCCGAATTCTTTACCTGTAAGCCCCTCCGGCCGAAACCGAAGCATATACAAAGACGATGCCGGATACGTAGCCACAAACATAGCCGACTGTTCCAGGCTCTCTCCACAATAAAAGCCCGGTCCGAAATCGTTTCTCCGTTTACTGCAATCGGTACGCAATACCCCTTCTATTTTTGTCTTAGCGCCATGAAACAAAAGCACCTCCGATGTATCCGCAACATCCTCCCGATACAACTGTTCCTTTATCAAATTCAGACGAATGCCCCTACGGAAAGTATACTCATAAAAGGACGCCATATTCTTTTCGCTGACCTCCTTCCTCCCGGAAAGCCAGTTATTCACTGTCATTCGGGAAACTCCAAGCTCCGCTGCAAATGCCTCCGCCGAAAATCCCGTAAGCTCCAACACTATCTCCAGGTCCTGTACAAAACAAAACTCCATATCCCACCTCCGCAAACTTATTTGTAAACTATTTTACAATCTTTTTTCTTTCTTGTCAACAAGCTTGTTTGTAAACTTTTGTGCAATTATGTTTCCCTAGAACAAAGAGTCCGCAAAGCGGACTCTCGTGCCGAGCGCGGTCGCTTGCGACATCTTCCAATCGCGCGAGTGCGCATCCCGCAGAACGTTTTTACTTTATAGGAAATACGCAATTTCCTATAAAGTAAAAAAAGGGCCGTCGCCTATGCGACAGCCCAAAAGCCTCTTGCTTACTTCGCCTCAATATATCCCTGTGCCTTTAACAGCTCTGCGCAAAGTACTGCGCCGCCTGCGGCACCGCGAACGGTGTTGTGGGAAAGTCCTACGAACTTCCAGTCGTATACGGAGTCCTCACGAATTCTGCCAACGCTGACACCCATGCCGTTTTCATAATCCACATCAAGCTTAACCTGCGGACGATTGTCCTCCTCAAGGTACTGGATAAACTGCTTCGGTGCACTCGGAAGCTCAAGCTCCTGCGGAACGCCCTTGAAGTTTACTAACTTCTCGACGAGCTGCTCCTTGGTCGGCTGCTTCTTAAACTTTACAAATACTGCAGCGGTGTGACCGTTTAATACCGGTACACGGATACACTGGCAGGTGATTACCGGAGAGGTTGCCGGCACGATAACGCCGTCCTTGATTTCACCCCAGATACGAAGCGGCTCCTTCTCACTCTTTTCTTCCTCACCGCCGATGTACGGGATGATGTTCTCTACCATTTCCGGCCAATCCTTGAAGGTCTTGCCCGCACCGGAGATTGCCTGATAGGTGGTAGCCACTACTTCGTACGGCTCGAACTCTGCCCAAGCGGTAAGAACCGGAGCATAGCTCTGAATGGAGCAGTTCGGCTTTACTGCCACGAAGCCTCTCTTGGTACCGAGACGCTTCTTCTGGAAATCGATGACTTTCATGTGGTCCGGGTTAATTTCCGGCACTACCATCGGAACATCCGGGGTCCAGCGATGTGCGCTGTTGTTGGAAACAACCGGAGTCTCGGTCTTCGCGTAAGCTTCCTCTGCTGCCTGGATTGCCTCCTTGGTGCCTTCATATGCGCTGAATACAAAGTCAACCTGAGAAGCAACTGCTTCTACTTCGTCAACATTCATAACAACTAACTTCTTAACTGCTTCCGGCATCGGGGTGGTCATCTTCCAACGATCGCCTACTGCTTCTTCATAGGTCTTGCCTGCGCTACGCGGGCTTGCAGCCACCGCAACCACCTCGAACCACGGGTGATTCTCAAGGAGCGCAACAAATCTCTGTCCTACCATACCGGTTGCACCTAAAATTCCGACTCTTAACTTTGCCATAATCTTCTACCTCCATCTTTCAACCAAGCTTCATACTCTTTCTTATGCGCCTCGGTTATTTTCTTCTTTCATTTACGGTCGCGCCTTGGTGTTTTTCTCTCGCGAACATTTGTCTTTCGCTATCATACACTCTTTTTATAAAATTGTCAACACCCAATTTGAAATATTTTTTAAATTTGTCAATAATGTAGAAGAACCGACAGGATGCGGCTCTTCTTTTGCCTATTCTGACGGTGCTTTTTCTACATCCTCCGCATAGCTCGCAAGCAGCGCTTCCAACTCCCTCATAGTCTCCACCGCGTTCACCTTCACCCGAAGCTTTGCGGAATGCGGATACCCTGTGGTATACCAGGCCACATGCTTGCGCATTTCCCGCATGCCGAGGTACTCTCCCTTAAACTCCAGCTGTAACCTTGCATGACGCAATATGGTCTCAATAAGTTCCGCCATCGCCGGCTTCGGAAGCAGTTCTCCCGTCTCCAGATAATGATTCACCCGGTGAAACAGCCACGGATCTCCCTGTACCCCTCTGGCCAGCATAAGACCGTCGCAACCTGTGGCATCTAACATCCTCTTTGCATCTTCCGGAGTAAAAATGTCGCCGTTTCCGATGACCGGTATTTTCACCGTCTCTTTTACCTTCCGTATAATATCCCAGTCCGCTTTTCCGCTGTAATACTGCTCTCTGGTACGTCCATGCACCGCAATCGCCGCCGCACCGCTCTCCTGGGCAACCTTCGCCAGTTCCGGCGCATTGGCATCGTCCTTCCCGAAGCCCTTGCGGATTTTTACCGTCACCGGCTTTTTGATAGCCTTTGCGATTGCTTCGATAATCCGTCCTGCCTTTACCGGGTCCTTCATAAGAGCAGACCCTTCCCCGTTATTCACCACCTTCGGCACCGGACAGCCCATATTAATATCCAGGATATCAAAAGGCAGCTCCTCGATTCGTTTTGCCACCTCGCTCATAATCTCGGCATCTTCACCGAACAGTTGCAATGCCACCGGTCGCTCACCCTCTACTGTTTCCAGCATGATTTTTGTATTTTTATTGTTATACAAAATTCCTTTTGCACTGACCATCTCCGTATAAATCAGGCTTGCTCCCTGTTCCTTACAAAAACAACGAAAAGGCAGGTCTGTTACACCTGCCATCGGCCCCAGGGCCAAAATGCCGTCCACTTTTACATTTCCGATTTGTAAATTTCTCTCCATACTATCCTTCCGCAATCTCCCGCAAACCGCAACATTACTTTCCCTGTCCTTTGTTACGACGGTAAATCAAATACAAGCCCTTCATTGTCAACATCGGGTCGTACGCATCGATACATTCGGTCTCCTCTGCTATAATACGCCCGAGGCCGCCGGTTGCCACTACCTTTACGCCTTCATAGCCGGATTCCTCAATCATTTTCTTTACAATATACTCGGTCTGACCGATGGTACCGTACACAAGGCCCGCCTGCATGCTGGTAATAGTCTCCTTTGCAAGAATCGACTCCGGCTTTTTAATTTCAATCTTCGGAAGCTTTGCTGCCTCGTTCCAGAGAGCGTTAGCAGAAATTGCAATTCCCGGGCTGGTGACACCGGACACAAACTCTCCCTCGGCATTGACCAGATCATAGGTAGTCGCCGTACCGTAATCAATCACAAGTACAGGTCCGCCGTACAGCTCATAGCCTGCCACCGCATCCACCACACGGTCCGCACCGATTTCCTTCGGATTCGCGGTCACAATGCGAAGTCCTGTCTTGGTTCCCGCCCCCACAATCATCGGCTTGCAGTCAAAATATTTCACCACGGAATTCGTCAAAGAGTGCATCACATCCGGCACTACCGACGCAATTATCACATCCGTAATCTTATCCCTTTTTATGCCGCGATTCTCTACCAGACCGCAAAACAAAAGTCCGTATTCATCGGAGGTACGCTTCTCCTTTGTCGTTATACGAAAGGTCGTTACCAACTCTTCTCCGTCAAAGATTCCGCAGGTAAAATTCGTGTTTCCCACATCAATGGCAAGTAACATATGCATACTCCTTTCCGCAAGTTCCTCCGTTCCCGGCAATCATCACTGCCGTCCCCGGAGCAATTCCTATCTCCAAACAACGCACAAGGGCGAGGAATAACATCGGTTATCCCTCGCACCGTTTTCGCTTAATAGCCCGGAACAATTAATTTTCCCGGGTCTTCTCCCATAAAAAACACTTTAAAATACAATTCCAACGACTCCAGCAGTTCCTTCTTTTCCTCCTGCAACTTCTTAATCAAGAGCACACTGCCGATTTCATCGTAGAGCAAATCTCCTTCATCGGAATTCGTCTCAAACACCAGCGTACCGTCCTCTTCAAATACAAGGGAAAGGATACCGCCCACATCCTCCGTATAAAGGACACACATAATTTTCAGTTCATCCCGGATACTCTTCGGAAGTCCCTCGAAATCCTCGTTCAAATAATACTTCTGCTCATAGGCGTTGCTGACACACAGCACCACGCGTCCCTCGTACATAGAAGCCTCCGTTTACTTTATTTCTACGCCACCGAACAGGCAGGTACCCTTAATAAACACCGTCGGTGTATTCTCATCTGCGCCGAGAGGCGCTCTGGTACCGTTTTCCACACCGCCTAAAATCGGCGTAACGTCTACCACCACTCTGACACCGGCCGGCATAATAATGTCAATACCGCCGAATACCGCTCTCACGTCAATGGTCACATTCTTCTTTACCAGCGCATTCTTAAGATTCATATCGATGCCGCCGAACAGCGCGGACAAGTCCGCTCCGTTAAAGTAAGAATTATCTACCCGGATATCTCTCCCGGAAAACACTGCGGAGCATACGATTTTATCCATATCTCCCGCATTCTCGTAGGTCTGATAAGTTTCTCCGGCGTTCTCGCCCTCATCTTCACCGGTTGCATCCGGAATCTCACGGTACACTCCGTCCTCTACCACCTCGGCATCCGTAAAATGTTCCACCGTCCCGGATGTCTCTTTCGTTCCCGAAAACGTTTCTCCCCGGTCAAACCGGTCCGTATGCATTCCGTCCGCTCTGTCTGTACGACCTTGTCTCCTGTTTGGGAAAATCAGGTTCACACCGATGAGTACACAAACTGCCGCAATCAAAAGCGCCCACAGCTTTTCTCCGCTTAACACATCCTGTGCCATGAGTAACAAAAACAAACCGATTGCAATGCCGATTAAATTCCCTACCTTTGCGCCGTCTTTGCGGAACAAACCGCAAAAGCACGGTACAATGATGAACAACGTCCACCATCCGTCAAAGAAAATCGTAAACTCATCAATAAAGCCCAGCACCTCTGCCAGATATCCCCCACCGATTACCAAAAAGAGCAATCCCAGGATAATACCGACCGTATTATTTTTCTTCATACCCATTACCTCTCTTTATAGGATTTTTATCTCTGTCTCTATCATACAAGAGGTTCGGTCAAAAATCAAATTAGAAAATGATTAGATTTCTTAGAAATCCCTGCTTTCCTATTTTTCAGGCTCTCCTAAGGTAGCCAGCATCACCGCCTTAATGGTATGCATGCGGTTCTCTGCCTCATCAAATACAACGGACTGCGAAGATTCGAACACCTCGTCCGTCACTTCCATCTCGGAGATACCGTACTTCGCACTGATTTCCCTTCCGATGGTGGTCTTTAAGTCATGGAACGCCGGAAGACAGTGCATAAAAATTGCCTGCGGTCCCGCATTGTCCATCGCCGCCTTGTTTACCTGATACGGAGAAAGCTCCTTGATTCTCTCCTTCCAAACGCTGTCCGGCTCACCCATGGATACCCAAACATCGGTATAAATCACGTCTGCCCCCTTGGTACCTGCCGTTACATCATCGGTCAGCGTAATGGTAGCTCCGGTCTGTGCCGCGATTTCCTCACACTGTGCTACTAAATCCTTATCCGGAAAATACTTCGGAGAGGTACATGCGGTAAAGTGCATGCCAAGCTTTACACAAACCACCATCAGGGAGTTTGCCATATTGTAACGGGCATCACCCATGTAAGTCAACTTCACGCCCTTGATTCTGCCGAGCTTTTCCTTAATGGTAAGTACATCCGCCAGCATCTGGGTCGGATGGAACTCATTGGTCAGACCGTTCCATACCGGTACACCGGCATACTTAGCCAGTTCCTCTACGATATCCTGGCCGTAGCCCCGGTACTCGATACCTTCGTACATGCTTCCCAGTACTCTTGCAGTATCCGCAATACTCTCCTTCTTTCCGATCTGGGAACCGGCCGGATCAAGGTAGGTGCAACCCATACCCAGGTCATACGCAGCCACCTCAAAGGAACAACGGGTTCTGGTACTGGTCTTCTCAAAAATCAGTGCCACATTCTTGCCCGCATGGTAATCCTTGGTCAGAATCCCTTTTTTCTTCTTATCCTTTAAATCCGCTGCCAAATCCACCAGATATAAAATCTCCTCCGGCGTGTAATCCAATAACTTCAAAAACGAACGTCCCTTTAAATTCATTATTCTTCTGCCCCTTTCTCAACCTCAACAATATTCACAAGCATATGCTCCAGCGCCTTTTCCATTAACATGGACTGACGAAGGGTTGCTTCATCCTGTACCTCATACAACTCCTCCAGTGTCATACTATTGCTTTCTGCATATTCCGTAACAGCCTCTGTATACTCGTCCTCGGACAATTCTATATTTTCCGCCTTAGCCACACAATACAATGCAATTCTGTCCTGCTCGTAACGACGGATTTGTCTCTCTACCATGGTCCATAACACTTCGCTTGCTTCCTCGCCGAATACCGATTCAAACTCTTCTACGGAAGAAAAGCCGTACATCAACGCATAATACTGCTTCTCCAAATCAAAGGCTGCGGAAATATAATCCTCGTTCAGCTTACCGAACTCGGCATTCTCTACCAGGTAGTCCATAATTCCGGTGTATTTTCTCTCCTCGGTCAAAAAGCCCTTGGCATACATACGGAAATCTTCGGTGGTGGTATACTCACCGGACGTCACCTTCGTTACAAACTCATCCGTAAACTCCGGTACAACCTGTGCGGCGGAAGAACGAATCTTAACCTCAAACACCACTTCCTTACCTGCCATTTCCGCGGAATGATACTTCTCCGGGAATTTCAGATTAAGGGATACGGTATCTCCCTTTTTCGCACCTACCAGTCCTTCTTCAAAGCCTTCGATAAACTCTCCTGAACCCAGTTCCAATTCCTTGCCCGCATCGGTGCCGCCTTCAAAAGCCTCACCGTCCAAATAGCCGGTATAATCAATAATGACAATATCGCCAAGTTCCAACGGACCGTCTTTTAATTCTCTCTCTTTGTTATTCTCCAAAACCTCCTGGATATACACATCCACATCATGCTCCGTAATCTTTTCTACCTCAAATCCGATATAGCCTTCCGGCAACACGGTAGACGCTACATAATCCTCGTAATTTGTAATCGGCAGTTCCTCATATGCCTTCTCTACCTCCGTCGGCGTTGCGGTCGGTCCCGGGGTAGCCGTCGGTTGCGGCGTAGTATCCGTTACGGTTCCGGTCGGATTCCCCGGTCCCGCCGGATTCGTTGTATTACACGCACACAGTGCCATGCTCATTGCCACGCAGGCAATTACACTTAACATCTTTTTTCTCATACTTATCGTCCTCTTTCTTAAACCATATTTTCCACCTAAGCTCCGGCATCTCCGTGAGCATTTTGCTTTTACAAAAACAAAACAGCGTGCTTCCGTTTTATCGAAAACACGCTTTATAGTATACCACGATGCAGTGGAAAAGGCAAGTAAAACCCTGTTAAAATGCCCTGTTCACTAAATTTTCACTTTTACGTATCCTTCATTTTCGAACGAAATACACAGGACGCCAGATATCCGAATACAAGCGCCGCACTGATTCCCACCGCAGACGCCGTAAAGCCACCCTTAAAGATTCCTAAAAAACCGCTTTCATCCACCGCTTTTTTGATTCCTTCAAACAAAGTGTGGCCGAATCCGGTCAAGGGAATCGACGCCCCGGCACCGGCCCATTCCTTAAAGGGTCCGTACAATCCCAACGCACTGAGTATTGCCCCGCTGCACACCAAAAGTACCATAATCCGCCCCGGCTGCAGCTTTGTCTGATCCATCAGAATCTGCACCAGTGCACAAATTCCTCCTCCTACCGCAAATGCAAGTACATACTCCATTCTAACGCACCTCCTCCTTCCGTTCCAGCACAATTGCATGCGCAATCCCCGGAATACTGCTGCCTTCGTTGGCACTGACCGGTGACAAAAGTGCCCCGGTCGGTACAAATAAAATCCGGTTCCATTCTCCCTCGTACAGCTTATCAAGCAAATATCCGGCCAGAGTAGATGCGCTGCATCCGCAACCGGAGCCTCCGGAATGGGTATCCTGCAATTCGTTGTCATAAATCAACAAACCACAGTCCTCCTGCACAGGCTCCACCCGATATCCCTTCTGTCCCAATAAATCCGCAAAAATCTTTACTCCCACGGCCCCCAGGTCTCCGGTTATGATTTTATCGTAATCTTCCGGTGTTCTGTGGAAATCCTTCAAGTGGGCCTCTACCACCGCGGCTGCAGCCGGGGCCATACAAGCCCCCATGTTTGCTTTATCCTTTACACCATAATCGGTCACTCTGCCGACAGTGCCTCCCGCAACCACCACTTCTGCTCCCTGCATTCCCTGCGTTCTGTAGCTTCCGCCCATATCTTCCCTTTGGGCACGACACCGCATAAGCGCCGTCTTATTTCCGACAACCACAGCCCCGCTGCCTGTCACGGTCCAGGTAGCCGCCAGCGGTCGCTGGTTCCCATACCCCAAAGGAAAACGAAACTCCTTTTCCGCACTGGCAAAATGGCTGGAGGTCACCGCTTCGGTACAATCCGCAAACCCTCCGTCTACCGCCATTGACGCCAAAAGCAAACTTTCTCCCATGGTAGAACAGGCTCCGTACACGCCAAGAAACGGAATCGGAAGTTCTCCCGCACCAAAGGAACTGGCCAGAAGCTGACCCAGCAAATCTCCCGCAAACAACATACGTATCTGTTTCGGTGTCAGTCCTGCCTTTTTAATTGCCAACGCCGCAGCCTTTTGCATCATCCGGCTTTCCGCATCGTTCCAGTTTTCGCCTCCGAACATATCCGTAGTATCAATCACATCAAAAAAGGAACGAAGGGGTCCTTCTCCTTCCTTACTTCCCACAACCGCTGCCCTTCCCAGCACATACACCTCTGACCCAAAGCAAACACTTTGTGCACCGACGCACTTACTTTCGCCCATTCCCTCGCCGCCTTTCCGTCTCAATCACATTCTTACTTTTATAACTCTTTTCCGGTTCGTTTTTAACTCTTACTCAGTATTTGCCTTTTTCCCTGATTTATTCGCAGAATAACGAACAAAACGCATGCTCCCGTTTCGAAAGCATGCGTTTCATTCAAAGGTTCTGTCCCCTTGCCTTTTATAAATAATGTTTTATCTTTAACTTATCCGCAACAACCGCCAACACAACAAACAGCACACTGCTGCACACCGCCTGCATGACATTTCCCGGAACGTCCGCCAAAGCTGCAGCAAAATTTCCCGCAAGAATACTGCCGTACAAATAATATCCGCCCACGCAAACCACTGCCGCAAGCGGCAATGCGAGCCAATTTCTTCCGTTTAATATCGGGGAACCCTTTCTGCAAAAGCAAAGCACCAAAAGTGCCTTAATTACGGCGGAGCCCGGTGCCCAGACCGCATATCCGGTAAGACAATCCGCCAGGACCGCGCCTCCCGCTCCCACAAACAGTGCATACGGAAGCGGCAGCAAACACGCCGCCAGATAAATAAAGCCGTCTCCCACATGAACATAACCGTTCACACTCGGAATATGCAAATAGGCAGTAAACACAAACACCAGTGCCGCAAACACACCTGCCAGACACATATACTTTAACTGACTTTGACTGTTATTCTTCATAATTTTTCTTAACTCCTTCCGAAATCTCACATAAGAATTCTTCAAAACAAATTCCATCGGTGGTTGGAATCTCCAGTTCCACCGACCGACGCAATACCTTTGCGATAAACACCGCCGCATGGCGTACCGATGCAAGAAAATCCACACCATTCACCGCATCCGCAGCTATCATAGAGGAAAACACATCCCCTGTTCCCGCACGACACGGTCCGATTTTCGGTCCGGCCACTTCTACCGGTTCTTTTCCTTCTTCATATACAAAATTAATCAGGCGACCGTCACTCTCCAAGCCTGAAATCACAATTTTCTTCGGCCCCATAAGACTCAGCTTTTTACAAATCCCGGCAAGTTCGACACCTCTCATATCCGCACGGTACACGGTATCCGTTAATATGCAGGCCTCCGTCAGATTCGGTGTCAGAATATCCGCATAAGGAAGCAGACGTTTCATCTGTTTTGCCAATTCCGGAGAATACGTGGCATAAAGGCTGCCCTCGTCCCCCATCACCGGGTCCACCACCGTTACGGTACCCTCTTTTTTAAAGTATTCCAAAAAGTGCCGTACAATCTCCGTCTGCTCCGGAGAACCGAGAAAACCGGTCAGTATCCCGTCAAAGGTCAGACCCAGCTTTTTCCACTCCGCTATGTATGCCTCCATACTGCTTGTATAGTCTGTATAAAAAAAACTGTCGTAAGCCGTATGATTGGAGAATACCGACGTCGGCACCGGACAGCACTGTACCTTTAATGCCGAGATAACCGGCAGGGATACGGTCAGGGAACAACGTCCGAACCCGCAAAAATCATTGATAACCGCAATCTTCTTCTGCTGATTGTGTGCCATTTGCGTTCCTCCTTGCAATTTTGTTTTTCTCAGTATATAATAAATTTGGTTATATGATAATAGTCAGAAAAGGAGTTTTTTATAATACCAGATGAAATATACCATTCAAAAAAATGACAACACCCCTGCCTATCTTCAACTTTATAAACAAGTTCGGGAAGACATTATCAACGGCATCTACCCTTACGGAACAAAGCTTCCGTCAAAACGCCTTATTGCTGCCGAAACCGGAATCAGCACAGTTACCGTAGAGCATTCCTATGCACTTTTATGCGAAGAAGGATATATTGAAACCCGGGAGCGTAGCGGCTATTTTATCAGTTTCCGTACCGAGGATACCTTTTTATCCTCTGCCGGCGAGCTATCCCCTGCCTCCGCAACCATGTCTCACCACACCGCCGACGTAGCACCGGAATTTCCCTTCTCCGTCCTGGCAAAAACCATGCGCAGCGTGTTAAGCGATTACGCAGAAGGTATCTTAGACCGTAGTCCGAATTCCGGCTGTCCCGAACTGAGGAATGCCATTCGCCGGTATTTATTGCGTAGCCGCGGCATCGTAGCAGATACGGAACAGATTATCATCGGCTCCGGTTCCGAATATTTGTACAGTCTGATTGTGGAACTTTTAGGAAGAGACAAGGTCTATGCGTTGGAATCTCCGTCTTATAAAAAAATCGAGCAGGTATATAATGCTGCCGACGTACGTACCACCCTGCTGACCTTAGACACCGACGGCATCAAAAGCACCGTTCTGCGTTCCTGCACCGCCGATGTGCTGCATATTTCTCCTTATCGCAGTTTCCCCAGCGGTGTCACTGCCTCCGCCTCAAAGCGCCACGAATATATGCGTTGGGCGGCAACTCATAACCGTTACATTATCGAGGACGATTTCGAATCCGAGTTTACCGTATCAAAAAAACCGGAGGAAACCTTATTTTCTCACACCACGGACGATAATGTCATTTACATGAACACCTTCTCCAAAACCATTTCACCGTCCTTACGTATCGGCTACATGGTATTACCGAAGCATCTGGTTTCCGAGTTTCAAAAAAAGCTCGGCTTCTACTCCTGCACGGTATCAACCTTTATGCAGTATGTATTAGCCAAGCTCTTAAATAACGGTGACTTCGAGCGGCACATCAACCGTGTGCGCCGAAAAAAGCGCGCAACCTCCCGCTCTTGCGAGGATTCGACGCATCCATAAAAGAGTTGCAAGAGCCCGCCACGCCCGAAGCCGACGCGCTCTACCTCTTCTTTAAAATGCACTCTCTTTAACTTCTCCGCACAATAGCTTTTCCCTTCCAACTTCCTTTACGCCAGCGTATAAACATGATAATACCGCGGAGGCACTCGTCCGCTGCGGTTCCCATAAATACACCACCGATGCCAAGGGAAAGAAATACACCGAATGTATAGCCCACGGTCACACCGCAGCCCCACATACAAAGTAGTCCCATAAGCACCGGGAATAATACATCACCGGCTGCTTTCATACTGCCGATGACCACAAGGTTTGTGGTACGGCCGATTTCCAGCACGATACCTACCGCCAATACCTTTTGTACTAACGGCACCACCTCCGGATTAGAGGTAAAGATTTTTAAGGTCCACGGACAAAGCAGGAAATTTAAGGTTGCGATTCCGATTGCCACCGGAAGAGATGTGGCAAGGGTCTTCATGACACGTTTATCCGCCGCATCCTCACGTCCCGCACCTACCAGATGTCCCGTTACAATCTGGGTTGCCTGAGCAAGGGCATTGGAGAACACCACCGAAAAGGACATCAGCGTATTGCTGTACACCTTCGCATTGGCTGCCAATTCACCCATCGGGTTAATAAAGGAAAGCAACACCAGCTGATACATGGAATAGGCCAGATTCTCTCCTGCGGACGGTACGCCGATTTTTAACATCTTCACCAAAATCTGTCCCGGGAACGGATTCAACGTCTTTAAGGAAATCTTACCGATTTTATACCGGAAGAAAATAAACAGCGACACACTCAATGCCAGCACACGGGCCGTTACGGTAGAAATCGCAACACCGGCCACACCTAAATTCAAGAACTTCAACGGACCGTATAAGAACAGCCAGTTTCCGAAGATATTCACCACATTTACCGCCAGGGAAATAAACATTCCCACTCTCGTATAACCGTGACACCGCAAAATCTGCACCATTACATTGTAGCCGGCCTGCAAAAACAGAAAACCGCCCACAATGGCCATATAGGTACCGGCATCCTCTACCTGAGCCGGACTCACCTTTAACACGCGCAAAAAGGAATCCCTGAATAAAAATACCACCGCACTCAAAATCACACCCAAGGTCAGGTTAAACACCACCGAAAGGGTATAAATCTGATTCATGTTCTCTGTCTTTTTTGCCCCCAGATACTGCGCCACTACAACGCCGGTAGCACTGGCAATCACATTGAACATAATAATAAACAAAAACATCATCTGGTTGGCGTTACCCACAGCGCCTACCGAATTTTCGGAATACCGGCTGAGCATGACGGTATCCACATTATTAATCAAAATATTTAACAACAGCTCCACAAAAATCGGTCCCGCCAGTAACAGCATGGAGGTCTTTTCGTTGATTTCCATCGTTCTTTGCTTGCTCTTCTTCATCTGCAACTCTCCTTTAAGCTTCCCGCTTTTCCGTCTTTCACTAATACGTCTCATTGCAAATCCTAATACACATTCCTTCATTCACATTACTATACATCACTTTATTTCAACTTGCAAGCAAAAATATGCAAATATTTATATTATGAATCATTGTTCATTTTGTTATATCTCTAACATACACCACATTTATTGTATTTTTCTCCTTCTAATACTCATTTTACTCTATTCATTTTTTTATGATAAAGTAATATTCTTGAACATCTGCATTTCGTCTTTAATTGATACAATTCTTATAAAAACGGAACGGCTGTATTCCGATTTGCTGTCTTTTCGTAATACTCCGTTCCGTTTTCTGAAATGCCTCATTCAAAATTGTTTCCCAAGTCTGTCACAAACCGCTCCATATCCTCTCTGGTATGCTGATTTCTGCTGGCCTCGATGACCGCCCGCTTCTCCTCGTCGCTCATCCCTGCAAAACATTTCATCGCCTTCGTATCTGCTGCAAGAGACAATCCGAACCCGATTGGCATATCATCCTTAATGCCTGTCTCGTTTTCTTTTTCCATGGAATACACTCCTTTCAACTTATGTTTGCTTCCAGTATTCCATGATTTCCCTGAAACTATACAACTTCTTTAATCATCCAGATTCAATGTATCCTCAACCACCACACCGTGGTTAATATTCTTTTGACTCACCACGCTTTGACCGACTGTTTTTTTCGGACTCGAAACTGTTTTTTTCACTTCTTTAGACTTACTGATTTCTTGCCTCCACTCATCTTCCCTTGTACAAGCAAACGTTGCCAACACCGTCGCAGTAATAACAACCACCAAGAGAGAAATAATAAACCACAAGATATGACTTCCCTCTAAACCTTTTGTGTACATATCAAAATTATGGTCTAACAAACTATAGGAAACGTGAAAAATCAGCGTAACCCAAACCGATTTTGTCCACTCAAATAGCAGCGCTGCAATCACAGCAAACAAAAATGCTTCAATAAAGCCAAACGGATTACCGGCCATAAGTCCGTTTAATAAAGCAGATACCAAAACAGCCCAAACCACCGAAAGGGAAGTTCTCAACTTTGCATATGTAAGTCCGCGAAAAATAATTTCTTCTGCAACCGGCCTTATCACCAAAACAAATATAATTCCCAATATCGTCATATTCTCCATCATAGGCATAAATTCATAATCATCATAGGACCACATCCACTCCACCGGAAACGAAATAACACACTTCATATATACAGCCACTGCCGCCAGAGCGGGTCCTACCAAAATCCCCGGAATAATCCCCCAGGGATTAAATCTATCCAATGCCAAATTGCTTAATACATTTTCTTTTTTTACAATAAATATGCACAAACAAGCTACCAATGCCCCTATGGAGCTTACCAATAAAACAAACGGCATAGCTTCAAAATAAACTTCTTCACTTACTTCCGCATAAACTAAAAAGGCAAACAAATAGCACAAAAGTTGTATTGCTATATAAATTCCCACATAGACGAGTGCAGACAATATCTTTTTGACTTTCTCTTTCATACCACTATCCTCCGTTATCGATATTCCTGAAATCCGTTTCCGCATAACAGTTCTCACAGATTATATAAACTCTTACAAGATATATCTTATCATACACTCTACATAAATTCAAGTTTCTTCCCCACCCAACAAAATAACCTTTTATATAAAAATCCTTGCATCAATTAGCTTTCTAATTGACTTTGCGAATCAATTGTTTTATCATAGAATCGATGGGGTTTGTTTCCGTTTTTTACGCATTTCGAAATCCCGAAATAATTTGCAATTTATGAATTTTGAACGGAGGTATTTTTATGGCAAAAGCACTTGGTTTGAATCCGTACCTTCCGTCCTGGGAGTATATTCCGGACGGCGAGCCGTACGTATTCGGTGACCGTGTCTATGTGTACGGTTCCCACGACTATTACAACGGTTATGTCTTCTGTATGGGCGACTATGTCTGCTGGTCCGCACCGGTGGACGATCTCGGCAACTGGCGTTACGAGGGTGTGATTTATCCGAAGACCTCGGACCCTCTTAACCGTGACGGTAAGATGTGTCTCTACGCGCCGGACGTTACGGTAGGCCCGGACGGCAGATATTATTTGTATTATGTACTGGACCACGCTTCGGTGGTTTCCGTTGCGGTTTGTGACTCCCCGGCAGGCAAGTACGAATTTTACGGCTATGTACACTACGCAGACGGCACCCGTCTCGGCGATAAGCAGGGCGATGAGCCGCAGTTTGACCCGGGCGTTCTCACCGAGGATGGCAAGGCTTACCTGTACACCGGTTTCTGCGGCAGAGGCGACAAGAGCAGAAGCGGGTCCCTTGTAACGGTTCTCGATTCCGACATGCTCACGATTTTAGAGGCTCCGAAGCTGGTGGTTCCGGGCTGTATGTACTGCGAAGGCAGCGGCTTTGAAGGACATTCCTTCTTCGAGGCTTCTTCCATCCGCAAAATCGGCGACACCTATTACTTCATCTACTCTTCCGAAGTAATGCACGAGCTGTGCTACGCTACCGCAAAGTGCCCGACGGATAAGTTCACCTACGGCGGCGTTATCGTCAGCAACTGTGATTTACATATCGACACCTACAAGCCGGCAGATATGCCTGCTGCCTACGGTGCCAACAACCACGGCAGTATCGTGGAAATTAACGGCGAATGGTACATCTTCTATCACCGTCAGACCAACGGCGGCTGGTATTCCCGCCAGGGCTGTGCGGAAAAGATTATCGTCCTTCCTGACGGCTCCATTCCGCAGGTTGAAATTACCTCCTGCGGCTTAAACGGCGGTCCGCTCCCGGGCGAGGGCGAATACGCAGGCTACCTTGCTTGTAACTTATTTACCGACAAGCCTCGTGCCTTTGTAGGTGGCGAGGGTTTCCCGAAGGTCATGCAGGACGGCCGTGACGGCGACGAAGAAATCGGCTATGTAGCCAACATCAGCAACAGCGCAACCGCAGGTTTCAAATACTTTGACTGTAAGGGCATCAAGCGTTTTGCGGTAACCACCCGCGGCTACGGCAACGGTACCTTTGAAATCAAAACAGCTTGGGACGGCGAAGTATTGGGCTCCGTTACCTTAGAATACACCAACGTATGGGAGCGCTACGAGGCTACGGCCAACATCCCGGACGGCGTCAATGCAATCTATCTTACCTACCGCGGCGGCGGAAACGTAAGTCTTAAGTCTTTTGAACTTTTGAAATAATTTAAGATTTTATGGATTTGCGCCCGCCACGGGCTACGGGCGTGGCGATTCTTACGATTTATTCGGAAGAATTACTTAGATTCTGTTTCGCGCTGAACCATTCCGCTTTTTGCTTTTCCCGAAGGGGCGCGCCTTTAGCGCAGTCGAAATCACCTCTTAGACAAGACTGGGCGCGAGGCCTCACCCGAGCGTCCTAGTCGTTCTTAGAGGAAGTTCGACGGAGCGTTGCGCTCTGCAAAAAGGGAATGGTCTCAGCAGGAACAGAATCTTTAGCAACCTTCCCAAAATCGTAAGAAGGGCGTGGCGGCGCACAAACAAAAAAGGAGGGTATTTATGATTCGTAAAGCGAAAACAGAAAACGGTATTGTAAAGGGTTTACCGGCAGCGGATCCGCGGGTTACCGCATTTAAGGGAATTCCGTTTGCGGCTCCGCCGGTAGGCGAAAACAGATGGCGTGCTCCGCAGCCGTGTCCGGACTGGGAAGGAGAATTGGAAGCATATGAGTTTGCTCCGATTTCCGTTCAGAACACACCGGGTCTGGGCACCGACATTTACTGTAAGGAATGGCATGTAGACCCGGAGATTCCGATGGGTGAGGACTGCCTGTACTTAAACGTTTGGACCAATGCAAAGAGCACCGAGGATAAGCTTCCTGTTCTTGTTTGGATTTTCGGCGGCGGTTTTAACTGGGGTTACACCGCGGAGATGGAATTTGACGGTGAGCGTTTTGCACGCAGAGGCGTCGTTGTTGTTACCGTAAACTATCGATTGAATTTATTCGGATTCTTAGCTCATCCGGAGCTTGCGAAGGAACAGCCGGACGCTCCGGCAAATTTCGGTTTACTTGACCAGCAGGCCGGTATCAAGTGGGTGAAGAGAAATATTGCCGCCTTCGGCGGTGACCCGGATAACATTACCATCGCAGGTCAGTCCGCAGGCGGCGGCAGTGTTATGCAGCAGCTGGCCACTCCGCAGAACGAGGGTCTATTCCAGAAGGCAGTGATTATGAGCGGTGCCATCCGCAGTCCGTACATGGTACAGTCTCCGGTAACCTCTCCGATGACCTTTGAAAAGGCTCAGGAACAAGGTAAAGGCTTCTTTGATTTCATCGGTGCCAAGTCTTTAGCCGAAGCAAGAGCAATGGACGCCAAGTGGCTCCTTTCCAAATACGACGAATATGTAGTTACTCACGGACGTATGTTCCCGATTGAAGACGGCGTATTCACCGTAGGCGACCCGATGAAGCGTATCGCAGCCGGCCAGGCATTAAATGTACCGATTATGGCAGGTAATACTGCGGACGAGTTCCCGAACACCATCCCGGCAAAGAATGAAGCGGAACTGGCTGAGAAAGCAAAAGAGTTCTTCGGTGACAAGGCAGAGGAGTTCCTTGCATTTGCAGAAAGTAAAAAGCAGATTTCCTTTATGGGTAACACCGCATTCGCTCCGGTCAGCGGCATCGAATGCTCCGTAAAGAGCCTGTTCCTTGACAGACAGGAAAACGACAGCTCCAAGGATTGCTACTACTACCGCTTTGATGCGGATATTCCGGGACCGGATGCGCCTGGCACCTTCCACTCCGTAGATTTATGGTTCTGGTTCGAGACCCTGGCAAAGTGCTGGAGACCGTTTACCGGAAAGCACTACGATGTTGCGCGTCAGATGTGTAACTACATGACCAACTTCATCAAGACCGGA
Source organism: Lachnospiraceae bacterium (assembly GCA_045596385.1). Lineage (GTDB taxonomy): Bacteria > Bacillota > Clostridia > Lachnospirales > Lachnospiraceae > SIG307. Next base: position 35,155 of record JAZOCC010000027.1, read on the forward strand.
AATCCGAACGGACTCGACATCGACGGCACCCCGCTTCCGGAATGGAAGGCTTACACCAAGGAGCACAACTCCGGTATCGTCTTCGGTAAGGAAAACTGCTATGGTGAAGAGAATTCCGACAGTGCTTATGTAGATTTCCTAATTGACAAGATTCGTGAAGATTTAAAGAAATAGCTTGCTTCCTCTTTGATAGCATTTCGCAGCGTAAGATATAAAAAAGAGCCTTTGCTGTTTTATCGGATTATATACCGATTTCAGCGAAGGCTTTTTTCTATTCTTGTAGAATTCTTTTTATTTAGTTTTTCCCATTTATTCCCAATTATCACATGCAACGAGACTTTTTCACGACGTCCCCTTTTTTTCGACAAGATTCCGCCTCAAGTCATATATTCCCTATCTGTAGAACGCATTCAGATTCCGCATAAACAATTTCGCCGGCCGATGTCCCATTCCTTCCGTCACATGGTCGGTTTCCACCACATAATCCGCAATCTTCCTTCTGAAATTTGCCGTCAGCAATTCCTTTCCCGAAATAAGCTCCATGGCATTTTGAAGCCGGTTCAGGGTAAACAGCTCCGGCATCAGATCAAATGCAATTCTCGGGTCATTCTCCAATGTTTCACGCAGGCGCTGCCAAGCACACAAAATAATTTTTGCATGATCAAAGGCCAGTCCGCTACATTCCCGGATTTCGTACGTTACATTCTCATGATAGTCACAAAAGGTTTTATGCTCCGTTACCTTTGCAGACAACAAAGTTCCCGTTTCCTCTTGTCGGAAACAAAGGCTGTATTCCGTCTCAATCAATGCAAAATTCTCTCTTACATCCTTTTTTACCTCAGCAGACGTAACCTCCAAGGTAAACCATGCCGCCTCCCGTGCGTCCGTTCCCGCACTCAGCTTATATTTCTCTACATCGATCAAGGCCAAAAAAGCATTGGAAATCACCCAACCTCTCGGGTCTCTGTCCGTTTCCCCGAAGCTGCCGAACAAACTCAGATAAGCATTTTGAACACCGGTTTCCTCCAACAGTTCCCGTCTGGCTGTTTCCGACACATCCTCTTCCGGTCTGCAAAATCCGCCGGGCAGCGCCCAACTTCCCTTGTACGGGTAAGCGTCTCTGCAAACAAGCAAAATACTCAATGTCTTCTTCGGAAGCTTTCTGAAATTCTCCGCCTTCGCCGCTTCCATCACAGAAAAAATAGCCATATCCGTCGCCAGCGAAGGACGTTTATATCTGGAAATATCATACTGCTCCAGGTATCTTTTTTCTTCATCACTCATTCTGTAACTACTCACTGCTTCTCCTTTCCCCGTAAATCCTCCTACGGCTCAAAACACGGCATCAATTCCAACTTGAACAAGTTTCTCTTATGCAAGGTATCTATGCGCTCCTTTACCGCCGCATCCTCACAAATACCTTCCCGGATATAGCGGTCCAATGTCGCATAGGTAAATCCCAGATTATCTTCATCGGTCTTACCGCAAAGACCGTCAATCGGCACCTTATCTACCAGCTCCGCAGGCAAGCCCAGTTCTCTTCCGATGGCCTTTACCTCCGCCACAGTCAGTCTTGACAATGGACTGAAATCTCCCACACTGTCACCATAGCGGGTAGAATACCCTACCCAGTCCTCGGAAAGGTTGCAGGTATTTGCCACACGCCCGTTAACACTCTGACTGACCGCATATAATACAGTCATACGAATACGCGGCGGCAGATTGGTCCTACTCTGGGTGGAAATCTCAATGTCCGGCAGTGCTCCCAAAATACCGTCCAATGCCGCTTTAATGTTCACTTCGTAATTCCGGATTTCCAAGAAATTAACCAATTTTCTCGCCATATCGATGTCGCCCTGCACACCGCACGGCATCAGCACGCCGATGACACGGTCCTTTCCAAGCGCTTCCGCACAAAGGGCCGCTACCACGGAGCTGTCCTTTCCTCCGGAAATCCCCACCACGGCATTACAGCCGGCTCCGTTTTTTTCAAACCAGTCTCTGATCCACTGTACACATCTGTCCTTCATTTCTTTTGCATTAAATTCATACTTACACATTAAAAATTCCCTCCGTTCAACCGCGCTCTGATTTCCTGAAGCGTCTGCTCCTTTACAAGCGTTCCGTCCTTAAATACAGTCGTAAGCAGGTTTCTCTCGTCTGTCACTGCTTCGTTCCAGTTATATTCGTCCTGATACTTTAACACTCCGTCCTCGGAATAAACCACACAGCAACCCTTCTGGGACTTTTTAAACCCACCGTCCTTCGGATTCTTAAAAATCGGATACGGCTTCCCGTCAATCTCACAATAGGTTGCTTTAATACAGGAGCTGAAGGTATCTCTCGTAAACGGCTTTAAGATACCGTCCTCCTCAATACACTGGAAGGAGAAAGAGCCTACGCCCAATGCCACATTGGAGCAGGCAAAGCCCTTTTCCGTAAGAATTTCAAAAATCTGCTCGCAACGCTGTACCGTAATAGAATCCCCGTAAATTGCTTTCACATGCGGGTCCAGCACCTTATATCCCTTGCTGTTTACCGTTCCTCCGAAGATATTCCAAAGCTTAAATACGGTTTTGGTGACTACCTCCACGCAATCTCCGGAATCTCCTCTCATCAGCATACAACCGTTGTGCTCTAATATCTCCTTCTTTAACTGCGGAAGCACGTTTTCAATGACGTTCCAGTAATCATAGGAATCCAGCACCGCAGAAAAAGAAGTATTCGGATAGATTTCGGTTAACAAACGTCGAAGCAGCGTAATCTCATCTCCGTCCACAGCATAATTACTGCACATGACGGAATGCTCCGTGCTGGGACTTCCGAAGGCCACCGGCTCTTTTGTACAGTCACAGCTGTAATTCTGCTCCAAATAAGGAATCGTCGGCACCGTAGCGGTATTTAAAAAAGACAAACACCAGCCTGCACCCGCCTTCACGGCAGACTCCGTGCACTCCTCTCCGCGAAAATCAAAAGCTCCCAATGCTTTTGCCCGCGGTATGGTATCGTCACAGGTCAACTCATAATACCTGTTTACGATTTCACGATAGGTATGCCCCACGGTAGCGGCTAACATCGGATGCCAGCTTTCTGCGGAAATCAGGCTTTCCAGTGACTGCGGAAGCCACGCAAAGTCCGGGTGTGTATTCGTAATTCCGAACATCGGCACATGCATCGGCACGAGCGTCCCTTCCGGCAGGGCGAAAATCTCAATCGGCAGATACCCAAGCTGATGTAATTTTTCTACTTTTCCGATTTTATACGCCTCCGTGCCTAACGTAGCATCCATAATACGCGTATATTCCGACATCACCTCTTCAAAGGGCTTTCCAAAAAACTCTTCGTTAAAATAATCGATCAGGTAAGTCTTAATAAATCCCTGCAGACCGAACATCACCACCTCGTTCCAGCGTTTCACACGGCTCATGCGCGGCGTAAAATAAGATACGGATTTTGTAATCCCCTCCGGCAGCATCTCTGCATGTACCGCCTTGTAAAAGTCAATCAACAGCATCGGATTTGTTCTGTTCATCGCAATCCCCTCACTTTCTCTATACGTTCCATACCGTAATCTTATCATGACATCCGGTAAAAATACTATCTGTCGTATACACCTTTTGAATCAGGTCGGTATTCGGGATTTCACCCTCCAAAATTGTATTCTCACAATGGGACACATACAAATAAATCTCTCCTGCGCCCAACTCTTTCAGCGCCTTTGCACTGTGATAGAAGGTTCCGCCCCGGCTGCAAATATCATCGATAATCAGGATTTTGCTTCCGGCAATCAACTCCGTCCGGCCTGTCACATCCAGTCCTTTAATTTCACCGGTACTCCAATCCCGTTTCTTAATCCCGAATACATATGGAAGATCAAACATCGCAGAATACCTCTTCATGGCTCCTTCGTCCGGGAAAAACAACAGCAAGTTCTCCGCTCCGCCGATGGCTTCTATGACACGCTCCGCATACTCCTTCGGTGTCCGGATACGAACACGGTCAATCAACGCCTCGCTGACATTGGAATGTGGATCCAATACAATGACTTCCGCAAACCCCAGAGAATTAATAAACTCCGCAAAATACTTTAACGTAAATACATCCTCCGGCTTCTTTACCCGGTCCTGTCTGGCATTTGGAATATACGGAAGCTCCAGTACAATCCGTTCTACGCCCTTTGCCTGTAAATGCTTTGTCAGAAAGTACAAAGCTACCATCTCTTCGTTATTTTCAAACTGCCAGCAAAGTACCGCATCTTCTGACTCCGTTACAGTTTCCTTTATCAAAAGCGTCCCGTCCGGGAAATGATTCAGTTCCACCTTTTTTCCGTTATACCGTATCATAACCAAGCCCCTCCTCGTGATATCAGCCTTCGTATACCTCTACCTGACACATCTTCATGGTAAGAAGTGCCGCCGTATGACTCTCCGGCGTCACGCCCGCACAACAGGTCGCATCCACTTTTACCGTGATTTCCGGATACATTGCCTTTAAAATCAAGGCATTGGATACCACACAAATATCGGTACACAGTCCGATTAATTCTACTTCCTCAAAGCCGAAGCCCGCCCAATCCAAATATCCGAAGGTCGGCTTGTTGATGATTTTCGCTCCGTCCGTCGGCAAGCCTTCGTAAATTTCCCAACCGGCAGTCCCTTCGATACAGTGCGGTACCGGAAGGTACTTTCCTTCATTGGTGCTTAAATACTCCTGCTGATGCGTATCTCTCGTAAAGATAATCTCGTCCCCGTTTGCCCTGTACTCCGCAATTTTTTTCTTTACGTTTTCCACAATGGCAACCGCTTCCTTGGTCCCAAGTGCACCGTCGATAAAATCCTTCTGCATATCCACAACAATCAACGTCTTTCTCATAACAGCGACCTCCTTTTGATATTATCAATTTAATACTATTTGTTCTGATATTATGATACTATCCTTTTAATAGTATGTCAACCATAAATTTTAATTTCTTTGAACAAAGAGTTTCGCTTGCGAAACTCTCGCGCCGAGTGCGGTCGCTTGCGACATCTTCCAATCGCGCGAGTGCGCATCCATAGCGGAGCGTTTTACTACTCTATAGGAAATGTGCAATTTCCTATAGAGTAATAAAAGCCCAAACCATCCGGTCCGGGCTTCAACTCTCTCTGGCAAATCAATTATAGAAACAGACGTACAATCAGAAACGCCAATGCAAACTGCGCGATTAAGGAGATTGCCAAAATAACGGTACATACTCCTACTTTATATGCAGTTTCTTTTTTGTTATCGGATGCGATGCCGAGCATAATATAAATCACTCCGCCCTGAATGGCACCTCCGATTGCTCCTCCGATTAAGAAAAAGAAGCCCAATGCATGAAGTACGACATGAATCCAGATCCACCAAGGAGTCTTCGGCGGTTCATACGCCTCTCCGGTCATACAATCCTTACCGTCCATCGTCAGTGCAACGCCTCCGAACGTATGCACGTGCAATACCGCATGTTGATTCCCCAACGGAACTATGTAATTTGAACCTTTCCCTTCTCCCACTGCCTTTTGGAGCTTTGTAAACTTTACAAACTCCCCACCGTTTACGGAAATTTTGTTGCCTGCCAACGTAATCTTGTACGGAACCTCCTCTACAACAACGCTCCAAACCTTTTCTTTTACTGCCATCTCTTTTTCCTCCTTCTTGTTGTTATGACCGCTTACGGTCCTCTTTTGATTGATATTATCATTTTGATATTATCTATCTTATCACCATGATACTATCATTTTAATAATATGTCAAGTAATAATTTAAAAATTTTCTTAGAAAAGAAAAAATGCCGAAAGTGCTCCACAAACACAGCACCTTTCGACACATTCCTTCTTTCCTATACTATCTCTAACAACTTCAATCCCCAATAAATCAATCCCAACCCCCAGCTGGTCAGGATACCGTACAAAATCACCGGCCCCGCAACGGTAAATATCTTGCAACCGATACCGAACACCTGACCTTCCTTGCTGTATTCTATGGCAGATGCCGCCACAGAGTTTGCAAACCCGGTAATCGGTACCACACTGCCTGCACCGGCATATTTAGTCAGCCTTTGGTACAAATTTAAACCGGTAAACAATGCCGACAAAAAAACAAGAGTGATCGTCACATACAATGCGGCATCCTCTTTGCTTGCACCCATGGTTTGATAGAGGTTCAGTAACGCCTGACCGAGTGTACAGATGGCTCCGCCCACCACAAAGGCCCATGCGATATTAATCCACGGATTATGCTTGGGCGTCACCTGTTCCACATACCGGTTATATTTTTCATCCCGCTTTACCGGGTCCATCTCCTTTACCACCTCATGTATCATACGCTTTCTTTGCTTGTCATCCATTCTTTTTCTCCCTTCCGCAGTCTCCTCATTCCGGCGTACTCCTTACTTCCACATCTCTCTGCGTTTCTACATAGGTCTGTTACATTCCGCTTCCCAGTATGAGATGATACCATGAACCAAAACCCTTTCCCAATGCAAATGCCAAAACAAGATACGCCATACCCACCTTCAGCTTAATCCGTCGTGTCATTACCGGAAATACATTCACTACCTCTGCCAATGCCGCCGCAAGACAGCCTACGAACACGCCGAAAAACAGCCCGCATACAGCCCGAAATACAGTTCCGGCAACGAATTCCCACTGAAATAAATCCACCAGATTAGCCACCGTCACTCCTACAATCGCAACCGACTCATAAAACATCACATGCCTTGCGGTTTTTGTACCTGCCGCCAGTCGCGTCACCACGCCTACCGTTGTAATAAATGCAAACAATCCCGCTGCCACCGCGGTTCCAAAGGATATTCCCACCGCATAGTACAATATCGTTCGAATCCAGTCAGACATCCGCTTTGTTCCCCTCTCTGGTTGCGTTTTCGATAATCGTGGCATTTACATCCTTCTCATACTGACGCATCTGAACCTGAAGCGGTGTCGGGTCACTGTCAATTTTCTTTCTCAGAAAATGATTAAAAAAGAGAATAATTCCTAAAGGAAGTCCCAGACTGTAAGCAATTTCCAGTTCTCCCGGACCGGTCCGCTCCGCTCCTTCCGTCAACCGGTAAATCATAGGGAATATTTCTTCCACACTGGCGTCCTTATTAAAGGTCACAATCGTAAATGCCGAACCGAAAAATACCGCCAGCGCCACAAAGCCGGTCTTACACCATTCTGCAGCTTTAGAGAATTTCCGCATCTTCTCCGGCTTATATTCCACTATAAAGTCCGGCTCTCCCACAGGAGATACCGCAACCTCCGGATACGCTTTCCCGATAAGTTCTACCACCTTCATTACGGAAAACACCTGCTTTTCCTTTTGCTCCTTCGGAAAACGGTATAGTTCGAGAGCTCCGATTTTCTGACGCATTTCCGGTTCAGTCCCGTAAATCGACGCCACATCGGACAACAGCACCCGGTTTTGTTTTACCAACACACACTGGTCGAACTGAAGATATATCGTTATCTGCTGTGACATAAACGTTCCCCCTGCCAAGGCCGGTCCGCCATTCTCATATATGCCTCTTTATATACCAATACCCCATCCGGCGCATCCTCCGGCTTTCTCATAAACAAAATCAAAAGAACCACCACCGCCACAAGTGCCAGTGCAGCCGCTGCCAACGCAATCCTCTGCTTTACTGTCATGCATCTTCACCGCCTTTCCTTTTCTTCCGGAAGTATGTGCCGTTTCTGATGAAACTATGCAAGCAAAGCTCGCATTCTTTGTAAAATTTTCTTTTCCATCCGGCTGACCTGCACCTGACTGACACCGAGAAGTCCGGCAATCTCCGTCTGGGTTTTGTTTTTGAAATACCGTAATTCGATCAGTTCCCGCTCTTCTTCCTTCAGTTCTTCCAGCAGTTGTTTCATCACCATATGATTCACAATCTGCTCCGTGGCATCCGTATCCCCCGGAATTCGTTCTCCAAGCGTAGTTTCCGAACCGTCCGGACGATTTACCGGCTTCGATAAGGATTCCACCTCCGTACACGCCTCCATGGCCAGTACGATTTCTTCCATACTCAGCCCCGTGTCCATCGCAATTTCCTCCAATGTCGCATCTCTTCCCAGCGCCACCGACAACCGTTCTCCTGCCGCACGAAGTCGCATATTATTTTCTTTTAAGGTTCTGCTGACCTTTATCATACCGTCATCTCTGAGAAACCGTTTGATTTCTCCGGTTATCATCGGTACCGCGTAGGTAGAGAATTTCACATCAAAGGTTACATCAAACTTATCAATCGCTTTGATCAGCCCGATGGTTCCGATTTGGAACAAATCCTCTGCTTCACAGCCGCGTCCGAGAAATCTTCGTACCATGCTCCATACAAGGCCTACATTCTCGGTAATCAGCTGCTCCCTCGCCTGCTTGTCTCCCTCCTGTGAGAGACGAATCAGTCCGATTGTATCCAAACATGTGCCTCCCGTTTACCCGATTATTTTCTTCATTTTCACAACAGTTCCTTCTCCTACTGCCGATTCTACAGAGAGCTCGTCCGTAAAGGCCTCCATAAAAGAGAACCCCATTCCGGAACGCTCCATTTCCGGCTTCGTGGTATACATCGGTTCCATGGCTGCCGCAATATCCGGTATCCCCGCCCCGGTATCCTTCACATGAAATAACACTTCCGCACCCTTCCTGGCGCACCACAGTTCCACGACGCCGTTTTCGTCTCCGTATCCGTGAATAATTGCATTGGTTACCGCCTCCGATACTGCGGTTTTCGTATCCGCCAATTCCTCCAACGTAGGATTTAACGGCGTCAAAAAGGCCGCCACCGTCATTCGTGCCAACGCCTCGTTACAGGACTTTGCCTGAAACGTAAGCCGCATCTCGTTATCAAAATTATCCACTCTCCTGCCTCCTTTTTCTTTTCTCTAATTACTGCCCGCAAAGCATTCCTTTGCCGGACGGGTAAATGCTTCTTCTGCCGTCTTATACTGCTCTACAATTTTATAAAGCCCGGAGATTTTAAAAATCCGGTCCACATTTGCTCCGACGCCCATGACTCCTACTCGTCCCCCTTGAAATATTACCTGGCGATAGCGTCCCATAATGACACCGATTCCGGAGCTGTCCATAAACTCCACTCCCGTAAAATCAAATAAAATGTGCTTCGCACGACTTCTTGTCAAAAGCGCATCGGCACTTTCCCGTACCGTTACCGCCGTATGATGGTCCAGATCCGCCTTCAACCGAATCACCAGCACATCTCCTCTCACTTCATATTCCGCAGCCTGCATAGTTCCTCCTTTCCGGAAACGAAGAAAGAGGACACGCACTCGTCATGTCCTCTTTCGTAATATATTCCGTATTAAATTTATTCCAGTCCGTCCATACACTGATGCGCCATATCGGCACGCTCACTGCCCGGGTACTGTCTTACCAACATCTGAAAATACTCTCTGGCATTTTCTTCATCTCCGCTTCGTTGATAGGAGCGGGCCAAGAAATACATCGTATCCGCATCGGTACCTCCCATCCGGTACACCGTAAGCAAATACGGAATTGCCTCCGCATACTTTTTATCGTTATATAAGTCGTGTCCGTAGTCGTAACCGTACTCCCGTACCCGTTTCGACACTTCCCCGTAAATCTCTTTATAACGCTCCTCTGTCTTCTTGCGGAGAGACGCCCCGTTTTCGCAAGCCAACAGCTTCTCACCGTAGGATACCAATTCATCCAATACCTCATACGGCTCGTCGTCATCCTCGGCCTCCTTTACCTTTGCCTCCAGCTCCGGATACTCCATTAACACCAGCACCGCCTGCTCATAGCCTGCCGCATCAAACTCTCCCATCGTTGCTGCATCCAGTTCATCCTCAAGCGCATCTACCTGCTGTCTGGCGGTCTCGAGTTTGCCCTCCAAATCCTTTTTCTCTTTCTCCAAAACAGATACCTGGGTAGTATAGGCAGCGATTTCCGCCCCATAGTCCCTCTCCTGCGCCGTATACTTTTCCTTCACATCGGACCGTACCGTCGGCACCACCAACCAGTACAATACCGCAACGCCGATTAATATTCCGGCAAAGAATGTAAGAAACGCAATATAGTTGGGCTTGTCCTCCCGGTAAGGCACATTGGATGTGGCAGGCTGATATGAGATTGCCTCATCCTTCCGCTCCGCTTTTACCGGTTGTCCGTCCGGATACTGCACCCGGTCGATTTCCGCCAGATAAGAGAGGGTAGTTGTATTGGCCACATCCGTCTTCTGTGCACGGACCAGACAACGCTTCGCCTTTTCGTACTCCCCACTCTTCATATAAAGCAAAGCCAGCAGCTGCAGGGCACGTATGTATCCCGGATTGATGCTGATTGCCTTACGAAGCTGTAGCATAGCCAAATCATCGCTCCCCTGCTTTGCATAGGCAAGTGCCTGATTATACTTCTTTACGGTCTGATTTACCGCATCCAGCTTTGCCGGATTCGACTGAACCTTATTGATAAAATAGTCCGCCTCATTATTCTCCGGCATAAAATGCTTACTGATAATCCATTCACTGAGAGCCACCACCGGCTCTCCCATCTCGTAATACACCAGTCCCAATAAATTTCTGGCCTGAATATTACGCTTGTTGTTTTCCAGACTTTTTTTCAACATAAGCACAGCACCGGACAAATCCCGTACCTTTGCTCTTGCCAAACCTTCGTTGTAATAACGGTTGGAAAGCCGGTAAAGACGCATTGCCACAGCCATGTCTGCACCGCATTGCTCGCAATACCGACGATTCCGTCCCATTTCAAAGCCGCATTTCGGACAATTCATGGCACTCTCTACCTTCTTTCTTTTTTTCCGGTTACTACCTGCTCCAACAAATCGGATAAATCCGTCAAATCATTGTTCATGATTGCTTCTTCTGCCTGGTCGATTTCCAGACTCGGCTGAAACTTCGCCAATTCTTCCTCGTAATTTAACATACCGTTTCCTCCTGCCTTGTACAAATTCCAAAACAGCCTGTTCACTGCAACAAAACACCTTTTTGTTTTCATTCATTCCAATTTCTATCATAAAGATAATTCCTTTAAAAATCAATAGTTTCCTACTATTTTTTAATATTTCTTAAACAAAAAAGGACGATATTGCCTTTTTTTCCGTGCAACATCGCCCTTATCTCCTATTTTTTGCTTATAATCCGCAACAATCGCCGCTTCCTTCCGGCTTTATTTACTGAAATGTGCCAGACGCTCTTCTACCTGGGCCATCATTGCAGTGTACTTCTCAAGCTTTGCTCTCTCTTCCGCAAGCTTTGCTTCCGGAGCCTTGTTTACAAAGTTCGGATTGGACAACATACCGTTAACACGCTTAAGTTCTCCCTCAAGACGAGCCTTCTCCTTTGTAAGACGCTCGATTTCCTTCTCGATGTCAACCAAATCAGCAAACGGAATATAGATGGTGGCATTCGGAATTACCGCAGATACCGCATCCGCATCGATACCGTCCTTGTCCGCCTGAATCTGTACTTCGCTTGCGCCGCCTAAGGATGCAAAGAATACCTTACTGTTCTCGAAGATTGCGCGAACGTTTTCCTGCTCGGAAACTACAAATACCTGGGCCTTTCTGCTCGGCGGAACGTTCATCTCACTACGCAGGTTACGGATGCCCTTTACGGCTTCCTTAATGAGCTCTACCGCTTCTTCCTCTGCCGCAAACGCAAATGCATCGGTGTACTCCGGCCACTTTGCAATCATAATGGACTCATCTGCGGTATTCTCTTCCATTTCCTTTAAAGTACAGAAGATTTCCTCGGTTACGAACGGCATGTACGGATGAAGGAGCTTCAATGCATCGGTTAATACATGACGTAACGTCCAGATTGCCGCTGCCTTGCTCTTCTCATCGGAACCGTAAAGACGCGGCTTTACCATCTCGATGTACCAGTCACAGAACTCTTCCCAAATGAAATCGTAAATCTTCTGTGCCGCAATACCCATCTCAAACTTGTCAAGATTCTCGGTTACTTCCTTGCAAAGAGTGTTTGCCTTGGAAAGAATCCACTTATCCGCATCTGCAAGACTTGCCATATCCGGGGTAGCTGCCTTAGCCGCAGCTCCGTTGCCGGCTGCCTCCATCTGCTGCATATTCATCATAATGAAACGGCTTGCGTTCCATACCTTGTTTGCAAAGTTTCTGCTTGCCTCTACACGCTCCATGTAGAAACGCATATCGTTACCCGGAGCATTACCGGTAATTAAGGTGAAACGAAGTGCATCGGCACCGTACTGATCGATAATTTCCAGCGGGTCGATACCGTTTCCTAAGGACTTACTCATCTTACGTCCCTGGGAGTCACGTACGAGACCGTGGAACAGAACCGTCTTAAACGGCTTCTCCTTCATCTGCTCGTATCCGGAGAAAATCATACGGATAACCCAGAAGAAGATAATGTCATAACCGGTAACAAGTACATCCGTCGGATAGAAGTACTTTAAGTCCTCGGTCATCTCCGGCCAGCCAAGGGTCGAGAACGGCCATAATGCGGAGGAGAACCAGGTATCCAAAGTATCCGGGTCCTGCTCTAAGTGGTCGTGTCCGCATTTCGGACAAACCTTCGGTGCATCCGCGGTCTTCGCTACGATAATCTCACCGCACTTGTCACAGTAGTAAGCCGGGATACGATGTCCCCACCACAGCTGTCTGGAAATACACCAGTCACGGATGTTGTCGGTCCAGTTGAAGTAGGTCTTCTCCATACGCTCCGGAACAAGGGTGATTTCCTTATTCTTAACCGCCTCAACCGCCGGCTTAATGAGCTCATCCATCTTTACGAACCACTGCTGCTTAATAAGAGGCTCAACGGTAGTCTTACAACGGTCGTGGGTACCTACATTATGAGAGTAGTCCTCGATGCGAACCAAAAGTCCCATCTCGTCTAACTCTTTTACAATCTGCTTTCTTGCTTCGTAACGGTCCATGCCTGCAAACTTTCCGCCTGCCGCATTAATCGTTGCGTCGTCATTCATAATGTTGATTTCCGGTAAGTTGTGACGCTTTCCTACCTCGAAATCGTTCGGGTCATGTGCCGGGGTAATCTTAACTACACCGGTACCGAAATCCATTTCTACATAATCATCCGCAATAATCGGAATCTCGCGGTCTACAAACGGAAGCATTACGGTCTTGCCCACAAGATGTGTATAGCGCTCATCATTCGGGTTTACCGCAACCGCGGTATCACCAAGCATGGTCTCCGGACGGGTGGTAGCGAACTCTAAGAACTCGTCGGTACCTACTACCGGATACTTAATGTGCCAGAAATGACCTGCCTGCTCCTCATACTCTACTTCCGCATCGGAAATGGAGGTCTTACAAATCGGACACCAGTTTACGATACGGGAGCCCTTGTAAATCATCTTCTTTTCGTAAAGCTTTACGAAAACTTCTTCAACGGCCTTGTTACAGCCCTCGTCCATGGTGAAGCGCTCTCTGTCCCAGTCACAGGAGGAACCGAGCTTCTTAAGCTGGCTGATAATACGTCCGCCGTACTCCTTCTTCCACTCCCATGCACGCTCAAGGAAACCTTCACGTCCCAGGTCTCTCTTATCGATACCTTCCTTCTTCATCTGCTCGATAATCTTAACCTCGGTAGCGATACTTGCATGGTCCGTACCCGGCTGCCACAGCGCATTATAGCCCTGCATTCTCTTATAACGGATTAAAATATCCTGCATGGTATTATCCAGTGCATGTCCCATGTGAAGCTGACCGGTAATGTTCGGCGGCGGAATCACAATGGTGAACGGTTTCTTGGTTTCATCCGGCTCGGCATGGAAATACTTCTTATCCAGCCACTTTGCATACAATCTGTCTTCTATGTCCTTCGGATCATAGGTCTTTGCTAATTCTTTCTGCATACGATCTCCTCCTTAAAAAAATAGAAGGTCGGTTCATCCTATAAGGACGAATCGACCGTGGTACCACCTTACTTCGCAGCATAATCTACTGCCTCTTTGTCTGTAACGGGACCTCCCGGTAGTCTCTACTGCGAACCCGCCTGCATATGCACACCGTTCCTTCAAAACTACTGCTCCGAAGCTACCTTCCATAAGCAAGCCTTTACAGGACCTTTCAGCCGGTGAGTCCCGCTCTCTTTCAAGATGACTTATGTACTCCTCTTCTTCTGCGCATTTTACTGATATGTGTTTATCTTAATCGAAGATTTTTAAAAAGTCAAGCATATTTTGATTTCCTTGTCTTGTTTTTTATTTCAACTATATAGGAATTAAGTCCCAAAGTTTTACAAAACTATTGTGCTTTCTCAAAATTGATATTATAATTATAGTGATTTGAATTCGTTTTATGAGCAAAGAGAGAGAACAAAGGAATGTTGACAGCCAATGCGAGGGGCTACAGTATGCGTTTAACAAACGGATTTGCAAAAAAACAAGGGGCACATTTAGACAATTTAACCGGAATTTATAATCAGCAGACTTTTTTCGAATGTACCGCAAAGCTACTGGCGGAGCATCCGGAGGAGTCTTTTTGTCTTATTTACTGGAATATCCGCAAATTCCGGACCACCAATGACTTATTCGGTTGGGAAGCCGGCGACAAAATTCTTATTCATTGGGCAAATACCTTACGTGAAATTCTGCAGGACGAGCTTGCGGTTTACGGTCGCCTGAATCATGATAATTTTCTCTGCTGTGTTACGGAAGACTTCTTGGAACACAGCGACTGGACAAAGCTCGGTGAAATCACATACTCCACCGGAGAAACCGAATACTCTTTTTATTCCTGTTGCGGATTATACCGGATTACGGACCGCACCCTGTCCCTTTCCACTATGATTGACAAGGCCCGGGCGGCCATGGAAACCATCAAAGGAAATTACATGACACTTTATGCGTGGTACGACGAGAGCATGTGGACCTCTCTTTTGGAAGAACAACGCATGAATACCGAATTCAAAACTGCCATTGCCGAAAAGCAGTTTAAGGTATATTACCAGCCGATTTGTCGTTCCAGCGACGGCCTGATTACCAGTGCGGAGGCATTAATCCGTTGGCAGCATCCGACCAAAGGCATGGTATCTCCGGGCTCTTTTATTCCGTTGTTTGAAAAGAACGGCTTTATCAGTGTTTTGGACCGCTATGTCTGGGACGAGGTATGTACCATGCAACAGACACGGTTGGACCAGGGACTGGCCACCGTACCGGTTTCTGTCAACGTATCCCGTGTGGAGTTCTATAATCCCGCTCTTTGCGAAGACATCCGGGACATTGCAAAGAGACACAATGTTTCCCCGGATTTATTAAAGATTGAGATTACGGAGAGTGCTTACGCAGACAATCCCGTTCAGGTAATGGAAGCGGTAAAAAAGCTTCATCAATACGGTTTTACCGTACTGATGGATGATTTCGGAAGCGGCTACTCTTCTCTGAATATGTTAAAGGATTTACCGATCGATGTTTTAAAAATCGACATGCGTTTTCTGGATGATCTGGATAAGGACCAAAAGGCAGCCATCGTTTTGGAATCCATCATCCGGCTGGCAAAATGGATGAAACTCAGCGTTGTTTCGGAGGGTGTGGAAACAAAGAAAGAATGGGACTATCTTCGCAGCGTGGAATGCGATTCGGTCCAGGGCTACTATTTCTACAAACCGATGCCGCAGGATGACTTTATGGAGCTTTTGAACAAATCCGCAGCAACAAGCACTAACCTGCTGTTCCACTCCTGGCCGGAGGAGGACGACTCCATTCTGGATATGTTCAATCATACCAATACCGCAGAAAGTCTGCTGTTCTACAGCATGTTAGGCGGCATGGGCTTATTAGAGGTATGCGATGATAATGTAGAACTGATTCGTGCCAATAAAGGCTTTTACGAAGCCCTCTACGGCTCTGCGGCATATGAACACCGTATTTTAAATATTCCGCTGGAGGAACCGGAACGCAGTCTGCTTTTAGAGCAATGCGACATTGCCAAGGAAGACGCTAAAGTTCCCCAGTTCCAGTTACACCATAAACTGGAAGACGGGTCCTATGTGTGGCTTTCGGTAAAATTGCGTCTGATCGGTGCCAACGCCCGCCGTTCCCGTTTTCTGATTGCGGTTGATAACATCAATGAACAGAAGCGTCTGGAACGCGAACGATATTTATCCAACTACAGTTCCGTACTGTTAAAGCTGTATGACCGGGTATATCATTTAGATTACTGTGCCGATGCCATTGAATTGATTCACGCATCGGGAGACGATTTTATCAAACCGCAAACCCAATATACCTTTGCAACCTTTTTCCAGGAACTGGCCAGCGTTACAAATCCGGATGACCTAAAGAAGTTGGAAATCATCAAGAACAAAGCATCGTTGGACGAAACCTTGGAAAAGGAACATACCAACTGTCTTACCATTCATTACGATGTTACCTCAAACAGCACCTCCACGGAAACCATTGCCCACTTCTTCAAGGCAGAACTTCCGGACGGCTGTGAACGTTACATCTGTTGTGTCAAAAAAAATGTATAACTTCTTCCTCCTTGTTATACTCGCAAAAAAAACGGTGCCGGGATTCCCTTCCCGGCACCGCTTTTTGTTCTTATCCCCAAGCCCATACCGCTATATTCTTCCTCTTTTTCCTATCCGACCACCGCCTCCAGCACCAGCACCCAGTCCTGTCCCTTTCCTCTGCTCGGCGGTACAACAAGCGCCTTCTCACCCGGTCTGAAAATTCCAAACGCGGTTTCCTCCCCGGTACGCGGATCAAACCACAGTCCCTTTACACATTTCGTCCCGGCAAACACCGACAAATCAACAGTAAAAGGTACCCCCAGCGGTGAATAGACATACGCATGGTCCTTCCCTTTTGCCGCCGTCATCCGGCCCATTCCCGAAAAATTCTCCGCAAGCAACTCCGGTGCCGGAACAAACGGCACATACCCTCTCTTTAAGCGAAGCTCCTTTACCCACCTCATCTGCTCCGCTCCCTCATGGGTTAATGCCTGCTTCCAAGTATACGGGAAATATCCCGATGCAGTCCGTGTCATGCTCCATATACTGTGATTGCCGTAAGTATGTCCACAGGCCCCCGAAAGCACCGACCAATAGGCATTCTGGCGCACATCCGCCGCATCCCAGAAATATCCGATAGAGGCATCAAAACAAGCCGGATGGTCTTCATAACGCGGTTCGGAATCCAGATACGGTTTCTCGGAAGCATCCGCCATCTTTTGCATCACTTCCTCAATCTGATAGCAACGGTCCGTCGTATGGCCTGTCTGCGCCGTATGAAAATCAATGTACTCCGCATCCAAAAGAAAATCCGTAGAATCCTGGGCTCCCGGAGGATGAAAGGTGATCAGATGATGCTTATCCACCGAACGAATCCCTGCTGCCATGGCATCTATAATCCTTCTATGGTCTGCCTCCAACTTCCGGTCTCCGCCCAACATCCAGATAATATTCCAGTGTTCTTTATATCTGTTTGCAATCCACTGTCCATACCGATAGGCGTTTTCTTCATGAAAAATCACCGGCCCCTTGCCCCAACACAAATTGAATTTATCCCCCCAGGTCGGTAACATCACCACAAATATCTCATGCTTCGCCGCCGTTTCCACCCCAAAGTCCACATGATCCCAATAAGAATAGTCTCCTGCCGTATCCGGACGCTCCGGGTCCGGCAAGCCGTTCGTCATACAAAGGGGCAACCGTCCGTAGGCATTGGGCGTTGTCACGCCCTCCATTTCAGCCAAAGCCACTGCCTGCACCGCAGTAAATCCCTGCCGTTTCCGTTCCGCAAAATAGCACTCCGTTTCCTCTCTGTTTAACGCATGGAACAACTCCCACGCCGTATCTCCCAGGTAAAAAAACGGTTCTCCGTTGTCCCAAAACAAAAAGCGTCCCTGCACCTTCAGTGTTCTCATCCCAGTACCTCCTCTTTTCAGAAAACTCCCGCCTACTGTTCCATCAACGGATTTACAATCTCAAGCACCATATAATCCGCCTGTTCCCTTTCCGGATAATACGTAAGTCCCATCTGCAGGCTGTCTTTTACGAATTCCAAAATGATCGCCTCGCTCAATTCTCCGTTCTTCGGATAACAAAAGGTCAGGTACTTCTTCGTCTGCAACTGATTTTCGTAAACCGTACGCAACGTGTCGAATGAATCGCAAATCACATCCGCATAAACATATTCCTGATACTTGTTCCCGGTACAGGAAATCTCACTCTCCCACGTATGGGTTTTCGCCATCTCTTCATCATTCTTCAAAAAATAAGTATACCGCACCCGGCCGTCCACATCCGGCGCCGGATCATCCCAGGTAACGTCCACATGATACCAGCCGTCCTCCAGTTTTACCAGATTCCAGGCATGGGACTCGTTTCCGGCTGTCCCTCCGACAATTTTACTCTCTATCCCTGCCATCAACAGCAGCAATCGCATAGTCCGGGCATATCCGTCACACACTGCAATTTGATTTTTAACCACTCCCTCCGGGGAATGGGATAAGAACTGAAAGCTTTCATCATACTTTAACTCCAGCACCAAGTAATCATGCAATGCTTTTACCGCTTCTACCCGGCGCAATTCCCTCACTCTTGTCTCCTTTGTCACATCCGACAAATACGCATAAATCTCCTTTTCCGTCTCCGTCAGTACCGAAACATCTCCCGTCCGTATCCCATAACAAAGATTCGCATCAAACGGTATCGTCACCCCCGAAACCGTTGCACAAATACAATTTCGATAAACATCGATTTTCTCGATTACCATCTCCTCAATCTCCGGATAAAGCGCCATATACTCTTTGGCCGAACTGAGATAACCGGCATCTTCTACCAATATTCCGAAGCTACTGTACTCAAGGGCCATCTCACGCACATATTCGTTTGTCTGTTCCTTGCTCTCACAAACCGTGCCCTGCATCACCACATTCCGATGAACCTCCGCTCGTTCCAGTAACTTACCGATTTCCTCCGAAACCTGCTCCGGCACAGCCATCGGCACCGGGGTCACCGTAGGTTCCCGGATTGCCGTAGGCTGCAATGTTGCGGTCGATTTTGGCAGTTCTGTCGGTTGCGGCGTTTCGGTTATGACCGGCGCAACCGTTTTCTTTGGCGTATCCGTCACTTCCGGAATTCCCGTAGCCTCCGGTATGTCGGACACCTCCGGCGCTTCGGTCAAAGCCGGGCTGTCCGGTACCGCCTCCACCGCTAAGGTCGGTAACGGCGGAAACTCTCCGTCTCCCGGCTGACAGGCCGCCAGCCCCGTTATCAGTATTATAAGTAATCCCAAACAGGCTTTTTTCATACAATCTCCCATTCTCTCGCTTCTTTGTTTTTCTTTTACCATCTCGCAATATCCGAATGCTATTTTACTCCGATACACGTCATCACTGCCTCTGTCAAATCCTCAGAGTTGTTCTGCATATCGGAAAGGTAGGTCACAACAATACCGGTCTTCGGGAACACAAAACAGCGTTTCCCCCATTTTCCCGTAATACGAAACCCATCCTTATACTTCCAGATAAAATAACCGTAGCCCCCTTCTCTGCATGCGGTTTTCACGGAGGTAGCCTCCTTTACCCAGTCCTCTGTCAGAATACGGGCTCCGTTCCACACCCCACCGTTCAAATACAACTGTCCCAACCGGCCTAACTCCTCTACGGTAAGCTCCATCTGTGACGCCCCGTAAAAATGTCCCGCCGGACAATTCCCGTATACCGGATTTGCAATTCCCAGCGGTTCAAACAACCGCGGCATCAGATAATCCGCCAAATGCTCTCCTGTCGCTTTTTCCAGCGCCACGCCCACCAGATAGGCCGGGATGTTGGAATAATTAAATTCCGGTGTTTCTACGTCAGTAAGCGGGTATAAAAGCGAGTACGACAACCAATCGTCTCCCTCCGGTCGGAAGGGGTATCCCTTGACCGACATGGTCATCAGGCGCTCTACGGTAAGCTTTTTTAGTGTCTCCTTCTGTACCTCTGTGGCATACACCGGCACTACGGTTTTCAAATAATCGTAAATCGTTTCTTTGACCGAAAATTTGCCTTCCTTCACTGCTATTCCCGCTGCCGTGGACACAAAGGATTTCGTAGCGGAATAAATCGGGTAACGGGTGTCCTTTGTGTCGCCGTACACATGTAAAAGTTCTCCGTTTTTTCGAATCTCAAGGCCATATACAGGCCAGTGGTTTTGCTCTATGGCTACAATCAGTTTCTGAAATTTCTCCATCCGATTCTTCTCCTTCCCGTCCTCTATTTCAACAATGTAAAATGATTTTTCCGGCACTCCAAAATGCCCTCTTTCCGAAGCTTGCCGATTTCTGCCGAAAGACCGCTCCGATCCACCTCCAAATAATCCGCCAGTTCCTGACGGTCAAACAACACCGTAAAACTGTTGCTGTTCTGCTGTTTTGCCTGTATCATCAGGTAGGCCATCAGCTTTTCTCTGGTGGAGCGTTTCGAAATAATCTCCAACTTTTGATGAAATATCAAATTCTTAGTCGCCACCAGCTTCATCAGATTATAAATGAGTCGATTGTGAAATCCGCAAGCACTGCTACACATGTGTAAGATGCGCTTCGCATCGATAAACAGCACTTCGCTTTTCTCTGTTGCCACCACATCCACCGGCATATTCTGTACATCCGCACAGGCAAATGATTCCCCAAACATTCCGCCCGGCTGTAATTCCGTCAGAATGCTCCGGTTACCGTAATAGTCTACACGAACAAGTTGCACCGCTCCGGACAGCACCACGCCAATGCGATCGGCACCCTCTCCTTCGGCTAAAACAACTTGATTTTTCTCATAAGCCCGAACTGTCGCTCCCAGACAGGAAAGCATTGTCAGTAACTGTTCCTCGGCAATCCCGGCAAACAAACCGCACTTTTGTAACACTGACAAATATTTTTTCATATAAAATCTCCATTTGTTGAATTTTCAACATACTAATTTCTTTTATGGTACTATAATGACCATAGAAAGTCAAGCAGTGCTCACAAAAAGGAGGAGAAGTTATGCTACGAAAAATCATAAAAATCGACGAAGAAAAATGCAACGGTTGCGGCCTATGTGCCGCTGCCTGCCACGAAGGAGCCATCGATATGGTAAACGGAAAGGCGAAGCTGTTACGGGAGGATTATTGTGACGGATTAGGGGACTGCCTTCCTGCTTGTCCGGTAGATGCCATTTCTTTTGAAGTAAGAGAAGCCGCTGCCTATGATGAAGCTGCGGTATTACAGGCAAAACAACGCAAAGACGCTTTGTCGGAACAGCGACTGACCACCGGTTCTCAAGCCGTCAATACACCAAACACGCAAAAAGCACCGCCTCCTTGCGGTTGCCCAGGCATGAATTCCAAGCGAATCGAACATCCGAATTTGCCGGAAGACACCGCCTGTGATGCGCCTCAGATAACTCCGTCTGTCAGCCGATTGTCCCAATGGCCGGTGCAAATCAAACTGGTACCGGTAAATGCTCCGTACTTTGACGACGCAAACCTTCTCATTGCGGCAGATTGTACCGCTTACACCTATGGACGATTCCACGAAGATTTCATCAAAAACCGTATCACCCTCATCGGCTGTCCGAAACTGGATGAGGGCGACTATGCCGACAAGCTGACAACAATTATCGCAAATAACAATATCAAAAGCGTCACCATCGTTCGCATGGAGGTGCCGTGCTGCGGAGGCATTGAGCAAGCCGCAAAGCGGGCTCTGCAGGCCAGCGGAAAATTTATTCCGTGGCGTGTGGTGACAGTAACGACAGACGGTAGGTTAATGGAATAATTGCTACTCGTAAAAAGAAGTCTCCGAACCATATCCGGAGGCTTCTTTTCTGTTCTTATTTGTAGTTATTCATTCTTACACCGTCGTATACACGCCAATCATCAGAGACAGTTCCTCTTCCGGCTTTAAAAATCCGGTCTTTAACAGCCCCTCTACCACCATACCGCGCATAAACGGTACGGAGTGCATGCAGAAGTTAAACTGACTCATGAGACGCTTCGGCACCTCTCCCCGCATGACCGTCTCACAGTACGCCAGATACTCATCCGCAAGGGCAAGCATCTTTTCATACAAAGGAAGTAGTATCTCGTTATACCGCTCCACCGGCACGCCGTATCGCAAGGTGTCACTGTTATGTTCCTTGGAATACACGCCAAAGGTCACCTCGTACTTACCATCTGCATTCTTAC
This sequence comes from Lachnospiraceae bacterium, assembly GCA_045596385.1. Classification (GTDB taxonomy): domain Bacteria; phylum Bacillota; class Clostridia; order Lachnospirales; family Lachnospiraceae; genus SIG307. The sequence goes on from JAZOCC010000027.1 coordinate 57,333, forward strand.
GAACAAAATCTTCCAGTTCCTCCAATTCACGCTCGGACACCTTATCCGATTCGCCCTTTAAAATCTGATGCAATACCTTTATATTTTCCTGAGAACAAGCGAACGTTCTGTCTTCCTCATTCTTCACCTGCCGATCGGTTACAAACATTTCAATTCTGCCGCCTCCCGGCTCTTCACCGCAAGAATGCCCCACCCAGTAAAAGCTCGGACCATGATACTCCTGTACCCCCATCACATCCCAGCTTCCACCGTTCGGACGCACCGTATCATAATTAAACTGCAGATTCCGTCTGTCATAGACCGTCCACTGAATGTCATCCGACAAACGAAGTGCCAGCGTCCACTTCTGCTCTTCGTAGTCCTGATACTGGCCTAAAATATGGTTTCCCGCCGCAAGCTGCAACTCTCTTGCTTTCTTTAAGTACTCCTCTGCAAGCGGTACAAAGACTCCCTGAATCTGCGCCAGCTTGTCTACCATTTTGCGCTTTGCTTCCGCACTGATAATGACAAAATTAGTCTCATAGGTAGCAGTCTCCGCCTTCGTCCCGGTCTTAACCAGTAACGTATCCTCCGCCATCGCTTCCACAAAGCCCTCTAAGTACGGCATTGCGATTCCCAGTTCAATGGACAATTCCTGCAGGGTAGACGGATTCCAATACGCCTCAATTAAAATGTTCTTACATATTTTGTCGTACATCGGCTCGTCCAAATAACAATCCGGTGCCCAGTTTTCGCTTTTGCCGCCGCTTTGACAAAACTCGATTTCCTCCGGTGCATAGCTTAATTTTCCAAACGTTCTTGCCATTTGCATTCCCTCCTTTAACTTTTCCCTTGCCTTTGCAAGTCTTGTTTTCACGGTTCCTTCCGGAACCGAAAGGGTTTGCGCAATGGTGGCGATTCTTTGGTTTTCCACATAGTAGGCAACCAAAAGCTCCCGGTACTCCTTTGTCAGCAGAGACAATTCCCGGCGCAGTTCCTGCACCTCATAGGGCTGTAACACTGCATCTTCCACATTGTCCTCTGCCACAACCTGAGCCATTGCTTCTTCATCAAAGATTTCCGCACTGCTTATTTTTTTCTGTCTGACCCAACGGGCGAAGCGGTTTCTGGCAATCTGCCATACCCAGGCTTCAAAACGCTCCGGCAACACGCCCTTATGCAGCGCACTTAAGATTTCCGCGGAAATCTCACTGCTTAAGTCCTCCGCCGACAACACATCTCCGGTCTTTTTCAGACAGAAATAATAAATTTTTTCCAAGAATTCATTGCAATAATATTCTTCCCGTGTCATGAAATACTTCCTTTCTTAACCCTTTCACTCATATAGTGTCGGGAAATAAGAAACGGTTTTATTTTTTTGAAATTATTTTGCTACCCTTACATAATACTTGGTTTCGTCCTCGTGGTCAATCTTAGAAAAGTATGGTTCCCGGTGTTCTCGGATAAGCGATAACATCACGGATGTTCTCCATACCGGTGATATAGCGCATCATACGCTCCACCCCAAGACCGAAACCACTATGCACACAACTTCCGTACCGACGCAAATCACAATACCAAGCATAATCTTCTTCTCTGAGACCGCACTCCTCAATACGTTTCTGCAGCATCTCCAAACGATGCTCTCGCTGGCTGGCGCCTACAATTTCCCCCAACTTCGGGAATAGAAGATCGGTAGCCGCTACCGTTTCCCCATCATCGTTCTGGTACATGTAAAAGGCCTTTTGCCCCTTCGGATAGTCGGTGACAAATACCGGACGTTTGAATACCTCGCCGGCCAGATACCGTTCATGCTCCGTCTGAATCGGAGTCTCCATGGATGCCGGGATTTGGAACTGTTCTCCGGATTCCATCAGGATTTTTACCGCATCCTTATATGACACCCGCGCAAAATCCGTTTCCACTACCTGTTCCAGTTTTTCTATAAGTCCCGGCTCCACAAAGCGGTCAAAGAATTCCAGCTCATCTCGCGATTCCGTAAGTACCGCACGGATGATGTATTTACACATTGCTTCGATGGTATCCATAAGCTCCGGCAAATCACAGAAGGCCATCTCCGGCTCCACCTGCCAGAACTCTGCCACATGACGTGGGGTATTGGAATCCTCCGCCCGAAAGCTGGGACCGAAGGTGTACACTCTCCTCAGTGCCTGGGCAAACGGCTCCACATGAAGCTGTCCGGTTACGGTAAGACAAGTCTCTTTCCCGAAAAACTCCTCCGTCTTTAACCGGAACACCTCTCCCGCGCCCTCACCGTCACAGGAGGTCATACACGGACTCTGTACGTAGGTAAATCCTTCCTTGTACAAAAACTCCAGAATGGCATGAGTCAACACGGAACGCACCCGGAATACCGCGGAAAACAGGTTAGTACGTGGTCTCAGATGGGGAATCGTCCGCAAATACTCGTTGCTGTGGCGCTTCTTCTGAAGCGGGTAATCGGCATCCGAATCCCCCATCACCGTAATTGCTTCTGCTTGTACTTCAAAAGGCTGCTTTGCCTCCGGAGTCAATACCAACACACCGGTTACCAGCAAACAGGCTCCCAACCCGAATCCGACTTCAAGCTCCTTTTTCAGGTCCACTACCACCTGAATACTCTGCATGCAGGTGCCGTCACCGACTTCCACAAAGCCCACTTCTTTGCCGAGACGTTTGGTCTTTACCCAGCCGCTGACTGTCACTGCCTGACCGGCAAGTACATCGTACTGTTCATAGAATTGTTTGGTTGATAAAAGTTTCATAAGATGTCCTCCTTTAATTTTGAGGGGATTACATGTAGGCGACGTTGCACGCCTCCCGCAACTGCGTGACTTCGTCACTCCGTCGTGGGCGCGTTCGCATTATCAGAGATTTTCGGAATCAAGCTTCCGAATCTCTTTAATGCTCACTTTGCCTGCACGAAAAAAGGACCACTTTTTCTTGAATTTAAGTTCAAAAAAATGTGGTCCTTATATTCTTTATTCCAGAATTAAAAACCACAGTCCAAAAGGCATCTGCCAATCGGACTGCGGTCACGATTGACGATGCCTAGATATTATTATTATTGTTCATAGCAACGATAACGTAAGTTTTCATCCTGAAACATCCCCTTGTTTTATGTTTGAGACTGAGTTTAGCACAAAGAAAGCGAAGTTGTCAAGCGGTTTTTCTTAATTTTACAAATCAAAAAATTTCCTCATTGTTTCTCCGTCTGACTAACATCGTTTTTTCTCAAGAAAATCATGTGCCTGTTTCAATATGTGTTTGAAACTATCAAACTGTAAAGTAGTCATTGCTGCTTCATAATCCAGCAGTACAATTCGGGATATCTCTGATTCCTGTGGAACAAATGTCTGATTCTCATAGTTCGCAAGAAAATAAATTGTCTGCTTTATTGTGTTTGGGCGCCCTTCACGGGCAAGGTTATGCTCATCTTTGACCCGAAAGCCGTCAACTAATGTAACATCAAGACCCGTTTCTTCTTTTACCTCTCTCAAGGCTGTTTCCGGTTCGGATTCTCCCATCTCCATATGCCCTTTCGGAAAAACCCAATACCCTCCATGTTCACATACAAGCAGGTATTTTATGTCATTGTCTGTTTGACAATATACAACAGCCCCGCAAGATTTTTCATACTGCAATTCTTCTGACATATTTCTTTCTCCTCTCCTTTTTTACGACCCGCAGGACTTATAATTCCTCACCCCTGCGCACCAGATACCATAACAAATCGCCAAAAACACTACCACACCTACTGGGTACAGTCCCAGTACCCAATTCGTGCTTCTTCCCAGCAGAAACTGCAGCGGATAGTATTGCACCAGCGTATAGGGAATCACGAAGGTACAAAACCGCAGCACGCCTCTTCCGTACACATCAATGGGGTACTTGCCGTGTTCCTTTGCACCATAGGTCAGCGCATTGAGAATGGATGTATCCTCAATAGTAAAGAAACAGAAGCTGGCGCCTAACATATACAGGCCGATAAACAAAAGAGTTCCACCCAGTATCATGAGGAGCAACGTAACGGCCGTCAGGAAATTCCAGCTCACCTGACTTTCCGAAATACCAAGGCAAAGGGTAATCGTTGACGTGATTAATGGACCGGTTCTGCCGATTTCAAACCGTGTACCGATAATCTGCAAAATCGGACTGCAGGGACGAAGTAGCATCCGGTCGAATTCACCGCTTTTTACAATTCCCGAAAACACCTTAAATCCGTTGCCGATTAATTCCGACAAGGTAAAGGACATATGAATTACGGAGAAACAAAGCAGTACATCACCGTAGGTATAGCCTTTGATTTCCGTCAGTCCGTCAAACAAAAAACGGATGGCCAGAAACTCGGTAAAGGCAATCATACACCGGCCGAAGATCATCAACACAAAAGAAAGCTTATACTCCATAATACTTCTGACACAAACCGCAGCATAGCGGATATACAAGGAAATACTTTTTCTTATACTCATCTTGTCAACCTCCCTGTACCACAATTTTTTTCTCAACCTGCTTCCATGTAAACAGGCCCGCTGCCACCAAAATTACCAGCCAGAGCACCTGTTTTGCCATTACCGTTCCCAACTCGTCTACCGGTAAATCACCGCTGTATACACGGAACGGAACATTCTGCATATAAGGAAACGGAAGCCACTCCACCACCTTACGGAAGCGCTCCGGAAAGAACGGAAGAGGAATCACATTTCCCATGAAAAAGTCTGCAGAACCAAGTAATACCATACGCCAGCCCTGGGGAGAAATGGTGAAGAAGCAAAGCATATTCACAAACATACAAAGAGCCACCGCAACCCCTACGGCAAGCACCATAGTCACCAAAAACAATGCGAAAGCCTCTACACTGACCGGCAGTCCCATCCGCAAGGTCCCCGGAAGCAAAAAGGCACAAATGAGTACCGGTACACACCGAAGCATGGCCTCTGCCATACGGCCTCCCACAATACGGGAAAACCACATGGAATACACGGAAACCGGGCGACACAGTTCATAAGAAACTCCGCCGTTTTGTATCAAAGCGAAAATATCCTTATCTCCGGTCCAGGTCAAAAACAACGCCAGAAAGGCTTCCTTCAGCCATATGTAAGTTACAATAGAGGAATATTCCATGGGAAGTCCCGTTCCCATGGCTTCTGCGATTGCCTTGTAAGCCAGACACTCCATAATGCCCCAAATCAGCTGTGTGGTCAGGGCTGTCACCGATGCCATCCGGTACTGAAGCCCCGATGCAAAGCGAACCTTGAAAAACATCAAATATTTTTTCATAGCACCCTCCTACATAATATCTAATTTCTTGTAGAGGGCTGCCATGACGTGGTCGAGATTCAGTTCCGACTGTCCGCCTGCCGCCGTTCGCAAATCCTGCAAGCTTCCGTCCAGTAATATCTGTCCTTTGCCGATTAAAATCACCCGTTCCGCAATGGCTTCGATATCCTGCATATCGTGGGTAGTCAGAATCACCGTCGTCTTATGCTCCCGGTTCATTTTCCTTATAAAGTCCCGTACTGCCAGCTTTGATACCGCGTCAAGACCGATGGTCGGCTCGTCCAGGAACAAAATCTTCGGCTCATGAAGAAGTGACGCCGCCACCTCACAGCGCATCCGTTGCCCAAGGGACAACTGCCTTGTAGGAGTTTTCAGAATTTCGGATAATTGCAAAAGTTCTGTCAATTCCTCCAGTTTTCGATTGTAATTTTCTTTGGAAACAGAATAGATTTCCTTTAGAAGTTCAAAGGAATCTATGACCGGAATATCCCACCATAGCTGGGAACGTTGTCCGAACACTACACCAATTTGTTTCACATGTTCGGTCCGGTTCTTCCATGGAATCCGCCCGTCAACGCAACAGGTTCCGGAATCCGGGGTTAATATTCCGCTTAGAATTTTGATCGTGCTGCTCTTTCCGGCGCCGTTGGGTCCGATGTATCCGACCATTTCGCCCTCGCCGATGGTAAAGCTCACATCCTGTAGCGCCTGAATGACCTCATGCTCTCTGCGAAAGAAAGATTTGCAGACTTCTCCTATGCCTGCCTTTCGTTTTGCAACTTTGTACGACTTGCATACATGTTCCATCGTAATCATTGTTACTTCCTCCTGGTAGTTATACTTTGCGATGTCTATTGACATCATATCTTGCCAAGTCGGTCTGGTTATACCGGATTTTGCCGGTATATTACCGATGGTATTTATCGTAGAAAAAGACAGTATTTTAAAGGAAAACTCTTCCGCAATACTGTCTTTCTATACTCTTATTCCATCTCGTATAAAATACGTTTCTTATGAAGTTGGAGTTTCATCATAGCATACCTTCCGAAGAAAGTCAATCGATATTTTCTGAAATTCCGAACTTTTTCTATTACATCTCCAATTTCACTCATTGTATCACAACACACCCTCACTACCGGTGTACTATTCTTCCTACGCTTAGAATTCCTTCTTTCTCATTACCTTGTTCGAAATCAGGTAGGAGCAGAACAATACCAACAACGTCAGTACAAGTAAGCTACCAATCAGAATACCGTTTAACACTACTTCCGATTCAATTCCACCCAAAACCTTTGTCAAGCCTCCTACCAAATCAATATGCAGCAATTCTGTCAAAAGCTTATAGCCTGCAATACCCACAAATGCAACACCAATCATGGCACCGGTTACAATCATACGACCTTTTTCCGCACCGAATTTAAAGTCAAGCGGAATGGCTACCGCTAACATCAGACCCATCACCAGCATCATTCCCATAATGCCGGAAGCAGTATCACCAAAACTGAAGGCAACTTTTTTTACTACGGTTTCCGCATAGCCCAGTACCATTGCCACCACGGCTGCCGCCAGGATATCCAAAAATGCGAACACATATTTTTCCTTTACATAAGTCTTTCTGTTTGCCGGCAAGGAAAGTAAGAACAACATTCCGCCGTTCATTTCATCATAACTGATTGTCGTCAGCGTGAGCGTGGACAAAATCAACATAACATAATTTCCCGCAAAACCCACATCATCCGAACCGAATGCCAAAAACACGGATAACAATAACACCACAATCAAAAACTTCTTTTGCTTTGCCAATACCCTAAAATCCTTTATCAATAATCCCTTCATTACTTTCTTCCTCCTTTGCCCATCATCATAATCAGATCGTCAATATTTCCCTTTTCAATGGCAATCTGCGGATAATTCTCCTGATAAAAATCCTTCCGGTTCGTGAGACACAGACAGCCGAACTTCTCTTCCTTCGTTGCCAGGATATACTCCTTGTCTAACTTCTCATACTGCTCCTCGGTTACCTTTAATACGCCGTACTCCGAGAGCAACACATCCGTCTCCTCATGGAGCACGATTTTACCGTCGGCAATCATATAAATATCATCACAAAGACCTTCCAGGTCCGTAGCGATATGAGAGCTGATGAGAATTGCATTCTCCTCATCCTCCATGTACTCCCTCAACATATCAAGAAGCTCGGTCCGCATGACCACGTCCAGTCCTGCCGTCGGCTCGTCTAAAATCAAAAGCTTCGCATCATGGGAAAGCGCCATAATAATCTTAAACTTTGCCTTCATACCGGTGGAAAACTCCTTTAACGGCTTATCCATCGGAATGTCATACTGCTTACATTTTTCAAGATACTCCTGCTCCGAAAAGCATTTGTACATTGCCTTTAAAATTGGCAACATATCCTTTGCAGTAAACAGCTCACAAGCGTTTGCCTCCGCCAGCACCACGCCCAACTGCTCCTTGTCCTCCGGAGTAATCTCGGAAAGCTTCTTTCCGAACATCTCAATGTTTCCGCTGTCCGGATAAATCAGACCTAATACCGACTTAAACGTCGTACTCTTTCCGGCACCGTTTCTGCCGATAAGGCCGGTCACCTGACCTCTCTTAATTTCCATGGAACAATCCAGTTCAAAGGAACCGTATGTTTTCTTTACACTTTCTAACTTTAATAACATTTTCTTTCCCTCCAATTTAACCGTAAATCCTACTCAAAATCGCCTAACACAACCATAAACAGCTCCTGCGTATCCTCTGTCGACATCCCGCACTCTCTCGCCTTCCGGATTCCCTGCTCGAAGAGTTTTTCCACTTCCTTTTGCTTTTCCTCCAGCGCAATGTTGGGATTCATATTCGCCACAAAGCTTCCTTTGCCGTGGACGGTTACGATGTAGCCCTCCTGTTCCATGGCGTCGTACGCTTTCTTTACCGTAAGAGCGCTGATACGCAAATCCTTGGACAACGTTCTTACCGACGGGAGCATCGTGTCCGGCTTGAGCTGGCCGGTCATTATCTTCTCCTTCATCTGTGACACGATCTGCTCATAAATCGGTGTCATAGACGAATTATTAATTATAATATTCATAGGTGATCATCCTCCTGACATTAAACAGTATATAACAGTTTAGAACTGTTGTCAAGTGTTTTATACTGTTTATTCGAAATTTTTTTAAATTATTATCGAAAGACAAAAAAAGACTCCGATATCCTGCAATATCGAAGTCCTTTCACAGTTCAAATCTCTTCACTTTGTTTCTCTACTACCGGCACGTTACTTTATTGTAGAAACTACTCCTCCGTTCATCTCCGTTCTGCTTCCCGACTGGATACCATCCTCTCCGTCACTCAACTGCAATACTCCGCCGTTAATCGTAACCTTGTTCTCTGCCTGAATATCATCTCCCTCACCGGTCAACGTAAGCACTCCGCCGTTTATTTCTATATTCCCCAGGGAAAGATCTACGTCATTACTGGACTTTATGGCATCCGATTCGGAACGTACCGTGATCGCACCTCCGTTAATCTGCAACAAATCCCTTCCGGTGATACCGTCGTCCACCGCATCAATTTCAATGATGCCGCCATGGATGTAAAGAGAATCCTTTCCCTTAATCGCATCGCCGTAGTTAGCCGTGACCTTCAACGTACCTTCGCCTGTAATCACCATATCATGCTTTGCAAAGAAGGTAGCATCCGGTTCATCCTCCTCCGGCTCAAACACATAGGCTGCTCCGTCGGAGAACTCATTTACGGTATCTTTCTCAAGGGTCACAGTTACCTTCGCCGCCTTCTTACAGAACAACGCTGCACTTGTTTCGTTATGTACCTTCACACCCTTCAAAATCAAATGAACTTCGCTTTCGTTATCCACATTCACATAAATACTGCCGTTGGACAAGGTTCCACTGATTTCATAGGTACCGGCTTCCTCGATTTTCAAACGGTCCGGTCGTACATCACAGCCGGTTCCGTTAACCGTGATTCCGGCGTCACTCAAAACTATGGTCGCCTTCACCGCTCCGGACTGGTCTCCGCCTTCCGACACATCGCTCTTGTCGCCTGTAGCATCCTTGTTATCGGTCACAGTCTCATTCTGCTTGTCCTGGGCATCTCCCCCCTGATTCGTACTATCTCCCGGGGTCTGCTCGTCTGCTACATTATCCTTCTGTGGCTGCTTCTCTCCCTGCGTCCCACAGGCCGCAACGCAAAATACCAACACCGCTAATAAAAGTGCAACTCCTTTTCCCATATATCTTCTCATTGGTTTCATCTCCTCTTGAAATAAAATATCATTGAATTCATCATAACCTTTATTTGTGACAGAACCGTGACGTTATGGCAATTTCTGCTATTCCGTAAGTGTCCACCCATGATCACCGTGATACACCATCAGCTTCGTCATACCGCCGTCGATGCAAATATTCTCGCCCGTAATAAAGCCTGCCCTCTCCGAGGCAAGAAACAGCACCATGTTTGCGATATCCAAAGGATTTCCCACTCTGCCTGCCGGCTGTTGCACGGCATCCGGGCCCGTAAATGTACTGCCTGTCGTATCAATCCAGCCCGGCGAGATGGAATTTACCCGCACCTGTCCGGACAAACTCACCGCCAGTGCATGGGTCAGTGCCGCAATGCCACCCTTTGCCGCCGTATAACTCTCGGTCTGAGGCTGGCTCATCCGGTCTCTGGAGGACGAAATATTAATTACGGATGCTCCTTCCGCAAAGAACGGTGCGAACAGCTTCGTCAAATAAAACGGCGCCGTTACCCCCACCGCCAATGCATATTGAAACTCTTCATAACTGCACTCTTCAATCCCGCGCATAATCGGCAACGCATTATTCACCAGCACGTCCACACGGCCGTACTTCTCTATCACTTCTTTTGCAAACGACTCCAACACTGCCTTGTCCGCAATATCACCCACGAAATGCTCTCCCGGCACTTTATCAATGACACACACGGTAGCTCCGGCCTTACGAAACTCCTCTGCAATACACTTACCGATACCGTTTGTGCCGCCGGTAACGACAACGATTTTTTCTTTGAACATAGGAAACTCCTTTCGTAGCTTACCCCATCACCTGCATCTCTTTTGCCACAATCATATACACACCGGCATCCACATTCTGGATGTAGGCACTGTAACTATCCATATCCTTTGTAAAATTTCCGCACAAATCCATCACATTCAACATATCTGCCGGTTCGTTTTCATCATAATCGTAATGCCCTTCCAGGAGATATATTTCCTTTCTTCTTTCAAAAATCTCTCTTACCAGATTCTCAATAAAAACCTTATCCTCTATCTGATACAAACCAAATGCCTCCGCTCCAATCATATTGTCAAAAAAATTGATTCGGAAATCAATAGCGACAACACCCTCAAAAACAAGCTTCACCGTTTTCTTCTCGCCGGATGATTCATCATACATTTTTGATGAAATCGTCACCTTGGTGGATACATTCTTCGGTCTGATACTGATATTCGGTATTCTGGCATCAAAATTCGCCAGTACAAGTTTCGCTTTTTTCATACATTCTCCCCTACCTATCGTAATCATACTTGCAGAACGGACACTTCGGATAATCAAAATCGTGCATCATGCCGCATTTCGGACACTGCTTCTGCGGTAATCCTTCTTCTACGACATCTGCCAAAAAGAATTCAAGCTTCTTACATTCCGGGCAACTGTAAATATCTACTTCCATTGCTCCTGCCAATCGATTCGAAAGGTCGCCCAATATCCAGCCGGTTTGTCCCAACTGTATTTTCTCCATTCTGATATAATTCATTTGTACGCCGCAGCGCAAACATTCTATCTTACGTCCCATACCATTACACTCCTTGGTTAAATTAATCTTCCTCCTAAAAGTATACCACACTCTGCCCCATCCTGCACCTATATTTTCCTATCACTTTTCATATCATGATACTCTCCCTTGTTGTATTTCCCCGAAAAATAAGATAGAATAAAATTATCAATACCAATGAAACGGAGATTCCCTTTATGAAAAAACATAGATATATTTTATCCGGTCTTATTCTTCCGGTATTTCTTTGCATAGCAAGCATTGGGGCCGCCGCATGTTCACAGCCGGCAGATGCTCCGCTCCCGGCAACCACAGCCTCTCCGAAACCCACTACTCCTACCGTTCCGACGGAAGCCGTAGCTCCGACTCCGACCGCCACACCGGGACCGACTCCGACTGTAACTCCGGAGCCGACTTCTACACCGGTCCCGACTCCGACTATAACTCCGGAGCCGACTTCTACACCGGTCCCAACTCCGACTATAACTCCGGAGCCCACCGCCACACCGGCACCAACGCCTACCACTGCCCCGAAAGCGACTGCTACACCGACTCCGACAAAGAAACCAACCAAGGAACCGGAGATTTACGCTGCAAACGGCAATGTCAAAAATCTTCCGAAGTTTTCCGGGTATTCCTATGCGATTGCAAATGCAGAAACAGGAGAAACACTACTGTCCTATAACGGTGAGAAGATTATCTATCCGGCCAGCACCGTCAAGCTGCTGACCGCAATGACTGCCCTAGACCTTGCCTCCCCTGACCTTCTTCTCACCACCAAGCAAGCGATTTTGGATGATGTCGATTGGGATGTCTGGGTGATGGATGTACCGGCCGATACCACCTACTCTTTGGAGGTGTGGCTGAATCTTATGCTGATTCAATCTTACGGTGATGTGGCTGACACCATTGCGGACGGACTGGGCGGTTCCGTGAAAAAGTTTGTTTCCCTGATGAACCAAAAAGCAGAAGCCCTGAATCTTGAGAAAACCGTTGTAGACAACCCTATCGGCCTGGACATCAGTAATAACTTTGATTTCACCTACACGACCGCAAACGACATGATGAAACTCACGTTGGAAACATTGAACTATCCGCTGATTCAGGAGATTATGCAAAAGGCGGAATACCTCGTTCCTGCGAATGACACCGTAGAAGAACACACAATCAAAAACTCAAATCAGCTGTTATCCAAATCCGATACCTACCACAGCGACCTCTTTACAACGCTGGGCGGAAAAACCGGTTCCACGGACGATGCAGGCAAATGCCTGTCCGTTATCGTAGAATCAAAGAAAACAGGACACCGTTATGCTTGCGTTTACTACGGAGCACCGGATAACCGCACGATGTATAGGGAGATTATCGGGTTGTTAGAGTACGCAATTAAAACTTACGAATAAAAGAAAACAAGGCTGACTTACCTACGATTCAATCGCAGGTACGCCAGCCACTTTTTTATCTTGTACAAAATCCATCCTTATAATAGAACTGCGTAAAGCCTCTGCTGCAGGCCCGCCCATTTCCGCGGTCCTTTGTATCATATTCCAAAACAATCGTCTGCTTGTCCAGACAATCCGCGTACAGTTCTCTCGGTATTTGAACCATATACATCGGCACGAACCATCCCTCCAAAGAAGCCTCATAAATTTTTTGTAAGGAAAGCAACTCCGTTTTTCTTCCGTTTACATAAACCGTAACATCCTCTTTCGCAATTTCCGGCGCAAAGTCCGATACATAGATATTTTCCTCACCGACTACAGTGTTGTATTCCTCTTTTTTGAAATAGATCATCGGGCGGAACGTAAGAAACAGTGTTTGCATACCGCCGTTATTTACACTCACATTTAACGAATACACCTCACCGTTACCGATTTTTAAATCAATGGTCTCATCCCGGTCCGCAATAATATTCCATCCCCAGCATTCCAAGGAGCTGATTCCGTAGGTGTTATCATCCGCATACATGGCATTATAAGACCCGGCCGGCACACGAAGGCTATACTTTCCGTCCCGATCCGACCACGTTCCCATGATAAACGGCGGCTCATCAAATCCGTAACGATATAACATCACAACTGCCGGAAACGGTTTCCCGTCAAAATCCGATATCTGTCCGGAAAACGTATAATACTTACATTCCGTCTCAAAGGTCTCCGTCTTACCCCCAACTTTATATGTAATCCGCATTAGATCCGGCTCACAGTTCTTCTCTTCACGGATTTTGAAAACTGCCCCGTACCCGTCAATGCGCACGGAAACATCCTCATCTTCCCCGTTCCCGGAAACCGTGACTTCCTTTTCAAACATTACCTCGCCTTTACATAACCCCCAAATATGAAAGGACACCGGATACACCCATTCCTCCGCCTCACAGTAAATCCCCACATGAGACTCCGGTATAACAAGCTCCGGTTGTAAAATTTCACTTTCCTTCTGGGCATAGTGATAATACCACACATCTTTTACCTTCATTCCTTCTCCTCCGTATGCAAGAATATAGTAATTGCCAATACCCATTCATTCTACCATATTTCTTTTGAGGATTCTATGATATTATCGAACTAGTTATCTCTTGAGAACTGTCCATGCGTTAAGAAACGGTCCGATGGACCGTTTTTAGCGTGGAGATTCCGAGCTATGCCCGGAAACAACCGCTGTTTTCCTACGATAGTATTACTTGCAATTCACAAGTAATACTATCTCTTGGAGAATTTTTATTAACGCTTGGAGAAGTGCAACCTCCCGAAAATACGGCATTTTCAAAATCTTTTGTTACCTACCTGTGTCTTAGGTCGAGCTGCCCAGGGCTTTCCGTGACTATGGTAGACAAAGGTACAAACTGCAACAAATGGGCTATCTCAAAACCCTATCTTTTCGTTTTTTCTTCTATCTCTAACAAATATCTGTCATAGTCCGACATAAACAATCTGTCTTGAATCACACGATATTTTTCAAACTCTGTTTCGGCTTTCGATTTTGCAATTTCCGCTGTGATTTTTCCCGCATCCTGTAAAACCTCTCGTTCATCTGCCATTAAGAATAAATCCAGTCGCTTGCTCCAATCTTCCATAGTCATCGGAATATGTCGTTCAGCACGATCCTCTGCCAAATCCAGGTATGCCGACACGATACGCTCTAATGAGCGCATTTCCTTCTCACTAAGATAATTTTTCGCAATACTTACATCACTCTTTACGATTTTTCCTTCCGGGGCTGCGGCCCATGTGGTTAAACCCATATGTGGTTTTTCTGCATCTGCCCGCTGATAAATCAACTCTGCAGCAGTATGACCGTGTACTGCATAATGCATTTTATTCTGCACTTTTGAAAAAAACTGCTTCGTTGTGCTTGCAGTACGATCATAGTCAAGAGAGGTAGCATAGATATCCGTTATCTTCTGATAAAACCTGCGTTCCGACAATCGAATTTCTCGAATCTGCTCAAGCAAACGCTCAAAGTACTCTACAGTTAACACAGAGCCACCGTTTTTCAAGCGTTCGTCATCCATCACCCAACCTTTGATAGTATAATCTTTTACTATACCATTTGCCCATTTACGAAATTGAACCGCACGTTCATTATTTACCTTAAACCCAACAGCAATAATCATCTGTAAGTTATAATGATTTGTTTCTCTTTGAACTTGACGAGAGCCTTCTGTTTGAACTATCCGAAATTTTCGGATGGTTGCCAATTCTTCCAATTCAGAATCAGAATATACTTTTTTTATATGATCACTGATTGTGCGAACATCAACACCATAAAGAGTTGCCATCATTTTCTGTGTTAGCCATATATTTTCATCTTCATAACGCATCTCTATACTTTCTTCTTGTTCTCCAACAGAAGCAACATAAGTAAGATATTCTGCTGCGCTTGAACGTATACTTACCATATTATCCTTTTTTTTCAAAGCCAACGTTAACACCTCCTGAATTAACCCCATAGAGAACATATGTTTCTATTTCATAATATCATATACATTGCTGCTTTTCAATATATAAGTGAAAATTTTGCTCCCTTGAATGACCTTAAATGAACCTATATTTTGCATCCATCACATTTCATATACAAAGAAAAACCCCAGAAACACTGAGTTTCTGAGGTTTGTAGCTTTTTTGATAATTCTCTTTGATTATCTCTTTGAAAACATTTATTAACGCTTACAGAACTGTAACATACCGAAAATACGGCATTTTCAAAATCCTTTGTTACCTACCTGTGTCTTACGGAGAGCTGCCCAGGGCTCTCCAAAACAACGCTATTCAACATTACTGGACCCTGAAGCGCTCACTATAGTATTAATTTTTGTTACACCGCTCTTGCTAATCTTGAATACCTTCCAAACATTTCCTGTACGGCTTGTCGTAGGTACACTATAGGTATCAATCAATGAATTGCCAGCATACAATCTTACAATTGCATCAGATGTAGTAATGGATGCTTCGCTAGAGAAATTATAAACAGAATATCTATAAAATTCCCCATTAGAAAGATAATCCGCCTTAAGTGTCATTGTAATAGTTTCGGGACCATAGCCACTTGTATCATCTACATCCAAACTGGCTACTGTTACACCATTAATTGAACCAATTTTATTCGAGTAGTAAACATGCATCTTTTTAGCACCCGTATTGTCATAGTATGTAAGATGGGAATCTAAATCTCTCGGAATATCCCCCCAAGTCAAAATAATTCTATACTCATTTTCATCTAATACAGGCGTAAGAACCATTGTTTCATATGAGCCGGCTTCATCCATAACAGAAATCACATTAAAGTATCCTACAATGTATCCATCTTTGCTTACTTCCACAGTATAGTTTCCAAACATTGTGCAAAGCTCAAAATACCCTGTGGAATCGGTTTTTGTACCAGAAGTACAATATGCACTTTCATAGTTATTCCAACCTTTTCTGATGTTAACATTTGCATCAGATACAACTGCTCCATTTATTGCATTAAATACTTTTCCCTGAATGCTTGCCCCTCTAGTCCACCATACATCAGCAGGAAGAGGACCCATTTTTATTGTTTCAACATATCTTGTTTCGTCAGGACTAACTACTACATCACTAACCTTTACAGGTAAATATTTACTACCAGTATGATGTGCATTGATTTCATATGTGCCAGCAATTACTAATGCTTCATATTCACCGTTAGCATCTGTTTTAGTTGTATAGAAGTATTCAGCTAAATTAGCTTCACCAACGCTCGTTCTTACGATATTAATTGTAACACCAGACAATGCGTTACCGTTATTATCTGTTACTTTACCCTTTACTGTTCCCCTAGGCATGTCACTATACGAGCCCGATCCAGGCAGACTCAAAGCCTCGTCTACGCACTTTTCAGCATCAGGCATAAAGAATACATCATTATTATTATGTTCTAAAACATCATGCCCCTTCTGCTCAAGAATTATATTTTTAACCTGTGTAGAAGTTAGCATAGGGTTAGCTTGCCAAATAAGGGCAGCAAGACCAGTTACATGAGGAGCAGCCATTGATGTACCGCTCTTACTTCCGTATACATCTGTACTAATGTTAGTATTAAGCGCGCTATAAATATCTGAACCAGGAGCATAAACATCAACACGACTACCACGGCAACTATAATTAGATACGTAATAGTCAACCTTATATGAATTAACAGGTACATGTTCTGCAGCACCTACAACGATGATGTGGCTCTTTACCATTTCATCTTCAATTGTATTCGCATAGTAGGAATACTTCGCATCTGCATATTCAAGATATAATGCGCCCGGGTCACCAGCATTTGCCTCTTTATATGATGAACCATCCTTTACAAAATACTTATCGCTTTGGTTACCTGCAGCGTTTACGATTAAAAAATCATAACCATTTAATAATAGATTCTTCAAAGAATTAGAAAGCGCTTTCGCCTGTTTTTCTAACTTCTTAATGGTTTTATCGTCACCTGTTGAGGCCTTATATACTGTTTCTCCAACATAGCCATAGCTTACATTGATTACTTTTACATTTTGAGTTACTAATCTAGTATACTGTCCCGCTTCTGTTGCCAAGTTAGATACAAGACCCTTCTTGCTGTAACCATACATTTCAACATCTGTAGCTACACCAGAAATACCCACACCGTTATCAAAGTCTGCTCCGATAATACCGGCTACATGTGTACCATGGCTATCGTTATCGATAACCCAGTAATTATTATATAATTCTGCAAATGTAACATCAGGATGATTAGGATCAAAATTTGAATCACAAATTCCTACTTTTGTAGTGCCTGTAAACTCGGCTCTTCTATCCCAGGCTCTAGGTACTTTCATTGCTTCAAGACCCCAGTTTTGCCCATCAGGATATCCTACATTCCATGAGTCCGTATACCCTTCCGAAGGATAGTACAACGTTTCTGCTTCTTCAACATAGTTTAAAACTGCATAACTAATAAATGAATAGCATTCAAACTCAAAAATGGCATTGTTTAGTTCGTCATATGTTTTATATTCTTCAAATTCAACCTGATACATTTCCGCAAACGGAATATATCCAACCACCTTTGCTCCAAGCGATTCTGCTATTCCTTCAACAGTTGACTTATCAACACCTAACATTACGCCAACAAGTACCTGATTACGAATATATCTTTCATCAGTTTCTTCGTTATACTCTACATCTTCTTCAGTTGAATCTTTTAAGTATCCGTCACCTTCTTCCACGTCATCGGAAGGTTCTTCTACAATCTCCTTCTCATCACAGATATGAAGTGTAATTGATATATTTTCAATATCTAATTCTTTGTCTCCATTTAAAACCTGGAATCCAAATGAAAAGGTTTCACCACTATTAAATGCACGACCTACTTCATAAGGTCTTACTATGTAGTGATTTCCTTCTTTTGACTCAAGATTTCCTCCCCAAAAGGTAACAACCTCATTAGCATAGTCAAACTCAATCTGCCAATCACTTTCAAGAGTTTCTCCGTTGTTTGTAACCTCAAATAAAGCATTAAAACCACCATCCCACTCTTGCGCAATGGTAACGTTTGATGCAATCTCTTCAACCGAAACATCATATCCCGCAACCAATGTAAATGTAGAAGGCATTTCCTCTAATGAACCATTACAATTCATACCGAAAACTACGCTCTCTTCAGGAAGAATGTCCGTGCTCCACGAAGGGTGCTTGATAGAAATTGACTTTTCATCTTGACTTGTAAGTTCTACCCCCCAAATAGAAGCTATTTCTTCTTTAATAGGAATCCTTGCAGCCCATTTGCTTACAGTTTCTTCACTTATATTCTTTACTTCGACACCAAGTGAATACCCACTTTCCCAAATGCTGTTTAACGTATAAACAACGCATAAACCATCTGTTTCAACAATGCTTCTGGTACCAGAAACTAAATTCTCTTCCTCAATACTTTCAGTTACTACTTCATTAGCATTAGCTCTTGCAACTACTGAAAAATTAGACACTGCAAGACAAACCATCAACATTCCTGCTAATAATTTACTTATTCTTCTTTTCATTTTACACCTCAAATAATTATAAAAATTCATTTGCCGGGATACAACACATATGATTGTTCTGAAAAATCGCACCCTAATAACTCTTCTTTAGGAAAAACTGCATAAGTTATATACCCAGCCACAACTCCAGACGTATCGTTCTTTTTCTTTTGTCTCGTCGTTTTAAACCTTATTGTGGCATTCTCTTTGTCAATTATTATTCCATCACATGTAATCTTTTCACTTTCATATCCAGTCTCAATAAATTCAACTACATAGCTATATTTATCAACCGGGTAGCTTTCCACTATTTCTTCAAATCTAGGCATACTGCTAAGCTTTGGGAACTCACTCGTTGCATTTTCGAGTGCTTTATCATCTTCAATAATAATTATTTTCGAAGTGAACGCTTCAGGATAACCTATCTTTATGCAATCGATAAAAATATCATCCTTTGTATATAGTGTGCCTTCTTCTTTAACTTCACCGCAGCCTGCCATTATCATTAATAACATCGACGTTAGAAACAGAAAAAATTTTTTCAAGTCATTACCTCCTTCCCTTCATTATTTGCTTTTTCTTTGTCTCCCTTAATTCTTGAAAGAGAACAGCAATTGGAATAATATGCCACGACCAAATTTCCTATGAATATCCAAAACAAACATTCTAAGAGCATCCCACATCCGCCGCAATATATTCCATAAAATATTAACTAAAATTTTATATATATTCAATAGGACTTTTTCACTACAGGATAGTTGATACTCTAGTAGCAATTGATGGCAACAATAATGCTATAATACTATCTATGGTTTGTCATCTTGTTCCTCCTGATATTATACATAAGAAGTTTTTGAAAAGTAAACATCTGTAATATGATATTTCTTCATTTAATGAACATCACGAACTTCGTGACAAAATTGCTGACAGAACAGAACAACTCAAAAAGCAACGTTACCGCCAATAATTCCATCGATTTTTCCTTATAAACAATAAGCAGAGGCGTGTCACGCCCCTGCCATACTCACCGAAGAAAGCTACCTGTATTGGCCTTTCTTCCTATCTACCTTTTTGTCATTCACCGGTTGTTCTGCCGCCTCTTGTTTATGCCGTTGAAGCTTCCTAAGAACGCTTTCCTTTGCCGTCTTCTCCACTTCCGTTTTCTTATTTTTATCCCACCAGGACCGGAATGTCCTCCATACCTTAGTAGCTAACTTCGCAAGCTCTGACTTAGGATCTTCCTGTGTCACAAATTGTAGGAAGTCTTTCTTCAATGAAGAATCCGTCTTTGCTTTTACATATTCCTCCACTACCTTTTGTGTATCCTCCTGTAGTTCCTCATGCACTTGCTCCAAGGTATCCATCTCTTCCTTTTTCTCTTCAATTGCCTCATCCAGTGCCTGCATCTGCTCCGCCTTTTGTTGTATGTAATACTCCTTGCTGTAATCGGAATTTCTTCCTTTTTCAATTTCCTTTAACTCCTCATCATCAAAGATTTCCGGATGTTGCTCCATCTGACTTTGTGCAGACCGGTGCATTTGCTCCTGTAGCATTTCCAGCGTTTCCTGTGTAAAAACTTTTGTCTTGGCTGCCACAAAGAAAAACCTCAGAAACACTGAGTTTGATTACCTCTTGGTGAACTGTCCATGCGTTAAGAAAACGGTCCGGTGGACCGTTTTTAGCGTGGAGATTACGAGCTATGCTCGTAATTGACCTCGGGAACCGAGGTCATCGGAACAAAAAAATCCCCCCACAAAGTGGAGGGATTTTGTGTTCCGATTATCTCTTGGAGAACTGCGGTGCACGACGAGCAGCCTTCAAGCCGTACTTCTTTCTTTCCTTCATACGAGGATCTCTGGTTAAGAAGCCAGCCTTCTTTAATGCCGGACGATAGTCAGCATCTGCCTGCAATAATGCACGGGAAATACCGTGTCTGATTGCACCTGCCTGGCCGGTGAAACCACCACCACGAACAGTTACGATAACATCGAACTTATCAGCGGTCTCGGTTAATGCGAGCGGCTGACGAACGATGAGCTTCAAGGTCTCAAGACCGAAATAGTTGTCGATATCTCTCTTATTGATCGTTACCTTGCCGTTACCCGGAACGAGGTATACTCTAGCGATACTGCTCTTTCTTCTACCAGTACCGTAATATCTTGCCTTAGCCATTTTTATTTCCTCCTTTCGACCTAATTAAAACTTAATCTCTAATGCTTCCGGCTTCTGTGCAGCATGCGGATGCTCAGCGCCAGCATAAACATGTAACTTCTCAATCATGGTTCTTCCTAACGGTCCCTTCGGAAGCATACCCTTTACAGCGAGCGTAATAACGTCGGTCGGCTTCTTATCGAGCATTTCCTTTAAGGTGGTCTCTCTCATTCCACCCGGATAATCGGAATGCTTGTAGTAGATCTTCTGATCCATCTTCTTACCGGTAACCTTAATCTTCTCAGCGTTGATAACGATAACGTTGTCTCCGGTGTCAATATGCGGGGTAAAAGTCGGCTTATTCTTACCTCTTAAAATCTTAGCGATTTCAGAAGAAAGACGTCCTAAAGTCTGTCCCTGTGCATCGATAACATACCACTTTCTCTCGATGGTAGCCGGGCTTGCCATAAAACTCTTCATAGCATTTTCCTCCTTACATTCATCTTCTTGTCATTCTATTTCTTCATGGTCAGCTTCCGCTGACGATGCGGAATAACCTTACCAACATTTCGCATTATAGCGGGAACACAAAGTAAAGTCAAGCGTTTTTCTAAGGTTTTTTGAAAAAATTTTAAATTTTCTTAGTTTTCATTCTCAAAAATCATATTTGCAATGATTTTTCTGTGTCAATATTGATTTTTATAAATTCAACCACATAAGAACCTTTCCGAATCCTTACTTTCTCCTACAGCTCGCTCGTCTGTTTCTTCTCAAGTTCTGCCATCTTGTCCGCCCACAACTTCCCCGGATCCGGAAAATATTCGATACCCACAAGCATCAGCCCCTTTGCCGGTGCGGTCGGTCCTGCTGCTTCACGATTCTTTGCTTCAATCATTGCTTTCACGTCTTCCGGCTTCTTTAAGTGCTCGCCCACCTGTAACAGCGTTCCGGAAATGATACGCACCATATTGTAGAGGAAACCGCTGCCACTGACACGAATAGTAATCAGATGACCGTCCTGTTCCACCTCTAAAGAGTAAATGGTCCGGACATGGTCCGGCACCTGGGCCTTCGTAGAACAAAAGCTGGTAAAATCATGCTCCCCGAGGAAATACTGCGCCGCCTTCCGCATGGCTTCCACATCCAAATCATGATACACAAAATGGGTATAGCCACGATTGAAAGGCTGCACAAAATCCGCATTCCAAATCTTGTATTCGTAGGTCTTTTTGCTGTCCCACTTCCGCGGATGAAAATCCGGTGCCACTTCAAAGGACTTCTGAATCACAATATCCTCCGGCAAGCTGTGATTTAACGCGTAGCAAAGCTTTTCCGCCGGTATGCGAGTCTCCGTATCAAACACCGCCACATTGCCCATGGCGTGCACCCCGGAATCGGTACGGCTGGCACCGATAACCTCTATTTCTTCTTTTAACAGACGGGACAACTCACGATTTAACACTTCCTCCACCGTGATGGCATTCGGCTGAATCTGCCAACCGCAGTATTTTGTTCCGTCATATGCCACAATCAACATAATCCGCCGCATGGTTGTCCTCCTTTTCTGCCTTATCTATCATTTTTTATCCCTAACCATTCCTGCATTTGCTTCACCTTGTCACAATACGCATATAACGCCCCGATTGTACCGATTACCTGTTCTTCCCCTAAGCGAATCTCTTCTTCCCCGGAAGCTTCGATTCCCAAAGCACGCTTCAGGTTGTAATCAAGCCAGCCCAGCATTCCGCTGTAACTCCCCGAAAACACCGCATCCCACGGGACATTAGCAAGACTCATATATGTTCCGTAAGCGGCTGTAAGCGCATCAAAATAACTGCGCACAAGGCCTCCTGCACCGTCATCTGCCCAATAGTTCAGCACTTCCAAAAACTCCTGATACGGATTGATGTAGCCGGCAGCTTCCCAGTCAATGATAAGCGGTTCCGCTCCGTTCCACATAACATTCTTCGGGTCTAAGTCCCTATGGCTGAGTACCAGCGTCTGCGCCAATGTTTGCTGCGCGTCGCCGGCAGCCCGGTTCCATTTCTTTATATCAAACACAGCCTTTTCATATTGTGCAAGCCAATTGAAACCTTGGCCGTCCTGTCTATTCTGCTTTCCATGCTCCTTTGCCGTTTGCAAGTAAGTATCCCAAGGAAACTCTTCCGCCTCCGCTGCCTCCGGCTCCACTCCGTCAACGGCGATATCCGCCCGATGCATTCTTCCTAAGATATCACCCATGGCTGCGCAGTGCTTCTCGTTAATTTCCCCCGGGAATACAGACCGGCCTTCCACCCACGGAAAAACCATGTAAAAGCTTCCGTCAAGCTCATGAATCTGCTTTCCCTGCACTTCCATGGCGGCCACCACCGGAAGGATTCCGGTAAAGGCTGCCGCTATTTTCTCGGAGTTTACGGTATTCCGTAATGCAGTCGGACGTTTCATAATCTCACTGTTTAATACCTTCACCGCATATTCACCCTTGTTCGTGGTGACACGGTACATTTTGTGAAGCAAACCGCCCTTTACTTCCGCCGGTTCCTTCTGCAGTTTCCCCAAACCAAGACTTTGTACTAACTTACCTATCTCCATACCTTTTCTCCCCGCAATACCGCCCCTGTACTGCTACTTAATACTTTCACTTACCGGAATGCGCTTCCTTTAAAACAAGAACCCGCTCCCAATCACAAGTCCCAAATACACAAACAATATCAAATACGCAATTGCGTCTCTTCTCTTATACTTTAACGGTTTCATCTTCGTTCTGCCGTCGCCGCCGTGATAACAACGTGCTTCCATCGCCAGGGCCAAATCATTGGCACGACGGAAGGCCGACACCACAAGCGGCACTAAAAGCGGCACTAATGCCTTTGCACGTTGCAGAAGCTTTCCGCTTTCAAAATCTGCGCCTCGCGCCTGCTGCGCTTTCATAATTTTGTCCGTTTCCTCGATTAAAATCGGAATAAAACGTAACGCAATGGACATCATCATGGCAATCTCATGCACCGGCACCTTAATCTTTTTCAGCCCTCTGAGTCCCTTTTCCAGACCGTCCGTCAGCTGGTTCGGCGTGGTGGTAAAGGTCATAAGCGATGTTCCCAGTACCAAAAGCACCAATCGTACCGCCATGAGACCCGCAGTAATGAGTCCCTGGTCGTAAATATGAATAATGCCCCAAGAGAACAGTTCCTTGCCCTCTCTGGTCAAAAATACGTTAAATAACAGCGTAAACAAAAGTAAAATCAGTACCGGCTTTAAACCCCGCACAATATAACGGAACGGCACCTTGGAAATCTTTATCACAATCCCTACAAAGGCCGCTGCAATCATATACCCCAAATACCCCGAGAATACAAACAAAGATACCAAAAACAACATCGTCCCGGCAAGCTTTACACGAGGGTCCAGACGGTGAATCGGGGAATCGACCGGATAGTACTGTCCGATGGTAATATCTCGAATCATCTTCTGCCTCCCTTCCAGTCGGCAAGGAGAAGTTCCTTTGCTTCCTCAAGAGTGGTGGCATTCTGCGGTAAGGCCACCCCTGCCCGGCGAAGCGCCTCCGACAAATAAGTTACCTGCGGTGCTGCAAGACCGATTTTCTCAAGTTCCTTATACTCTTCAAATACGTCCTTCGGCGTGCCGTCACAAAATACACTGCCTTCCTTCATGACAATGAGTCTGGAAGCGTATTTTGCCACGTCCTCCATGCTGTGGGACACCAGTATGATGGTCCGGTTCCCTTCCGCATGAATCTGCGCAATACGATCCAAAATCTCATCCCTGCCT
Organism: Lachnospiraceae bacterium; assembly: GCA_045596385.1. Taxonomy (GTDB): domain Bacteria; phylum Bacillota; class Clostridia; order Lachnospirales; family Lachnospiraceae; genus SIG307. The sequence goes on from JAZOCC010000027.1 coordinate 81,856, forward strand.
CTCGGGTCCAGTCCCGCCGTCGGCTCATCCAGAATCAAAATATCCGGCTGCATGGCAAGCACACCGGCGATAGCCACACGTCGCTTCTGTCCGCCGGATAATTCAAACGGTGACGCATCATACAGCTCCTCGCTTACCCCTGCTTCTTTTAAGGCCGCAAAGGTCCGCATATCGATTTCAAGCTGCGGCAAGCCCATATTCTTCGGACCGAAGGCCACATCCTTGACTACCGTCGTTTCAAATAGCTGATGCTCCGGATACTGGAACACCAGTCCCACCTTACTACGTAATTCCTTTTTATTAAAACCGGCAGCGCAAATGTCGTTCCCGCGGTAATAAATATGTCCCGAGGTCGGAGCAATGAGTCCGTTCAAATGCTGTACCAGGGTGGACTTACCGGAACCGGTATGCCCGATGAGCCCGATAAACTCGCCTTTTCCGATGACCAGGTTAATATCACGCAGGGCATGTTTCTCATAAGCGGTCCCTTCGCCATACACATAATTCACATGGTCCAGCACCATACACTCCTGCAAATCTCTGGTTACCTCCATCTCGCTGCCTCCTTTCATTCCTTACTTTCTCACAGCCATGCCCTTTCAAAGCAAACTGTTTGTTTTATCTAAACGCATTCAAAGCTTCTTGTTATATCTTTCTTTTCTGCCTCTATACCGTTCCTTGCCCGCACCTCGCCTTTGCCGCCGTATAGGCCGCCGTAAACTCCTCTACGGTCAGAATCCCATCCGGCATCGGTACCCCCTGCTTCTTCAGCTCATAGGCCAGCTCTGTCACCTGCGGCACATCCAAACGATATCCCTTTAACTTATCCACCTGGGAAAAGACCTGTCGCGGGGTTCCCTGCATCACAATCTTTCCCTCGTCCATTACGATAACGCGATCCGCGTCAATTACTTCGTCCATATAATGGGTAATGAGAAGAATCGTTACCCCTTCGATTTTGTTGAGCTCATGAACCGTCTTCATGACCTCTTTACGACCCACCGGGTCAAGCATGGCCGTCGGCTCATCCAAAATAATACAATCCGGGCGCATTGCCATAATACCGGCGATTGCCACACGCTGCTTCTGTCCGCCGGACAGTTTATTCGGAGAATGGGTCCGGTATGCGGTCATACCCACCGCCGTCAGGCTCTCCTCTACGCGCCGCCAAATCTCCTCTGTCGGTATGCCGATATTCTCCGGCCCGAAAGCCACATCCTCTTCCACCACCGTGGCAATAATCTGATTATCCGGATTCTGGAACACCATCCCCGCACTCTTACGGATATCCCACAAATGCTCCTCATCCTGCGTGTCCATATCATTCACAAACACCGCACCCTCCGTCGGAGAAAGCAGGGCATTGATATGCTTTGCCACCGTAGACTTGCCGGAACCGTTATGCCCCAAGATAGCCACAAACTCACCCTTCTGCACTTCCAATGATACATCATCTAATGCTCGTAAGATGTCTTCCACATTACCCTCTTCATCACGACGGATATATTCGAACACAAGATTTTTCGTACGTAACATACTCTTTTTCATAACGGCCTCCTTTCGGATTATTCTTCTACTTACTATATTTTCACTTTACTTTCCTAATGATTCATCTTTCCCTTTTCCGTCAGCTCATCTGCCTTAATAATATAGCTCTCGCTGTCATTTTATTATCGAACTCTGCCCCTTTCCATATACACATTCATGCCCTTTTACGAAACCTTCCGGGCAAATGTGCAAGAGATTTTCTCTTGAAATTTTGCGTAGGATGTTAGACTTTCTTATTGCTCCGCTTCAAAAAACAGCGATTTCCGAACATGGAGGTTCGGAAAAGCCGTGCACGCAACATGGAGGTTGCGTAAGCGGCGGTTGCGACACCTTTTAGAATACCTTACAGGAGCAATTAGAAAGACTTACATCCGGAGAACATGACAAGAGGAACCCTCTTGTACATCAGCCCGGAAGCCCTTCGCAAAAAACTTGAATATGCATATGGAAAGGGGCCATCACACCTTAGTGCGACAGCCCCGACAATCACTAAACTAATTCAATGAAAACTTCCATTGCTGCGTCACCCTTACGCTGACCAATCTTAACGATTCTGGTGTAACCACCCTTACGATCTGCGTACTTCGGTGCAATCTCATCAAAGAGCTTATCTGCAACATCAACGGTCTTCGTGTTCTTCTTCTTACCGGCTGCTTCGGTCGGAACTACGGTAATTCCGTAAAGAACCTTATTCATCTGACGTCTAGCGTGTAATCTGGAAGCGTTTTCCTTCTTAATCTGCTTGTCAACTTCGTCAAATACGGTTACCTTCTTACCGTCAACTACTTCCTTTACTCTCTTGCCATCCTTGTCCTTGCGGGCAACCTTAGCCTTAACAGTAACCATCTCGTAGTTATCCTTTTCCTTAACAGCCATAGTGATTAAGTGCTCTGCGATGCTGCGGATTTCCTTAGCCTTCGCTTCGGTGGTCTTAATCTTACCATGGTATAACAGGTTTGTTACCTGGTTTCTTAACAATGCTTTTCTCTGGCTAGATGTTCTGCCGAGCTTTCTATAACCTGCCATTGTGCCTTCCTCCTAAATTTAGTCATCACCCTGGTTTAAAGATAAACCAAGCTCTTTTAACTTACCAAGGACTTCCTCAAGGGACTTACGACCAAGGTTACGAACCTTCATCATGTCCTCCGGAGTCTTGTCGATTAATTCTTCAACGGTATTGATGCCGGCTCTCTTCAAGCAGTTGAAGGAACGAACGGAAAGCTCTAATTCCTCGATGCTCATTTCAAGTGCCTTACTCTTATCGTTGTTTTCCTTCTCAACCAGAACTTCAACATTCTTTGCCTTCTCGGACAGGTCAATGAAGGAATTCAAATGCTCACTAAGTACCTTCGCTGCAAGGCTGACAGCCTCGTCCGGTGCTAATGTACCATTGGTAAACACATCAAGTGTCAGCTTATCGAAATCCGTAATCTGACCAACACGGGTATTCTCAACCGTGAGGTTTACACGCTCAACCGGGGTGTAGATGGAATCGATTGCGATAACGCCGATCGGCATCTTATCGTTCTTATTCTTGTCTGCACCGATGTAACCTCTGCCCTTCTGAATGGTGAGCTCCATGTAAAGCTTGGAATCAGCACCACCGTTTAAGGTAGCGATTACCTGATCCGGATTCGTAATCTCGATATCCTGATCAACCTGGATGTCAGCGGCAGTAATTACGCCTTCGCCGGAGAAGTCAATGTAAGCCGTCTTTGACTCATTTGTTTCGCTTGTGTTCTTAATGGACAGGCTCTTGATGTTCATAATAATCTCGGTAACGTCTTCTTTTACGCCCGGAATCGTGCTGAACTCATGTACAACACCGTCAATCTTTACATGACTGACAGCTGCACCCGGTAAGGACGAAAGCATAATTCTTCTGAGGGAATTACCAAGCGTCGTACCGTATCCTCTTTCAAGAGGCTCTACCACAAAACGACCGTACTTATTATCTTCGGAAATTTCAACAATTTCAATTTTCGGTTTTTCAAAATCAAACAAAGCGGACCCTCCTTGTTATTAAAAAGTTGATTACTTAGAATACAACTCGACAATAAGCATCTCATTTACCGGAACATCGATCTGCTCTCTGTTCGGGATTTCCTTAACAGTACCGGTAAGGTTCTCCTGATCTGCCTCTAACCAAGAAGCAACGGTTCTGCCGCCGGTTACTTCAAGAACATCCTTGTATCTCTGGGTGCTCTTTGCCTTTTCGGAGATGGAAATCACATCGCCGGCCTTTACAATGTAAGACGGGATGTTTACGCACTTGCCGTTTACTAATACATGCTTGTGGTCAACAATCTGTCTAGCCTCACGTCTGGTTCTTGCGAAACCGAGACGGAAAATTACGTTATCAAGACGAAGCTCTAAGAGAATCATCATATTCTCACCGGTGGTACCGTACTTAAGCTTCTTTGCCTTCTCAAAGTTGTTACGGAACGGCTTCTCAAGCACGCCGTAAATGAACTTTGCCTTCTGCTTCTCACGAAGCTGTAAACCATATTCACTAACCTTCTTACCTGCTCTTGCGAAGTTTCTGTTAGACTTCTTATCAATGCCGATGAAAGCCGGCTCAATGCCAAGGCTTCTGCACTTCTTTAAAACAGGACCCATATCTCTAGCCATGTCAGTTCTCCTTTCAACAAATCATTAGACTCTTCTACGCTTCGGCGGGCGGCAACCATTGTGCGGAACCGGAGTTACGTCCTTAATGCTGGTAACTTCGATGCCACATGCCTGAAGGGCACGAATAGCTGCTTCTCTACCGGAACCCGGTCCCTTAACCATAACATCAACAGACTTTAAGCCGTGCGGGAGAGCTGCCTTTGCTGCAGTCTCAGCTGCCATCTGTGCTGCATAAGGAGTAGACTTTCTGGAACCTCTGAATCCTAATCCACCGGCACTTGCCCAGGAAAGAGCATTGCCTTCTGCATCTGTAAGCGTAACGATTGTATTGTTAAAAGATGACTGAATGTGTGCCTGTCCACGATCTACGTTCTTCTTGACACGCTTCTTAGCCACTTTCTTTGCTGCTAACTTCTTAGCCATGACAAATCCTCCTTATATTACTTCTTCTTATTCGCAACGGTTCTCTTCGGACCTTTTCTGGTTCTCGCGTTGTTCTTGGTATTCTGACCGCGAACCGGGAGACCCTTTCTGTGACGAATGCCTCTGTAGCAACCGATTTCCTGTAATCTCTTGATGTTTAATGCGGTTTCACGTCTTAAATCACCCTCTACAAGGAAATCCTCATCGATGATATCACGAATCTTTGCCACTTCTTCATCGGTCAAATCCTTCACACGAGTGTCCGGATTGATATTTGCCTTGGCAAGAATCTTGTTGGAACTTACTCTGCCGATACCGTAAATATAGGTAAGGCCGATTTCTACACGTTTCTCTCTTGGTAAATCTACACCACTGATACGAGCCATGTGCGTATTACACCTCCGTTAAAAATTTTGAATAGTTTCTTGCGGAAATCTCCGCTTGCCCACTTTGGGCGACCCACTTCGTAACGAATGTGGGGTTTGACTGCAATGCAGTCACCAGCCGCTTTAAATTGTGACGGCGACGGCGTTTCCCGTGCCGAAAGAGAAAGTGATAATGACACCGTCTCTAAAGCCTGACATCAAATGCCGGTTCCCTTTCACACCTAAAAGGTACTTCGTAAGCCGACACGCAACCGCGTGTTTCGTATCGATGTCCGCCCACAATATCACAATGTTCCCACTGCAAACCGCCTTGCGGTCATACGCAGGGGCTTGTAACACAAAAAGCAAGAACTGTTCCTCTATCTACCTTGCGGTATTTATTGAAACGACCTGCTTTCAGGGAAACTCCCTACAAAGCAAAGGTCCTAGCCCTGTCTTTGTTTGTGCTTCGGGTTCTCACAGATAACTCTGATGGCGCCCTTTCTCTTGATGATCTTACATTTTTCGCAAATCGGTTTTACGGAAGATCTAACTTTCACGTCTTTTCACTCCTTTCGAAAAAAGTCCGTCTATCATTATAACACCGATATTTCCATTTTGCAAGCACTTTTTTGAGGGATTTTTCATGTTTTTCCACATTTTTCTAGAGGGTACGGGCTGTCGCGGGGGAATGCGGGGCTCTTTCTTCGTGGTCGGGCGTGTTTCTTACGGACGCCGGAAGGCCAGGGGAAGAAACTCGTTTTGCATAGCGCAACGCTCCGTCAAACTTCCTCTAAGAACGACTAGGACGCTCGGGAGCGACCTCGCGCCCAGTCTTTTCTAAGAGGTGATTTCGACTCCGCTAAGGACGCGGCCCTTCGGGCAAATGACAAAACTCCGTTTCTTCCCCTGGCCTTCCGGCGTCCTAATGAACATTCCAAATCTCCACAAAGAAAGAGCCGCCGCATTTGCGACAGCCCTGTTGCTTCTATAAAAAGGAAACTACTATTTCCCTTCCAGCAATCTATATATGTCTTCCGGAAGGTATAGCGTCAACTTTGGTTCTTCATCGTTAAAGGATACTCTTATATAATCATACCATTTACGAGTGTCCTCCTTGGAAATGATGAGAGAGTTGTTTTCGACTCTGACGGTGTGCGTTTCTTTTCGGTCCTCGTAACATACAACTTTACAGTTCCCATCAACCGACAACAACATACGCACCTCCGGTATCTCCGTTCTGTTATCCTCGAATATAATATTGTTAAATTTTTCCGTAACCTCATAGGTATTAGTCTCGTAAATCACTGTACTGATTTTCTTTACATCAAAACCAACCGCAAACAATCCTATTAATGCAATAACAATCCCTGCCCCGCATAACAGAAACGCAATTTTAAAAGGTTTCTTTTTTGATTTTTTCATCGCACTGCCTCCTTTCTGATAAAACGGGATTTGATAAATAGAAACAGCTTCTTACTGATAACGCACAGTCCTTTCGTTATGTACAGACACAAGAAGAATCCGAATACACTGAGTCCGACAAGAAACAGTCCCATACCAAACAATACCACGCCGGTCCACAAATTTCCCTGCAAAATACTAATCGGTAATAACAATAGGCCGGAAAGAGCTCCCAATCCGATTGCCAATTCTGCAGACCATAACATTGCAATAACCGACCATAGTGCAAGATATACGGAAAGCACCGCCATAATCAATGTAGCTAACACGGAAAGCCACAACGGAGAACCCAATATCAACAGCACCATTTCCCACGCTGCCAACTTTCTCTTTGGTTTCACTCGTGCTTTTACCAGCTTAGCAAGGGGCATTTCGTTCAATATAGTGCTTGCGATTTCTGCCGGCGTACCGACTGCCTTTACTGCTTCATCTTCGGAGAGTCCGTCCTCCATGCGATCATCAATCATCTCTTCGTAGTAATCCAATGACTGCTTCATATCCACCTCAGACAAACCAACCAACCGCTTCTTCAACTCCAAAAGGAACTCATTCTTTTTCATTTCGTACTCCCTCCTTCGTCACAAACTCATAAATGGAAAGCAATTCCTTCCATTCTTCCTTAAACTCCTCAATCCGTGCCAGTCCCAAATCCGTAATGTGATAATACTTCCGTAACCTGCCGTTATGCTCCGCATTCCGTACCGTCAAAAGCTCCGCTCCCTCCAAACGCCTAAGAATCGGATATAAGGTAGATTCTGAAATTTCTACATAGGGCTTCATATCCTTGATAATCTGATAGCCGTAAGAATCTTCATCCTTAATAGCCGCCAGCACACAGACATCTAACAAACCTCGTTTTAATTGAATATCCATAGCATACCTCCTTACGCACAATACTATATCACGCATAGTATTATATGTCAAGAGGTATTTTACAGTTTCTTATCGCATAAGAAAGAGCCGCCGCATTTGCGACAGCCCTGTTGCTTCTATAAAATATGTAGGGAAACATGAAAAATCCCTAAAGGCTTCTTTCGTCCTTTCTTTTCAGCAAAATCTTAAAGTGCGTGGCATCTTTTAAGTCGATACCGCTGTCACGTTTGATTTGTTGCTTTACGTACGGCAATACATAGTGCTCGCTGTATACGATTTCGTATTCCTCCGGTATCATGCGTAGCAGTGCTTCCACTTTGAGCGGAAGGTAGTTTTCGTTTACTTCACGCTCCCAGTTTTCCGTGTAGCTGTATTTTAATAAGTAATGAATGAGGTTGAATCGTTCCTCGATGCTTCCCCAGATGCTTTCGTATTCTGCCAGCTTCTCCGGGAAAAGTTTTCTTGCTTTTTCCACATCGGAAGGGTCTGCCTTTCCTGTGGCAGTCTCGGACACCATCATGTCACGGATGGCGATGTACTTAAAGCCGGAGCCGAAGACTCTGTCCCAGAATTCCGCTACCGATGCCTCGGTGCCGTAGGAGTATACCTCATGCAAGGTACTGGAAATGTTTATTAAGGTCTCCTTCGGATCCATGGCAATCGCATTCCACTCTTTGTAAAACTTGCATTCCGGCAACAGTTCTTTTGCCCTCTCAATCATGTCTTCGCTGATATCATAGCCGATATACTCATATTCCGGAAATAAATACTGCATCGCCCGGATCAATACTCCGTTGGCACATCCGAAGTCCAGGATTGCATCAATCGGTTCAAATATCTTATCAATAAAGAACATTTTGTCCATAAAGGACTTTTGCATCCGCTGTACATATACTTCCAAATCTGCGACTTTTTCCATCGTACGCACCTCTCTCTTCCGATTGTATTCTTAGGATGCAACGGAAGCATCCTCTTCCAGACTCATTGTCAAACTGTCATATACCGCATCGATAATCTCCCGGGCCTTGTTCTCCGACACCGCATTCGGCTTATGTCCCAGTGAGATGGTCAGTACATCTCTTAACGACGTTACGCCGAAGGTACAGTTACAGGCCGGCATCAGGTTCGGTATAAAATAGGCGTCTCTTACTACCATATCTTCTGCCACATCTTCGAATGATATATTTCTTATGTTTGATAATTCGAAGTTTTCGCTGCCATAGCTTAAGGACAATGCATTCCGCATCATTCCCAGCACTTCCATATCCCGGAACATGCCGTATCTCGCATAATATGCCGCACCGAAGGCATCCGCACTGAGTAGCATAAAGGTATACAAGGTCTCAAACATTTCCTCCGTATGGGTACGACGTTCCTTGATGCAACGGTCGGTAATCACCACATTGTCCCAGAACCCGATGCTTCTGTCATAGTGCAGAAGCGGCTTGATACAGGACGCATAATTAGCCATCTCTTCCTCATTCCCTCTTTCGAAGAAACTCCTTGTATCTACCGATATAATCGCTTCTATGGCCTCCCCCTGAAGCATGGCACCCGCAATGGCGGTACTGATTGCCGCACTGATGGTCACACCCAGTTCTTTGCATTTTTCCCGCAGCTTCAAAAACATCGGCTTCTTAATATTTCTGCATACCAAGCCATACCCGACGGACGCATTGTGGGTTTCTATCATTTGCTTATAGTCTTCCCACGTAAACTCCACCTGCTTCTCTTCGCATTTTTTACTTACCGCAAGCAGGCCTTCTCTCACAGCTTCCGGAATTCTGTACGCCTCCGGCAAATCCTTTTCGTTCAGTTCCGGATAGGCTTCCTTCTTTTGCGGCACTTCTCCGGTACGATACGCGTAAATCAAATCATCCATCAACAGCTTTACCGACATTCCGTCTCCGTACATATGCTGGCAAACCACCATCAGATAAAAACGGTCGGCTCTTATCACTACACCAAACATTACGCCCGGCGTCTCCAGCAAATTAATCGGTTTGTAAATCATTTTGCGAATCGCGTTTTCCCATGTAATATTCTGTAATTCATCAAACTCTTTCAGCTTTACATGTTGTCCCGCATCTTCAAACCACATTTTGCTTCCGGACTTTCGTACCACATGATGAATCAATGGATGTGCTTCCTCTAAGAGGCGCACCGCCCGCTCCATTTTCTCATGACTGTACCGTCCTTCCACGGTTACCTTCAGGGTCACATATGCCGAGGGCATATAATAGAACCCTTGCCCCGCTACAATTTCCTTTCTCGCTTTTTTTCCCATGCTTTTCATTCCTTCCTTCTCTTTGGTATTCAAACCAATTTGATTATAACATGGAGCGAAATCGTAGCACAATTCGAACTTTCTTCCTATTGGCGGGCGTTACAGTTCTTCGAAGACACTTTTAGCAATTCCGTATAATAACTTTCAAATTTAAAGGTGGCAATTATATCCATTGCCACCTCTGCTCTGTTCCTTATTCTCGCTTAACTCAACAGCATACTAAAACACCGTTCCACTTTCTTTTACTCCTCCTCATACAAACGCTTATCGTTCATCGCCGCCAGACACTGCTTTTTCTGCTGTTCCAAACGCTTCAGACGCTGCAGGCCTTCAATCGTTTTCTTTTCCTGCATATACCGATAAAACAAAATGCCCCAGACAATTGCGGATACGCCGGTAAACATCAGCTTTATCAGCAATGTATCCCGTATCCAGTACGGATTCAAAAAGGAAACATAATACTCCATGTTGGTGTTCTCCGGTAGATTCGGTACGCTGAACTCATCGTCCTTCGGCCTATTCATCCGCTGCATCAAATACTCCGGCCAATCCTTCTCCATCTTCCCTACTTTACCCACAAAGTACAACGGAGTATCTGTGGAAAATGCCTTTAACTTTTCCGGACTGTTCAAATAATTCTTATTCTTCCAAAATCCATTGGAGGAATCGTCCGTCTCCGCATAAATATACTCCTCTTCTCCCCATAGCTTCAGTACCACAAAGCTCTGTGTTCCAAAAGCTCGTCCGGACTCAAAATAGGCATTGTAGGCGTACTCGTACTTTACCTCTACAATATTTCCTTCCTTGAATGCCACCGCATCCTTATGGGTAACAGGGTAAGGTCTGCTCATCCGCCACAGCGTATACGCTCCGGAAAGCACTAAAATCAGACAAAGAACCATGTGGATGCTTGCCACGAGTAAAGCAACCTTTTTGCCTTTTGCCACCTGTAATACAGCTTCCCCTTGTTCTCCCAATACACACGCCTCCGTTCTTAGATGAGCGCCGTACTGAAATACCGCTCCGCCCTGTCTGCCAGAATCGTTGCGATGACCTTATCCTTACCGTACTTTTCCGCCATTTTCTTTGCCGCCCAGACATTTGCGCCGGAGGAGGTGCCCACCAAAAGTCCCTGTACCTTTGCCAGCTCTCTGGCTGTATTGATGGCATCGTCATCGGACACTTCCACGATGTCGGTAATAATCTTTGTATCTAACACAGCCGGTACAAAACCGTCGCCGATGCCCTGAATCTGATGAAGCCCCGGCTCGTGACCGAGAAGTGCGGACACATTCTTCGGCTCTACCGCTACGATTTTACAATCCGGATTCTGCTCCAAAAGGTAGCTTGCGATTCCCTGCAGGGTTCCGCCGCTGCCGATACCGGAGACAAAGATATCGATTTTCTTTCCCAACTGCTCTACGATTTCTCTTGCTGTGGTCTTATAATGGGCCTGCGGATTTGCAAGGTTCTCAAACTGCTGCGGCACAAAATATTCGTCGGAAGAGGACGCCAGACGAAGTGCCTCCTGTACGGAACCGTCGATGCTGAGCTCCGGCGGCGTCAGTACCAGCTCCGCACCGAGAGCGCGGATAATCTTCTTTCGCTCGTCGCTCATATTCTCCGGCATTACGATAATGACCTTATAGCCCTTGCGCACGCCACAAAGAGCCAGACCGATACCGGTATTGCCGGAGGTCGGTTCGATAATGGTCATGCCTGGCCTCAGGGCACCGCTTTTTTCTGCTTCCTCCAACATATTTAACGCAATACGGTCCTTGATGCTGCCGCCCGGATTAAAAAACTCCGCCTTTGCGTAAATCTGCAGTCCCGTCGTTGCCTCCAGACTAACCAACGGCGTATTACCGATTAAATCCAAAACATTGGTTATGTACATGATACTTCTCCTTCAAAACAAAACTTAAATACGGAATCGGTTTGCGGTCTGATACAAAAATACATATTCGCAAACACCAAAGGCCAGCACTCCCAAAATAAAAAGGAACATCAATATCAGAGCAATTCCCGGCATTATAAACGCTAAAATCAAGAGAATAATAATACCTCCGAATATCCAGAAAAACAACTTGGACATGACGTACCAGCGGTTTGCCAGGGCCAAATCTCTCCGCTCTACGATTCTTCCGCAGGCAACTAAAAACTTATAACCGCCGATAATCTCCAATACTACTGCTGCCAACAACATCAAAATTGCGAAAATCGAACCGATTCCCCCGGCAGCCAGACCGGAAACCTTCATTGCCACAAGAGCGCCCGCCAAAATCAGCTCTGCCACAAATAACAATCCGGTCGCAACCAAATCACAGATTCCCGCAGTCTTAAAGGTATCTTCTTCTCTTCCCAAACGAATCATCAGAATCGCGGTTGCAATACTGGCACCGATATTAATAATCGAGCCGAGACCGATGATGATTGAAAACGACCCGAACACATTCTCATTGGACAACACATTTCCGAAGCCCGCCAAAAGGAACAACCAGAAAATTGCCAGCAAATGGCTCCGTACAAACGGTGCATCGTGATTATCTCTTGCTCTGTTCATTTGCTCTCCCGAATATGCGGTACCCGTGGTCCCCATCATCCCCATCGGAGCAGCCGCGGCAGACGGCTCCGCCGGCACCCGGGTTTTATTCGCATTCCATTTCTGCATCATCGTCTCACGTCCCGCCAACATAGTACAGGAGGCACTGCTCTCACACGCCTCACATGCGCTCTTGTACTTATTTCCGCAACAACGTGCAATCTCACATAAGGTACCGTCATCCTTTCCCGGACCGTTCTTACATCCCGGACACCCTACCGTTTCTCTTTCCATGCAATCTTCGCAATCTTTTCCGCAAAATGAATATTCCATCGTTCCCCTCCTGATTTATAGGCTTTATCTTTCCTCAAAAAACATGCATATTATATCATTTTTACAGCGTGTCGTCAAACGGTTTATTCTGTCGCCTTCGTCCCATCCCGGTTTCACCGGTCCGGGCAAATAACAATTTCCTCTACCCGCGGAAGCCCCTCCGGAATCTTCACAAAGTAATAATATGTAATGATATCATCCTCTGCCCCTTCTCCCGAATAGGAAACATAAAGTGTCACCTTGCTTTTTCCGTTTTCCTTTACAATCTGTGATATTCCCTCTACCTCCGGCTGTAACCCGGCATTATTCTGCTCCACAACACAAAAAATATCATTGAAGGAATGGAATATACCGCCGCCACCGGAATGCGCCCTTTCATAGCGCTTCAATTCCCTGGCATGGGCCTTCTTTACAAACGCATCCCAGGATTCCTGATGAGCGTAATACAACGTCTCCGACTCTGTACCGTTTAACTGCCGTTTCCAATCCTTCCAATAATACCGGTCTGAAGTAATCACGTCCACCCATCCCGGAATCCACACTTCACCCTCTGTAAGCGTTACCCAATCCGCCTCGGATACATGGCTTGCCGGAGGCTCAGCCTGATAAAGCGTGTGCGCCTCACGCCACCACCACCTATACCCGACGATGCCCGCAGCCGCAAGTAACAAAATGCACGTTGAAATAATAAGCTTCTTCATGGTTCTCCCTCCTTGCTTATACTGTAGCATAACTGACGGCATACTTCAATTGATTTCCTCTCTTTTTCTCAACCCTGTGAGATTTTGTATTTTCAACCCGTATGATTTTAACATTTCACCCCGCGAGATTTTTGAATGAAGATTCCGCCTGCTCCGCTGCCATATCCAACTTCTTATTTCTGAAATACAGCGCGATATCAATGGAAATCGCTATGGAGTTAATAATATAAAACGCAAAGCTTAATCCGAACAAAAAGCCGCTTGCTCCCGTACAGGTCAGCTGGATGATTTTTCTCGCAATACCGATACCGTATCCCACCAGTAAAATCACTTCAAACAGTACACTCTTTCCTTTTGCCGTCCGGGATACCCAGGACTTCCGGATGGAAATCGGCCAGGACAGGCCGAAGCAAAAGATGGTCAATGCCTCCAATAAATCGATGATATTTTCCATGTTGTTCTCCTTTTATAGCATAATTCACTATAGTAACCTATGGCGGTTCCTCTAACGTACCTTCTCACTGCTTACCACTTCAAACCCTACATTTTTGTAAAGTTTAAGGGCATTTTGATTCCACTCCGCCACATGCAAGGTGATCGGATTTTCACTCTTCTTCCGAATCTGTTGCATGCCCCACAGTAGCAACTGCTTTCCGTAGCCCTTTTTCTGAAACTTTTTATTTACTATCAAATCATCTATTTCGTTTCCGTAACAAGCCACCGAACCGATAATCTCACTGTCTTTCATAAGCAAATAGATGTCGCTTGCTTTCTCTCTAATTTGCCCATAATCGTTCAGGTAATTGTACGGTTCAATCTCCAACGCTTTCCGCATATCGTAAAAACATTCGTTGTAGATGCTTTTGTATTGTTCAAAATATTGCATCTCAAACGGAATACAGGTAACCGCACTCTGTTCTACAGACTCCTTGTCATATTTCAATTCATAGGCAATGACTTCTATCAAAGTACCACCTCCGTTATATATACTCCTCTATCAGCTCAAATCCATCCTCTACCGCCCTCCAAACCCTTCCGTCATAGATACTCACAAACTCCTTTTTACCTTCTTTTACACGAATAAAACTTATCTTAAGCGTATCTGTTTCTGTCTTGTTCTGCAGAAAATAGACATCGCCTTTCCCCTTACATGCCGTCAAAAGCTTCTGAGAGTCTACCCGATCAGAACCGATATAAAAAGACTCCGCAAAGATATCACCGGAAAATGCACAATGAGGAAACACCGAAAAATCTACCAGACCAAGCCCTTCTTCCACTCTCGTTTCATCACTGTTTGCTCCGTCCGTTACCATAATCATATACTTGGACATATTCATCGCTCCCGCACTGATACCGAGCACGACTCCGGAATACTCCTGTAAACACTCACACAATCCGTTTTCCTCAAGAAAGGCTTTCTGCGAAAACGGATATCCTCCCATCAGGTAAACCAAGTCGGCATCTTTTATGTAACGGCATTGCTCCTCCCGGGACATATCTTTTGAGAGAATTATCTTACGCTCAAAAACAATTCCTACTTCCTCTAACTGTTGCGTCACAAAACCCACATGCGCTTCCGTCTCCTCCTTATCTCCTCCGCAAGGAATCATCACTAAACTTTTGTGCAGTTTCAAATCATTCGCCAACATTTCTCCAAACTTATTTACAAAACTGTGTTCCGGTCCGAAACCGCTACAAAGATAGTAAATCGCCATATTTGCCCCCATGAATCAATCTTTGTATATTATACACTAATCAAATAGTCATCGTCAATTTCCAAAAGTTCCTTGAACATTTGTTCGATTTATGATATAATACTATTAGAGCAATCGTGTACAAGGTGGTAGCCTCCCGTACAGTAATAGAAGGGAGGTGGTGTGAATGGAATTGTTTACATTTCAGGACTTGCTTCTGTTTGCAACTTTTTTACTTACACTGCTTGCCTATATAAATAGGACCAACAAGCGAAAATAAAAATGCCTACCTTAGTACTTTGGCCGAGTGCAAGGTAGGCATTTTGTCAACATTGTGAGGCTAACCACCTTGTGTGGCGGTTGCTCTTTCTAATATAATTATAACATACTATATTTTGGATTGTAAATAGTTTTTTGATACATTCCTCACTCCAACCACTGAATAAACGCCGTTTTGTCGCTGCTGTTATATCCTGCCCGCTCATAAAACTTTAATGTCGATTCTTTTTTTGAACCGGTGAGTAACATCATCTTATAGCAATTTGCTTTCTCTGCAAGGGCTTTTGCGTAGTTTAAGCACTCCGTAGCATAACCCTTTCCGCGGTATTCTTCATGAGTGACCACATTCTCCACAAAGGCGTAAGGTCTGATTCCTCTCGTCAGATTCGGTATAATAACACATACGCAGGTGGACACCAGCTTGCCGTCGATTTCCTTTACAATGATGTGATGATTCTCATCTGTCAGTATGGTCTTCCAAGTTTTGCTTAAGTGCTCCGTCAGTTCCGGAACCGATTCCTCATGTAAGTGCAAATATAACTCCAGTAGCCCGTTTAAATCCTTTTCTTGTACTTCCCTGACCATGCGTTTCCTCCTATACATACTTCTCTATTTTACTCTACCATTCTACTTCCACTCTCTTCCTCTCCCGATACACCACCTGACGCAATCCAAGCCCTTCCGCCAGCATCTTCGCCGTCTCGTAATCCGCTCCCACATCCTGCTCCACATGGGCATCGGAACCGATGGTAACGTATCGGCCGCCGCAATCCGCATAAATTTGCAGCAAATCCTTCCCCGGCATGGTTTCACTGTGACCTTTTCTGAGAGAAGATGTGTTAATCTCGATTATCCTATCCTTATCCAGCAACCGTTTAAAAATCTCTCTAAGTTCCGACTCCACGTAATAGATTTCTCCGTAGTACCGCTTCGGAAAATCAATATGTCCCAGAGCATCAAAGCCGCCTTGTTTCACGGTACTTAATACTTCCTTCCAGTACAGCGTATAAAACTCCTTTGCCGAATACTGCTCTCGTACCTTCTGACAGGGAAACATATTTCCGATCCAGTGAATACTCCCGATGATAAAATCGTACGGATAGACCGACAACTGTTTTAAAGCATCCGGATACAGATGCGGTTCTCCGAACTCAATGCCGGAGCATAGCATAAGCTGCGTCCCATACTGTTCCTTTACCTTATGGAAGGCCTCAAAATATTTTTCCGGATTGTAATAATTGTATCCATAGTCAGCCGGATTTAAGTCTACATGGTCCGTAAAGCAAAGCATTCTAATCTCCCTCTCCAATGCATGCTTTATATACGTCTCCATTTTAGCTTCCGAATCACAGGAAAACTCCGTGTGAATGTGGTAATCGGTTTTCATAATTTCTCCTCCGCTCCGTTACTCATCCCAAAACAGCTCATCCAAAGTCTTCCCTAGCACCTTGCAGATGCTTTTGCAAAGCTGGATGGTAGGATTGTAATCGCCCTTCTCAATGGCGTTGATGGTCTGCCGCGATACCCCGACTCTGTCGGCCAATTCCTGCTGTGACAGATCCAGAGCAGCCCGGGCAGATTTTAATTTCAGATTCTTCATTCTACTCTTCCTCTCTGTCCTTGCAAACTTTCTTTAAAATCAATGCGCCACATATCACGAGTATCATTATAGCACAAAACAGGTTCATACTGCGAAGGGTTAATTGATTATTTTGAATTGCCACACCGTCTAAAAAGGCGTCGATACCGATGATTAAATTAATGATTCCCATCACCAGAAATACTCCTATAAATACTCCGGCTTTCTGATTCAACGCAAAGTATGCATCTTTCCAAATACAGTATACTGCCCATACACTACCGCCGATAAGAACACTGAAGAACAGCGCCAAGCCTGTGCTCATCGGTAAACAAACTCCCGCCGCCTCTAACAGAAACAGTGCCAGGTTCAGAAACATCATAGTGTACAATCCGTACTTAGCTCCTCTTCCCCGAAGCAATTCCTGACGTTCGTCATAGTTCTGCTTCATACTGTTATCCTTCTGGGCAATCGCATACAATATCACACACAATACCACTCCGATTACCACTCCCATCATGCAGACAATACCAAACAGATTTCCGGACTTCTCCAGTTTAAATGCAAAATCGAACTTAAACGTTCCATCTACAAACTCCATTTCCGGCTCCTCTCCCTCTTCCACCGGCACATCCCAGTCCGAGGTATCCAGCTTCGCAAAATACTCTTTCCACTGTTCTGCGCTGGTAATCGGTGTCAGCGTCATGGTATAAGTCCCTGCCGGTAGCTCCATAACCCCGGAATTCATGTCAATCCAATGTGCACTGAAGGTATTGATGTCTTTTCCTGTCTCATCCACAATACTTAACGCCATCAGCATCCCCGCCGGTTCAATTTTCCATTCCGCATCCATAATATACTCACCGTCCTCCGATAGCACTATGACGTACTCCATCTCCTCCGGTGCAACACCATTCTCCACCGCAAAGTCCTCTTCAAACTCCACCATATAGTTATACTTCGGCATACACAACAACACCGTCACCGTAATTAATACAGCAACCAACAACAATGAAATTGCAATAATCTTCTTTTTCATAGAAATCTCCCTCTCTTATCTGTATTCTTTATTGCAAGTTCATCATAGCACCGCCACGACATTCTGTCAAGTATATTTTACATTTATTTTAATATTCTTTACAAATAGTCTTCTTTACTTGCTTTACATTCTTCTGTCTTAAGGGCCTTAAGGTAATCAGTAGGAGCAAGGCCTATCTTAAGAGGCAGCTCCCGGCTATTTCTCTTTTCCTTCTCCCCTGCACTTTTGCGCAGCCATTCCCTTTTCCGGCGATTCGCTTGGGAAACTTACCCTTTGCCGGGGTATGAAAAAAAACACCTTCGAACTTTACGTAGGATATTAGACTTTCTTATTACTCCGCTTGTCTGTCAGCAATGCTCAAACAAGGATGTTTGAGCAAGCTCGCCACGCGACATGGAGGTCGCGTCAGAGCGATTGCGTCCAATTTCACTTAAACATCCCCGGAGTAATTAGAAAGACTTATATCCGTAGTACGAGAGAAGGTGCTTCTTCTCATGCCCCGGCAAATGCTAACAGCCCGGCGAAACGCCCCTTTCCTCCATGCGTGCAGCCGATGCTCCGCATCTCGCCCCACTCCGTGCCCGTTGGGCACTCCGTCGTGGGCGCGCTCGCATTTCGCCGCCTCTTGCAAGCAAGCTTGCATCTTCGGCTCAATGCTCACTTTGCCTGCACGCAAGAAAGCCCCGCGCAAAAGCGCAGGGCCTGTAACTTACTTATCTCTCCAAATGATTCTTCCCTTGGTCAAGTCGTACGGGGAAAGCTCTAAGGTTACCTTATCACCCGGTACAATCTTGATGAAGTTCATGCGGAGCTTACCGCTGATGTGTGCAAGCACGCGGTGTCCGTTTTCAAGCTCTACCTGGAACATAGCGTTCGGCAGCTTTTCTACAACAGTTCCTTCAATTTCAACAACATCTGTCTTCGACATAAGTCCTCCTTAAAATCTAATCACGTTCTATGGTAAGCAACTCCGGCTCACCGTCAGTTATCAGTATCGTATTTTCATAGTGTGCCGACGGGGAACCGTCTGCGGTCACTACCGTCCAACCGTCATCCAGCCAGTTTACGTCGTAATGTCCCATATTGACCATCGGTTCGATGGCAAGGGTCATACCCGGCTCCAGGCGGATGCCCTTTCTCTTGGTACGGAAATTCGGTACCTGCGGGTCCTCGTGAAGCTCACGGCCGACCCCGTGTCCGACCAGCTCTCTTACCAAAGAATAGCCAAAAGATTCTGCATAGTCCTGAATCGCACCGGAAATGTCTCCGATCCGGTATCCCGGCTTTGCATATTTGATTCCTTCAAAGAAGGATTGCTTGGTTACATCCATCAGACGCTTCCACTCGGCGCTTACTTCACCGACCGCCACGGTACGTGCCGCATCGGAATGATAGCCTTTGTAGATAACGCCCGCATCCAGACTTACGATGTCTCCGTCCTTTAAAATACGGTTCTTATTCGGAATGCCGTGTACCACCTCGTCATTGACGGAGACACACACAGACGCCGGATACCCCTGATAATTTAAGAAAGACGGAATACATCCGAAGTCACGGATAACTTCGTAACAACGCTTGTCGATATCCAAGGTACTGATGCCCGGCTTTATCATTTTCGCAAGCTCGGTATGCACGATGGATAGAATTCTTCCCGATTCGCGCATCAACTCTATTTCCCGCTCTGATTTAATTGATACTGCCATAATCTGCTCTTCCTTTACTGCAAAATTGCAAGGATATCGTCAAACACTTTGTTCATGTCCTGGGTACCGTCTACCTCACGAAGAACACCCTCGTTCTTGTAGTAGTCGATGAGCGGCTGGGTCTGCTCGTGGTATACGGAGAGACGCTTTAATACGGTCTCCGGCTTATCATCGTCACGAAGTACAAGCTCTGCACCACAGGTATCACATACATTTTCCTTTGCCGGAGCATTGTACTTGATGTGATAGGTCGCACCACAGGTCAGACAAGCACGTCTGCCGGACATACGATTTACGATGGACTCGTCCGGTACTTCCACATTGATTGCAAAATCAATCTTTTCGCCCTTATCCGCAAGAGCCTTCGTAAGTGCCTCTGCCTGCGGAATGGTTCTCGGGAAGCCGTCCAATACATAACCGTTTGCACAATCAGCGTTGGTAAAACGGTCCATAATCAACTCTAAGGTTAAAGAATCCGGTACTAACATACCCTGATCCATATATTCCTTTGCCTTCTTGCCAAGCTCCGTATTCTCCTTGATATTCGCACGGAAAATATCACCCGTGGAAATGTGCGGAATTGAAAACTTTGCTGCAATCTGCTTTGCCTGGGTACCCTTACCGGCACCCGGAGCACCTAACATAATAATCTTCATGCCATGCCTCCATTCTTCCTCGGAACTGCCTGAAAAGACATATTCCTAATATCCAACATAGGGTGGAACAAAGAGTCCCACCCTATAAAGTGTTTGTTAGTCGTTTAAGAATCCCTTGTACTGGCGAACCAATAACTGAGAGTCTACCTGCTTAATGGTTTCAAGAATAACGCCTGCAATAATAATGATGGACGTTCCTCCGAAGCTTACGCGTGCATCAAATGCACCGGAGAAAATCATCGGAATTAAGCTGACGATAGTCAATGCTACCGCACCGATAAATACGATGTAATTTAACACCTTAGATAAATATTCGGTGGTCGGTCTGCCCGGACGAATACCCGGAATGAAACCGCCCTGCTTCTTCATGTTATTTGCAACTTCCATCGGATTGAAAGTGATGGAAGTATAGAAATATGCGAAGATAACAAGTAATGCAATGTAAATCAAAGCACCAAGTGTATACTTGAACTCGCCCCAACTGGAGAAATTAAACCAGTTATCGGAACTGAGTAAGTATGCAACCTTCGGCCAGAAGTGTGCTCTTGCCGGCTTAACACCCATGAAGGACATAATGATTACCGGAGTATTCATTAAGGAAGATGCGAAAATAACCGGGATAACACCTGCGGTATTTACCTTTAACGGAATGAAGGAACCCTGTCCGCCAACCATCTTTCTTCCCTGTACCTTCTTTGCGTACTGTACCGGAATCTTTCTCTGTGCATCCTGTAACAGGATAACAAGTACAACCAATACGATAACAACTGCTGCAATACCTACCACGCCGAGCACCTTGTTCACAACTGCCGTCGGAGCAATTACAAACTTCTTCACAAGGTTGGAGAAGTCGTTCGGAAGGCTTGCTACAATGTTTACTAAGAGAATCATGGAGATACCGTTGCCCACACCCTTCTCGGTAATACGCTCACCTAACCACATTAAGAATGCACTACCTGCGGTGAAGGAAGCAGTAATGATTACCGCATTCCAGAAGGTTAAACCACCTTCCAGAATACCGGAGTTACCGAAACCGATGATAAGTGCAATAGACTCAACTACTGCAAGACCGATGGTTAAGTAACGGGAAATCTCTGCAATCTTCTTCTTTCCGGTCTCGCCATCCTTCTGCATCTCTTCCAACTTCGGGAAGACGATGGTCAGAAGCTGAACGATAATGGAGGAAGTAATATACGGGGAAATATTCAGTGCAAAAATGGACATCTGGGAAAAGGATCCACCGGTTAAAGTATCTAAGAATCCAAGTCCTTCCTTCTGCGCAAGCCACAACTGGAAATAGTCGCGGTCAATGCCCGGAACCGGAAATGCACATCCGATTCTTACGATAAGCAGGCACAGAAGCGTGAACAGCAGCTTGCTTCGAATTTCTTTTACCTTGAATGCATTCTTGACTGTATCAAACATTATACCACCTCTGCTTTTCCACCAAGGGCCTGAATCTTCTCAACTGCACTCTCACTGAATGCGTTAACCTTAACATCAAGCTTCTTGGTAAGTTCACCGTTTCCAAGAATCTTTACGCCGTCCTTCGGATTGCTAACCAAACCGATCTCCATCAAAGACTCAACGGTTACCTCTGCTCCATCCTCAAATCTATTTAACATGCTTACATTGATCGTAATGATTTCCTGTGTGTTTCTGTTATGGAAACCTCTCTTCGGAAGTCTACGGTATAACGGCATCTGGCCACCTTCGAAACCGATTCTCGGTGCTCCGGAACGTGCCTTCTGACCCTTATGACCCTTACCGGCAGTCTTACCGTTTCCCGAACCGTGACCACGACCACGTCTGAAATTTGCACTCTGCTTAGAACCATCTGCAGGTCTTAATTCTGATAAATTCATCGTGTTACACCTCCTTGCAAAAATTTAAATTTCTTCCACCTTTACTAAATGTCTAACCTGCTGAAGCATACCCTTGGTTGCTGCATTGTTAGGCATTTCAACGGACTTACCGATCTTTCTTAAGCCCATAGCCTCTACGGTTGCCTTGTTCTTCGGAACAGCACCGATTGTAGACTTAATTAAAGTAACCTTTAATTTATCTGCCATTTTTCAACACCTCCGTGAAATTTAGATATGTCTTACAGCTGATCTACGGAAATACCGCGGAGTGCAGCTACCTGCTCCGGAGTCTTTAACTGGCTTAATCCGTTGATTGTTGCAAGAACTACGTTCTGCTTGTTGTTTGAACCAAGGGACTTAGTACGGATGTTCTTAAATCCTGCAAGTTCAAGCACGTTACGTGCCGGACCGCCTGCGATGATACCGGTACCTTCCGGGCTACGCTTTAACAATACAGAAGCGCTACCGAACTTACCAAGGTAGTCATGCGGTACGGAACCGTTCTCATCAAGCGGAAGCTCGATGATGTTCTTCTTTGCATCCTCTTTTGCCTTCCGGATTGCTTCCGGAACTTCGCTTGCCTTACCAAGACCTGCACCAACGTGACCGTTTCTGTCTCCTACAACAACAAGTGCTGCGAAACGGAAATTACGACCACCCTTTACAACCTTGGTAACGCGCTTGAGGCTGACTAATTTATCTTCTAATTCCAAATTGCTGGCATCAACGATTGTACGTCTCATGTTTTCCCTCCTGATTAGAATTCTAAGCCGGCTTCTCTTGCTGCCTCAGCAAGTGCCTTAACCTTGCCCTGATATACGAAACCACCACGGTCGTAAACAACGGTTGTGATTCCCTTCTCAAGTGCCTTCTTTGCGATAACAGTTCCGAGCTTTGCTGCTGCTGCAACATCATTCGTCTTCTCAAGCTCAGCCTTTACATCCCTATCAAGGGTGGAAGCTGCTACAAGAGTGTTACCAACGGTATCATCAATAATCTGCGCATACATATGATTATTACTTCTGAATACTGCCAAACGCGGTCTTTCTGCGGTACCGGAGAAACGATTGCGAATCTTCATATGCTTCTTTACGCGAACTTTAGATCTAGACTCTTTGCTAACCATATTCTTTCATTCCTCCTTTTACTTCTTACCGGTCTTACCGACTTTACGTCTGATGGTCTCATCCGCATACTTGATACCCTTGCCCTTATACGGCTCCGGTCTTCTCTTATCTCTGATTTCTGCTGCGTACTGACCAACCTTCTCTTTATCAATACCCTTAACGGTAATCTTGTTCTGGCCGTCGAGAACGGTCTCAACACCTTCCGGGTCAACCATAACTACCGGATGAGAATATCCGAGAGTTAAGGTAAGCTCCTTACCGGACTTTGCTGCTCTGTAGCCGACACCGTTAACTTCGAGAACCTTCTCGTAGCCATTGGTAACACCGACTACCATGTTGTTGATAAGCGTTCTGGTCAAACCGTGAAGAGACTTCATTCTCTTTAAGTCATTCGGTCTGTTAACAACGATTTCAGAACCCTCTACCTTGATTTCCATTTCCGGGGCTAACACTCTCTCAAGAGTACCCTTCGGTCCCTTAACGGTAACCTTGTTATTTTCTGCCACATCGACAGTTACACCTGCCGGGATGGCGATTGGCATTCTACCTATACGTGACATGCCCGTACCTCCTAAAATTATGAATGTGGAAAGCGGTGAGTGTCTCACACACTTCCTGACCTTATGTGGTCTCCTAAGAAAAGAGTATCCGCATCACCTCATGCCCTTAAGAACACTTGCTCTGACAGACTTCCTTTCCATGCATCTTTTATTACCAAACGAAAGCTAAAACTTCGCCGCCAACGTTAGCCTTTCTTGCTTCCTTATCGGTAAGCACGCCCTTGTTGGTGGATACGATAGCAATACCAAGACCGCCAAGTACCTTCGGAAGCTCCTCCGCATTTGCGTATACACGCAGACCCGGCTTGGAAATTCTCTTGAGACCGGAGATAACCTTTTCGTTCTTATCCTTGCCATACTTTAACGTAATGTGGATGGTCTTGAAAGAACCGACTTCTTCCACATCAAAAGCCTTAATATAACCTTCCTTTAACAGGATTTCTGCGATTGCAATCTTCATCTTAGATGCAGGTACATCTACAACATCATGTTTCGCAGTATTTGCATTACGAATTCTTGTAAGCATATCTGCAATCGGATCGCTCATTGTCATTTGGATTTCCTCCTTCTAAAAATATTTCGGACTTACCAAGATGCCTTCTTAACACCCGGTATCTGACCCTTATAAGCTAATTCACGGAAGCAGATTCTGCAGATTCCGTATTTTCTCAAATAAGCATGCGGACGACCGCAAATTCTACAACGGTTGTACTCCTGGGTGGAGAACTTTGCCGGACGCTGCTGCTTTAACTTCATAGAAGTCTTTGCCATGGGAATTCCTCCTTATTATTTGCTAAACGGCATACCAAATTGAGTTAACAGTTCTCTTGCTTCCTCGTCGGTGTTTGCGGTGGTTACGAAAATGATATCCATACCTCTTACCTTATCAACCTTATCGTACTCGATTTCCGGGAAGATTAACTGCTCCTTAATACCAAGAGCGTAGTTACCTCTGCCATCGAATGCGTTCGGGTTAACACCACGGAAGTCACGTACACGCGGAAGAGCAAGGCTGATTAAACGATCAGCGAACTCGTACATCTTGTCACCACGTAAGGTTACCTTACAACCGATTGCAAGACCTTCTCTGATCTTGAAGTTTGCGACAGACTTCTTAGCCTTCGTTACAACCGGCTTCTGACCTGCGATGATTTCCATATCTCTAACTGCGGACTCTAAAGCCTTAGCGTTATCCTTTGCCTCACCGACACCCATGTTGATAACGATCTTGTCTAACTTCGGAACCTGCATTACGTTTTTATAACCGAACTTCTTCTGCATTGCTGCAACGATTTCGTTATTATACTTTTCCTTTAATCTAGTCAACTTTGTGAACCTCCTCTCTCAGATTTACTTGTCGATTACTTCACCGGTGGACTTTGCAACACGAACCTTCTTCGGGCCCTTCTTGTCTTCTACGGTGGTGAAACCGATTCTGGTGGTCTTACCCTTGTGAACGTACATAACGTTGGATGCGTCAAGTGCTGCTTCCTTCGTAATGATACCGCCCTGCGGGTTTGCCTGAGATGCCTTCGTGTGCTTCGTCACAGTGTTGACACCCTCAACTACTACCTTACCGTCAGCAACGGAAAGAACCTTTCCTTCCTTGCCCTTATCCTTACCTGCGATTACTCTAACGGTATCGCCCTTCTTAATCTTTAACATCGCAGTACCTCCTATAATACTTCCGGAGCCAGGGAAACAATCTTCATGAACTGCTTCTCTCTGAGTTCTCTTGCTACCGGTCCGAAAATACGAGTTCCTCTCGGGTTCTTGTCTTCCTTGATGATAACTGCTGCGTTCTCATCGAAGCGGATGTAAGAACCGTCCTTACGGCGTGCGCCCTTTACGGAACGAACTACAACTGCCTTAACTACATCGCCCTTCTTTACAACACCGCCCGGCGTTGCATCTTTAACGGAAGCAACGATGACATCACCAATGTTTGCATATCTTCTGGTTGAACCGCCCATTACACGGATGCAAAGTAATTCCTTTGCGCCGGTATTGTCAGCAACCTTAAGTCTGGTTTCCTGCTGTACCATGGTACAATCTCCTTTCAACTATTCCTGCAAAACAAATACTTATTTTGCCTTCTCGATAATCTCAACGAGTCTCCATCTCTTATCCTTGGATAACGGTCTCGTCTCCATAACCTTTACTCTGTCACCGATGCGGCACTCGTTGTTCTCGTCATGAGCCTTTAACTTGTAGGTTCTCTTAACGATCTTGTTGTAAAGCGGGTGCTTTACGTTATCTACTACTGCTACAACGATTGTCTTATCCATCTTGTCGCTTACTACCTTACCGGTACGCGTCTTTCTAAGATTTCTCTCCACTGCGGGTACTCCTTTCCGAAGTTACTATTCAATGAACTAGTTTGCCTTTGCAGAAATCACGGTCTGAATTCTGGCAATGTTCTTTCTTACTTCTTTAATTCTGCTTGTGTTGTCCAGCTGGTTGGTTGCATTCTGGAATCTCAAATTGAAGAGTTCCTTCTTTGCGGAAACTAATTCCTCATTCAGCTCAACAACAGACTTAGCCATTAAATCCTGCACATACTTACTGGTTTTCACGAGCCGCACCTCCCTCTAAATCTGCGCGAGAAACGATCTTACACTTAACCGGAAGCTTATGGGTTGCGAGACGAAGAGCTTCTCTTGCTACTTCTTCAGCTACGCCGGAAATTTCGAACATTACACGACCCGGCTTAACTACTGCTACCCAGTACTCAGTGGAGCCCTTACCGGAACCCATTCGAGTTTCTGCCGGCTTCGCTGTTACCGGCTTATCCGGGAAAATCTTAATCCAAACCTTACCGCCACGCTTAATGTAACGTGTCATTGCGATACGGGCTGCCTCAATCTGATTGGACTTAATCCAAGCAGGCTCCATTGCTACAATACCGAATTCGCCGTAAGAGATGGTGTTACCTCTCTGTGCCTTACCGGTCATAGTTCCGCGGAACTGCTTACGACGCTTTACTCTCTTTGGCATTAACATTACTTATCGCTCCCTTCCTTCTTGGTTGCCTTCGTCGGAAGAACTTCTCCAAGATAAATCCAAGTCTTGATACCAACCTTACCGTAGGTGGTGTTTGCTTCTGCGAAACCATAGTCAATGTTTGCTCTCAGGGTCTGAAGCGGAACGGTACCTTCCGTATAGAACTCGGAACGTGCGATATCTGCACCGCCAAGACGACCGGATGCCATGGTCTTAATACCCTTTGCGCCAGCCTTCATGGTTCTGGACATGGTGGACTTCATTGCTCTACGGAAAGAAATACGGTTCTCAAGCTGCTGTGCAATGTTCTCTGCTACGAGCTGTGCGTTGATGTCCGGTCTCTTGATTTCCTTAATCTCGAGATTTACCTTCTTACCGGTAACCTTTGCTACTTCGTCCTTTAACTTATCGATTTCTGCACCGGCCTTACCGATAACTACGCCCGGCTTTGCGGTGGAGATGATAACCTTAACCTGATCAGCGCCTCTTCTCTCGATTTCGATCTTTGCGATACCTGCGCTGTATAACTTATTCTTCAGAAACTTTCTGATGTTGTAATCTTCTACTAAGTTGTCAGCGAAATCAGCTTCTGCGTACCACTTGGAATCCCATTCCTTGATAACGCCGACTCTTAAGCCGTGAGGATTAACCTTCTGTCCCATGATTCTTCTCCTTTCTTAGATCTATCTCTCATCAAGCACGATGGTGATGTGGCTCATTCTCTTTAAGATACGATAAGCTCTGCCCTGTGCTCTCGGTCTTACTCTCTTCATGGTCGGTGCGCAGTTTGCGTAACACTCAGCGATGTAGAGCTTGGAAACGTCCATACCGTTGTTGTTCTCTGCGTTTGCGATTGCAGATTTGAGTAACTTCTCTATTAAAGTTGAAGCATATCTCGGATTGTAAGCTAAAATACCGAGTGCTGACTGTACATCCTTGCCTCTGATTGCATCAAGAACGAAACAAGCCTTCTGTACGGAAACTCTTGCGTAGGATAACTTCGCAGACGGTCTCTTATCTCTGTTCTGCTCATTTCTCTCTCTCTTAATCTGGGATCTATGTCCTTTTGCCATGGATGTGACCTCCTTTCAAATGTTAGCGGCTCTCCGCTATTTTTCTTCCGCCCGTGTCCTGCCGGGCAATGTTATAAGGTTTGGTAAACGGTACGGCGTTTGCCGACCGTTACCATAATAATTTGTCTTAGTTTGAGAAAAAGACTATCTACGGGACTTCTTCTCATCCTTACCGTGACCGCGATAGGTTCTGGTAGCTACGAACTCACCAAGCTTGTGACCAACCATATCTTCGGTTACGTATACCGGTACATGCTTTCTTCCGTCATGAACAGCGATTGTAAGACCAACCATCTGCGGGAAGATTGTGGAACGACGGGACCAGGTCTTGATAACCTGCTTGTCACCGGACTTCACTACAGCATCTACCTTCTTCAATAAGTGAGCATCCGCGAACGGGCCCTTCTTTAATGAACGTGCCATTTGGTTTACCTCCTTTTACCTGGACGTGCGATTACTTCGCTAACGCCTTACCATCTCTTCTTCTTACAATCAGCTTGTTGGACTGCTTATTCTTCTTACGGGTCTTAAGACCGAGAGCCGGCTTACCCCACGGGGTAACAGGGCCTGGACGACCGATACCGGTCTTACCTTCACCACCACCGTGCGGGTGATCGTTCGGGTTCATTACGGAACCGCGTACAGTCGGGCGGATACCCATGTGACGCTTACGTCCTGCCTTACCGATGTTAATAAGCTCGTGATCAATGTTACCAACCTGACCGATGGTTGCACGGCAGATAATCGGAACCATTCTCATCTCACCGGACGGGAGACGAAGGGTTGCGTACTTGCCTTCCTTTGCCATCAGCTGTGCGCTGTTACCAGCGGAACGAACCAGCTGACCGCCCTTGCCCGGGTAAAGCTCGATGTTATGAATTTCAGCACCAACCGGAATGTTCTGAAGCGGTAAGCAGTTACCCACTCTAACTTCTGCGGTTGCACCGTTCATAACGGTCTGGCCTACCTTTAAGCCGTTCGGCGCAAGGATGTAGGACTTGGAACCGTCTGCATAGCAGATAAGTGCGATGTTTGCGGTTCTGTTCGGATCGTACTCGATGGTCTTAACCGTTGCCGGGATACCATCTTTGCTGTTTCTCTTGAAGTCGATGATTCTGTACTTTCTTCTGGAACCACCGCCCTGATGTCTTACGGTAATCTTTCCCTGATTGTTACGACCAGCGTTCTTCTTTAAAGAAGTTACTAAGGACTTCTCCGGTGTGCTCGTAGTGATTTCGGAGAAATCGGAGCCGGTCATATTTCTTCTGGAAGGTGTATATGGGTTATAAGTTTTGATTCCCATTGTTGTTACTCCTTTCGTCTGCGCTACGCAATATCTTGTGTTCTATTCTCTACGTACGCGAATTATAAACCTGCGAAAATCTCGATTTCAGCACTGTCAGCGGTAAGCTGTACAATTGCCTTCTTCATCTTAGCAGTCTTTCCGAAAACCATGCCGCGTCTGCGGGTCTTTCCGTCTAAGTTCATGGTGTTAACGCTGGCAACCTTGGTACCTGCGAACATCTTCTCAACTGCTTCCTTAATCTGCTGCTTCGTTGCATCCGGATGTACGGAGAACGTGTACTTCTTCTCGCTCATGGAGTTCATACTCTTCTCGGTTACTACCGGCTTTAAGATAACGTCATAATACTTTAAATCTGCCATTATGCGTACACCTCCTCAATCTGAGCAACAGCTTCCTTGGTGATAACAACGTTGCCGTACTTAAGAACGTCGTAAACATTTACGCTACCGGAAAGAACTGTTCTTACCTCCGGGATATTTCTTGCGGAAAGGATTACGTTCTCATCCTTCTTATCAAGAACAACAAGCGCCTTGTTCACCTTGAGGTTATCAAGAACTGCTGCCATCTTCTTGGTCTTAATCTCGTTGAATGCGAGACCGTCTACTACGATAAACTTCTCCTCAGCAACCTTAGCGGATAATGCAGACTTGATTGCAGCTGCCTTTTCCTTCTTGTTCATCTTTACGGAGTAGTCTCTCGGCTTCGGAGCGAATACTACGCCACCGCCGGTCCACTGCGGAGCTCTGGTGGATCCCTGTCTTGCATGACCGGTACCCTTCTGTCTCCACGGCTTTCTTCCGCCGCCGCTTACTTCTGCACGAGTCTTTGCGCTCTGTGTGCCCTGACGCTTGTTAGCGAGCTGGCTCACAACAGCCAAATGCATCAAATGCTCATTTACTTCTACACCGAACACAGCGTCGTTGAGCTCCATAGTGCCAACTTCCTTGCCTTCGATATTATAAACCTTAACACTAGCCATTTTTAAGTTCCT
Source organism: Lachnospiraceae bacterium (assembly GCA_045596385.1). Lineage (GTDB taxonomy): Bacteria > Bacillota > Clostridia > Lachnospirales > Lachnospiraceae > SIG307. The sequence continues at coordinate 111,898 of JAZOCC010000027.1, forward strand.
CCTTTCTTAAAGCTTCTTAGTTTGCGCTCTTTACGGTTTCCTTTAAGATAACCAAAGCCTTCTTCGGTCCCGGTACTGCGCCCTTAACGAGGATTAAGTTGTTCTCAACGTCAACCTTAACTACCTCGAGGTTCTGAACCGTAGCCTTTACATTACCGGTGTGTCCCGGCATGTGCTTGCCCTTGAATACACGACCCGGAGTCGTTGCTGCACCGTTGGAACCTGCATGTCTGTGATACTTGGAACCATGCTTCATCGGTCCTCTGGATAAGCCGTGTCTCTTGATGGCACCCTGGAAGCCCTTACCCTTCGTAATACCGGTAGCGTCAATCTTGTCACCATCTGCGAAGATGTCAACCTTGATTTCCTGACCTACGGTGTACTCAGAGCTGTTGTCAAACTTGAACTCCTTAAGAAATCTCTTGTTAGCAACACCTGCCTTAGCAAATGTGCCCTTGCGCGGCTTGTTTACGAGAACGTCTCTGATCTCGCCGAAGCCAACCTGTACTGCCTCGTAACCGTCGTTGTCAACCGTCTTAACCTGGGTTACAACGTTCGGGGCAGCCTGCAATACGGTAACCGGTACTAATACGCCGTCCGCATTGAAGATCTGGGTCATTCCGACCTTCGTTGTTAATAACGCTTTCTTCATTTTGCACCTCCTGTGAATCTACAGCGGATTGAATCCCTTTGGAACTCAATCATCCTAGATGGTCTATCCGGATGCTTGGGCCTTTTCTGATATAGATAAGACGCTTGGACCCTGTATATAAACCCTAAGGATTTTAACATTTTAAAACTTGTTGCTTCTCACTGACTAAGATTACTTCGTCTTCATCTTAATGTCAATGAACACACCTGCCGGCATTTCCAGTCTGGAAAGAGCATCAACCATCTTCTGGTTCGGAGCAATAACATCGATGAGTCTCTTGTGAGTTCTCTGCTCGAACTGCTCACGGCTGTCCTTATACTTATGCACTGCACGGAGAATGGTAACTACTTCCTTCTTCGTCGGCATCGGTACCGGACCGCTTACCTTGCTTCCCGCCTTCTTTGCGGTTTCGATGATCTTCGCTGCGGATGCATCTACTAACTGATGATCATACGCCTTGAGTGTGATTCTCATTACTTGACTTGCCATAAAAAAAGTCGCCTCCTTTTCGCACTTAATTTCAGTACGACAAGCGGTGACTGTACACTCTCCCGTGTGTTTCGCGCCTGTCCGAACAAAAACCCGAGCGCATAGCTCGGCACCCGGACAATTCCCGATTATCATCACGGTTTATCTGCCTTATAGCAGAAGCTGTATTGTACAGTGACTTGTCGCCAGTTTCCTAACTTGACATTCGCTCCACGGAAAACCCGCGTATGGCACGCGGCAACCTCACGCTTCATAGCTATCAACGTCACAGCAAGAATGATTATACACGATATAGGAAATAATTGCAAGTACTTTTTTAAAAAAATTCGCGAAAGCTACAAGCCATGCAAAGATGCAGGTAAAACAGTGACGTAAGCTTGCTTACAAGGCACTGTTTCTGCCTGCATCTGTAAAGGGCGCCAGCCCGCGACCGAGATGGAGCGAAGCGGAATCGAGGTTGGCATGGCGTGACCCCAAAAGTTCTCCGGGAAATTCTCTTTATCGGTCGCTACGGATGAAGTCTTTCTAATTGCTTCGGTATAATTCACTTCATAATGATGCAACCGCCCTGATGCGGCATCCATGCCTTATGGCGGGCTCGCCCGGACCTCCTGTCCGGACGTTGCTGTATTATATAAGAAGCAATAAGAAAGTCTACCATCCTGCGCCAAATGATAATCCGAATTTCCCCATAGAACTTTTTCTCAATCTTGTAAATCTCTTTTGCCGCCAAAACCTGTTCCTGAAAATGTTTTATCTTTCACTTCTTTTATTTTCCATCATCGTATCCGAAAGCTAATCAGGCGCAGTCTACACTGCGCCCGCTTTTTTCTGCTTCTTTTTCCTGTCAATCAAATCCGCCACACACATCAAGTGCAGGATACCGAACAACGCGGTTCCGCCGAGACCGATTAAATACCATGTAAATTCGTTTCCGTCGGTTTTGATGCCGTCGATGTTCGAGTACATCTTGCCGTTGCTTAGGCATACCGTGTTGTCTAAGTAAGGATTGCTCCCTTGGACCGCTGCCGGCAAATTTGCCAGTGCTTCATACCGTGCCATCTCGCCGCTTTTTACATTAATCAGGTCGTATTGCTTGCCTTCGTATTCTACTACAACGTCATAGCTATAGATTCTACTTTGGCCCGTCCTTTTGAGAACACTCTCGGCACTGACCACCGTCACCTTCACTTCCTCATAGTCCAACGGTTTGTTCTCTACCTTCCCGCGAGATGCTACCATCCATATCACAGATGCAGCCAAAAGGAAAAAGGTGACTATCACCTGTGTTTTTCTTTTCTCAATCACTCTTTTTCACCCCTTATTCTTTATATTTTCTCTCCTTATTCTACAATACCGGTGCCTTCTTTGGCAACATCGAAATGACGGAAGCTTACAATTGCAAAATACACACCTCGTTGACATCCTGTGCCATTTATGTTATAACTGTACTGTTTTCAAAAAACATATGATTACTTATTATATAGAAGAAACATACATCATATAGAAGAAACATACATCAGGAGAATTTCTATGGACAACAAGCAGGATTTTACAGAGGGCAGTATTTTTAAAAAGATGATTCACTTTATGTTCCCGATTTTGGGGGCATTGATTTTACAGGCCATGTACGGTGCCGTGGATATGTTAATCGTGGGGCGGTTCGGTACCGCTGCCGCACCGTCTGCCGTTTCCACCGGCAGTAATATTATGAATCTGCTGACCTTCGTACTGTGCGCGCTGGCTTCCGGTGTTACCATTTTAATCGGTAGATATATCGGAGAAAAGAACAACGACAAAATCGGGCCGCTTCTGGGACGTTCCATAGCATTCTTCCTCACCTTTGCCGTGCTTTTTACCGTTGTATTGGTTGTCTTTGCGGAACCTGCAGCCCGTCTCATGAAAGCCCCGGAAGAAGCCGTTGACCTAACCGTACAATACATCCGCATTTGCGGCGGCGGCTTTATTTTCGTTATGCTGTACAATCTCATCAGCTGCATTTTCCGCGGCATGGGCAATTCCAAGCTTCCGCTTTTATTTGTAGGCATTGCCTGTATTGTAAATATCGTCGGCGACCTTTTACTGGTGGCCGTTTTCAAGATGGACGTGGCGGGTGCCGCGATTGCAACCGTAATGGCCCAGGCTGTCAGTGTAGTGTTATCTCTTCTTATTATAAGAAAGCAAAGCTTTCCCTTTACCTTTAAAAAATCCGACATCCGGTTCGGCAGGGAAATCACAGACTTCTTAAAAATCGGTACTCCGATTGCACTGCAGGAGTTTTTGACCAACTTAACCTTCCTGGCCCTTTGCGCTTTTATCAATAACTTAGGTCTGGACGCCTCCAACGGTTACGGCATTGCCCAGAAGGTGCAGTCCTTTGTGATGCTGATTCCGAGTGCCCTGTTCCAGTGCATGGCCTCCTTTGTAGCTCAAAATGTAGGTGCGGGCAAAGAGGACCGGGCAAAGAAAGGCATGCTCTACGGTATGGCCGTAGGCTGTGGCATCGGTGTCGTCATCGGTTTATTGGCATTTTTTAAAGGCGATATGCTGGCGTCTGTTTTCTCCGAAGACCCGGCAGCCATTGCCAGAGCCTTTGAATTCCTGCGAGGCTTTGCTCCGGAGGCTGTCGTCACCAGTATTCTGTTCAGCTTTATGGGATACTTTAACGGCCACTCCCGCACCCTGTTTGTTATGGCCCAGGGACTGGCCCAGTCCTTCTTAATCCGACTTCCGCTATCCTATATTATGAGCATCCAACAGGAAGCATCTCTCACCGGTATCGGCCTTGCCGCGCCGGCAGCCACAGTATTCGGTATTGTGCTGTGCTTCATTTATTATAAGAAAATGGAAAAAGAACCGGTGAAATAACTCACCAGTTCTTCCATTCTTCCCACTCTTTGATTACTTCATAGTGCTTATCCACTTCGATACCGAACGGTGCCATAGCTACCGTAAGCAGTTTAAAATATCCTTTTCCGATCGGTGCCCCGATAAGTGTGATGGAAAATGCCGCACCGGCCAGTGCATATACGGTAACCATCACAAGACTGATCGGCAAAAATAAGATGTTTGCAACAAAGTTCTTTGCGAAGTTACTTTCCACATCAATATCTTCTCGGAACGGAGCCATGGCAAACTTCGCCACCCGAAGCAACTGCTTTCCTAACGGCATTCCGATAACCGTTGCACAGAAAATCAAGCCGAGCGCTCCCCAAAACGCCACCGAGATAAAGCCTCCCAACACAAACCATATCACATTCTTTACGTCATTCATGTTCCATACCTTCCCTTTGTTGATATCCTTCTCGTTTGTTCCTTTTTCTTTGAATTCTAATTTATTCAGGAACATACTCAGTATACCACACTCTTCTCAAAAATGGTAGTAAAAAATGTAAAAATCAGACAGCCTCCACATAATACTGGGCCTGGGCCGCAAAAAGCTCTGCGTAGATACCGTTTTTCTTATCCACCAGCTCATCATGGGTACCGTACTCTTTGATGGTATTCTCCGCAAATACCGCAATCTTGTCACAAAACTTACAGCTGGACAGGCGGTGGGAAATGTAAATCGCCGTCTTTCCGCCAACCAAGGTATCAAAGCTACGGTAAATGTCATACTCTGCCACCGGGTCCAGAGCCGCCGTCGGCTCATCTAAGATTACAATCGGCGCGTTCTTATACAACGCTCTTGCAATGGCGGTTTTCTGCTGCTGTCCGCCGGACAGCTCCGTGCCCTTCTCATCAAAACTCTTATACAGCATCGTATCAAGTCCCTGGGGCAGCTTCTGCGCATCCTCATAGAAGCCGGACAACTCCAATACACGATTTACCTCATCCTCTTTTGCAATATCGCTTAACGCAATATTATCCCTTAAACTAAATGCAAAGAGCTGGAAATCCTGGAATACCACCGCAAACAATTTCCGATACTCCTCCTCGGAATACTCTTTGATATTGATACCGTCAATTAAAATCTCGCCCTCGGTTACATCATACAAACGGCAAAGTAACTTAATGAAAGTAGTCTTTCCGGCACCGTTTAATCCTACCACCGATAAATGCTCCCCGGAGGTAATTTTTAAATTAATGTCCTTTAACACATACTGCTCGGAACGCGGATACTTAAAGCTCACATGAGAAAACTCAATGACGTGCTTTTCCCCGGTTACTTTTTTATCTCCCTTTTCTAATGCCACCGGATAGTCCAGAAGCTTCAGGAACTGGTTGGCGTATACACAACGCTTTGCAATATCCTGACAGCCCTGCACCACACCGAGCATTCCTCTGTAAAGCTCGGACGCGGAAGTAATGCACATGGAAAAATCACCCACCGTAATCTTTTTCAGAAGTGCCAAGAGTCCGATGTAAAAATAACTGATACCGTCTCTGGCTGCATTGACGGCATCCATAGCCCATGCATTTTTACACTGCTTCTCCGCCATGGTAGTCCACACCCCTGCCATCTTCCGACTCTCCACATCCGTTTTCTTAAGCATCATCTCCGCACTGTCGTACAAACGGATTTCCTTACCGTAGGAGAAGTCCGCCAGCTGGAACAAAAAGTATCCGAAGATACGGTTGATGCCCGCCAAATCCTTATAGCTTTCGATTTCAATCTTATTATTTTTTGCATTGAACACGCTGATTAACACCAAACCGATGATTTGCACCGGCAAAAGCAACGGACAGGTGATAAGAATAATGGTACTGACACCCAGAAGCACCGTAATATTTCCAATTAAGGTATACACACTGTTCAATACGCCAACCACACCGCCGCTGTACCAGCTGATACCTTCCTTAGCACGGTTCAGCTGATCCAATGCATCCGGGTCCTCCGTATGCTCGAAATCCATCTGCATGGTATGCTCCGCCAATCGCACTTCAAAATATTCGTTAAACCACTCTTCCAACACACTGCGCCACTGATACGCAACGTTACTCATAATATTCGCCAAAAGATTGCTTCCGCAAATAAGCGCTACATACAATACCACATTCCGTAAATGATTCTCTGCCGGAGCACCGCCCACGATTAACATCAACTCATCAATCAAAAACTTCGGCAGGATAACTATCTGGGCCTTTTGAATAAGCTGCGCCACAAACAGGATGGCATACACCACAAACAATGACGGGCGCTCCTTCCATGCCACGGACGCCATAAATTTTAAGGTTCTCTTGATTGCCTGACGATCTTCCTTCGCTGTCTGATTTTGTTCTTTAGACTTCGCCATCTGCTGCCACCTCCTGTTCTGCCTTTTCTGTTTCTTCTATATAATACTGCGCCTGAATTTTAAACATCTCCGCATAGGCACCGTTCTTCTCCATTAACTCGGCATGGGTTCCGTATTCCACCATCTCACCCTCCGCAAACATTGCCACATGTCCGCAGAACTGGGTGGAGCTTAATCGATGGCTGATGTACACCGCCGTCTTTCCGCCGATTAACTTATCAAAATCCTCGTAGAGCTTTGCTTCCGCCAAAGCATCCAGTGCCGCCGTCGGCTCATCCAGTACCACCACCGGCGCATCCTTATATAACGCTCTTGCCAGCGCAAGCTTCTGCTTTTCACCGCCGGATAAATCCACACCGTCGTCATATACAATCTTAAGAAGCTCTGTCTTTGTCCCATTCGGAAGAGACGCAATCTTCTCGGAAAGTCCCGCCGCTTCCAGGCACTCCTTCGCCTTTTCTCCGTCGGTACGCTCCGGCTCCTTCATGGAAACATTTTCTTCCATCGGGAAAGCAAACAACTCTACCTGCTGGAATACCGGCGCAAAAGCTTCATAATAGCTATCTTTGTCATACTCCCGAACATCCACACCGTTCAATAAAATGCGGCCCTCCGTCGGCTCGTACAACCGAAGCAACAGCTTTATCATGGTGGATTTTCCGGCGCCGTTTAAGCCCACCACCGCCAGACGCTCTCCGGCTGCCAGGGTCAGGTTCAGGTTCTTTAATGCGTAACGCTCTGCCTTCGGATACTTGAAGGACACGTTTTCAAATACAAACTCGTACTTTTCCGCCTTCGGCAGTTCCTTGCCGTCCTTCTTGCCGTCGCCGCCGTCAAAGTCAAGGAAGCTACGGAAATCATCTACCTCACGGCTCCGTGCCAATACCCCTGCCATACCGTTTAATAACGTAGAGACAAATTCAAAAAACGTTGCCGAGGAAGCCAGATATAAGGTAAAGTTACCGATGGTCAGCTCACCGTTTACCATAGCACGTACCAGCCACCAGTACACCAGAATCTGGGACAGACACCAGAACACATTTCCGGAAATGCTGGTCCAGAACCAGAAGGTAGCGTTTACCTTCTGTGCTTCATAACGGGTCTTGTTAAGCTCCTCATACTTCTCCTTGAGCCATCCCCGCAATCCGAACATACGGATATCCTTTGCCGCCTCAAAGTTAGTGGTCACGTTCTGCATATACCAACGCTTTCTCCACCAAGTCGCCAGCGGATCCCACACTCGCATCTTCGTAATCTTATTGGTGCGATTCACAATGAGGAAGTTAAGTACTGCAATCCCCACCATAAGCAGCACCAGCCATACATTTAAGGTACTTAAGATACCCATACCAAGCAGCACCGTGGTCAAGGATTCCAACAACTGAGTAGACTCACGCATCATACCCTCGATTCCCACATTGTTACTGTTACTGGCATTCTGGGCCTTCTGGTAGCAATCCATCACATCCGGATTTTCCAGATGCTCAAAATCAATCTTCATGGCCTTACGGTTCATCATAAGCATCATATACAAGCGCGCTCCGATGTACCGCCAGCCGATTCCGTAATGATAATAAGTTGTGGTTAAGGTCAATGCAAGCTGAAAAATCGTTACACACACCATCAGCCCTAACAATTCGTTTCTTGTTCCTTCTCCCGTGATCAGGTCCAATATGAGCTTCGGAAGGAAGGTCCAGAAGTATCTCATCAGCGGCTCACAAACCGCCCCCAGTACAATCAACAACAAAATCTTCTTATCATATCCGATCATGTGCCGAAACACAAAGCCCATATTTTTAAACGCACCGTATTCTTTGTGGAGCGGGTTTTTGTTTTCGCTCCCCTGCTCCTTATGTTTCTTCTTTTCTCGTTTCATCGTTTCTTCCCCTCTCTATTTCTTCCCCGGCTTCTGTAAGAAGTCCATCTGGTCCCGTTCCAACCAGGCCTTATCGGAACATCCGATGGACATTGCGTAGCTTCCCGGCGGATGTAGCATCATATCCGCACCTGCCAACAGGAGTAATACCGTACAGGCCACTGCGCCGTCTACCGCATACAGCGGCTCACTTTTATCAAACTCATCCAAGACAGACAGTTCAAACAAAATCTTATTTCCCTGTTGCGGTCCCATCTTTTTTATATAACCGATAGCTTCTCCGGCCTGCTCCTCACTGATCCCTACTTTCTTTGCTATAGTCGATACAGACACGCCGTTTCCCGCATCCAGGGAAAGCAAATAGAACAACACCTCCAAATTCTCTTTCTTTCCCAGAAATGCAAACAATGCTGCCAATTCATCCGTCACCTTAAAGTAGGAAGCAAACCCCTTCTCCGGTCGTTTCATTACGGTAAAGAACTCCAAATTCTTATTTAACCGGAAGAAATTGAACCCGGACTTATCATACAATGTAGAGACAATCACATGATCTCCCTCCGACCGTGTCCGGTCAAAGTACTGCTTATTCTCCGGCCACAAACCAAGCTGCATGGCCCAAATGTATTTCATAATCCGATCCATATGTTCACTGTGGTCAAAATCCGGTGGCACATTGATTCCTTTGATTGCCTCCAGTAACTGCTGTTCCAACGAAACATTATCCTTTGCCCGTCCGTACAGATAATCAATGGACACTTCGAAGTAATCCGCAATCTGCGGCAGCAAATCTCCGTCCGGATAACTTCCGTTTTCCCATTTGGAAACCGCCTGGGGGCTAACCCCCAAATGCGTCGCCAACTGCTCCTGGGTAACTCCTCTGTTCTTTCGTAACGTCTGTAAGGTGGTTGAAAAAGTCGTTCCTGCCATGCTCAAATCCCCTTTCGGTTGTGTTGAGCTTAGTATATCACATCTTTCGGTTGAGTGGTAGTTCTAAAATCAACTACAACTTCATTTTTCGTAGTATAACCACTCATTTTTCTACAATTAGTTGTCTATCGTAGATTCTTCCACAAAACAAAGAATTCTTTTGCCGTTAATTCCCCTCATAGTAGCGTTTCATTATCTCTTTTACCGCATCTTCCGTACCGCTTAAGATAATACGCATATTCTTTTTGTGCCACTCCATACCGAACTGCAGCTCCTCATCCTCCTGCTCCTTGATTCTTTCGCAGAAAAAGGCTGCAGCCTGCTTCGCTTCCTCCCGCTCCGTGCAAAGGTCCAAAATCACACAAGTCCGGTTTTCCTTTTTCGCATTCAGCAATAAAAAATCATTCACAATGGCGTTTTGCTTTGCACGAATTCCCGGCTTTACTGCCGGATGCGCCAAAAAGGCTTCGTATTCCTCTTCGGTAAATTTCCACACCCCATCTACCTTCTCGCCGTTTAAAAGTCCCTGACGCAAGTAATTCCGTAGCGTTCTGGTGGTAAATCCCGTCATCATCGCAATATTATTCATCGTATACCATGTCATACTTCTATCCTCCGTTATATTTCGAAATAAATTTTCACAAGCCTTGTACCATCAGTATACAAGAGGCCGCGCAGAAGAATCAACAGGAAATCAGGTGACTTTTTCCTACCCGAATTATGCGCAGACCACTTTTCAAAAAATTTCAAAAACTATGTTGACACTCGACATATGTCGTGATATGATATAGTCGTAAGTCGACATACTATTTTAATTCAAAGGAGGGAGCATTTTGAAAAAAAATGAACCGATGTCCGAGAGCTATTACTACATTCTGCTCTGCCTGTCCAAAGGTCCGAACCACGGCTACGGTATTATGCAGATGACAAAGACCTTATCGGAGGGAGATGTTACCATCGGCTCCGGCACCATGTACGGAGCCACAAGCAATATGATGAAAAAGGGATGGATTGAAGAAGTCGTCTCAAACGAACCGGGGGTAGAGCGGAAGCGTCTCTACTGCCTGACAGCATCCGGCAGAGAAGCGCTGACCGCGGAAATCAACCGTCTGCGTCGCATGCTTGCCAACACGGAAGGAGTGTAACCCATGAAACGATATAAGAAAAAATATAATGTATATTCCGCCTGGAATTACGAGCAGGAAGTATTAGATTTAAACGCACAGTCCGAGAAAGGCTGGCAACTCATCGCGGGAAAGTCCTTTTCCCACAAATACGAATATAATCCGGAGGTATGCTACCGCTATCAGTTAGATTACCTTCCGGGCCTTTCCGTCACCCAGGAAATGCCCCGTTTACTGGACACCTACAGAGAACAGGGCTGGGAATTTGTAAATAAAACCTTTAACGGCTGGTACTACTTTAGGAAGGCCTATGACCCGACACTTTCGGAAGAGGAATATAAGCTTTACACCGACCGCTCTTCCTTAAAGGCAATGCAGGGACGCTGGGCGGCAATTGCCATCATCCTCTCTGTCATTACAGGAATCTATTTCCTCCTTTGCACCCTTCGCCTTTTCCGGCAACCGTGCCTGCCTTTTTTTACGGCTGCGTTTACCTATGGCTTTGTGTTCTTTACATTTCTCCGTGCCATTCTCCTTATGCGGAATCCGGAGAAACCGAAAGCGCACAAATGGGACTGTCTCTTTACCCTATTATTATTTGTGGTGATGATCGGCGGAATCATTCTCTCCGTCACGCTTCTGGGGAAACGTCCACATGACACCTGCAATTCCACAGCCGAGTACTACAGTCCGCTTCCGGCGGAACTCCAAAAAGCTACTCAATGGAATTCCTTTTCCGTCTTTTACAGGGACCGATACTACCTGGATTTAGAGATTGATGCCGAAGTACCGATTTGTTTTACCATCACTGACACCACCGGCAAAACCGTCTACACAGTAAAAGGCGCCGAAATCACGGAAGAGAATCTGATGTTACGTCTGGACAAGGGCGACTACAGAATCTACCTTTCCGATTTTGCAGGCGGAGGCTTTGATATATCCTATCAATTGGAATAATTTGATTTATCGGTCAAACTTCATCCAATGGGTCCACACCACTGCAAGTTTATACCCGATTTTTTCATAAAACGGACTGGCACCGCCGGTCATGTGAGTCGCTCCCAGCGGCTGCATGCGGCGGTACAGTTCGGACAATGCCGCTGCCGCAAGACCTCTCCCCCGGTATTCCGGCAAGGTACAAAGCGGCTCCATATAAGCCAGCTTGTTTTCCGGCGTCCACCACATGCCGGCAAAACAGACATACTCCCCGGCCGCATTCTCCACACATACGGCGTATTCCATAGTAGCGTGCGGAGCATAGGCCATCTGATAATCTCTGATATCCTCTTCCCACGGTCCGTCTGTCTTATCATTTTCAAAACCGTAATGACAGCATTTCATAATCTTCCCATAGTCCGCTTCTCCTACCGGTACAAAACGAAATCCCGCCGGTAGCGTATAATCAAGCGGTTTTGCAAAATCATACTGCATGTCCGGCTCTTCGTATACCATTTGATAGCCCGCTGCTTTTGCCGCTTCCACCAACGGTTTCTGGGCACCGCACAAAATCAACTGATGCTTTCCGTTCGGTCTCGGCATATGTTTTTCCGCATAAGCAATCATCTCCGGTGCCAGTTCCTCATAGCCCGGGCGCAAGCTGAAATATACATCGTCTACCGGGTTCTCATAAAATACAAAGCCCACGATGGTGTCCCCGTCAAACCAAAGACGGTTCAGGTACGTATACCCTTTGTCCATCCAGTCCGAATACAGGGCGTACTCCAAAAAAGGCGCCGGTACCCCATTACGCCAGTCTTTCTCATAAATCTCCAGCATAAATTGATAAACTGCCATATGGTCCTGCAATATCATATAAGGTCTTGATGTAATCTGTTTCATAAACTTCCTCCTTCTTCGGTAGTACCTACCGTTTTTATAGGCCACATGGTAACAAATTTCCAACCTAAGCACAATCCGCAAAAATAATTATAACCGAACGTGATAATCCACGTATTTTCTATGTTAAGCATCCACCGCAAACCATTCCGCCACAAAAACAGGAGCCGCACACCTTACCGTGTCGCAGCTCCCTTCGTTTTACTGATATATGATTCGTTTGATTGTACTATATGCCAGTCCGAACCGTTCCGACAATTCCTCAATGGACACACCTTCCCGGTGTAATGCCCGGATTTCGGCATTCCGTTCCGAATAGTACCGGGTAGCTCCGCTTTCGGCGCCCCACTTTGTCTTGTCTCCTATTTTCGGAATATACATAATATCCCCGTCAATATACTTCTGGACTTCCCGCAATAATGCGTCCGGCAGAATCTCTGCCGCATTTTTATATTTCATTGTCTGCCTCTCCTTATTCACACCTTTGATAAATAAGTGCAGAGGCAGCAGACATATAGTGCCGCATATACATTGAACTATCTGCCCATACAAAGTGCTATATGCCTACTCCTCTGCATGGGCTGTAACCTGTCTGATTCCGTTTTCATACATCGCTTTCATCTTCATTCTCATAATACCACCTCACTCTCCTATTTTTATTTAGCTTACCTTACCTAAACGTCTGATGCAAGTAGCAAAAATGATTATAACAAAACTTACACCTTTCTCTGTTTGAGCAAAAGAAAAGGCGGTTGCCGCATACACAGCAACCGCTCCGATTTACCTTTCGGAAAGCTCCACATACTCGCCGTCCGTCAGTACAGCCTTATATGCCGGGCGGATAATCTTATCCTGGTTAATCAGTTCTTCCATACGGTGAGCGCTCCAGCCCACGATACGCGCCATGGCAAACAATGGCGTAAACAGTTCTGCCGGAAGGTCCAGCATGCTGTAAATAAATCCGCTGTAGAAATCTACATTTGCGCTGACACCCTTGTACACGCGACGTTCCCGCTCAATAATCTTCGGGCCCATCTCTTCTACCATCTTGTACAAACGATACTCCGCCATTTTTCCTTTTTCCTTGGCCAACGTTTCCACATACTCCTTAAGCAAACAAGAACGCGGATCGGACAGAGAATATACCGCATGTCCCATACCGTAAATCAGGCCCTTCTTGTCAAAGGCTTCCTTATGAAGGAGCTTTACCAGATACTCCTCCACCTGTGCCGGGTCCTTGGTATCCTTTACGGAATGCTTCAAGTCATGAAACATCTCCACCACCTTAATGTTTGCTCCGCCGTGCTTCGGTCCCTTTAAAGAGCTCAGCGCAGCTGCCACTGCCGCATAGGTGTCCGTTCCGGAGGAGGTTACCACATGGGTGGTAAAGGTGGAATTGTTGCCGCCGCCGTGCTCCATATGAAGTACCAACGCCATATCTAAAATCTTTGCTTCCAGCTCCGTATACTTCTTATCCGGGCGAAGCATCCGCAAAATATTTTCCGCCGTGGAAAGCTTCGGGTCTGGGTTATGGATATAAAGGCTCTTTCCCCTGCCGTAATGGTTATAGGCACAATAGCCGTACACCGCCAACATCGGGAATACCGCAATCAGCATGATACACTGACGAAGTACGTTCGGAAGACTGATATCGTCCACCTTCTTATCGTAGCAGGCCAGCGTCAGCACACAACGAGAAATAGTATTCATCATATCCTTGCTCGGTGCCTTCATGACAACGTCACGAACAAAATTGGTCGGAAGAGTCCGGGAGGCATTGAGAAGCTTCTTAAAATCCGCAAGTTCTTCCTCCGTCGGCAGTTGTCCGAACAGAAGTAAATACGCCACTTCTTCAAACCCGAAACGACCTTCGCTTAAAAAACCGTTACAAATCTCACGAATGTTGATGCCCCGATACCGAAGCACGCCCTCACACGGAACCTTTTCCCCGTTTTCCATACGAAATGACACAATATCCGAAATCCGGGTCAGGCCCGCAACCACGCCGTTACCGTTTAAGTCACGCAACCCTCGTTTTACGTCATGAATCTTATAAAGCTCCGGATCAATTCCGCTGTTACTGCGGCAAAGATCCGCCAATTCCAATATCTCCTGTGAAACTTCCGTCAAAGCTTTTCCCATCGTCCTCTCTCCCTTTTCATAAAAATTTTTTACTAGAATCTCCGGCTTCCGCCCGAATGGGACCGTCCGCCGCTACTTCTTCCGCCACCGCCGGAGCTTCGTCCTCCGCTGCTTCTGCCTCCGGAACTGCCGGAGCTCACCGGAGAATAGGTCTTCGACACATCAGTGCGCACATAATCATCCTTATTAGCGGTCAAACCGGACACTCCGTTCTGAATATAGGTTAGGCCGTCGGTGGTCATCTTTCCACCCTTGGAGCCCTTCATCAGCAGAATACCTACAAAGGCTACTGCCGCCGGCCCGATAATAACCAAAGGCCACGGCATCCGCTTCATCTTACCTTCAAAGGAATTATCCTTAAAATACTTGCCGAAATTCGTCGACTGCGCATAATAAGCCGCCTCCGTGGCAAACAGTTTCACACCGTACACATAATCATCGTCGGAAAAATGCTCGATAATATCGTCCAATATGTACTCGATACGGTCATCGTTTACCCGTTCCTCACAAAGGCCATAGCCCTGAATGCAAACGCCACGGTTATTATAGTCCAGATTCAGAAGCATAATCGCCAAATCCTCTTTTGCATAACCGTTGTCACAAAGGGCATCCGCACATTCCTCAAGGAAATACTTCTCCATATTCATATCCATCTCCGCCACAAAGACACGGATACTGATGTCGCCTTCCTCTTCTTTTTCCTCAATCCAATCTTCGATTTCATTCAAATCCGTCCGGCTGAACTTTCCGAAAAAATCGTAAATCCTCCGGTCATCATTCAATTCCTCTCCGGTTCTCTCAAGATTCTCAAGAAGAATTGCTTCGGCCTCTTCGTACACCGAGTCATACCGGGTCTCGAAGAAATCGTCCGAAACATACCAATCCCCAAGGTCATCCTCCGGCTCAAGTTCGAAATAGGAATCGGTTTCCGACTCTTCGTAATATTCTTCCAAAACATCACGAAGACTTTCCATTAACGCGTCGTTTTCCGTCTCTGCCGCTGCCGTACTTACCGGAAGCAAACATCCCACCGCCAATACAAGTACCAAACACATCCATATAATCTTATGTAAACTCTTTTTCATCACCCGCACCCCCTATATTACCAAATACGTAAGAAGTGCCAGTATCGCAAGACTTCCTCCATATAAAATGCCTGCCCACTTTGCCACACGACCACCGGAAACCGGAGCCTTTCCGATAATCTTACCGGTCTGTCCGTTCATGGTATAGGTCATCTTTTCACCCCTGTACTCATAGTTCAAAGTCCACACCGGAAGCAACGTATAGAACTCGTTCGCCTTATTCACCAGACATTCCTTCTTCTGATAGGTGACAGAGGAATACCCCCGGATACTGTCGGCCAGATACTTCTCCGCATACTTCCGTACACGGTCCTTGGCGCGGGGTTGCAACTCTGTCGCATTCAAACCGTACTTCTCTGCCTGAAAACCCGCCAGATACTCCGGGGAAAAGTTCTTCATTTCCCCGTAATTGTACGGCTCCAGACAATCCATGGTAGTATCGTCCATCTTCACGGACGCATCCGCCGGCACCTTAAGATAACTCAGATTTGCCCGACGGTACACATGATAATACTTGGTTTCATGGTAAATATAATCTCCCTTACGATAGGAACGCTTTTTTCCGCAAAGGCAATCCGCCTCCGCCAATACATTCATATCGTACAGCCAGAACGGCACATACACACCCGTAATCTCACCGAGACGCTTCTCCGTCATAAAATCCTTCGGAGAAAGAATACCGTTTTTGGCCCACTTTTTAAACAACTCCTGAGCCTCTTTCTTGGACACCGTAAACGGAATCACCTTGTCCGGCGCATACTGACCGGTAAGGCGTGCTTTAAACGCCACCGCCGAACCGCAATACGGACAATGAGTCGCACTGATCTCCGGCTCCGTTACAATGGCTGCGCCGCAACCGTTACAGAAAAACTCCTGTTCCTCCCCGTATACCGATGGTTCCTTTTCCTCAAACTCCGGCATAACTTCTGTTTCATCCGGAATCTGACTTCCGTCAAAAGGTGTCACTTCTATCGTATCTTCCTGCTCTGTTTCCGGAGCATCTTCAATATCCTGTGTATGACCGCAACTGTCACATGCGAGCGTCCCCAGCTCGCTGTCATACTCCATTCCCGCACCGCATTGCGGGCATTTAAAATCAATAACCATCTTTTATCCCCCACGTTTTCTCGGAAATAATTGATAAATTTCCCTATTATTATACTAATATAAAACCCGGGTGAAGTCAATAAAAAGAGGATAAAAATAAGGGAAAGAAAGGGGTATGTTTCATGCATATTTCCGCATTGACCATTCCGGATTATAGTGCTACAATAATACAATATAATAACACATACATTGTTTTACAGTTCCTACCGTTACAGAGAACGCTCTGCCATCGTGTGGACGTCAGAAAGGATTTTTATGTGGATTGCAAGTGATTGGAAAGAATACGAAGTATTGGATGCTTCCGGCGGTGAGAAGTTAGAACGCTGGGGCAACTATGTTTTATTAAGACCGGACCCGCAGGTTCTCTGGAACACTCCGAAGAGCGCCCCGGAATGGAAAAAGCTGAATGCTCACTACCACCGCAGTAACAAAGGCGGGGGTGAATGGGAGTTTTTTGATTTGCCGCAAAACTGGCTGCTGCATTATAAGGAGCTGACTTTCCGCCTGCAACCTTTTGCATTTAAACACACTGGCGTGTTCCCGGAACAGGCGGTAAACTGGGACTGGTTCGGGGATAAAATCCGTGCCGCAAAGAAAGCGGACCCGAACCGTGAGATTAAGGTGTTAAATTTATTTGCTTATACCGGCGGTGCCACCTTAGCCGCTGCTGCCGCAGGCGCAGCCGTGACCCACGTGGATGCCTCCAAGGGCATGGTGACCTGGGCAAAGGAAAACGCAGCTCTTTCGGGTCTCGGCGAAGCTCCGATTCGCTACATTGTGGACGACTGCGTCAAGTTCGTAGAACGCGAGATTCGTCGCGGCAACCGCTACGACGCCGTCATCATGGATCCGCCGTCCTACGGCAGAGGCCCGAAAGGTGAGATTTGGAAAATCGAAGAACAGATTCATTCCTTTGTACAACTCACCACCCAGGTCTTAAAGGAGGAGCCGTTATTCTTCTTAATCAACTCCTACACCACCGGTCTGCAGCCGGCTCTGCTGTCCTATTTACTGGGCACGGAGCTCCGCCGTTTTTCCGGACACATCGAGTCCTCGGAAATCGGTCTTCCGGTGAGAGAAAGCGGTCTCGTGCTTCCGTGCGGTGCATCGGGACGATTTGAATCGACTTTATAGAACTTTTCAGTGCGTCGTGAATTTCGATAAAAACGAAATTCCCCGGCGCACTTTTCAAGCAAGAACATACACTATATTTGGAGGGTTGTCATTATGAAGAAAACAAGTGCTTACGAATTAGACATGACAACCGGCGCATTACTTCCGAAAATGCTCCGATTTGCCCTGCCTCTTATGTTATCCAGCCTTTTGCAGCTGTTATTTAACGCCGCGGATATCGCCGTGGTAGGTAAATTTGCGGGAGACAATTCCCTGGCTGCGGTAGGCTCTACCTCTGCTTTAATTAACCTGCTGACGAATTTATTCCTCGGTCTTTCCATCGGTGCCAACGTGCTTTCCGCAAAATTCACCGGTGCGGGAGATAAAGAACGCACAAGCAAAGTAGTACATACCGCCGTTACCGTCAGTCTCTTGAGCGGTTGTATCTTAACCGTCATCGGTTTGATGTTTGCGCCGCAGTTTTTAAGGATGATGAAATCCCCGGACGGGGTCATCGGTCTGGCTTCTCTGTATATGCGTGTGTATTTTCTTGGAATGCCGGCCATGATGCTTTACAATTTCGGCAGTTCCCTGCTCCGCAGTAAAGGCGACACAAAACGCCCTCTTTACTATTTGACTGCGGCAGGAATATTAAATGTAATTTTAAACCTTATCTTTGTTATTGTATTTCATATGGATGTGGCGGGCGTTGCTCTGGCAACAATCATCTCCCAGTACATGTCCGCAGCATTGGTGCTTCGCTGTTTGATGAAGGAAGAAGACGAATCCTTCCGTGTTGTATTAAGAAAACTGGGCATCGACAAGACTATATTACTCGGCTTGATAAAAATCGGTGTTCCTGCCGGTATTCAGGGTGTTGTCTTTTCTCTGTCCAATGTAATTATCCAGTCTTCCGTTAACGGCTTCGGCGAAATTTTTATTGCCGGAAGTTCCGCTGCCTCCAGCATCGAAGGCTTTGTCTGGGTTTCCATGAATGCCTTCCATCAGGCGGCATTGACCTTTACCAGCCAGAATATCGGTGCAAAGAAGTATTCCCGCATCAAAAAAATCCTGTTTTGCTCCCAGGGAAGCACCATCGTAACCGGTCTGGTATTCGGTAACCTGGTTTACCTGTTCAGTCCGTATCTTCTTCACATTTACACCGATACCCCTGCCTCCATTGAGGCCGGAATCACACGTCTTTCCATTATTTGTACCACCTACTTTCTCTGCGGTATGATGGACACTATCGTAGGTTCCATCCGCGGTATGGGTTACGGTGTAGTACCGACCGTCGTTTCCATGATCGGTGCCTGCGGACTTCGCTTGTTGTGGATTGCCACAATTTTTCAAATTCCGAAGTTCCACACTCCGGAGATCCTGTTTACCTCTTATCCGGTATCCTGGGGAATTACGTTCCTTGCCCACCTTGTATGCTTTTTGATTATGCGTAGGAAGTTCCCGAAGGCAGACGGTGATTCCATCCCTGCAACATCGGTGTAATCTTTTCGCTTAATACGTTTATCAGAAATTTAAGGGTCTGTTGCACTTCTTCGTGCCGCAGACCCTTGCTTTTTCATTCTATATTCCGCTTTCTTCGGTTACTTCTGTCCTGACATACTCCGACAGCCGCTCCGGCTCTTTACACAGAATCTCCTTCTGCGCCTTCGTTAAATGCTTCAGCCGCCACTCAAGCTTTGATGCCACAGAGCGGTTTTCTGCCTGCCACACCGCCGCAATCTCCTTCGGCGGATGGTTTTTCGTGTACTTTGCTCCCTTTGCGTTCCCTGCCAAATGCTCTGCAAATCTGCGTTCCACATCGGTAGTGATACCCGTATAAAGCGAACCGTCGACACACCGAAGCAAATACACATAATAAGGCTTATCCATTAGCCCTTATAAGCAACTACTTCGATTTCGAATAATGCGCCCTTCGGAAGTGCGCCTGCCTGTAAGCAGGAACGTGCCGGAGTCTCACCGGTGAAATACTTTGCGTAAATCTCATTAATCTTACCGAAATCTGCAATGTCTGCCAGGAATACGGTGGTTTTAATGACATCAGCCATGGTGCAACCTGCTGCCGCAAGTACTGCCTGAATGTTCTGTAATGCCTGCTCTGCCTGCGCCTCTACGCCCTCAGCCAGTACGCCGGTAGCCGGAATCAGGCCGATCTGACCGGAGGTATATACGAAATCGCCTACCTCTACTGCGTGTACATAAGGTCCTACTGCTGCCGGTGCATTTTCTGCATGAATTGTTTTTCTCATAATTGTAATCCCTTTCTTACCATTGTTCTTATTTCGTACTACAGAATCTCGCCCTAACTTCCTTTTTCAAAGGCACTCTTTCCTGTTTTCACGAGATACTTTCCATAAGAAATCTTATCAAAAACGCTTCTTAAAATCAAGTAATTTATTCCACGTTTTCCGAGACCTGTTTATTCTTCCCCAAATACCATATCCCGCAGTGTCGGATGAATCTCGCCGTATGCCCAGCCGCAATTTCTTACATGCTGCAAATAAACAAGTGCGGTCTTAGACTTCGTGTCCATGGTAATGCAGGCTCCGGCGGCACCATCCCAGCCGAACACCCCTACCGGTGCCGTGGACTTCATCTTCTCCGGCTCCATCACAATCTGCACACCGCAACCGTAACCGTAGCCCACACGGCCCATGGTGCGTGCGATATCCTCTCTGGAGGTCTCTCCCAGAAGATTCGTTTTCATCAGTTCCACCGTCTCCGGCTTTAAAATCCGCACGCCATCCTTACTGATACCGCCACAAGCCAAGGTATCCGCAAACACCGCATAATCCTCGGTACAGCTGATGAGTCCCGCGCCGCCGCTCTCATAATGTTCCGTAAACTGGTAACAACAGGACTGCTCCATCGGTACAATTTCGCCCTTTTCGTTACAAATAAACTGCTTTGCCAGATTCTTCACATCATCGTTCATCGGCTTTGCAAACCGGGTGTTTTTCAGCTTAAGCGGCTCCCAGATATTCTTCTTTAAGTACTCCCCAAAGGACATACCGGATACCACCTCAATGACTGCTGCCACTACGTCATGGCTGAGACTGTAAAAGAAATGCTCTCCCGGCACAAAATTAAGCGGAAACTCCACAAATGCACTTACGATATCCTGCGTGGTTGCCGCATTCCCTTTCTCCTTCAGCACCCGCACAATGCCCGGACGCTGTAAATCGTAGTCAAGGCCGGACTGCATAGACACCATATGCTTTATCTTTAACGGTACGGCGAGCGGCACCACCGCATCCCCCTGCTTTACCGTCAGATTTTGATACGCCGGAAGGTACTTCCCCACCTCATCCTCCAGGGAAAGCTTTCCCTGTTCGATGAGCTGCAGCACCGCCGTCATGGTCTGCACCTTCGTCATGGAAAACATGAGATACACTTCACTTCCGTCGATTTTCTTCTCCTTCTTCTCATCCGTGGTACCGTTCATGTGACGGTACACAAGCTCATGGTCACGATAAATCATGCAATCCACTGACGGGATTCCTCTGGCTTCCAACGAATCTAAATATGCCGTAATCTTTTCATAATTCATGCTTCTGTCTCCTTTACTTCTTCTCTCTTTTCGTACGGACTTTTTGCGCTTTCTCTTTTACAATCTATCCGGCCTACCCACGTCTGTTTTATCCTCGCCTAGCTTCCCTGAGCGGCTTCTCCCAGGCAATCGTCCCGCCGAGGCTCTTTGCCAGCTCATCCGCATGTTCTTTCAGTTCCGCAAGCATACCCGCTTCTCTCTTTTTGGACCGTCTACCCTTCGCATTGTAAATTTCCTTTTCTACATAGGCATCATAAGAAATCCCAAAATCCTCCGATGTCTCATGAGGAAAGAAAGAGATACTCACACGATACCGGATGGTTCCCGCCTCCGAACTCGAGGTCAGATTAACCACAACGCCCTTACGCTCACGCCCGTTATACACACACTCCGCCGCAAAATACTGAGAATATACATCTACATCCATTTTTGTTTCCTCCTCTTCGTACCTATTGTTTTGTCCGGCACCGTGCCGCACTTATTCAAACTCTTCCATCCGTTCCTTGAAAAACTGATAATACAACTGCACATTCTTAAGCTGTGTCCACTTCTTGGGCCGCACAGGCATCGTATCCAAATCGTAAATCTTAGCCCCTTTCATTCCCAGCAAAAACGGAGAATGGGTGGATATAATAAACTGGCAATTCAAATACTTTGCCGCCTCTTCGATAAACTTCACCAGCTCCGACTGCCGCTCCGGAGACAGGCTGTTTTCCGGCTCATCCAGCAAATAGAGCGCACTCTCCTCCACCTTCTCCTGAAAGTAGCGGAAGGCGTTTTCCCCGTTGGAATGCTCCCTGATATTGTCCATAAGCTTCGCTCTGACATACTTGGACTGGGTTTTCCGGCGTGCCAGATTCACTTGCTTTAACCGCTCGAAATCCTCCATGGTACGATAGTGAAAATCCGAATATTTGGCATCCAGATACTCCTGATACAATTCCTCACGCTTCGTATCGATACCCTCATTCAAGGTCCGTACCCCTAACATATAGTCAAACACATCGTCACTGGTAATAATCCGGCTGTGCTCCGTCAAATCCCGGGAAAGGGCCGCATCACACAATTCGATATAATCCGGAAAGAAATTGGACCGGTTGTACATGGACTCCCGTTTTAGCTCCAGCTTCTCCGCTATGACATTTAAAATCGTGGTCTTTCCGGAACCGTTGCCGCCGTACAGTATGGTAACATCCTCAAAATTCAGTATCGATATTTCCTTTTTAACAACTGTCCCAAAGGGATAAAAGGAATCATAGCAGGTCCGCTTTACACTCATAAAAAAGCTCTGCTCTTCCTCTCCGTCAGGGAAAGAAAAGGAACTGAGATAAATCATAGGGGACCTCCTTTCATCGTTCTCCTTCCCCTTCCAAAGCAACCGGCACTCTACAAATTATCCAGCACAATGGTAAACGGTCCGTCGTTTAACAACTCCACCTTCATGTCCGCTCCGAACTCACCGGTCTGCACCGGGTATCCTTCCTTCTTACAACTCTCGATAATATACTCGTAAAGCTCCGTAGCCAAAGCCGGTGCTCCCGCATTGATAAAGGACGGGCGGTTTCCCTTGCGACAATCCGCGTACAGGGTAAACTGGGAAATCAATAAGAGCTCACCGTTTACATCCTTTAAGGAAAGATTGGTCTTTCCGTCCGCATCCTCAAAAATCCGCAGACCCAGAAGCTTTTTCACATACTTATCCGCTACTTCCTTCGTATCCTCGGCACCTACACCGATTAGAACCAGCAATCCCTTTCCGATGGAACCGATACAGGTCCCATCCACAGTTACGCTTGCTTTTGTCACTCTCTGAATTACAAACTTCATTTTAACTATCCTTTCAATCTACAACCACAGAAGCGCTATTTGTAAATATTTGTAAAATTCCTTGTTCTACACTTGTAGATTCTTTCTTTTGTTTTCTAACAAACTATCGTCCGGTAAAGAATTCCCCTACCGTTCCAAACCTTCTTAAAACACCTACTATTTTATCATACCATATTTTTGAAAGAGTGCAAGAGTGAACAGGAGGGTGCGTTGACTTTTTATGTTTTCTGCATTATACTTATTTTATCAATCGGCTTGTTTGGGAGGAAATGATATGGTGATCAAACGAATTATCTACTCGGTGCAGTAAAAATCTGACATCGATTGTACCGAGTATTTTAGATGATCAGTGAACTGCACCTTTTGAATTTGGAAGCAATTATAACAAATGACAGGTTTAAAAGTCAACGAAAAGGAGTAGTTATTATGAACGCAAATGAATTAAAAAAGAAATGGCTTGCAGAAGAAGAACTTGCACATATCAAAGGCTGGGACTTTTCCCACATCGAAGGAAAGTTTCATTCCGAAGAAGACCATATGCCCTGGGATTACAAAACCGTCATTCAGAAGTACTTAAAACCGACGGACAAGATTCTGGATATGGACACCGGCGGCGGAGAGTTTTTATTGTCTCTGGGACACCCATATCATCTTACCAGTGCCACCGAAGGGTATGCACCGAATGTGACCTTGTGTCGGGAAACCTTTACACCTCTCGGCATTGATTTTCGGGAAATGGAGGACGAATCCCAAATGCCCTTTAACGATGCTACCTTTGATATCGTGTTGAATCGGCACGGTTCCTATGACCCAAAGGAGATTTACCGCGTCCTAAAACCGGGCGGACTCTTCATCACCCAACAAGTAGGCGAAGACAATGATTGGGATTTGGTAAAACTGGTCCTCCCGAATCACGAGAAATCCTTTCCGGGGCACAATATGAATGTGCAAGCGGAACTCTTCACCTCAAACGGATTCACGTCACTGGAACAGGGCGAAACCTATAAACCGATTCGCTTTTTCGACACTTCTGCCCTTGTGTGGTTTGCAAGAGTCCTTGTATGGGAGTTCGTGGATTTCTCCGTGGATAAATGTTTTGAACGGTTACTGGAAATCGAGAAGCAAATCCGCGAGAAAGGATTTGTAGAAGGAATGGTACATCGGTTCTATTTTGTGATGCGGAAGTAATGTCATACAGTATCCCTCTGGACGGAAGTTCAGAGGGATTTTCTTGTCCGTCAAAAGACAGAACCCCGCCGACTTTCAACCTCCGGTTGAAAATTATCATTTGCCCGTTTATTGTTCTCCTCTCCGATTTATGGTATAACTAAGACATAAGGCAGGCGCCTCCTTGACAACATTGAAGATAATACAAACCAGATCATATATGGAGGACATCACAATGAACATCGGAACAAAAATAAAAGAACTTCGCAAACAACGGGGTATCACCCAGGAACAACTGGCTAACAGTATCGGCATTTCCTTTCAGGCGGTCAGCAAGTGGGAAAACAATCTGGCACTGCCGGACATTTCCCTTGCACCGATACTGGCAAGCTACTTCGGCGTATCCATGGACGAATTGTTTGACTTTCACTTAACAGAACTGGAGCAGAAAGTAGATGCCATTTGCAAAGAGGCTTATCAATACCGAGAAAGTAACCCGTCAAAGAGCAGAGCTATTTTAGAAGAAGGGCTCACCCAATACCCGGACAACGACATTCTGCTCAACAACCTGCTTTATGTCATAAACTACACCGAGAATCCGGATGAAACCATTGCCATTGCAAGCAAGCTCAGCGAAACCACTCGGGAAAGCGATGTCAAATACGATGCCTTACGTTTCCTTGCCTATGCTTACAAGGCAAAAGCCGACATTGAAAGCGCCAAGGCTGCCCTGGAACAGATTCCGGAGATTTACTTTACGAAGCTTACGGAAATTGCGTATCTTTTGGAGGGCAAGGAAAAGTTTGAAGCTGCCGAAAAGCAGAAGTGGATTTCTTTCGAGAATCTGCTTCAGATGATGCAAAAGCTGGCGGAATGCTACGAAGCCGAAGGGGATATTGAAAAAGCAATCAAAGAGACCGAAGCCGCTTTACAGCTACTGCCGATATTAAAAAAAGAGCAGTTTGATATTTATGTGGAGTTCTTTGAGAATCAATTGGCAAGGCTAAAGAAAAAGCTGTAACAAAAAATTTCAAAACAAAAACGGTGAAACAGACTTGCCTGACGGCAGAATGCCTCACCGTTTTATACGCTCCTAGGCTCCTTTTTTATTTGCATTTCCTTCTCCCACATGTTATTATAAAAATAATCATAAATATATAAAAAAAAAACGTAGCAATAGGAGGAAACAAAATGAAACGTATATTTTTCGGACTGGTAAGTTTACTTTTCCTTACTTTTGCAGCATGCGGAGCAAAAGAAATCCCACAGAACACCGGACCCTACGGCGGTACGGACGGTCTGGACCTTTTTCTGAAAGAAATCCAAACGGAATCTGAATCCTGGACGACCGAAGAAAGAAGGGAAATTAAGACTTATTTACAACCGGAAACCTTTGAACATGTATTTACAGTGGAGGATATTCAGGAGCTTAAAACAGAGCGGAATTCCGTAGAATCACTTTCCGCTAAGCAAGCCGCAGAAGACGTTACCCTGGCCTTTCAACTACTGGCCTATGGCTACAGCGGGTATGATTATTTCGGCGGAGATGAAGTATTTCTGCCGATTCGTGACGGGATTTTAGACAAACTCTCCTCTATGGAAACCATTGAGACTACCGAACTTCGTAACCTTTTATGGGACAGCCTGTCTCCTGTCATAATTGACATGCACTTCGCTATCAATACAAGCCTTTCCGTTCCCTATAGTTCCGAGCATGAGTACGCGCATCATACCTACTATGTACCGGATTTGTACTTTGATGACCCAACCGGAATCGATTCCCAATATGTCAAGCACACCATCGGTCCGGAGGGTGCCATCACCTATTGCCTTGCCACCGTTTGCACGACTCCAGATAACTTGCCCGACAAACTTACCATTGAAGGGAAAGAGTATTCCTTAAACTGGAAAAAAGCGCAGTCCATTTACAGAAATCAGGAAAAAAAAGAGCTCGTCTATTCGCAAACTACCGTTGCCGCCGAACAGCTTCCGATTCTACGAAACTATATTTTAACAGGCGACCCGGAAAAGCTGGATGCCTTTGCTGCCACCGGTGCTTCGTATCTAAAAGAGCCTCAGCTGGTAGTAGACATTCGCGGAAATTTAGGCGGTTCTGACTCTTATGCCTATACATGGTTAAAAAACTATTCCTTTATCACCCCGGAAAGCAAGCGCATGTTTGCCAACAAACAAAGTAATCTCCACTATGCATTTTTAGAACAGCAGGATACTGACTCTACCGGTAACTGGGAGCTTGCAGGCATCATGAACGAAGTTCTTTGGCGAAAAGACAAGTATCTGTTCGTCTTAATCGACAACAATACCGCTTCCTCGGGAGAAACCTTTGCACGCTTACTCTCTTTGGGGAACCATGCCATATTAGTGGGATGTAACACCATGGGCTGTTCCACCTTTGCAAACAATGCTTCCTATTATCTCCCGAACAGTGGAATCGTGCTCTATTTCGGCACCTCTCTTTGTTTTAATGACACTCTGGAAAACACGGAAGGTGTCGGCATCTTCCCTGATTTATGGGTAAATCCGAAGGACAGCCTTGATGCCGTAGTGCATATGTGTAAATACTACGGACTGATTGAAAACAAGTCCGACTTTAAGGATCGGTTTGTAAAATAACGGAATGACAAATCAATCCTTGAAAAACCGTGAGACTCCTCCCCGGAGCCTCACGGTTTCCTTTTTTACCTAATAATCATTTTCCCCGGCATACCCGGCCAACTTATCAATAAGCGCCTTAAACCCGGCATCCCCTCTCAAAGAATCATATTCCGGGAGCTCTGTCTTGGCTAGAATCTGTGCCGCTATATTCTCCCTATCCCATAAAGTGGTGCCCTGTGGATAAGATTCGTACCCTCTCCATAAAAGAGAAGTATGAACATAGCTTTCACTTCTCATGTACTCAATAAACCCTACCGCATTCGCAATTGCCTGTTCCAAATGGTACAGACACTTCTCTTTATTTTGGCGCTTTGCGTATTCTCTCGCTTGCATCTCATGAGAATCTGCCAGATGATCCATGTATTCTCCGTAATCTCCCTGCTCAAACAGTAAGGAAAACAGTGCAAACTTTTTATCCCGAAGTACCATCCGCTCTTCTTCCGTATACAGCCATTCTCCGGAATCCAACTCATAATTCGCCAACATACGTATCACAAAATAGTGGAACAAATTATTATTCAGATTTTGATTTTCCCATACTCTTTCGGCGCCGGTCGTCAACTCCGCAGTAAGAAACTCCCTACTGTTACAAAGAATCGAAAGCTTCCTTGCATATTCCCATGCCTTCTCGTTCTCTCCCTTCCGGTGATAGTACCGACTCAAATAATCAATGGCGCTATGACGGGCATCATCGTTTGCGGAATGTTCCAAAATGTACTCACTGTACCCCCGACATTCCTCTGCAATCCGCGTCTTCTCCTCCTCGGTACAGTCACGGGAACTCACATAGACCGTTGACTCGTCAATAAAAAGATCCATCAGAGCCGCATCATTCGGAAAACGCTTCAGCCCTTCCTTCAAAACTACGAGCAATTCTTCACTCCGACCGTTTTTCGAAAGCGCCATAACCTCCGCAATGATTTTGTCCCGCTCTGCCGCCTTCCGGGACACGTCAATCCCCAACAGCTCATCCGCCGTCACCTCAAAGAAATTACAAAGCATCGGCAACTGGGAAATATCCGGTACCGTCCGACCGCACTCCCACTGAGAAACAGCCTTTGACGATACTCCTAACACCTCCGCCAACTCCTCCTGGGTCAAATCCTTTGCTCTCCGCAGTGCCTTAATCTTAGAACCAATCGACATATCTTATGTCCTCCCAAGTAAATTCAAAAGCGCTTTTGTAACCTCATTATAACCGCACTACTCAGAAAAGAAAAGGAGTCGTTTTCGTAGAAAAAGTATACGCAAAATGAAAAGTTAAATTCCATTCTTGCCCCCAGATGTGGAATTTAGTCTTACATAAGTGGAATTAACTCTTTCACACATATGATATGATGGTGTTAATGATTGGACAGCGGAGATAGGAGGCATTATGTCAAACTTG
>JAZOCC010000028.1:0-98228 GCA_045596385.1 Lachnospiraceae bacterium
GCCTGTTTGCCATGCTTCAAAACAGAGTATAACTAGCAGTTTTACCATCATTATACACCTTTTTAAGCTTCTTAAAAGCCTGAAATAAGGACTTTTATATTTTACCCTTACTTTACCTTGCGTTTACTTTTTCATTTGACACTTTTACAATAAAGGTCTGGAAATAATCCGATACCCCCGGCTCCTCATATACCACTTCACCCAGTGATCTCAGATAATCATAATCCAACAAAGAATTCCCTTCCGCATCCTTATACTTGATGTATTCCACTTCGCCCACATACACATAATCTACATCGTACTGCTGCAACAGCATGGTGCCAAGTTCTTTGTCCGCACAGACATAAATGGCCTCTACATCCGCTCCTCTGGCATCTACAGCTTCTACATCGCCCTTCCACAGCCATTCGTGCGTACGCCATCCGACGATGGTCGGACAACCGGTCAATGCGGAAATGCGGTCATATACCACGCCGTTGGTGCGGTAACTGGAACCGTGAGCCTCCAATATAGTAGGACGTCCTTCGATATTTTCATTAATCCAATCCGCTGCTGCCATATCCACCGCCGATACATCGGTACTTTCCGTCGCATCTAAGGAAACATAACGTTCTCTGTCCTTATAATCTCCGGCCCAGGCCTCCCAGGCATACGGGAAATACTCAATACTGCGGCCTAATAAAAACAACATTAACGCACCTGCCACAAACTGCTTTCCGGTCTTCGGAAGCAGGAAAAACCTTGTAATAATCACACCCATGCAAACACCGAACAGAATAAACGCCTGATAGGTCAGCTTAAACATGGTGTTGGTACGCTGGTTGTCACTGCCGTAGATATCTCTGATGAAAATAAGTTCCGGCATTAAAATCAAACCAATGGCACATAAGCCGAGAACCAGCAGGAACAGGTCGGAAGCCTTCAGATTCTGCAACCATGCAAAGAATACATTCTTGTGCTCGGTTTCGGTCACACCGATTTCTCTTCGCTTCTGCTCCTCCTTAATAGTAATAACCAGATATGCGATTACCGCCGCAATCGGCATTCCCCATACGATAATCATCTGGTACGGTACCGTATGCCGGTCACAGATGCCGATACCGCTGGCCATACTTTCGAAGTGAATGTTAAACATAAACGCCGTAATATAGGAAAGCACAATAAATTCCGCCGCATGTACCGCTGTCAATAAAAAGGTCTTTTTTGTAAATCCGCATACCACTGCGTTGGATACCAGAATAACCGCTCCACACACCACGAAGTAAATCGGAAAATCCCAATAGTTTGTCATCTGGAAAATACCGATTAAAAAGCTCAGCAAAATAATCTGCGGCTGTAAAAGCTCCTTCTTATAGTTCACCGGCTCCAATGTTCCCGCTACCGCAAGCTTCATTCTTTCCTTGCGTACAAGCAAAAATGCAAACAAAACCGCCAGTAACGTCAGTACAAACATGATATTGGTTACATGGGCATGTAAATCACCCAGAACCAGTGAATAGGCCGGGAACTCATGAATCGTCTGATCCTTTGCCTCTCCCTGCCAACCGATATAGCGGGTCGGGTCGGAGAACCAATAAGAATCGTCTCCCTCAACACCCATAATTTCACATAATACCGGTCCCAGCTTCCGATAGACCCAGTAATGATTGGTACATGCAAAGGTTACACCGCAACCTGCCAAAACACCGGCAAACCGAGGAAGCACCTGCCGTAACGCCGGTACGGAAGCCACCGAACGCTTGCCAAGCATGCGGTATTCTTCGCTTCGCTCTATCATGTATACCTCGAAAATACGAGCCGCCAGCGAATAGGAAAGTACCACGCAAAAGGCTCCTACGGTCATAAGTGCCAGATTATACGCAACCTTGATACTTACACCGGACAATCTTGTCAGATAAGTACAGAAGTACTGACCGAGATAATAGTAATTCAAATCGGTTCCGGAATACCAGAAATCCTCCGGCGGCATATAGTCGGACTTTAACATACTGATCATAAAACCGTAGTCCATTCCGCCCTCTGTCTGCCAGGAAAAGTCCGGGCGAAAGCACTTCATGTAAAGTAACATTGCAAATACCGCAAAGAACAATACCTCATACCAGATCGCCTTCGTAAACACGGCAGAGCCGTCGGTTAATCCGAAAAATTCACCGAGCTTCACCTTTTTCTTTTTGCAGAAAAAGATTGCCAGACCGTAATTGATTACAAAACACACCACCGGCAGGACAAAACAGCCCGCACCGGTAAACTTTATGATATGCAGGGAAGAACACAACCATACAAGCCAGCCGCTGACTACAAGTCCCAATACTTTACCGAAAATATATCCCTTATCGGAAAACTTACGGAACATAAATGCGGAAAGCGGAAAAAAACCGATTCCCAATACCAATAAGGTCATCCACCACTGCATGATCGGTGTCAGTTCCTCTTCACGGAACATTTTACCTGCCTGATCATACACCAATGCAAATGCTATAATTCCGAGGAGTGCAAAACCAGCCTCCCATATCCACTTATTTTTATTCTTCATATCCGGTACCACACTCTCTTACTTTTCTTCCTTACAAGCCTGATTTACCATCTTGTTAATCTTAATAAAATCACCCACGGCTTTTTTACCGATTTTAAAGATACGCTTCATATTGATGGAGTTCACGCCACCCTGACGCGGACGGAAGGTAATCGGAATGTACTTTACCGGGAGCTTCTTCTTCGCAAAAATCACGGAAATTACCACATTGGATAAGTTATAATCCTTCGGAATGAGCGGAAGTACCTTCTTCAGCTCCCCGGACTGCATCAGACGGAACGGCGTATTGGCATCCGTCAGCTTTACATGGAACAACAGGAAGCATACCAGTTTTAAGGTCTTTGTTACAAACACTCTGGAGGCACCGTCTTCTCTCTTGTTACGATGACCGATGACCATGGCATAGTCCTTACGGAGCTCCCAGAACTGTGCAAACTCTTCGGCCTTTGTCTGTCCGTCGGAATCGGTCTGGAATACATAATCCGCGCCCTGCTCCAACGCATAATTGTATCCGTATAGCAGGGTTGCACCATGACCGCCGTTCGGCTTTGTCAGCGCAATAAGCTGCGGATACTTTGCCTCCGCTTCCTTTAACATTGCGTAGGTATTATCTTTACTGCCGTCATCGATAATCACAAGTCGGCTATCCGCACCGGCCTTCACTGCCACCGGATGCCAGTCCTCAATCACACTCTGAATCGTTTCCTGCTCGTTATACGCCGGAATTACAATATATAACTTATCCATGTTTTTACTCCTTTTCTCTTTATTTTGCAAGCTTTTCCTCGAACAGGTTCAGGGCACTGCGTACCACCGCATCCATGTTGTAGTAGCGGTACTCGGCCAGACGTCCGATGAAAAATACATTGGTTTCCTTATCCATTTCGGCACGATACTTGGCGAACTGCTCCTTGTACTCCGCCGTCGGGAACGGGTAATACGGCTCACCGTCGGAATTCGGGAACTCCTTTAAAATCGTGGTCTTATCGTGCTTCTGCCAGGTCATCTTCTTAAACTCGGTGATTCTGGTAAAATCGTAATCGTTCGGGTAATTCACTACCGGAGCCTCCTGATAAGACTCCATATCCAGCGTTTCGAATTCAAAGCGAATACTTCTGTAGGCCATCTTACCGTACTTGTAATCGTAGAAATAATCTGTCGGACCGGTGTAAATGAGAGCATCGTATTCCAAATCCCCGATGATTTCTTTGTAATCCGTGTTTAACATAATCTTGATGTTCGGGTTCTTTACCATATTCTCACACATCTTCGTATAGCCGTGGCGCGGCATTCCCTGGTACTTATCCGCAAAATATCGGGTATCGCGATTGGTGCGCACCGGAATACGGGAAATAATGGAAGTATCAATCTCCGCCGGGTCTAAGCCCCACTGCTTCTTTGTATAGTTTTCGAAGAACTTCTGATATATTTCCTCTCCTACTTTGCTCAGAGCCACATCCCGGCTGGTCTTAATCTCCGGAATGTCTACCGCCTGCTTTTTGAAGAACTCTTCCACCTCAAAGGTATTTAAATTTAAGTTATACAGCTTGTTCACCGTCTCCACGGTAATCGGCATCGGTATCAGATTGCCGTCCACATAGGAAAGCACTCTGTGCCAGAAGTCATTCCACTTTGTAAACTGACTTAAATACTCGTACACACCCTTATCGTTGGTATGGAAAATATGCGGGCCATAATTATGAATCAGCACGCCGTCCTCGTTGTAAGAATCGTATACGTTACCGCCGATATGTCCTCTCTTCTCAATCACCAACACCTTCTTATCCAGCACATTAGCAATACGCTCCGCCACCGTCAGACCCGCAAGTCCTGCTCCTACTACTACATAATCAAACTTCATCCCTGTCTCCTCCGTTTTCATTCTTTCTGTATTTAATTTGCCAGTAACCGGCTTGTATCATACACGGTAAAGCGATCATCGCCTTCTCCGTAAGAAAATACCGCTTCGTAGGTTGCCGCAATTACATATTCCTTCGCATTGAAATAATAGCTCTCTCTGGCATCCCGGTCCACAATAATATGAGTGATTCCGTGTTCCCGTACCAAGGCATCCAGCTCCGCAGAGGATACTGCCTCGTACATCTGCTTCACATATCCCTCCCTGGTATAAGTGTCATATCCCGCAGACATGGCATAATAGGCATGTCCGTAATAAAGCATCGCACCTCCCAGTACCACTTCGTTTAAGGCGTACGGTGCAGACAAAATCACATCCTGGGAATCCGTGTTTTCCTTAAACCACACAGTTCTCGGGTCTTGCGGATTATACACTGCCTGATATTGCCGCTGCACAATAAAGTACTCGAAAAATCCGGTAATCGTTAAAAATACAACCAACAACACCGCAGTAATCCGCCGCATCAACGGCTGGTTTGCCGCAACTGCACAACGCTTGTCCCAAAGCTCTGTAATAAGAATCGCAGGGAACACCGATAACAGCATCTCTGCCATCATGACAAACTTATGATTTACCGTAATATCCGGCGTTAAGGATACCGTAAACGCCATCAGAAGCGGCACCGCAAATACAAATACAAGATAACGCTTTACGCCTCGTCCCAAAAGCAGATATGCTCCCACAAACAACAGTAAGATTCCCCACAACTGCCACATATAGTCAATAGCGCCGAACAGTGTCTTATTTGCCGCCAAAAATCCGAACTGATACTTCGGAGACACCGCCGAACCTACAATAAAGAGCTTTGACTCGCACAAAGACAGCACCAATGCCGTACCTGCAGTAATCAGATAATCCAGTCTATGATCCGATACCGCTGCCATAAAGAACAACATGGCGCAGCAGGCCGTCAGCACAGAACCGTTAAAGAAAGCCAGTGCTCCCAGTAAAACACCGAGAAACAATGCCCGCACCGGATGCTTTACGCCAAAGGCAGTTTTTGTAAAGAAAAACGTCTTCAGGTACTCCGGAATACGTCTGACTCCGGAAAACATATCCGGCTTCTTCTCCTTTTCCGTAAGCTCGTCTCTCTTTGCATTTAACTTCTCCGCCATCTCAAACACATACGGCAGGAAAAAGTGAATTGCCAGAAGCATTGCAACAATGGCAAACGCCAGATGTCTCTGATTACAGTAAACATTCAGATTCCAAAGTCCCCAACCCTCGTTCTGGGTAAACTCAATAAAGCTTTGCTGGGTCTTTAACTTCTCCCAAATCTCCTCCTTCGGAATCTCTGCCAAATAGCGGAAAAAGCTCGGGGAACTGCGGAAAATGAAAAACACCGTCGTCAGATATCCCACCGCACGCTTTCCCGTCAAACGTACACCTAAGGCATACAACAGCATACAGGTAGCAACCAGGCCGAAAATACTCGGAAGGTTAAATGCCAGATCCACCCGCATTCCCAGAAGCTCCAGATTTCCCACCAGGAACTGGAACAGGAAATGATACCGGATATCCTCCCCCGCAAAGTGGGAATAAGCCGTCGGGAAATTATTCCCGTAAGAGAAGGAACGAATCATTCCCATATGCGGCGCAAAATCGCTGTATACGGAAAAACCTACATTTAAGTATCCGTCCTTCACACTAAAGGTATCAAAAATCAACTGGGTAAAAAACACCAAAAGTACTGCGAAAAAAATCCATTCTCCCGTCGTAACCCTGGCCGACTTCTCCTGTACTGTCTGCGCGTTCTTCGTCTTCCGCTCCCTCCAAAAAAGCAAGCCCGCCGTCAGCACAAAAAACAATCCCATTACTATGATATCCGCTGTAAATAACGGATTCTCATGTCCTCCCGCTGTCTTCAATACATAAGCAGTCAGATAGGTCACCCAGGTCAAGGGAACAAGCCCGGCCATCACCCAAGCCGGAATGCGAATCAGATAAGAAGACAGGGAAAGTGCTTTTCCGTCAAAGGTTTTGCTTCCGCACTCCTTCAGATTCGGAAACAAGGTCTCGCATACCGCATACCCGAACAGTACGCCCAATGCCAAATACAATATGCTGCCCATCTTACTTTTCCTCCTCTTTCCCGCGAATGACCCGTGACGTCAGGTAACGAGGTCTTCCCTTTATTTCATGGTATATCTTCATCAAATACAGTCCGATAATTCCGAGACTGATCATCATCATACTTCCAATCAAAAGCAACAGCAAAATAACCGTTGTAAATCCCCCCAAGGCATATCCCGCAATCTTCATATACAAGGTCTGGATTCCAAGAATAATTGCACCCAAAAACATGACAAAGCCCAGTACAGTAATACAGTGAAGCGGTGCGGACGTATAAGACGTCACTGCCGTCACCGCCAGCATAATCAGACGCTTTAAGGACCACTTGGAGGCTCCGTTTACCCTTTCTGCCACCTCAAACTCAAAGGTCTTCCGTTCAAAGCCGACCCAGGCGGACATACCGCGGAAAAAGGTCATACGCTCCGGCATCTGCTGCATAGCTTCTACTACCTTACGATCCAGCAATTTAAAGTCCGAGGCGTTATCGAAATCAATGCCCGTGGCCTTATTAATCATGCCGTAAAACAGCTTGGCACAGAACCGGTAGGAACGCTTCTCCTTGCCTCTGGAAGACTTTACACCCTCCACAACCTCAGCGCCTTCTTTCCACAACCGCACCATCTCAGGAATAAACTCCGGCGGATGCTGTAAATCCGCATCCATGACAATAACTGCATCTCCCGATGCCGCATCAAGACCTGCACAAAGTGCCGGCTCCTTTCCGAAGTTTCTGGAAAGGCGCACCGCCGTTACACGGCCGTCTTCCTTTGCCATACTGCTGATTTCCTGCCAGGATTCATCCTTGGAACCGTCATCCACCAGCACCAGCTCATAGGGAATTGCCGCATCTTCACATATTTTTCCTACATAAGCCATGGATGTACGAATATGAGCCGCTTCGTTATACACCGGCACCACAATCGAAACCCGCTTTTGCATCTCACCTTCCATAAATCCTCCTCTACACAGTCACATCCTCTTCCGTAATTACGGTAATATCCTTAATAGACTGCGCATTGTATGCAATAATACGATTCGCCTGATTGCTTACCAGACGCTCAAACAAATTCCGGATGCCTCTGGCATTACCGAACTCTCTCCGGGCCTCCTCATCCATCCGGTCAAGCATCTGCTCTACCTTTCCCTTTGCGCCCTCTGTCAAACAAAAACCTGCATCGGCCGCCATGGAATCCAAGATAGAAAGAAGCTCCTCCTTCGTATAATCCGCAAACGTAATATATTTATTAAACCGGGACTGTAAGCCCGTATTCGCCTTCAAAAAGCGTTGCATTTCATCGGTATATCCCGCAACAATAATGACCAGATCGTCTCTGTGATCCTCCATCAGCTTTACCAGCGTATCGATGGCTTCTCCTCCGAAATCGTTTGTGGCATGCTCCGGTGCTAACGCATAAGCCTCGTCGATAAACAGTACACCGCCAAGGGCACGTTCTACGGTTTCCTTTACCTTCAGCGCAGTCTGTCCCACATACCCGGCTACCAGGCCGGAACGATCCGTTTCCGTTAAAGTACCCTTACTTAAGATTCCAAGCTCTCTGTAAATCTGTGCCACTAATCTCGCCACCGTCGTCTTACCGGTACCCGGACTTCCGGTAAATACCATGTGATACGACATATTCATCTGGGGAAGCTTGTACTTTTCCCGCAGTTTCTTCACCTTTATCAAATTAATCAGGGAACGAATCTCTTCCTTCACGGCAACCAGCCCCACCATACGGTTTAACTGCTCCGTCAGCCGGTCGATTTCCTCCTCCGCTTTCTTTTCCTTTATACTCTCTACCACTTCTTCCGCCGCATCCGCCAATGCCTCCGGAAGATAGCCCGGTGTCTCCTCACGCCTTCTCTGCTCTGTCAGGCGCTCCGTTGCCATAGCAGCCCCGGTACTCCCGGTACTCTGCCGGTAATAAAAATACTTACTCTTGTAGGAGGCAAAATCATCCCCCGCTTCTCTGAGCATCCGGCATCCGTCGGACAGGTTTCCGGAGCACAGCTTCTTAAATATGTACTTTCCGTCTACCGTACGGGACTCCTCCTCCCGGTTTTCCAAAAACACAGCCACCTTATCAAAATACAGCCCGATAAACTTGGACACATTGGTATCTCTCACCTGATTCAGATAGGACAGACAAATCATCACATTGAGCAAAGAATCAAAAAACAGACCGGTTACTCCGATATGCTTCTTCTGATCCCGCAAGCACAGTAATTGTAACAGAATCGGCGGAGCCTCCAGAAACTTGGCGGAACGACTGACCGCATCGCTTAAATCTCCCGCAATCCACGCAGCCCGGAGCCCCAGCATATCCTGTCCGGTCACACCTGCCGCAAAGAGAACTTCCTCTTCGTTTAAGCGCTTACCGAACACCAGAAACTGCACCATCAGCGACTGTACATACAGGTCCAGTACCTCATCCATGGACAAATGCAACACCTTCTCCGCATCGGTAAAGTACCCCTCCCGGTCCAGTTCCGCACAATACTCCGAAAGAAGCCGGTAATTCTCTCCCGCAATCCGATGAAGTTGTTCATTGGAATACTGTTTCTGCATCTTACCGCTCCTTTCCCTTTTCTTCGTCCCGATATGCATAAAGTCACATAATAAGTATACCACATTTTTCAAAAAAGAAAAGGAAAATATACAGGAAACACACAAAATACACCAATTTTCTCCAGAGTAATATTCCCTCCGAACAATGAAACAGCGGAGTCATCAAATAGACTCCGCCATATCATGTATTTTTCCTATGGTCTCCTCGGAAAACCACAAGCGGTATAACTCCTCCGCTTCCTTTTTTCCGAGACTGTTTACGGTGTCGCTGACCTCCTTTAACAAGGCCGCATCGGTATATATATCGCCGATGGCAAACTCCAGCTCGCCGCTTTGTCTGATTCCGAACAAATCTCCCGGTCCTCTGAGGCGCAAATCCTCGCCCGCAATAAAGAAACCGTCATTGGACTTATTTAGTATCTCCAAACGCTCCATGGTCTCCGGTGCATCGGAGGAACTGATCATAATGCAGTAGGACTCTGCATCACCTCTTCCCACACGTCCCCGAAGCTGATGAAGCTGCGCCAGACCGAACCGTTCCGCATTTTCAATCATCATCACCGTGGCGTTCGGTACATTCACACCGACCTCCACCACCGTGGTAGACACCAGTACTTGTATTTCTCCGTCCGCAAACCGGTTCATTCGTGCCGTCTTTTCCTTTGCCGCCATCTTACCGTGAAGGTACTCTACGCAAATATCGCCTCCCAGAGCCTCACGAAGCATCTCCGTATAGTCCAGTACATTTTCCGCTTCCGTCGTCTCGGAATCCTCTACCATGGCACAGATCACATAAGCCTGCCTTCCAGCATCAATCTGCTTACGGATAAACCGATGGGCAGTATCCCGGTAGCCGGTACCCACCACACAATTTTTGATCGGTTTTCTGCCCTTCGGCAACTCGTCCACAATAGAAATATCCAAATCCCCATATAAAATAATCGCCAATGTCCGTGGAATCGGCGTTGCACTCATCACCAGGATGTGCGGATGCTCCCCCTTTTCGGAAAACTGCTCCCGCTGTCGTACCCCGAACCGGTGTTGCTCGTCCGTAATTACAAGGCCAAGTTTTCGATAATCCACCTTTTCCTGAAATAAAGCCTGTGTCCCGATAATGATATCCGCCTCCCCGGAGGCAATTTCCTGCCGTACCCTTTTCTTCTGTGCTTCGGTCATAGAACCGGTAAGCAGGGCACACCGTACTCCGAACGTTGTAAAGAGTGCCACCGCATCCGCCATATGCTGTCTGGCCAACACTTCCGTCGGTGCCATAAGCGCCGCCTGATAACCGGACTTTACCGCAGCCAGCATGGAAAGCAGGGCAAGGATAGTCTTACCGGAGCCTACGTCTCCCTGCACCAGTCGGGCCATGGTTCCCCCGCCCGCCAAATCCTTCTTTATCTCTTCCCATACCTTCTTCTGGGCATCGGTCAGCTCATAAGGAAGGGAGGCAATCAACTGATCACATTCCGCTGTATTATTAATCGGACAGTGATTGACTTCCTTTTCCTTCTGCTCCTTGTGATGCGCCAGTAACAGCATAAACCGGAAAAATTCTTCAAACACCAGACGACGTCTGGCCTCCGTCAAAGTCTCCATACTTTTGGGAAAATGAATCTCTTCCACCGCTGCCCGGTGAGATATGAGGTCATGGGTTTTCGCAATCTTCGCCGGCAAACGCTCCGGTTCCTTCTCGCACTCAGCCAATGCTGCCGTCACTGCTTTCGAAATGATACCGTTCCGAAGACCTTCGGTCAGACTGTACACCGGCTGCAATACCTTTAACAGCCTTCCATACTCCTCACGGGTGTATTTTTTCGGTTGCTCCAATACCAGAGCCCCCTTCTTTCGTACCACTTTACCGCGAAACAGGTGTCTGGTTCCCATGGTCAGCTGATTTTTCATATATGGCTGGTTATACCAGGTCAGCTTCATACTGCCGGACGGATCCTTAACCACACAGGTCAGCACCTGAAGATTTCGGTATCTGGTCACATCGGCACTTTTTATCACCGATGCCTCAATGGTAGCGATTTTCCCTTCCTTTAACTCCCCAATAGGGGTCGGAAGTTCATAGGTCTCATAAGTCCTCGGATAGTAGGAAAGCAAATCTCCTACCGTAAAAACTTCCAGCTTCTGCAACAGCTTCGCCGTTTTTTCACCAATTCCTTTGATACAGGTGATTTTATCTGTTTGCCGCATGCAGCTTCCCCTTTCAATATAATTTGCCGCTCGGTCGTGGGCGCGTTCGCATTTCATCGACACTTGCTAGCAAGCTTGCAGTGTCGACTCAATGCTCACTTTGCCTGCACGGAAAAAGGAGCTCCCGCACTGTGTGCGACAGCCCCTCGCATTTTGTTATTATTTTTAGAAATGCTTCTCAACAAACTTATCGATTACCGGAATCTTTACTTCCTTACCGAGCAATGCGAACAATGCCAGTAAACCGAATACTACCTTCTCTGCAATATCTACAAGAGTGCTCAAGGTAGAAGTGAATCCGTTGGTAACCGTATATATAACACTACCGTACATCCAGCCTCCGAAATTAATCAGGCTGAAGAAATTGCTCAAAAGACCTACACAGATGCTTAATGCAGCAAATGCAAGATACAGTACAATCGTACTTACCGCAGCCTTCTTTAAAGATTTGTTCTCCTCACGAAGCAGGATGTAGCCTGTTACCAATACTAAAGCAGTAATTCCGAGATAACCGCATAAAAAGGTAAGTGCACTGAATAAAGCTACAGAAATTCCCAACTTTGTCTTTTCCATTGTATTATCCTCCTAATTTTCATCTATGACAACACATTCGTGCATTGTCCGTATTATTCCACAGAAAGTACATAATAGTAAATCGGCTGTCCGCCCGGATGTACCTCTACATCCACATCCGGATAAGCTTCCATCACTCTGTCAGCAAGCGCATTGGCTTCCTCCTCGGAAGTCTCCTGACCGTAGTACAGGCTTACCAGTTCGGAATTCTCATCCATCAAAGCTTCCAACAGTTCAAATGTCACAACTGCAATATCGTTTCCTACAGCATAAATGGTCTTGTCACCGATTCCCATGTAATCCCCGGCCTTAATCTCCTTACCGTCCATGGACGTGTCACGAACCGCATAGGTTACCTGACCGGTCTTTACATTCTGCATCTCGTCGGTCATACGCTTGGTATTTTCCTCAACGGACTTATCCGGCATGAAGTTAATCAACGCCGTAATACCCTGCGGAACGGTCTTTGACGGGATAACCACAATCTCCTTATCCTCCGTAAGACTCGCTGCCTGCTCTGCCGCAAGAATGATGTTGGAGTTGTTCGGTAAAATGTAAATCGTGTCTGCGTTTACATTTTCGATGGCAGTTAACATATCCTCGGTGGACGGGTTCATGGTCTGACCGCCCTCAATAATGTAGTCCGCACCGATACCCTTGAAAATCTCATTCAGTCCCTCACCGATAGAAACCGTTACAAAACCGAACGGCTTGCGCGGTGCAGCCTCCGCCGGCTTCTCTTCGGCAGGCTGTGCCTGACTTGCACCCTGAATCACACGCTCGCTGTGCTCCTCACGCATGTTGTCGATCTTCATCTTCGTTAAAGAGCCGTAGGTCAAAGCCTTCTGAATGGCAAGACCCGGATCGTTGGTGTGTACATGAACCTTTACAATATCTTCATCGGAAACCACAACGATGGAGTCACCGATGGATTCCAGATATGCCTTAAACTTTAATTCCTCGTCCATATCATAGTGCTTCTCCACCATAATAATGAACTCGGTGCAATAACCGAACTTAATATCCGCCGTGGAAATGTTATCGTTTGCGGCACCGGTAGCAGCCTTTGTGCTCGGTGCGGACACCGTAAGGGTAAAATCCGTTTCCTTGCCGGTAAGTGCATCCAAAACACCCTGCATAATGGTCAAAAGGCCCTGTCCGCCGGAGTCTACCACTCCTGCCTCTTTTAATACCGGCAAAAGCTCCGGAGTAATATCAAGCACTTCCTTCATATGTGCCACAACTTCTTCCGCAAATACAAGAACATCTTCAACGCCCTCGTCCGCCAGCTGTCTTGCACGCTCCGCACCGCCTCTTGCGACGGTCAGAATCGTACCTTCCTTCGGCTTCATAACCGCCTTATATGCAGTCTCCACCGCACGTTCAAAGGCAGCTGCCAACATCGGAACACCGGCATCCTTCCGCTCCTTTAATTCCTTGGTAAAACCACGGAACAGCTGGGACAGGATAACGCCGGAATTACCTCTGGCACCACGCAGGGAGCCGCCGGAAATTGCCTTACAAACCTGCTCCATGGACGGATTCTCCAGAGCGGCAACATCCTTTGCCGCAGACATAATCGTCAATGTCATATTCGTACCGGTATCACCGTCCGGTACCGGGAACACGTTTAACTCATTGATATACTCTTTATTAGCCTCGATGCGTTTTGCTCCGGAAAGAAAACACTTTTGAACCATTCCCGCATCAATCGTCTTCATACTCACCGTTTATCCTCCTTAATGCATAAGATGCACATTTTCTAATCGATTACTCTGACACCCTCTACATAGATATTAATCTTTTCTACCGGAAGACCGGAGAATTCTTCAATCTTATACCGCACATTGCTGACAAGATTGTCGGCTACTGCGGAAATACTTACACCGTAAGAGACAATAATATGAAAATCAACCGTAATCTTATTATCGTTTACCGTAACATTCACGCCTCGGTTCAAACTCTCTCTGCGAAGAAGCTTTGCAATACCGTCCTTTACATTCACGGCAGCCATACCGACCACACCGAAGCACTCCACCGCAGCAGAGCCTGCGTACTTTGCAATTACTTCGTTGTCGATTACCACATTTCCGAGTTCCGTATTCATCGTAGCGTTCATTATAACCCCTCCTTTTACCCATTTCCTCCATCTTAGGATTATGTATCTATTCTAGTATACCTCATTTTAACCAAAAAGTGAACCTATTTTTGAAAAAAACCGTGAACACCTGTAAAAATCCCGCATATCCTATACCGATACAGGAGTTTTCGGGGGATATTCATGCGAAAAGTAGTCGGTTTTATTCTGTTTTGGATTGCAGTAGGCATGCTGCTTACCTTTTTCTTACGCAGTACCCTGCTCTCCGTTCTGCTTATCATTTTATTTCTCGTGTTGGGATATCATCTGTTTTGTCGCTAACCCCTCATACGCGAAAAGGGACTTTGCAAAACCCCCGGCCCTGCAAAATCCCTAATATTCATTCCGCTATGTGAGCATCAATTAAGCGCGCTCAACCTTGCCGGCTCTTAAGCAAGCTGCACATACGTACATCTTCTTTGCGCCGCCGTTAACCTTAACCTTAACGGACTTAATGTTAGACTTCCACATTTTATGAGCTCTTCCGGAAACCTGGCTTCTGGAATGACTAATCTGCATACCAAACAGGGCTCCCTTGTCGCAAACCGCACATCTAGCCATGTCAATTGCACCTCCTTAATAGAAATTCAAGGCTATGGCCTACAAACAAATCTATTCTATCAGAAGAAGCGAAAGAATGCAAGAAAAATTTTAATTTTTTTATTTTTCTTCAAAAAATGCGATAAATCCGCTATTCTAAGCCTTCTACAACCTCGTTGATTTTCTGATCCA
This sequence comes from Lachnospiraceae bacterium, assembly GCA_045596385.1. Lineage (GTDB taxonomy): Bacteria > Bacillota > Clostridia > Lachnospirales > Lachnospiraceae > SIG307. Next base: position 14,738 of record JAZOCC010000028.1, read on the forward strand.
TATCCGCTTTTTCTTTTTTATCCTTTGAAAAACGATCCAATACGTCCGGAACCATGTCGATGACCTTGGTCACCACATCCTGATTCTTCACATTCACAAGCTTCGCATGACCGTCCTTAATCACCAGCACACAGCTCGGGGAAATCTTTCCTCCCATACCGCCGCCCGCATTGTTCTTTGCACTTCCCGTAAAAGCACCGGCGCCTACACCGAAGCTCACATCCACAAGCGGTAAAATAATCGTACCGTCATCAAACTTTACGGCATCGCCCACAACGGTCTTTGTAGTAAGGAATCCGTCCATCCCCTTAAATAAAGCTTCCACGGTTGCATTAAAATTGTTTTCTGCCATCGTAACATCCTTTCCGCGCCCCTGCGCCGTCCTTATTCTGCTTTTTGTTTCAATACCTTCAATAATTTCTTAAAATTCTTGATAAAACGCTTTACGTGCTTGTCTCTTATGAGACGTAAGCCCTTTATGAGTAACGTGCCGAACCGGATTCTTCCCTTAAACTCCAGCTCCGCCACTACACGCTTTTCATAAAAATCAGGCACAATGGTAACACCTTTTCCGTACCAGGCATATAAAACGCCCAACATGCCCAGCGCTTTTCCCGTAGATGCCGGGTCGCCGGTACCGAACTCCACCTGTCCCTTTATCTTTCCCGGCAATATATGGCGAAGAATCTGTTTTAGTGTAGCCCAGGCCTTTCCGATTGCCGTTTTGTGCAACTCATCCTGCAGAAAGATTACTACCTTCTCTTTCTTATGCCATAAAAGCTTCACCGTTTTTACGATATGGGATACCTTTTGTTTTATCTTTTCCGGAATCGCCTTAATCTTCTCAATTATCTGCTTTATTTTTGTAAACGGGGAGACTTTCTTTTTACCGCCGGCCTCGTCAACATCTGCCGATGTTTCCTCCGGTTCAACGGAAGTCTGTACAGTCACCGTACCGGATTCCATAGGCTTTCCCGAATTCTCTGTACTCTGTACAGGCTTCTGCGGCTTTATCGGCTGCACTTCTGTTGACTCTGTCGGTTTCTGTTTCTTCTTTTTCTCTTTTTTGGTTTTCTTTGCTTTTTTCTTTTTTTCCTTTACCTGCTTCTCTTTTTTCGGCTTATCGCTGTCTAACAGACAAAATCCGAATATCCGCACGGTATAATGCAGCTTTTTTTCGGTATATCGTATCCTCACCCGCAAAAAGGGGTTCAGCCACGACACCAAACCGTCTGCCCGGAGAATTTCCTCGGGAGCTTCCTTTTTATCAAGCCTTCCTTTATAGCGCACCGGCGCCAACAATACCAACAGTACCACAAGCAGAAGCAGTCCAAAAATCACCAGAACCAAAATGCCCAGCCACTTAAGCAGGAACAATAACGCGTGTAACACCGCCGTCATGAGCCATCACCCGCCTTGCCGCATTTTTGCTCCAGATGAGGAATCACTTGAAACTCTCCCGTGGCCATATAGGTATCGCAAAGCATGGCCGCCGCCAGCTCCTGTGCAGCCCCTTCACTCCCCGCCAATCCGTATACCACTATCTCTTTTTTACGGTAATAAGGCTGCAATAACTGGTTTGCCTTTACATACTCCAGGCAATTTGCTTCGTTGGAAGGAGCCGTCAAAAGATAAACATCCTTAACCGGACGTTTTTTCCCGATGGCCTTCATAATGCGTTTTTGTCTTTTTTCCGGTATCCCGGCTACATATAACGCTTCCTTCCAAACTACCATGTACTACATCCCCTCTGCCAATTCGCGAATTGCCCGCATTGCCGCTGTCTTCTCCGACATGTCATGACAGTTTTCAAGTGCTGCCAAAACATACTTCTGTATATCCGACTTTCTCGTAAACGGAAGCGGAAGATTCTGAATCACACGTGCCATTACACCGCGATTTACCGCCCTCTGTCCGTTTTCCAATACCTTGGTTACCGCCTCGCAGAACTCGTCCAACATCTGCTCAAAGGAAGTCTCCTTATGTACCTCCTCCTCCAGCGTTACAAAAATACTGGTGGTATGTAGACGTCTCGCATAGGCAACTCTGGTATACAGAACCTTCTGCAACATCGCCTCCAACAACTTGTCCTCTACAGGAAGCTCGTCAAAATAAGCCTCCTCCGTAAATAAGAACTCTTCTATCTGCTCCGGAACACCTTCAAAGCACTCAAATGCCTCTACCAGCTCCTCATCGGTAAAATCCTTGCCTTCCGCAAGCATCCGGTAAATGTCCCTGCAGCATGCCGTTGCCTCGGTATCCGCCGGCATCACATAGCCCTCGGTCAGCATGACTGTCATCAGATTATTTGTAATCTCCGTCAGACTGAAATACGCTTCGCTGACAGCTGTAATAAACTCCGTTACATCCTCCAGGACCTTTTTTGCTTCCCTGTACTGTTCCTCGGTAAGGCTGCGGTAATCCAATGCGTTCAGACGTTCCAACGCTTCCTTACATTCCGGAAACAGCTCCATTCCCTCCGGCTCATATAAGCCGGATGCGGAATACAACATATAAAACACACGGTCCAGGGTCTCCGCATCCGCTTCCTTATATACGGATGCCGTACTTCTGACCCATTCCATAAACTTTGCCTTCGTCATGCGAACCGGAAGTTCCGAAACCGTGGCAGATACACGCGCCAAAAGACCTTCCTGCTCCTCATCAAAGAACAAGAACGAACTGATTTCCTCCAAAGCCGCATTACTGTCCACATCCTCTACCGTACCTTCCATCCCCGGTGCCAGACGCTGCAAGGCATACTCATGCAAATACAACCGGTCGGTATAAGCCGTCAATGCCTGCATTGCCGTCGTAAGCTCCCGACGAAGTTCTCCGAGTCCTGTAAGCATTTCCTCCGATGCCACAGACGCCCTCTCAACCAAAACATCCATATATGTCTTCACCCTATCGGCATACACCTTTGCTTTCTCCGGAAGCTCTTCTTCATCCTCCGCCAAGCCTTCCGCAAAAGAGGTATACAGCATCGCCAGATTATAATTTGCCATGCGGTAATACACACCGGCCAGATTTCTTAAATAACACGGCAAATTATATTCCACATCTCTCTTTGCAAGCAATTCCTTCCGTGCCTTTATTAATTCCTGATTCATACAAAACCTTCCTATTCTTCCGTATTTCCTTTTACCCGTCTTACGTGTTCATGGGTATATAAATGATCCGAGCAGTACTCGTAATTTCCTTCACACTTCGAACAGAACCGGAACTCTAACGAATCATCGTCCAGCTCCGTCCGTCCGCAAATCGCACATTTGTGCCGCGTGATGACATTCCGTCCCTTAAACTCCACCACATTACCGGACTCCCACTTGGCATCATACATTTTCTTCCGGAATTCCGCTTTTCTCTTTATCTCCGACGGTGAAACCCTGCGGAAATTTCTCGTTGCAAAGAAAAAGATGATGAAGTTCAACACGGAAACTAAAATGGCAAGGGCATACGGACCTCCCGCACGGAAACCATAGGTTGTAATATACCAAATCGCTTCGTAGCCCATTAAAGCACCGTATAAGATACCGAGCCACTTTGCCTTTACCGGCAGGAAGAAAAACATATAAAATGTCGCATTCGGCACCATAACAAAATACGCTAAGAACATGGAACGGTTTACATAATACATGCTACCGATTCCTTCCATGTTGATATAAACCAATCCCTGACCCACAACCAGACAAGCAATTCCGTAGAACACAAAGGCCGATACAATCTGGAACAACAGGCCGGAAAAATAATACACATTAAATCGGAACGGTCCCCACATGGTTTCCAGGGAACGTCCGATGGAATAGTAAATATACAACTCCAAAAACACCCAGAAAAAACTGTCACTCGGCGGCTGTAATACAAACGTCAACAAACGCCATACTTCACCGTGGAGAATCCGGTACACATCCAAATCAAGCCACTGGGCATAAAATCCCGGTGCAATTATTTTCTCCAGTATAAAGCCTGCCCCATACAACACAATCATGTAAAGCATCAGATTCGGAATGGCATGCTGCCACAGTTTCCGCTCCAACCGATTAAAAAACTTCATTAAAACAAATCCTTCTTTCTAAAAATTATCGCCACAATGGAGGCAATAAGCAATGCGCCCCCCAGCACAAATAAAAAGCCATACGGTTGATTCTGCCCCGGAAGCGGCACATTCATACCGTAAAAGCTGGCTATCATGGTAGGAATGGACATGACAATCGTCACCGTAGCCAGTGCCTTCATGACACTGTTTAAGTTATTGGAGAGAATCGACGAAAACGTATCCATGGTACTGTTTAAAATGCCGCTGTAAATGTTGGCCATCTCAAGTGCCTGTCTATTCTCGATAATTACATCCTCAAGTAAATCCTCATCCTCCGGATAACGCTTCACTTTCTCGGTACGGAGAAGCTTCTCGAACACCGTCTCGTTGGAACGGATTGCGGTGGTAAAATACACCAGCGCCTTTTCAAGCTCGTGCATTTCCATAATCTCCAGATTCCGCTGGGACTCCTTAAGCTTATCCTCCAGACGGTCACTCTCTCTGTTAATCACACGCAGATACTGCAGGAACACCGTAGCAACCCGGTAAAACACCTGCATAATAAAACGGGTCTTTTTGTAGGTACAAAAATCCTTAATTTTCCCGGTCTTAAAATACTGTAAAATCGGTGTTTCCCGTAAGGTTACCGTAATGACGATATCCTTTGCGGTAATAATCGCAAGCGGCATAGTGGTGTAACGCTTTCGCTCCACATCATCCACCAGCTCCGTCTCGATTTCCGGCGAGTCAACCAAGATCAAATGATAATTATCCTCCAGTTCGATACGTGCCTTTTCTTCTTCATCGAGAGGCGCACGTAACGCATCCAGCTCTACTCCCGTCATCCCCGCTACCTCTTCCAATTCCTTGGGACTGGGTGCGGTCAAAGATACCCAACAGTCTTTTTCAATTTTCTCCAGACGAGTAAAATCGCCGTTCTCTGCTGTCTTAAAAATCTCTAACATCGCACATTCCCCCTTGAAACTGTCTTATGCAGGCGCACGCTTTGCGCTCCCCACCTGCAAACGAAAAGTGTGGGGCACACTACCCCACACTCATTATACTTTTCCTACTCCCATTCGTCAAGTAAAGCCTTACGAAAAATATTGTTAAGTCTTACGAAAAATTGTAAAAAAAAGTTGAATTATGAAAACAATCAGTACAACTTTCCGCTGCCTCTTCCCTCAGCCAAAGCTACAACACGCTTGCTCATGACAGGATGGTCAGCCAACAAATTGAAAATCCATACAAAGAAGCCTCTTTGTTCTCTCATTTCCTTCACATAATCTTCCTTGTCCACCATTTTATACAGATGACGATCCATTACCAACACCAACATCGCATCTAAACCATCCGTTCCGGTAAGTCTCTGTGCCAGACGGTCACAGCTGTATTCCCTGGTTCTGGAAGCCGTCGGTCCGATGATCGGAATGACCTTTGAAAACAGGATAGCAAGGTTATAACCCAAAGTGGCATGCTTGTAATAAATATGAGCCATCTCATGTGCAATCACAAAGGCCAGTGCATCCATATCCTTATGTTCCCTGTAGGCCACCTCGAACAATTCACTGTGAATACAAATCCATTGTCTGCGCGGTAAAAATGCCGAAAACGCATTCAAAACACCATTCTGCTGTGCCACATAAGCCTTTGGAACACGAATCCCGAGACGCCGCGCATATTCTTCGATCAATGCATATACCTCCGGGAAATTCTTCTCCGTAATACGAAGGGACATCGTACGATACTGGGCATACATATAATACACCACAAAGAAAATCGCAATAAAAATCACAATTCCGTAGCCCACTGCCGTCACTTCAAACGGAACGTCCTCCAAGGCATTATACCGATACTGGGTTTTATCCTCCACGTAATCCGGAGACGCTTCTTCTTCAAGCTGAGCGGACACTTGCTTCGTCCAATCCTTGATGTCATCCAATCCCGTAAAAAACATCGCCAATACCACTACTATAATTAACACATTCAATACCGCCAGTCGTCTGAACCAGCGCTTTTCCAATCTGTGCCGGCAGGCGTTTCCTTCTTCCTTGGTGATAATCGCACCCCTTTGCTCCTCGGTCACTTCAAATACCTTTTTGCCCTCAAAATAGTCCTTCTTTTTCATTGGTTTTCACTCCTATTAATATTTTAGTAGTTTCCCCACACTATTTTTAGTTCTTTTCTTCCGCAGTTATACACTGACCTTTTTCTCCAGCAAGAGTGACGTTCCCACGTAACAAAGTGCAAGTGCTACGGCGTATACCCCCATTTCTGCCCAAACTTCCGAATTTACCACCAAATACTCGCTTTCCAGAAATTCTGTCGGAGTCACAAGATCTGCCACCTTTACTACACACCAATCTAACACAAAGAAAATAATAAAACTTACTACACCCTTATACTTCCAGTTGGAAAGTAAAGTTGCGGAAAGGGTAATGGAAAACATTGCCATTGCAACAAATACCAGCCATGCAATCAAAAGCATCAAAATCACATAAATCACTTCGGCCAGGCGAATTTCCACGCCGGTGAACGCATGAATGAAGCCTTTTAATATATCTAAAAACTCCTCTACATTTCTCTGCTTTGCGCAAAGCAAAAACAAATCACTGATGCCGATGGCCGCAAATGCACAGCCGCACACAAAAATCTGAAGAATGGTAGTTACAAGCTTTGCTCCCACCACCTGGAACATATTCCGCGGTGTCAGGAATAACATATAACTCTGTTTCGTTTTCAGGTCATTGGAATAGGTCACAATACTCTCAAAACTGAAATAAAGTAAAGAACACACCGCAACGATTATCGTTCCCCCAAACCCGATTGCGCCCCAATCTGCATTATTAATAATCAAACCGATTGCAAATAACACCTGCAATGCCACGATTACAATTCCCACCACCAGCTTTGACATCAGCTGCTTTCTAAACTCATATTTAATTAATTTACCCATAGTATTTATCTCCTCTCCTATTTATGCGTACACTTCTTTATACAAGTCTACAATGGATTTGCCATGCTTGGTACGAATCTCTTCCGCATCTCCGGACAAAATCACGCCGCCCTGCTTCATAAATACCACGTTGTCTACAATCGGCTCCAGCTCATCCACCAGGTGACTGGAAATCACAACCGTCTTTCCCTCTTCTGCCGCTTCTACGATGGTCTGAATCACATTTTCTCGGGCAATGATGTCGATGCCGTTTAGCGGTTCGTCTAACATGTAAAGCTGCGCGTCACGGGCCAAAGTAGCCGCAAGCTTTAACTTTGCCGCAAGACCGGAGGAAAGCTCCTTTGCCTTATCGGTCATCTTAAGTTCCATACGGGTAATCAGTTCCTCGTAACGTGCCATGGAAAAATCTTCAAAAAAGTCTTCGTAATATTTTCCCACATGCTTTACGGTCATGTAGGAATAAAAGAACGGCTCTGTAGACATATACGCCACTTTCTTTTTGGACTCCACACCGATTTTTTCGTTGTTGTAATACAACTCTCCGGACGTTGGCTTTACAAGGCCCGCCACCATTTTCATAAATGTGGTCTTGCCACTGCCGTTCGGTCCGAGTAATGCATAAATCTTACCGTCTTCCCATATCATACTGGCATCCTTCACTGCCTGCTTCCCTAAATAACGCTTTCCCACCATCTTCGCTTCTACCATAATGTCCTCCTTATAATCCTATTGATACTATGTCGTATCACCCTACCGTTACAACCTTGCAAGTGCCTTTTGGAACAACTCCAACAGCTCCTCCTTGGTATATCCCAACCCCAAAAATGTCGCAATCGTATCCGACAGAAGCTGTTCAGCCTTCTCCTTCTTCAACCGTTCCGCTATGCCTGCTTCCTCGGTCAGATACGTTCCAAGTCCCCGCTTTGTAAAACAAAGATTCTGCAACTCCAGCTCCTTATACACTCTGGCCGCCGTATTGGGATTAATCTTATACCGCACCGCCATATCTCTGGCCGACCAAAGCTTCTCTCCCGGCTGAAGCTCCCCACTCATCAGCATTCGCTTGATTTCGTCTACCACCTGCAAATAAATCGGTGTATTTGTAGAAAACTCCATCTCATACCTCCTTTTCCTATCACCGCCTTAGTGCACTAGATACATAGTACACTATAAAATTAATTCTGTCAATACTTTTTCTGAAAAAATTTGGTTGTTTATTTTTTCTATGAAAAAACCACACTAGAACCGTAAAGTAAATTCACTTTGCAATGTGCCGGAGGCAATCCTCCGGACTACACTGTAACCAGCCGCTTTACGGCAGAACGGAGGCAACCATGAGAAACAGATTACTGGATGCAACAGCCCTTACCATCGCCATTATCGGTGCGGTAAACTGGGGGTTAATCGGCTTCTTTGATTTCGATTTAGTTGCATTTTTGTTCGGTTCCATGTCCTGGATTTCCCGTATCGTTTACGCCCTGGTCGGCTTAAGCGGTCTCTATCTGCTCACCTTCTATTTGTACCTGAGCGATAGTCCGGTCACGGAACGAGGCTAAGATCGGAGTCTGCTTGCGGACTCCGGTGCCGAGCGCGGTCGCTCGCGACATCTTCCATTCGCGCGAGTGCACACCCCGCGGAGCGTTTTTTGCTTCATAGGAACACCTATGAAGCAAAAAAACCGGTAACAAACCTTTTCGATTTGCTACCGGGTACATATTATCACTCTTTTATTTTGTTGCCGCCTTGCAAGCTGCTTACAGCTTACGCAGTAATCTCTTGGAAGCGCAGGACGCCTTGTTAAGGAAACGTACATCCTGACCGAAGCTGATTTCGATTACCTTCACATCGCTGTTATCACGCACAATTCCCTTACCGAAATACTCATGATATACCATGTCGCCGATACGTAACCGGTCAATTTCCTCTTTCAAAACTTCCTTTTCCTTTAAGTTTGCCGCAATTTCACGCAAACGGGCATCTTCTTCTATATTTTCACCGTTACGGCTCTGACGAATCATCTCCTCGTTCATCAGACGGGCACGTTCCTTGTCAGCAAGAATACTTGCCTCATCCTGACGTTCTGCCTGATAATGTCTGTTTTCCTCGTACTCCTCCTGTACCGGCTGTTCACGGCGCTTCATAACAGGTATCGGCGTACCGTCCGTGGACAACGGAGCATTGGCAAGCGGTACATTTTTCAAATTATCCAGTTTTTCACTTGTATCGCTTCCCTTCATATCGTCAGTGTGCTTCTTTACATACCAAAGAGCTACAAATGCGCCGACAGCAATTGCGGCCACTACAAGCAACGCAACAATACCGCCTCCGTTACCATCCTTTTCTATCTCATCCTCTACGGTCGGAGTCGGCGTCGCAGTCACCTCTGCCGGCTTCTCTGTCGGGGTCGGAATCGGCGTCGCTGTCGGAATCGGCGTCGGCGTTGCCAACGGTGCCACGATATCTACCGTCAAATTGACATAACTGCTATGAACATAGCCGACTAAAATGTTTTCATCTTTTAAAAATGATACCTTATACCATACCTGTCCGTCATCGATTGCCTGATCAAGAATCGCCACCTCATCATCCTTATCCAGAGTGACGTTCGTTCCGTTTAACTCCAACACCGGATTTCCTTTTCCGGCACCGGAACGCACATTCAGACCAAAAGTAGATACGACTCCGCGATATACATTACTCTCTCCGCGCTCCACATCATATTCATAAACCGCCTCCGTCGCAGCAGACGCGTACGTTCCTTTTGCCAACAACAAGCTGCCGCACAACACCGCAAACAGCACCTTTTTCATCTGCTTTCTTACCGTTCTTCTCATACCCATTCTCCTTTCAAAGTAAATCATACGCCTTGCGTCTATTCTTCTTTCCCCAGTATATAGTGGATAAACTGTTGTGCACTTCGTCCCGAAAGTCCGCCTCCGCGAAGCTCCCAGATATTTGCCTGTGCCAACAGCATTTCTTCCTTTCCGGCAAGCTCCGGATACTTGGCTGCAATGCCTTTCACAATCCGTTCAAACTCCCGCTTATCCGGCGCGGAGTAATTAATGGAAATACCGAACCGGGCCACCAGCGAGAGCTTCTCCTGCATGGTATCGGAACGATGCAACTCATCCTTTGACATATCCGAACGGTCCGACCAGGTCTCTCTTATTAAGTGCCGTCTGTTGGAGGTGGCATAGATTAAAATATTCTCCGGTCGGATTTCCAAACCGCCTTCAATGACCGCCTTTAAATACTTGTACTCAATCTCAAACTCCTCAAAGGACAGGTCATCCATATAGATAATAAACCGATAATTCCGGTTTTTAATCTTCGAAATCAATGCCGACAACTGATGGAACTGATGCTTATAAATCTCAATCATTCGCAATCCGTCGTCATAAAACTCGTTTAATATTGCTTTGATGCTGGTGGATTTTCCGGTACCGCTGTCACCGTAAAGCAGTACATTGTTCGCCTTTTTCCCTTCCACAAATGCCTTGGTATTCTCAACCAGCGTCTTCTTCTGTAAATCATATCCGATAATATCGGAAAGCCGTACAATCTCGGTATTGGTAATGGGTTGTAGGGAAAAATCCTCTCCTTCTCCCACCAGACGGAACGCCTTATTTAATCCGAACTGACCGACACCGTATTTCTTATAAAAATCGGTAACTGCCGCAAACACATCCTCTGCGTCCTTCGTCTGTGCCAGCGCATGCTGCAGTTCCTTTACCTTATCGCTCACACCCTTATTGAAGTGCTGCACTTTTTTCGGAATGGAACGATAGTTTGTAATCACCGAAAAGCAATTGATTTCCAAGTCTTTCTCAATTGCCGAAAAATCATAGAAAAACAATTCCCTGAAAATCCCGAAGTCGTTCTTCGCAAGAACATTAACCGACCCTTCCGACGCACCGTTCTTCTCGCACAACAGGGAAAACGGAGTCTCCGTCATGGCAAGAAGATACGCCAGATAGGCCTGCCATAAATTCTCGTCAAAGCCGTAAGCCGTAGCCAAATCCAGAAGCTTATGCACCTGTACATACAGCCCTTCCACAGTCTCGGACTTATCCCTCTGCTTTTGTTCATATGCATGAATACAGGAAGCGATTCCGTTTAAAATCTCCGCCTCCGCAATCTCTTTATATATAATCAGTCTTGCAATCTTATGGTACATCTTTCTGCCTTTCCGACACTTAAGCATCTAAACTACTACATATCCTTTGCACACACCAAAACAATCCCTTGTTCCTTTGCAAACATCTCCGCCTCGGTTGTAAAGTCCTGCATGGAAAATACATAACGCTCCGTCGGACGTATTCCGGCACTCTCCAAAATCACTTCATACCCTTCCAGCACAGTCAAATCCGTCTTTTCCTCGCTGCAATCGCAAAAGCCCACAAGGCATGCCCCGTCGGAGGACTTCGCCACCACATCAATGGTTCCGATTTTACCGTACCAGACGCCGAAGGTTCCGTACTGTGCCTGAAGCTGCTTATAACGGTTCATGACCTGCAAATACTCGCCGCAGACATCCCGGAAATCCTCCCTGACATACTCGGTCAAATACGGTGCTATCGCCTTTTGATAAACGTTTTCTCCGCCTCCCATGGCAATCTCTGACAGATTCGGATAGATAAAACGGTACCAGAACCGCAAAAACGGCTCTCTGATCCGATACAAGCCCTTTTGTACGCTTCTCTGCTCACTGGTATCAAAGGAAAACAGCTTTTCCGTACAATCCAGCTCCGTCAAATTCTTTAAATACACACTGATTTTTGCTCTGGAAAACCCGGTACGGGCATAAATATCGTTTAATTTATAGGTTCCTTGAGCCAACGTCGCCAGAATCGTATTATAGGCGGACAGTTCGCGCAATTCTTTTTTCAAATAGTGCTCCGCTTCGGAAAACAAAGGCGCATCCTCGGACAAAAGCAAACGCATCACATTGTCCTTAAAGCTGTCCCGTTCCTTCCAAAGCCGCAAGTACGCAGGCACTCCGCCCAGTACCGCACCAGTATAAATATTTTCCTGTACGGAACTGTTTTTATGATATCCTGCCAGTTCCATAAAGGAAAACTCTTTTAGCTTAATAAAGCCCTGTAATAATCTGGCCCCGCTTCCGAGGGTTGCGGTCATCTCGTTTTCCACCCAGCTTACCGAGGAAGAAAGCAACAGTACCAACAACGAACCGTCTGTATGATGCTCCGCATAAAAACGCCAAAATGCATTCAAAAAGGCATCGGAGCCCTCCAGCAGATTCCGGAACTCATCAAAGACAAGCACCAGTTTCCCTGCCAATCCGTAATTTTCATACACCGCAGTCAACGCCCCATAAAAATCCTCGGCATCCTCCGCTTCCCATTCCTGCTTCATACAAAGCAGCTGCTCCTCCGCCGTCACACGACGTGCCCCAAAGTAAACCGCTTTTTTCCCTTGCACAAACTGTCTTGTCAGTGCCGTTTTTCCGATACCGCTTCTTCCGTAAAGAACAATGATACCGCTACGCTCCGAAGCATACAATGCCTCGAGCCGTTCCAGTTCCTGTGTACGTCCTGTAAACATAATCCCTCTCTGTACGTTACGTCACCTTACATTCTGTCCGGTGCTGAAAAACCAAGTAAATCAATGCAAATTTCCAGTAAACGAAGTACCAGAGTAATAAGAGAAATCCACTCACCCTGCTTTACCCCATCGGTCTCTGCAATGATTTTGTTATTGTGGTAAAAACTGTTAAACGCATCCGCCAGCTCATAAATATACTGACAAAGCTTGTGCGGAGCGGTCTCCTCGTAAACATGCTCCATCACATCGTTAAAACGCGCGGTCAGAAGCATCAGTGCAAGCTCGTCTGCACCGTATTCTCTTACGCTGGCATTGATTGCCACCGGTTTCTTCTCCGCACCGTCCGCCGCATACTTTGCAAGAATGGACTTAATACGAACCATGGTGTACAAAATGTACGGACCGGTATTTCCCTCAAAGGAGGTAAAGCGCTCTAAATCGAAAATATAATCCTTGGTTGCCTGATTGGACAAATCGCCGTACTTAATCGCCGCAAGACCCACAAGCTTTGCGATCTCCTTTGCTTCCGCTTCGTCCATATCACGGTTTTCCGTCATCTTCTTTAATACTTCTTCATTGGTATCCGCAATGAGTTGCTCCAGACGCATCACACCGCCGTCTCTTGTCTTAAACGGCTTACCGTCCTTGCCGTTCATGGTACCGAAACCAAGGAACATAATATCCTTCTCCTGCTCCACGATACCTGCCTTCTTTGCGGTACGGAATACCTGGGTAAAGTGCATCTCCTGACGCTTATCCGCAAGGTAAATGTAGCGGTTCGGCTCATAGAGCTTCTCACGCTCCACAATCGTTGCCAAATCAGAGGTGGCATACAGTGCCGCACCGTCGGACTTTCTCACGATACACGGCGGAATCTCCTTCGTATCGCTCTCTTCCTGTACGTCCACTACCATAGCGCCCTGGCTCTCGTAAGCCAGACCCTTATCAATCAAATCCTGTACCATGTCCGGAATATACGGTTGTACGTCGCTCTCTCCCTTCCAAAGGTCAAAGGAAATATTCAAATTCTCGTAGTTTCTCTTTAAATCCGGCACGGACACATTCATAATGTGCTGCCACAAAGCCACATACCCCCGCTTTCCCTGCTGGAATTCAAGCGTCGTGCGCTGTGCCTGCTCCTTAAACACTTCGTCCTGTTTGGAACGTGCGGAAGCCTCCGGATAAATCTGCTCCAACTCCGAAAGGGTAAACGGCGGCTCCGTCGGATACTCACCGGTGAAATTCTCATCAAAATACGGAAGCGACGGGTCACGCAAACGCACTCCCTCGATAACAAGACCCATCTGAAGTCCAAGGTCTCCCAAATGTACATCACCGATAACCTTATGACCTGCGAAACGGCAAATACGCTTAATACTCTCTCCGATTACCGCGGAACGCAAATGACCGATATGAAGCGGCTTTGCCACGTTCGGTCCGCCGTAGTCCACAATAATCGTGAGCGGATTCTTTGCCTTCTCAAAACCGTAACTCTCCTGTTCCGTCATCTCCTGCAAATACGCCGCAAGAAATTCGTTATCTACCTTAATATTGATAAAACCCGGCATTACCGCAGACACTTCCGAAATGGTCTCACTCTCGGAAAGCTGCGCAACCACTGCCTTTGCAATCTCAATCGGAGCTACCTTATACTGCTTTGCCGCAGCCATGGCACCGTTACACTGGTACTGGCACAAATCCGGACGATTGGACAAAGACACCATACCGAACTTCTCTTCATATCCGCAAGCCAAAAACGCGTCCTTTACGTCTTCCGCTATCATATCAATCAATTTCTTCATAGCAATTCCCTTTCTTATCAGGCAAAAATTAATTTTAAGTTTAACCCACTTTCTAGCATAACACACCTTTTTGAAAAGTACAAGGGTTTGGTATAAAAAACTGCCCTTTGTTCTGTTGTACAAAAGGCAGTTCTTTCCATAAATAATTCTCTTCATTTTTCTACCGTATCTCTTTATAAAAAAATCTCTCCTACATAAGCTTTTCTACAAGTTCTACAGCGGATACAACCATTTTCGGGCAGAACTCCGTAAACAGATTATGTTCCTTTGCGTACTTTCGTCCGGCTTCCGTAGCTACATCACAGTTCAATAACTCTTTACACAGATAGGACCCGTTCATCTTGCCAAACTCGTCGAGAAAACGTTCCGTCACTTTATTCGTCTTAACTCTGCTCTCAATATCCTCAATTTCGTATTGACCGAACTTCATACCCAATACCATTAATGCTCCGACACACGCCCCGCAAACCTCTCCCTTGCACATACCGGCACCAAAGCATCCACCTAATTTTAAGGCTTGTTCTTCCGTCAGACCCAACTCCTCCGCAAACGATGCCAGCACCGCCTGGGAACAATGAAATTTCTGTTTAAAATATTGACTTGCTTTCTCTGCATGACTCATATCCACTTTACCTCCTCTACATCCGATCAACGTTCTCCGCAGCCAAACAAGCATCATTATACAACTTCAAAGATTCCAACACCTGTCCTTGTTTCTCTTCCGGAATTCTCTCCCACACATCTTTAAACTTAAGGTACATATCATGCTCGATTTTTTCAAACCGTTCCTGCCCTTTCTGTAACAAACGCAATTCCACAAACCTCCGGTCTTCCTTCGACGGAGTGCGCTCCACAAAACCTTTCTGCACCAATTCTTCTACGGAACGGCTGATTGCACTTTTATCCGTACGAAGAATCTCCGCCAGTTCCTTCACGGAAATCCCCGGCTTCCGTCCAATCTCCACAATCAAAAAACACTGTGTTTGACTTACTCCGCAACAACAGCAATCTGCCTGATTCATATAACCCAGATGACACTCCAACTGCCTTGTATACTCACGAAACTGTTGAATTAAATCCATTCTCTATCTTCCCCCTCTTCTTTTTCAAACATCATACATCATATAGTTGCATTTGTCAACTATTGATTTTATAAACCTTTTATCCATTGATTAAGCAAGCAATAAAAAAAGGAACCGCCGTCCCTTTGTAAGTGACCGGAATCCTTCTGCGCCATATACTTTCTTTGAATATCGTGGAGGATATTAGATTTTCTTATTGTCCCGTTTATACACTTTTGCGCCGATGCGTAACTGCGAAGCAGTCTACATCTGCGATCGTGTGCATCCTGCGGAGCACGAATTTGTTGCAAACAAATTCGCCATAAGGCATGGATGCCGCATAAGACCGGTTGTGTCCCCATTCGCAATATGTTCCGGGGCAATTAGAAAAACTTATATCCGTAACCCATGAAAAGAAAGTATATGGCCCAGAAAGATTCCGCCCTTACCACGAACCGGCGGTTCCCGTTCTATGCCTTAGCTTATGCTTCCGGCATAATCAGTGCAGCGATAATATATGCGATTAATCCGCCGCCCGCACAAAGCGACAACAGCACCCAGATCAAACGAACCACCGTCGGGTCCAGATTCAGATACTCTGCGAATCCTCCGCACACACCACACAACTTTCTGTCGTTTCTGGACTTTGCCAGCTTCTTATTCTGCATTTCCATAGCTTTATCTCCTCTCTCATTGTTTACTTATAAAACTGAACATCTACGTCTCCGATGCCGCACTTTATATCCATCCGGCGCTCTGCCGAAGCTGTTCCGTGACTTCTCTTTCCGCTTCCGTCAATGTTGATATCTCCGAACTCCACTTCACCCAGACCACAGTTAAGTTCACCCCGATAGTCTTCCTGCTCGCCCCGCACGTACAGTTCCATGGCACCCACACCGCAATCCACTGTCGTATCACCGTCAAAGCTACCGGATACATTCATTTCTCCGACTCCGCACACCAGCTCTGCATTCATCAAAGCCACATCTTCCGCATAAAACGCGCCTGCACCTACATTAAACCTTGCGAGTTCCGTAGCCGTAAGCCTATCCGCATTTAACTCTCCGGCACCTACCGTCAGATACAGCTTTTTCGCTGCAATCTCTTCCATAGTAATTTCTGCCGCTCCGAATTCAAACAGCGCACTGTCAAGTTCGGCATTCTTCGGTATGGTCAAGGTAATCTTTGCATCGTCCAAATCGGAATCAAACCACTTCGTGGACCAATCCGTATCCATCTTCAACGTAATCTCCAATTCCCCGTTCTCCAAGTGATCCGAAATGGTTGCATGGGATAACGATTCATACTCAAGAATATAATCCTGCGTATCCCCGGTCACGATATCGATATCACACGCCCCCGCTTCAAATATCAGTGAATTTACCGGGCCTTCAAACACTCTCGTTCCGTTCTCTCCGTGCAGACGCTCTCCGCGGTCTACATCCCGTTTCATAAAAATCAGCCCAACCGCAAGAAAAATCATCACGACACCGATTGTGATGAAAACAATCTGTTTTGCGCTCTTCATATACTCCAGCCTCCTATGTTCTCTCCATTGTTCTTTGAACTGTCCCTATTGTATGATACTTTTTTTATGAATGCAATAGGGTTAACCGTATTCTAATCCAATTCTAATTTTCCGAAAAACCTCATGAAATCTCAGAAAACACACCACTGCACTCACACCTACAACAAAAAGCGGTTGCGCATTTACACGCAACCGCTTCTTCTTAAATATCCTCTTAGTTTACTGTTCAAACAACAAATCACCGTAGCTCGGCACCGGCCAATCCTTCTTCGCTACCAGCATCTCCAGCTTATCAATCGGTGCACGGAGAGCTTCCATTGCCGGAACCACATCCATACGGAAATACAAGCCCTGCTCCTTACCCGGCATCTTCTTACCTGCTTCCTCAATACGAGCCTCCAGTGTCTTCTGTGCAGCTCTTGCTTCCACCAAAAGCTCAGAAATCTCGGACAGCATGGACGTCTGTACGGTCACATCCGCATCCGGCACGGCCTGGCGGATGGTATTAATAGAGTTCGCCAGCTCCGTGGTATACTGGATCACCGCCGGAATATACTGCTTTGCGGACATATCCACCATAGTTCTTGCCTCGATATTCAGTGCCTTGGAATAAATCTCATAAGCCACCTCGGCACGGGAATGTAACTCTGCCTCGGAAAGTACGTGGTGCTTCTCAAAAACACGAATCGTCTTCTCACTGATAAGAGCCGGAATAGACTCTACCATAGAGGCGATATTCGGAAGACCTCTTCGCTCTGCTTCCTTTACCCATTCCTCGGAGTAACCGTTGCCGTTAAATACGATGCGCTCATGCTTTCTTACGGTCTTTGCGATAAGTTCCTTCACTGCAGACTCAAAGTCCGTTGCCTGCTCCAGTTCATCCGCAAACTCGCAGAGAGCCTCTGCCACAATCGTATTCAATATAGAATTCACACCCGCAATAGACATGGAAGAACCTACGGTACGGAATTCGAACTTATTTCCGGTAAATGCAAACGGAGACGTACGGTTACGGTCCATCGCATCCTTCTTTAAGGCCGGAAGGGTATGTACACCGGTGTTCAGCTTACCGCCCTTTTTTGACTCGGTAGCCTCACCGTTTTCTTTAATCTGTGCCAAAATATCCTCAAGCTGTTCGCCGAGGAAAATGGAAATAATGGCCGGCGGAGCCTCGTGACCGCCCAGTCTGTGGTCATTGCCCGGACAGGATGCGGAATAACGAAGGAGCTCTGCATTCTCATCCACCGCCTTTAAGATTGCGGATAGGAACAGTAAGAAGCGGATATTCTCGTGAGGCTTCTTACTCGGCTTAAACAGATTCTCGCCGGTATCCGTTACGATGGACCAGTTGTTATGCTTACCGGACCCGTTTACCCCTGCAAACGGTTTCTCGTGAAGCAAACACTCCATATTGTGACGATTTGCCACCTTTTTCATAACCTCCATAATCAGCTGGTTGTGGTCCGTCGCAATATTGGCAATATCGTAAATCGGAGCCAGCTCATGCTGTGCCGGAGCTGCCTCGTTGTGCTGGGTCTTTGCGGTAATGCCGAGTTTCCACAGCTCTACGTTTAATTCCTTCATGAAGGAAGCAACCTTCTCTTTTAACGTACCGAAGTAATGGTCGTCCATCTCCTGTCCCTTCGGCGGCATGGCACCGAACAGAGTACGTCCCGTAAAGATAAGGTCCTTTCTCTTTAAAAACTTTGCCCGGTCTACGAGGAAATACTCCTGCTCCGGACCTACGGAACAAGAAATACTCTTCACATCGTCGTTGCCGAACAATTTCAAAATACGGAGTACCTGAGTATTCAGCGCTTCCATGGAACGAAGAAGCGGAGTCTTCTTATCCAACGCTTCGCCTGTATAGGAACAGAAAGCCGTCGGAATACAAAGGGTAACACCTGCCGCATCCTCACGAACAAAAGCCGGGGAGGTACAATCCCATGCGGTATAGCCACGTGCCTCAAAGGTGGCACGAAGTCCGCCGTTCGGGAAACTGGAAGCATCGGATTCACCCTTAATGAGCTCTTTTCCGGAAAACTCCATCATTACCTTCCCGCCCGGTGCCGGAGTAATAAATGCATCGTGCTTTTCCGCGGTAATTCCGGTCATCGGCTGGAACCAGTGAGAATAATGGGTAGCACCCTTCTCGATTGCCCAGTCCTTCATGGCATTGGCTACCACTTCCGCCACCTGTGCATCCAACTCTTCCCCGTTTTCAATTGTCTTTTTCAATGCTGCATATGTTTCTTCCGGAAGGCGTTCTGCCATGACCGTGTCGTTAAACACGTCAATTCCGAAAAAATCCGTTACCTTTTCTGACATATCGGTAATCTCCCTCAATAAATCTTATTTATTCTTAATCATAACATCCAGCTGGTTAAACGGAATGCTGATGCCGGCAGCGTCAAACTTCTCCTTAATCTGCTCGGTAGCTTCCCACTTTGCGGTCCAGTAATCCTCTGCATTTACCCAGAAACGAAGACCTAAATCAATGGAGCTGGCTTCATAACTGTTCACATACACCTGTACCGGATGTCCTTCATCTTCAAAAGAATACTCCAAATTAGAGCCGATGTCAAATAAAATCGATTTTACTTTCTTAATATCGCTGCCGTAATCCACAGAAGCCACCAAATCCACACGGCGGGTCGGCTCATGGCTGACATTCACCAAATCACTATTAGAAAGAGAACCGTTCGGCAATACGACCAGACGATTATCTACGGTTAAGAGCTTCGTATAGAAAATGTCGATGCCGACAACCGTACCTTCCAGCCCCTTTGCCACAATGTAATCACCGATTTTAAACGGCTTCAAAATTAAAATCAACACGCCGCCGGCAAAATTGGAAAGGCTACCCTGCAATGCCAAACCGATTGCCACACCGGCAGAACCGAGAAGTGTGATGATAGAAGTAGTATTAATACCTATCGTACCGACTAAAACAACAATCAGCACGCCGTACAGTAAAATACGAACCAACGACATCAAAAAGCTCTGTACCCCTTCATCTACCTTACCCTTTTCCAATGCATGCTTTGTCACCTTTAACACCAGCTTAATAACCTTCTTACCGATAAACCAGATTAAAAGTGCTACCACAATAAGCTTTACGATTTCAAACGCCTTCGGCCAAGCCGCATCTAAAAACGACTCTAAAACTGTCCAATCCATCTTTTGTTCCTCCTGATTTCTTTTGTTTCGTTAAAGCCACTTATTCCCTAAGCTTGATTTGACCCTTTTATTAAATACACTCCACTTTTGTTACTTGGAAGACTTCTTCGTTGCGGATTTCGCTTCTTTGTTTGCCGGAGTCTTCTTTCCTGCAACCTTCGTCTCCTTCTTTGCAGCCGGCTTCTTTTCTGCGGACTTCGTCTCCTTCTTTGCGGTTGTTTTCTTCGCCGCAGCCTTCTTCGGCACTACCTCTTCACAGGAAAATACCATCATGGAAAGGCCCGGAATCGTCAGTTCGATGGAATTATCACGATTGTTCCAGTTCACCGGTTTGGAGGTCTTTACACGAGGATTTCCTTCGCCGTTTCCGCCGAACTCCGGCTTACTGCTGTTAAAAATCTCCTTAAACTTACCGGCAAACGGTACTCCGACGCGATACTCCGTATGGGTCACCGGCGTAAAGTTACATACTACAAGCAGCTGCTCCTTGCTGTCTTTTGAACGGCGCAGGAACGTAATAATACTGCGTTCCGCATCCATGCAGTCAATCCACTCGAAGCCCTCCTGTAAATAATCTCCCTCGTACAAGGCCGGATGAGATGTATACAGATGGTTCAAGGCCTTGTAATACGTCTGCATCTGACGATGAGAGTCATACTGCTCGATAAGCTCCCACTCCAGACTCTTTGCCTCGTTCCATTCCGCAAACTGGGCAAAATCCTGTCCCATAAACAAAAGCTTCTTGCCCGGATGGGTCATCATATAACCGTACGCTGCACGGAGATTATCAAACTTCTGCTCGTAGGTGCCCGGCATTTTGTTTACCATGGAGCCTTTGCCGTGTACCACCTCATCATGGGAAAGTACCAGCACAAAGTTCTCGCTGTGGGCATACATGATACTGAAGGTCAATGCCCCCTGGTTGCCCTTCCGGTAAACCGGATCCGCTTTCATATAGTTGGTGAAATCGTTCATCCAACCCATGTTCCACTTATAATCAAAGCCAAGGCCGTCGTCTTCCACGGAATGGGTCACCTTCGGCCAAGCCGTAGACTCTTCCGCAATCATAATCACACCCGGATTCCGCTTCTTCATCATGGAATTGAGATGCTTAAACAACTCAATTGCCTCTAAATTCTCATTGCTACCGTACTTGTTTGCTACCCACTCACCGTCCTGCTTTCCGTAATCCAGATACAGCATAGACGCCACAGCATCAATCCGGATGCCGTCCGCATGGAACTCCTCTGCCCAGTACATGGCATTTGCAATCAGGAAGTTTGACACCTGCGGTCTGCCGTAATTGAAAATCAAGGTGCCCCAATGCGGGTGACTGCCCTGACGCGGGTCCTTATGCTCGTACAGACAGGTGCCGTCAAACTCCGCCAGTCCGAAGGTATCTCTCGGGAAATGGGCCGGTACCCAGTCCAAAATCACACCGATTCCCTGCTCGTGCATATAATTTACAAAGTACTTAAAATCCTCCGGCGTGCCGTAACGTGCCGTCGGTGCATAATACCCGGTCACCTGATAACCCCAGGAACCATCAAACGGGTGCTCCATCACCGGAAGCAATTCAATATGGGTATAGCCCATGTCTTTTACATACTCCGCCACCATAACCGCCAGCTCGCGATAGTTGTAAAAGCTACCGTCCTCCTCGGAAGGCTTTTTGAAGGAACCGAGGTGCATCTCGTAAATTGCCATCGGCTTTTCCTTGGATAACGCCTTTGCCTTTTCGGTTTGCCAAGTCTCATCCTTCCACACAAACGCGGAAGCATCAGTCACCACCGAGGCCGTATCCGGACGCTTCTGTGCGGCAAAGGCATACGGGTCTGCCTTCAGCACGGACAAACCGCCTTTTACCTTTATCTCATACTTATAAATATCTCCCGGTTTTATCCCAGGAACAAACAATTCAAAGATGCCGTACTTCTCATGACGATGCATCGGAAGACGTCTGCCGTCCCAGAAATTGAAATCACCCACAACACTGACACGAATCGCATTCGGTGCCCATACGGCAAACCGCACGCCCTCTACACCGTCCACAGTCATCGGGTGCGCACCTAACATCTTGTACGCCTCGTAATGAATCCCCTCCGAAAACGCTTCCATCTCCGCCTCGGAAAGTGTAGTTTCAAAACGATATACATCCTCACATTCCGTTTCTCCGGATTCATACTTCACAAGGTATCGGTACGTTTTCACGGTCTTCTGCTCCAGTAAAACCGCAAAAAAGCCGCTCTCATCCGCACACTCCATCGGGTATTCTTTCCCCCGATAAAGTACACTCACTTCACGGGCATCCGGGAAATACGCCTGAATCAAAGTCCCGTCTTCCGTACGATGCGCGCCCAGAAACTCATACGGCTTGTCCTCTTCCGCATAGACCACAGCTTCGATTCTGCCCCAATGCATCATATCATACAATTTTTTCTCCATAGAACCCTCCTTGTCTGAATCCCTTCGGATACTTACTCGTTATACCACTGGTCGATTCCGGATTCCTCCTCAGACGTTTCCTCTACAGGCATATAACGCTTGAAGATGCGCTCCATCGGGAACGATACCAGAATCATATAAATCCCCGGCATAATGAACATCAGCGGCGGCATATAAAAGAACGACAAATACATCAGTACACCGCTCCCCACAAACAGCACCGTCATAAGCAACGTCCAGCCGATATGGCGAATCGACATAAAAAACGCCCACTTAATTAAATTCTTTATGGTCACCGTAAAACGGGACAATATCGGGAAAACATAAATCACCGAAAAAATCGTGAAAACCACAAGCACAAGAAATGCTCCCAGCATCATGCCACCCATCTTGGAGCCGTTTGCCGAGGTCTCCCATAAGTAGAAAAAGTCAATAATTGCAAGGATGGTTAACACCTCATAAATAAATCCAAGAATCACGCCCTGCTTAAAGTTCAGCTTAAAGGAACGGAAAAACTCCTTAAACATGTAACTGCGTTCCCTGCGAATTACCTTTACTACCGTATAATAAAACGCCGTACTTGCAGGACCCATTAAGGCGGTAAGTGCAGCAGCAAGTACTAAAAGCGCATAAAATGCGAAGCTCCCTGCCTCCACCTTGCCGGTACCGACGCAATATCCTGCAACACCCAAACCGGTGGCGCTGAACAATAACCAGGTCACACTGAGTACCAGCATATCGAAAATCTTACTCATTAACACAAAAAACTTATTATCCGCACTGAAAAACTTAGCCATTTATCTTATCCTTCCTTTTATCTTCCACAGTTCACGCGTTCCCCTAATTACACATTTGCCTGTGCTTTATTATTCTAATCCATTCTATCACATTTTACTGAAACTGTGAAGCATAAAGTTTATAATAGAATCCCTGTTTTTGCATTAATTCGGCATGGGTTCCGCTTTCCTCGATATTGCCGTTATTCACCACAATAATTTTGTCTGCGTTTTGTATCGTAGACAGTCTGTGTGCAATGACAAAACAGGTCTTTCCTTCCATCAATTTCAACATTGCCGCCCGGATACGAAGTTCCGTTCTGGTATCGACATTAGACGTTGCCTCGTCTAAAATCAGCATTTTCGCCTCGGATAACATGGCTCTGGCAATGGTCAAAAGCTGCTTCTGTCCCTTGGAGAGATTGACACCGTCCTCCGTAATGACGGTATCGTAGCCTTCCGGAAGGCGCTTCACAAATTCGTGCACCCCGGCCGCCTTTGCCGCCGCTATCACTTCTTCTCTGGTGGCACCTTCTCTGCCGTAGGCAATATTCTCATGTACCGTTCCTTCAAATACCCAGGTATCCTGCAACACCATGGCATAAGAGGAACGCAGGCTCTTCATGGTCACTTCCCGGTTCTCATGACCGTCAATACGGATTTCACCGCTCTGCGGATCATAGAAACGCATGAGAAGATTGATAATCGTCGTCTTTCCTGCACCGGTCGGCCCTACGATAGCCACCAGTTCTCCTGCCTTTGCCTCCATGGACCAGTTTTTAATAATCGGCTTTTCCGGCACATAAGAGAAATCCACGTTTTTCATGGTAACATTTCCCTTTACCCCGGTAAGCTCGATTGCACCGTAAATATCCTCTGCCTCCGTCGGTTCTTCAATTACACGGAAGACACGCTCCGCCGCGGAAAGCGCCGACTGGATTTCACTGATGACATTGGCCAGCTCGTTAATCGGTCCCGAAAACTTACGGGAATACAACACAAAGGAAGAAATATCACCGAGAGACAACTTCTTTAACAAATACAACACCGAACCTGCCACCGTCACCGCTGTCAGGGAACAGTTATTGATAAAGTTTACGGTCGGTCCGATCATGCTGCCGTAATACTCCGCATTATAGTATGCCGTCACCGCTTCTTCATTCTGCTTGTCAAACCGGTCCGTCATGACCTGTTCCTTCGCATAAGCCTGGATGGTCTTCTGGCCGGTAATCAGTTCCTCCACCATACCGTTTAACTCACCGGCCTTGGCGGAACGCTTCCGGAACATCGGCTTCGTCTTCTTTGCCATAAACCGGGTATAGTAAATCGACAGCGGTATCATCAAAAACATTACCACCACAAGAGGCGGTGAAATAATAAGCATCATCACCAATGAACCGATAACGGTGACAAAACCCGCCACCACCTGTACAAAATCGTTGGACACCGACGTGGAAATCACATCGATATCATAAGACACGCGGCTGATAATATCGCCCGCCTGGTTCCGGTCGAAGTAGCTTACCGGAAGTGTCAGAAGACGGTCAAACACCTGCTGCCGCATCCGTGCCGCCATACGCTGGGCAATCCGCAGCATCAGAATCGACAATGCGTAGGAAAGCAACGCCGAAACCACATAAAACGCAATCATCAGTCCCGCATAGTACCAGACCGTATCAAAATCCACCTTACCCTTGCCGAGGGCAATGGCATCCACCGCTTTACCGGACAGGGACGGTCCTACCAATGCCAGCAAATTACTGGAAATCGCCAGCACCAGAGCAAGCAACAGATGAAATTTAAAATTGGCCATATAACGTAATAATCGTTTCATCTCCACTCACCCCCTATTCCACATCGCCCATTTGCTGTTCGGCAATTTCGCGATAAACATCACACTGTTCCATCAACTCTCCGTGAGTACCGTAGCCGATACATTCGCCCTCGTCTAACACCAGGATATGGGTCATCTGCATGACGGAAGAAGCTCTCTGCGCCACAAGAATCGTTGTGGTATCCCCGTAGCTTTCCCTGATATTTTTCCGAATCTCGGCATCGGTACGATAGTCAAGGGCCGAAGATGCATCATCAAGAAGCAATACCTCCGGCGTCCCTGCCAGAGCTCTTGCCACCAGCAGACGCTGTCTCTGTCCACCGGAAAGGTCGGCGCCCTTAATGGCCGCTTTATGGTAATAGCCCTCTTCCTTGCCGGCAATAAAGCCTGCTGCCAGAGCATGCTCCGCCGCCCGGGAAACCGCAGCATCCTCCATCTCTCTTCCGAAGGCAATATTCTCCCGTAACGTATCCGCAAACACCACATCGTTCTGGAATACCACGCCGAACCGTTCCCGCAGTTCGGTTAACGGAATCTCTCTGATGTCGGTGCCATCTATTAAAATCTTTCCTTCTGTTACATCGTAAAAACGCATCAAAAGATTCAAAAGGGTGGTCTTGCCGCTACCGGTGGCACCGATAATACCGAGACTCTCCCCGTGATAAATCCGGAAAGAAATATCCTTGATACAATACTTCTCCGTATCCCCCGGAGTTGCATGATATCCAAAGGAAACATTTTTAAACTCAATATGCGGAACATCCTTGCCCTGACGAGCAAACTCCTCTGCCTTTGCCACCAGAAGCTCTTCCGGAGATTCCAGTACCTCTTCGATTCGTCCCGCAGAGGCAGTGGCCTTGGATGCCACCATAAAGATACGGTTAATCATAATCACCGCATTTAAAATCATCGTAAAGTAGGAAAGAAAGGCTACAATCTTCCCCGGCTCGCTGGCTCCGGCGTTTACGCGGTACGCACCCACGATAACCACCAAAGTTAAACCGATATTTAACAAAAGTCCCATCAGTGGACCCGACAATGCCATCACGCTTCCCGCATGCAGTTCTCTTGCCAGCATTTCATCATTGGCACCCCTGAACCGCTTTTTCTCGTATTCGGTTTTGGACAGTGCTTTAATGACACGGATACCGGAGATATTCTCTCTCATAATCCGCACCATAGAGTCCATAGAGGACTGCACCTTTTTATATAACGGAATACCTTTTCGTGATATGTAAAAAATCAAGCCGCCGAGAATCGGCAAAAGAATGACAAGAACCAATGTCAGCACCGGCTCCATGGTAAGGGTAATAATAATACCGCCGATTAAAATCATCGGGGCTCTTACTCCGAGACGCTGCATCATGCCCACCATATGGTGAATATTGTAGGTATCGGAGGTCATACGAGACACTAACGACGGAATATGTAATGTATCCGTCTGACTGCCTGACAAACTCATGGTCTTGACAAACAAATCATGACGAACCGCCCGTGTCACATCCCTGGCAACCAAAGAGGCTTTCCGGTTCGCCCATATATTACAGTACCGGGCTGCTACCGCCAAAAACAGCATAAAAGCACCCCAATAAAGCACCGGACGGATTTCACCGAGCGGCACCACATTATCCAATATGTACGAAAGTACCCACGGCAGTCCAAGATCCGCAAAGGTACCCACAATCTTAATGGTAAAGCCGTACAGCATACGCCATGCATAGGGCTTACAGTATTTGATAATCAGCTTCATAAACGACTCTCCTGCACACTACCGAACCAACAAATTTCCTATCTCTTCGCCTATCTGCGTACCCTCGCCCGTTCTCTTTCCTTCCGGTCCCGTGCAACCTTCCGGTTTCCGAGAGCATACAGCAACCAATAAACCATACGGAACACAAAATGAACCAGCGGCAAAATCACATACTTGTAAACATCGGTATTCTCAAGGAATAAAATCTCATACTCCCGCACGATCGTTGTTTCACGCAAAAACATATCCAGGACGTAGCTTCCCTCCGCCGCCGGCAGGTTTAACAGAACATAAGGCACCAGTAACACATACCACAAACCGAGCACGACTGCCGAAAAAGCAAAGGAAAACAGCCACACCTTATAGGTAGCAAACTTCGTAAACTCGTACTTTTTGGAGCCTAAATAGCCTGCCACATAAAACAGCACCGGAAACAGCACCAATTCCACAAACATAAACCAGGAAACCGAGGTATCGCTTCCGCTCTGTACACTGCCACGGATCACGGCACATATCCCCGCAATCACCGAAATCTCCACATAACTCAGTACCGCCCAAAGTACGCTCTTTCCTAACTTACCCGTCTTTTCTTTCTTCTCCATCTCTATCCTCCGTAGTAAGAAAGGGATATCGTTTGCCGATATCCCCTTACTTCAATTCGTTCTTACAATATAACTTATTCCGTATAAAAATCCCTAAAATTTATATATGAGAAAAAGGTACACGTAAAACTTTCTTGAATTATAACTTGGTTACGTTCGTAGCCTGCGGTCCCTTAGCACCCTCAACGATTTCGAACTCAACAGCCTGGCCCTCTTCTAAGGACTTGAAGCCTTCCATGTTTAAGCCGGTGTAGTGTACGAATACATCGTTACCCTGCTCATCGCTGATGAAACCGAAACCCTTCTGGTTGTTGAACCACTTAACAGTACCTTTGTTCATAGATGTTCCCTCCAAAAAAATAAAATAGCGGTATGTGATATACCGCTATTTATTATACGCTTCTTTTCAGAATGTGTCAATTCATTTTTACTTGGGGAAGCAACAAATTTGCTTAGGTCAGTACAAACTCTACGAGATTTTCCCGGTCCTCTCCGGAACCGGTTACAAGGCGATAGGTTCCTTACGCCGTCGCCTCTTCCTTCTTCGCCTGCATCTCAAGCTGCGCCGTTACGAGGCCGTAGTAGATACCCTTCTGCTTCATCAGTTCGTCGTGACTGCCCATTTCCGCAATACGGTGCTTATCAATGACCACCAGGCGGTCTGCGTTTTTCAACGTAGACAAACGATGCGCGATCGCGAAAGTAGTCTTACCGGAGGTGAGACGCTCCAAAGCGGTCTGAATCAGGTATTCGCTCTCCGTATCCAGGCTTGCCGTTGCCTCATCCAGGATGAGTATCTTCGGATTATTTAAAATCGCTCTCGCAATGGCAATACGCTGACGTTCTCCGCCGGAGAGACGGCTTCCCTTTTCACCTACGTAGGTGTTGTAGCCGTCCGGCATACGGGTAATAAAGTCGTGGGCGTTTGCCATTTTGGCCGCCATGATAACTTCTTCTTCCGTGGCATCCGGCTTTGCGTAGCGGATATTATTGAATATCGTACCGGAGAACAGGAAGGTCTCCTGCAATACCACACCGATTTTGGAATGGTAGTAGTCGATGTCGATGTCCTTGATGTTCTCGCCGTCTACAATCAGTTCGCCGTCGTCCACATCGTACAAATGCATGATGAGATTGATGAGAGTAGACTTTCCGGCACCGGAGGCACCGACGAATCCGATCATCTCCCCCGGCTTCACTTTAAGATTCACGCCCTCTACCACCGGCTCGTAGGAATGATAGCCGAAGGTGGCATTCTTAAACTCGATGGCACCGGTAATTTCCGGCTTGCAAGCCTTTTCCGTATTCCGAATCTTCGGCTCCTGGGTCATGATGTCGTTGATACGTTCCATACTGGTCACCAGGTCCATGAGCTGACGCGGCAGGTTGTTAATCCAGCCGAGATACATGTAAAGCATGGAGGTGTAGCTGACAAACTGCATCACCTCACCGGCAGTCATGGTCTCCCCCAGCACGCTTCGTCCGCCGTAGAAAATAACCAGATAGACACCGGCACCCATGAGGAAATTAAGAAGCGGGAAAAACATAGCCCAGAACACTTCGTTTTTCGTCTGCACATTGGCAAATACATCGGAAAAGCCGTTAAATTTGTCCGACTCGTCCTGCTCCTTACCGTAGCCCTTTACCACGTTCATACCGGAAATCACGTCCTGCAGGGCACTATGTACGTCATCAGACTTTTTACCCTGTAAGCGGAAGCGACGATGAATGTTCTTTCTCCAAAGCATGGAAACCACAGCCGCAATCGGTACGAAAATAAAGGAGATTAACGCCAGCTTCCAATTGAGTACCAGCATGTAAATCACAACGGCCACGAACATGATAACTACCGTAAACATGTTACAGAAGACATGCTCCATAAACATACGGATTCTGCCCGTATCGTGCATAATACGGTTCATCAACGCACCCGGACGCTTCTCGTGAATGTAGGACAGGGACAGCATCTGTATCTTATTGTACAGCTTGGAACGCAAATCCTTCCCGATGGTGGAGCCGAGCTTTGCACAGCCGTAACTCTTTCCGATATCCACCAAAGCAATTCCGATACCGACTAAGAACATGGCAACCAATACCAGCATCGCCGCAAGATACTTCTTTTCTCCGCTGTACAATATCTCATCCACCAGATACTTTTGCAGCTCCGGGCTGAACAACCCGATAATGGCACGGGTAACCATAAGCGCAATAATCGGAATTAACTGCTTTTTGTAGGAGCCGAGGAGCTGTACAATCTGGAAAAAAACACCTCTGCTCTTCCGGTTACAATGCGGACAGTCCTTAGTGCCCGGCAATGCTCTGCCGCACACAAAACAGGTCTTTTCGTACTCTTCGCTCTCGGCACGCTCGGTACTTCCGCTTTTTAAAAGAGCAATTCCTCTCGCCACGTAAGCATAACGGGCCAAGTGCTTTGCGGAATACCGGACAATCAAATAGTCCTGTCCGTCCTTTACCGCATATAACACACCGCAGTTAATCCGCGGCTCGGCCTTTACCGCATCATAGGCGGAAAGGTCATATTCCTTTTCCTTCACGGCATTCTGCAGCAATACGAGACGCTTGTTCGTCACAACCGTAAACCCGTTTTTCACATACTTACCGGAAAGGTCACAATCGTAAGGAACCGCATACAACACCTCCTCCCCCGCTGTAAGGGAAAGGGCCGCCAGCTCCTGTTGATTTAATTCAAACTTTAATATCATAGGGATATCCTCTCTCGACGTCATGCGGCACACCTTCTGCGTCCCGCACGAAAACCACACCTTACAGGAACAAATCTAACTTCTTCTGCTCCTTTATCGTAAGCTTCGATACATCCGGAATCTCAAACCGGTTTTCATCAATATCCGAAATAATAATTCTCGTATCGGACAAATGCACCACCGCATTACCACCCATACGAATGACAAACCGGCAATGACCTCGGTCGGTCTCCACGTCAAAATACGCAAAACCGTACTGGTCCTTTATCTGGTAAATCTTCGTAATAATCGGTGTAAAATAGCGGAGTGCCAGCTGCTCTGTCAGCATCTCGCCTACCTCCTTCGGGAAGGACTCCATGCTCTCGATAACACCGATTTCCTTGGAGGTCTCCTCCGCGGTACGAATGGAAATGTACTTACCCGGCTCAGAGAACGGGAACATCCGCACCACCTGTACGCGGGAGTACTCCTCTCCCTCTACCTTAAGGCTGACAAAGCCGCCTTCGGTACGGGAAAAGGTCGCCGTCTCCGGGGTCAGATAACGGAGGCGTAACATTGCTTCCGTTTCCTGCTCCATCTGCTCCAAACTAAATTCTTCTTCAAAATGATCTCTCACAATAGCCTCCTATTCCAGACCCTTAAGTGCCAGTGCCTTCGTCTGCAATTCCATCAATTTGTAGTAGGTACCTCGAAGCTCGGTAAGCTCCTCCTGGGTTCCCTCCTCCGTAATCCGTCCGTGATCCAGTACAATCAACCGGTCTGCATCACGCAAGGTAGACAAACGATGGGCAATGGAAAGCGTCGTACGGTTCTTGACCAGATACTGCATGGACGTCTGAATCGCCTTCTCCGTCTCCGTATCCACGGACGCCGTAGCCTCGTCCAAAATCAAAATCTTCGGGTTGGCCAAAATCGCCCGGGCAATGGAAATACGCTGTCTCTCACCGCCGGAAAGCTGGCGTCCCGAGGAACCGATGACCGTATCGTAACCGTCCGGCATGCGCAAGATAAACTCATGGGCACTTGCCAGCACCGCCGCTTTGATAATCTCTTCCTTCGTTGCCGTCGGATTTGCGTAAGCAATATTCTGCTCTACCGTACCCATGAAGATATAGGTCTCCTGGGATACCATGGCTACGTTACGACGCAAATCGTAAAAGGCCATATCCCGGACATTAATGCCGTCGATTAAAATCTCGCCTTCCTGCGGGTCGTACATACGGGAGATAAGATTTACAAGGGTGGTCTTTCCCGCACCGGAACGTCCCACGATACCCAGCATCTCGCCCGGCTTAATATGTAAGGTAATATCCTTTAAAATCGGCTTACTGAGCTCATACCCGAAAGTCACATGGTCAAGCACAATCTCACCCTCCGGCTCAGTCAGGCGCACTGCCTGCTCCTTTTCCGTTACCTCCGGAATGGAGTCTAAGATTTCGAACATACGCTGGGCACTGTTCATACTGTCGGACCAGTTATTAAAGAACCGGGAAAAGAAATCCATCGGTCCGGAAAGCTGGCCTACATATCCCGTAAAGGTCAGTAACATACCCACTTCGAAATGGTCCGTTGCCATAACAAACCAAACACCCAACGCCCAAACAATCAGGTTAATCAACTCTCTCACACCGGAGAAGATAATCGTAAACTTGTTGTTGTAACGGACAATATCCACCTCGGCCTCGGAAAGCTTTTTGTTTCCCTTTTCGAAACGGGAAATCTCGTTCTCCTGCTGACCGAAGGCCTTTACCACGCGGGCACCGGTCAGATTGTCGTTTACGTTACTGTTTACGGTACGTTCTTTTCTGTGGCGTCGTCCGTACAAGCCCCAAAGCTTCGGACGAAGCTTCATACTGATGATAAGCGTAATCGGCATCAATACCACAGCAACAATGGCCAACTGCCAGCGCATGGTAAACATCACCGTCAACGTGGCGATAATCGTAAATCCGTGTACAAAGGCATATGGCAGTACATCTACGAAAAATCCGGTGACACGGTCCGCATCACTTAAGACACGGGTCATTAAGCTACCGGTCTGTCTGCTCTTAAAGAACTGAATGGACAGCTTTCCCATCTGGTGGAAGACATCCTTTTTCATATCTCTTACCACACTTACCACAACCTTTGCGGTAATCACGCCGTGGATAATCTGGAAAATCTGCAGTACCAGTCTCGTTAAAAACATTACCACTACAAGAAGGGTAAGTGCCGTAAATATCTCAATCTTCTCCAGACCGAACGGTTCTAAGAACGTAAGATTCTTCCGTAACACATAGTCATACAGCACCGTACCGCTCAAATACGGCCAGATCAGATTAAGTAACGCCGTAATCACAATACTGAGAAACAGTAAAATGACAGCGCCGGTATACGGTTTAAAGTACGAAAAGGTACGTACAAAGACAGACTTTCGGTCCATACACTTCGGACAAATCTTCCGGTTCATGTCCGGATACATGGTTCCGCACTTCGGACAGAATTCTTCTTCCTCCGGCTTCTCGTGTTTTTCTTCCGTCTCTTCCTTGTCTAAAGTTTCCAGACGACGCACCAGTTCATATGCATGTTTGATACATAAATTTGAAAATGCGGCAAGAATACGCTCGGTTTCCTTTACCTTTGCGGTAAGGACGGCGCATGCCACCTGACGTTCAATCCGTACCTCGGAAAGCTCCTCTACGGAATATACTGCGAGATGATACTCTCTTGCTTCCTTCGGCTCATCCGATACCGGATATCCCTTAAAGATATGCACTTCCGACGGCACCTCCGGAGAAGTGGCTATGGCCAGCTTCTCCTTGGTCAGTACCAGATACCCGTCCGCATATTCGCAGGCGGTATTCATATCGGTGCGTGCACCTAATAAAATTTGACTTTTTTCTATTCCCTGCCGGGCGAGCAAGTCCCAGACCTGCTCCGGCATGTTCGGTATACGCATAACGTTCTCCTTCTATCAATGAAACGACCTTCGTTTCAAACACAACAAGTCTCTTTCCCCGGACTTCCTTCGGAGGACAGCTTCTACACCTATTTATTTATGATTCGATTACGCTTCTTCCTTGGTTGCGGTAATGGCAAGGGCCAGCTCGGTAAGCTGCTTGTCGTCTACCACGTTCGGAGCATCCGTCATCAAACAGGACGCATCCTTTACCTTCGGGAATGCGATAACGTCACGGATGGAGTCCTCTCCTGCCATAAGCATTACAAGACGGTCCAGACCGTATGCAAGACCTGCATGCGGCGGCACACCGTATTTAAACGCATTCAGTAAGAAACCGAATCTATCGTAAGCTGCTTCTTTGGTAAATCCTAACTTTTCAAACATCTTCTCCTGTACGTCGTTCTGGAAAATACGCACGGAACCGCCACCTATTTCGGTACCGTTCAGTACAATATCGTAAGCCTTTGCACGTACCTTGCCCGGATCGGTATCAAGAAGTGCCAGGTCCTCTTCCATCGGCATGGTAAACGGATGGTGCATTGCCACGTAACGCTTCTCTTCCTCATCATACTCAAGAAGCGGGAACTCCGTTACCCACAGGAAATTAAACTGCTTCTTATCCAACAACTCTAACTGCTTTGCAAGCTCTAAGCGGAGCGCACCCAGCACATCGTAAACTACCTTGTTCTTGTCTGCCGCAAACAGAAGCAGGTCGCCCGGCTCGCCGCCCATAGCAGCAACCAAAGCCTTCAACTCCTCTTCGGTCATAAACTTTGCGAAAGAAGACTTGATATTACCGTCCTCTTCTACCGCAAGGTAAGCAAGCCCCTTCGCGCCGTAGCCCTTTGCAAACTCTACCAAGGCGTCAATCTTCTTACGCGGCATCGCAGCCTGGCCCTTCGCGTTAATACCACGCACGGAACCACCGTTCTCTAGCGCACCGGTAAATACACCGAAACCGCATCCCTTTACCACTTCGGATACATCGGTCAGTTCCATACCGAAACGGGTATCCGGCTTATCGGAACCGAAGCGGTCCATAGCCTCCTGCCAGGTCATACGCTGAATCGGAAGCGTTACCTCTACATCAAGCACTTCCTTAAAAAGCTTGTGAAGAAGACGCTCGTTCACGTCGATGACATCGTCGATATCCACAAAGGAAAGCTCCATATCAATCTGGGTAAACTCCGGCTGACGATCCGCACGTAAGTCCTCATCACGGAAGCACTTTACAATCTGGAAATAACGGTCATAACCGGAACACATTAACAGCTGCTTAAAAATCTGCGGAGACTGCGGCAATGCATAGAAATTGCCCGGATGCACACGACTCGGTACAAGATAGTCTCTTGCGCCCTCCGGAGTACTCTTGGTCAGCATCGGAGTCTCGATTTCAAGGAAGCCCTCGTCAGAGAGGAACTGTCTGGTCAGAGTAGCCACCTTACTTCTCATCATAAGATTTCTCTGTAAATCCGGACGACGAAGGTCGATATAACGATACTTCAAACGAAGTTCTTCCTTCGTCTTGGAATCCTCCTCTACCGGGAACGGCGGAACCTCCGCCTCGGAAAGCACACGAAGCTCCTTTGCCCGTACTTCGATATCACCGGTTGCCAGGTTCTCGTTCACTGCACCGGAACGCTTTACCACTTCACCGACTACCGCAATTACGAATTCACTGCGAAGCTTCTCCGCTTTTGCAAAATTTTCACATCCGCAGGTATCCTCTTCGAAAATAATCTGAAGCAAGCCGGAACGGTCGCGCAGATCCAAAAAGATAATACCTCCCTTATTACGGCTCTTCTGTACCCAGCCCATAACCGTTACAGTTTCGCCGATATTTACGTTACTCACCTCGGTACATCTGTGGCTTCTCTTTAAGCCCATCATTGATTCTGCCATTTCTTTTTCCTCCTTCGTTTCTCTTTGATTATAAGAAAATTATCAAAAGGAAACTTCACTCATTTTTATATAGTACACCATTTTAAGCTCCGTGTAAATAGTGTTTTTTACGATTTGCAAAAGTTGCATACTCTTTAATTTCCTCGAACTCTTCGGAATGATATAATTTTAAAAATTCTAAGAATATTCCCATATCCAGGTCCTTGGAATCCTCAATCATCATCTCCAGTGCCGTATCAAATTCGAAGGCCTTCCGGTACGGGCGCTCCGATACCAATGCGCAAAAGGTGTCGCATACCTTAAGCATCCGGGCCGAAAACGGAATCTTACTGCCGGCTAAATTATCCGGGTATCCCGAGCCGTCAAAATTCTCGTGGTGGTGGTATACCGCCTTGATAATCGCCTCCGGATAATCACAGGCCTCCAACATCTTCTTCGCATTTTCCGCATGCATTCGCATGTAACGCATTTCTTCGATTTTCATGGCGCTCTTGTCTCGTCCGTACAACACCTGACCCAGCTGAAGCTTTCCGATATCGTGTAGCCCCGCTGCCGTTAACATCATTTCCTTATACTCCTCGGAAATCCCCGACGCCTCACATAACAAACGCACGGTTTTCGTTACCAGCACCCCATGGTCGATGGCATCCGCCAGGTCATCCTGTACCACCGCACCGTTTCCGGTCTTCTGTACGATTTCTCTTATATTGTAGTATGTCCGTTCAAAATCATCCTTACCCTGGTACATTGTTCTCCTCGCCTTTCCTTTTTCTCGAACAATTAATACAATCCTTTGTATTGTTCAAAAAAAGCGTGCTTACGCGCAATCATCTCATCGGTACGTTCCAGGTAATCCTTTAAGCTCTTTACATTCTCGGAACGCTCGATACGCTCTCCGCCGGATAAAACCAACTTCGTGGCTCCTCCGGCCCCCAGTGCCAGAATGGAATGCTTCTCTTCCATAATCAGGATATTGTAAAGGCCCTCTTTCCCCAGTCTTGCATATCCCACATTTTCCAGATTCTCTTCCATATTCTTCTGACGATATAAATAATACGGCGCGTAACCGTTTTCTTTTGCAAACTTTACCGATGCCGTCAGCATATCGCCCACCTGCACCGCACCCTTATCCTCGTACTGTTCCTTCTCAATATTAAGACGGGCCGCTCTCTTTAAGGCAAGGGTATGTACCGTCACACTGTCCGGTGACAGCTCTTCGATTTTCCGAAGGGTCTCTTCCACATCCTCTGCATTCTCCCCGGTAAGACCGATAATCAAGTCCATATTGATATTGTCAAAGCCGATGCGTCTCGCTTCCTCGTAAGCTCTGCAAATATCCTCCGTAGTATGGCGTCTTCCGATCACATCCAGCGTCTTCTGATTCATGGTCTGGGGATTGATGGAAATACGGCTGATTCCCTCGTCGTAAAGCATCTGCAGCTTCTCCGTGGTAATGGTATCCGGACGTCCGGCCTCCACGGTCCACTCCGCAATCTGCTCCGTCGGAAAATACTTCTTTACGGTACGAATCACATCCCGCAGCTCCTCTGCCGAAAGAGCCGTCGGCGTTCCTCCACCGAAATAAACCGTTGCCAGTCGTTTGTCTGCCAACAGTTCCGCACTTGCTTCTATTTCTTTTTTTAATGCCTCTACATAAGCCCCCGTCTGATGTCCGAACCGTGATAACGGATAGGACGTAAAAGAGCAATACAGACAGGTCGTCGGGCAAAACGGAATGCCCACATACAGGCTGTAGCTGTTCTTATAGTCTAATGCAGTCAGCAGTTCCTTTTCCTTTGCCGCCACCGCAAGACTCAAGGCTCTCTTTTCTTCCGAGCAGTAGTATTCTTCCTTCAAAAACGCATCAATAGACACTGCCTCTTCTCCTGCCTCCAGACGCTCTAACACCTGCTTTACCGGACGTACCCCGGTTAAGGTACCCCAGGGAAGCTCCTTTCCGGTCTCCCTTGACAGCATCCGGTACACAGCACGCTTTACCTCATCCCGGAACTTCTTCCGTTCTGCCAATGCTACCGTCTTTTCCTCCCGCTGTACCGCTACAGAAAGGTCTCCATCCCGGAAAAGGGAAAGTACGAATCCGTCTTCCTTCCATTCCCCGACAAGCAGATATCGTCCCCAATCCGCAGGCTCACAAGGCAAATTCACCGGCTTCCCTCCGTAGGAAAACGCATAATCTTCCTTCGGAAAGAAAGACATATACAGAGGTCTGATATCCTGCTCAAAGGCCTCGTTGGTCAAATGTAATCGAATCATGTTTCTATCCTTCTATCAATTTCTATAAGTTCGGTACAAACGGGTTTTCCCATTTTTCCGAACCGATGTCCGTGGATTCTCCGTGTCCGGCATAGACCCTCGTCTCCTCCGGAAGCGTGTAAAGCTTCTCCCGAATGGAACGGGCAAGCGTCCCCATACTGCCTCCCGGAAACTCCGTATTGCCGATGCTGCGGAAAAACAGCGTATCTCCGGAGAACAAATAGCCATCCTCGTACAGATAGTAGCAACAGCCCCCCGGCGTATGTCCCGGAGTATGAAGCAGTCTCACCGGAATCCCGGCAGCAACAAATTCCGCACCGTCCTTTAAGCCGATAGCATCCTTAAGCACATAACCGCTACGCATAAAACGGCTCGTCAGGTTCTGTACCGGGTCGGCTAAAACCGCCAGTTCCGCCTCATGACAATACACCGGTACGCCGAATTCCTCACGAATCCGCTCCGCCGCCATCATATGGTCCAGATGTCCGTGGGTCAGGTAAATCGCCGTCAGCTTAACATCCTTTTCTTTTATCACATCTATTATTTTCTCTGCGTAATCGCCCGGGTCAATCAAAAAGCCTTCTCCTGTTTCCTCGTTTTTCACCACATAACAATTGGTAGAAAACACGCTGACCCGGATTCCGAATAGTTTCATCATAAAATCCTTTCCTTCTCCGTTCTTAGCCGGTGGTACGGGTAACATCCAAAATACTTTCCACGGCACCCAGTTTTGCAATCAGGTACTGCAGCTGCTCCTTACCCTTTACGTTAAAGCCTACCGTAATCGTTGCGGTTCCCTGCTTACTGGTACGGGAATTTAAGGTCTGGATATCAATCTTGTTTTCCGTAAAGATTCTGGAAATATCCAAAAGCACACCACTGCGGTTATTCGCGTACATAATCAGCTCCGCATAGTAGCTCTCGGAGGCCTTTTCGCCCTCCGGCATGCTCCACTCTGCCGTAATCATGCGGTGACGGTCTTCCTCGGAGGCATTGATAATATTGATACAATCCGTACGATGGACGGAAACGCCCCGGCCTCTTGTTACGAAGCCGATAATCTCGTCACCCGGTACCGGGGAACAACACTTGGAAAGATGCACCGCCACATCATCCAGTCCCTGCACGATAATACCGGCCTTTGCTCTGGTAGCCATCGGCTTTGCAGACTTATTGCTGCCGATGTTTTCCAACAGCTTTTCATCGGTAACTTCCTTTTTCTCCTTCTTATTGTACTCTTCCTGGAGACGGTTTATGATTTGGCCTTCCTTTAAGGCACCGTGACCGATGGCCGCCAGCACAGAATCCCAGTCCCGAAAGCCATACTTTCGCATACAAACTTCCAAAAACTCCGGCTTCGATAAATCCGAGAACTGTACGCCCTTTGCCTTACAATAGGACTGTAACAGTTCCTTGCCCCGGACAATGTTATCTTCCTTTAACTCTGTCTTAAACCACTGGTTGATCTTATTCTTCGCCTGAGTACTCTTTACGATGGAAAGCCAGTCACGGCTCGGTCCCTTGGTATTCTGGGACGTAATAATCTCGATACGGTCACCGTTCTGAAGCTCGTATTCAATCGGCACCAGCTTTCCGTTAACTCTGGCACCTACCATCTTGTTACCCACCGCACTGTGAATCGCATAGGCAAAATCCACCGGACAGGACCCTGCCGGAAGGTTCTTTACGTCTCCCGTCGGGGTAAAGCAGTAAATACGGTCGGAAAACAAATCCAAATCGTCCTTGATGGAACTTAAAAACTCCTTGCTGTCCGACATATCCTGCTGCCATTCCAGAATCTGACGAAGCCATGCCAGCTTCTCTTCTTCCGTGTCGGTGCTCTTCGCTCCGCCCTGGGTCTCCTTATACTTCCAGTGAGCCGCAATACCGTATTCTGCGGTACGATGCATATCAAAGGTTCGAATCTGAATTTCGAACGGCGTACCGTTATGGCCGATTAAGGTCGTATGCAGGGACTGGTACATGTTTGCCTTCGGCATGGCAATATAATCCTTAAAACGCCCCGGAATCGGCTTGTACATCTCATGAATCACACCAAGGGCCGCATAACAATCCTGCACGGAATTTACAATAATACGCACCGCAAACAAATCGTAAATCTGGTCCAGTGTCTTATTCTGGTTCACCATCTTTTTATAAATACTGAAAAAGTGCTTTACACGACCGGTAATCTCCGCTTCGATCCCCGCCTTGCGAATTTGCTCGCCCACTTCTTCGATAATGCCGTTGATAAACTGGGTACGCTCCTCTTTGCGAAGTTCGATTTTTTCCTCCAGTTCCTCGCAAACCTCCGGCTCCAAATACCGTAGAGACAAATCGTCCAGTTCTACCTTGATTTTGGAAATACCCAGACGGGACGCCAGCGGCGCATAGATATCCATGGTCTCTCGAGCCTTTTCAATCTGCTTCTCCGGCTTCTGATACTGTAACGTACGAAGATTGTGCAAACGGTCTGCCAGCTTAATTAAGATAACGCGGATATCCTTTGCCATGGCAAGGAACATCTTACGAAGATTCTCTGCCTGAAGCTCTACCTTATCCATGGAATAATTGAGCTGTGTCAGCTTTGTAACACCGTCAACTAAGAGTGCCACTTCACTACCGAACATCTCGGTAATCTCTTCTAACGTATAGGCCGTATCCTCCACCACATCGTGCAAAATACCCGCAATAATGGTCTCCTTGTCTAACTCCAGCTCTGCCAAAATGATGGCAACACAAATCGGATGAATGATGTACGGCTCTCCCGACTTACGAAGCTGCCCCTTATGAGCCTCGTCCGCCAGCCGGTACGCCTTCTCAATCATCGTCAAATCCGTAGACGGATGGTAGGCCTTAATAGCCTCAATGAGCTTCCCATACAAGACCTCCGGGTCGGTAAAATCCGCCGGTGTACTCAGCTCCTTTTCGTCCACTCGTTTTATTTTATTGCCCGTTTTTTCAATGATACCAGTATCCATGTTGCCCCCTACTCCGGCAAATTGCCTTTTGTGCAAAACCCACCATGCAATTAACGATACTTTCCGTGCTTACTTGCCCGGATATGTAACAACGGTCTCAACCTCATACTTTGACAATCTGGCTCTTCCGTCCAGGCCTGCCAACTCCAGTAAAAATACAATCTTAACAACCTCACCGCCAAGCTTCTCAATGAGCTTTGCCGCTGCCTCGATGGTGCCGCCGGTAGCAATCAAATCATCTACGATGACAACCTTCTGCCCCGGCTTAATGGAATCCTTATGCATCTCAATGGTAGCGGTGCCGTACTCCAAATCATAGGTAGCTTCAACAGTCTCACACGGAAGCTTACCCTTTTTCCGCACCGGTACAAACGCCTTCTTCATGTTGTACGCCAACGGAGCGCCGAAAATAAAGCCTCTGGATTCCGCACCTACAATCACGTCAAACTCCGTACCGGAAAGCAATTTCTGCATCTCGTCGATGGCCAGATGAAACCCTTCCGCATCCTGCAACACCGTGGTTATATCACGGAACATGATTCCCTCCTCCGGGAAATCCGGTATAGTTCTGATATAATCTTCTACCTTCTTCATAAGTGTCTCCTTTCAAAGGCGGCCGTACTACTATCTATGGGCACACTTTCTCATTTTTAAGTATACTTAATATAGTATAGCACTTTTTGTATGGAAAGAAAAGGGGGGATGTAAAAAAAGCCAAAGTGATTCGTTAAGAACCTCTTCGGCTTTTCTGAAGCTTATTTTTTGTATTGTCTATACTTCCGTTGCCTTCCTACAAGCTCATTTCATGTGCCAAATACTCTTTTAAATTCACATTTGACTTTTTGCGAAGCAGTCCAACATCCGACATATCTACTCTCTGCATTTTCAAACAAAGAGCCTTTCTCTCTTCTTTTTCGTAAAACTCCTCTAAAATCTTATCAATCTTTCTGGTAATCATATGACGCACCTCCGTTTCTCTACTATAGAGAGCCGCAAGAGACACTGTTTTAGAAGGCTTTTTACCTATTTCGTCCGTTTTTCCGTGTTCTTTTCGTGTTTTTGTCCATTTTTCAAACAAAACCGTTTTCCGAATGATTAAGAGCAACCCCTACGCCACAGATTACTCTGTCCTACGCATGAGTTGCTCTTATTTTCCCCTCTTTAAAAAGGGATTCTCTTATAAATTTATGCTTTCATATTTCCCGTTACGGCATCGTTACGCTCTGCCCTTCACTCCAGCCGGAATAGAAGCTTCCCACTCCGCTTACGTTCTTATAGCTTCTTACCTGTACCGTATAGGCGGTACCGCTTGTCAGACCGGTAAAGGTCTTTACACCGGTCTTATAGTTTCCTACCGTAAAGGTCTTTACATCTCCGGTCTCCGACACAAACATAATCTCATAGCCCGTTGCCTGGCTTGTCGTGGTCCAGCTACACTTTGCAGAGGAGGCATTTACTGCCGTCACGCTGCTTAAGGCTCTGTCCGTCAGACGGGTCATGGTCCGGCCGGTATTCCGGCAACCGGATAAGGTCTTCCTATCACTCCCTGCCAGTGCACGGATGGTATAGCGGTATACAGTTCCGTTTGCCGAGCTTACGGAAGTATCCGTATAGGTAAAGGTATCGTTTCCTTCAATGGTGGCAATACGTGCCCATGCATCCGCTCCATCGTAGCTCTTACGGTAAATCGCATAGCCGGTGGCTCCCTCAATTCTTTCCCAGCCCAGTGCGATACCGTCCGTCACGTTGCTTCGGCTGTTAATATCCGGAGTTGCCACATAGGTCAAACCGATTGCCTCGGACTTTGCTCCGTGGGTATTGCTTGCCACATCCATGGTCGTTACCTTGTAATAGTAAGTCTTTCCGCTCTCTGCCTTTGTATCGGTAAAGTGTGCTGCCGTCGGATTTGCGATCCACTTATACTCACCGTTCTTACCGGTCTCACTTCTCCATAAACCGTACTTTTCCACTCCGTTGATTGCGGTCCAGTACACATGGACACCGCTGACTACGTTGGTAATCTTGTGCGGCTTTGCCGGAACCGGAAGAGACTCCGGTGCTACCGAACCGCCTATGGAAACACTCTTTTCTTCCGACCAGTCGGAATAGAAGGTTCCCACAGCCTCTATCTTCTTGTAGCTTCGAATCTGTACTTCATAGGCAGCTCCTGCCGTCAATCCCGTAAATACCTTCGATCCGGTCTTGTAGTTGCCTACCGTAAAGTCCTTGGTGGTTCCTGTCAAAGACACAAAACGTATTTCATAGCCGGTTACCTGGGACGAAGTGGTCCAGGTACACTTTGCGGAAGTACTGCCGTTTGCCGTTACATTCGTTAACTCACGATTTGACAAGCGTACCATGGTCCGGCCCGTATTTCTGCAACCGGACAAGGTTTTCATGTCACTTCCTGCCAGTGCACGGATGGTATAACGGTACATGGTTCCGTTTGCCGTACTTACGGAAGTATCAATGTAAGTAAAGGTCTCATTTCCTTCAACGGTGGCGATACGCTTCCATGCATCGCTTCCGTCATAGCTCTTGCGGTAAATACCATAGCCTGTAGCGCCTTCTATCTTCTCCCAGCCTAGCGCAATACCGGAAGCTACATTGGAACGAACCGTAATATCCGGCGTACCTACGTAGATGATACCGATTGTCTCGGACATGTCACTATGCGTCTTTGTTGCCGCATCATAAGACGTAATCTTGTAGAAATAGGTCTTTCCGCTCTCTGCCTTTATGTCGGTAAAATGAGCTGCTGCCGGATTACCCAGCCACTTGTAGGTGCCGTTCTTTCCGGTCTCACTGCGCCATACTCCGTACTGAGATACGTCTTCTACAGCATTCCAGTAAACGTGCACGCCACTGACTACGTTGGCGATTTTGTAAGGCTTCTGCGGAGTCGGAAGCGAACTCGGCGTAGGTGTTGCTGTCGGCTTCGGCGTTGGTGTTGCTGTCGGCGCTACCGTTGGCGTCGCTGTCGGCGCTACCGTT
Source organism: Lachnospiraceae bacterium (assembly GCA_045596385.1). Lineage (GTDB taxonomy): Bacteria > Bacillota > Clostridia > Lachnospirales > Lachnospiraceae > SIG307. The sequence goes on from JAZOCC010000028.1 coordinate 58,091, forward strand.
GGCTTCGGCGTTGCTGTCGGCGCTACCGTTGGCGTTGGCGTTGCTGTCGGCTTCGGCGTAGGTGTCGCTGTCGGCTTCGGCGTTGGCGTTGCCGTCGGCTTCGGCGTAGGTGTTGCTGTCGGCTTCGGCGTTGGTGTTGCTGTCGGCGCTACCGTTGGCTTCGGCGTTGCTGTCGGCTTCGGCGTTGGCGTTGCCGTCGGTGTAGGTGTTAACTTATCAATCGCTTCTGTATAACTATAGCCACAAGTGCCACAGGTATAGGTTCTCTCTCCCTCTTCGTCTACTGTCGGCTGCTTTGTTACTTCACTTCTGTAACTATGGTCTGCCTTGTTCAGGTCAGCTCCACAGCCCTCGCATTCATCCCAATGTCCGGTTTCATCATAAGACAGGATATTTGCTGTATTTGCATGATTTGTAAGATCTACTGCACCGTAGGATTCACCACAGACTGTGCAGACTGCCTTGTCCTTACAGGTAGCTTTACCGCCACTATGGCTACACTTACTTCTCGTAATGGCAACCTCTACAGTTTCCGTCTCATAGTTACCCTTATCTGCGCCGTTATATACTGTGGTTGCAGATACTGCTTCGCCTACGGTGAGTGCCTTGGAAGCATCTTCTGCTGCCCATGCCCAGCCTTCCGGCAAGGTTACCGCGCCAACAGTTTCTACACCGTAAGCTACATTCATGGTTACAGACGGCATATTCGGTGCATTGATTGCCTTGTTTACCGTAACGGTAACGGTCTTTGTTGCTGCTGCATAATCCGCAGTTTCTGCCGCATTGATTGTTACTGTGGCGGTACCTGCTTTTAATACAGCGATATTGCCGGCTGCATCAACAGAAATAACATCTGTACCTGTAGCAACTGTGTAAGTGATTGTACCATCGCCGTTTGTTGTAGCACCTACCTTCTTGCCTGTTTCACCATAGGTCATTGTTACATCACTTGCTACGATTGTCCGAACACCCTTTTCCGTGATAGTCAAAGTTCCGTTTACATAGGCGATCTCGTAGAGGTCTGTTCCTTCGTCGCCCGATACTGTAATTTCATAAGTGCCTGTTGTGTTGCCGTCTGCCGCAGAGCAGGAGATAGAAACAGTAACAGGGAGAGTATCATTGCCGACAAGACCAGCAACATTATACTCATATGTAGGGAGATTGCAGCCAACCTTGATGGAGTAGCTCTCTGCTGTAATTGTAAGGGTTGCCCTGTTCAACTGCACCAGAACCTCTTCCACAACTCTGTGATTAGCGGAGTCATAGCCGTAAACGCCTGTGTAATCGTAGTTGCTGTCGTCAACCTCGATATATGCGTTGTGGTAAGCTGTTGTGTTGGGAACTGTCGTTCCGTCAACCCACGCCCAAAAGCTGTTGCTCAAATTGGAGTCTGAAAGCGTTTCACCGTAGGTGATAGCTGTCGCTGTGGGTACATTCACTGCAGGAGCTTCTGCCTTGTTGATTGTAAATGTGCCGTTTGTAAATGTAATATCATAGTTCGGGTTGTTCTCGTTTGTGAGAGTACCCTGTTTGATTGCATAAGTACCGACATTCTCGCCTGCTTCACGGACAAGCTCGCCTGTGAGGGCATCTGCCAACCAAGGAAGTGCCGGCTCGTCGTATGCGAAAAACGCAGGGTCAGTTTCTCCGTAGATCTTGCTCGCATCCATTGCATATACCTCAATAGGCATACGAGCTATTGTAAACTCAACGCTTGCTGTTACTTTTGTGCTATCTGCATTTGTGAGAGTAAGGCTTGCAGTATATGTTCCTGCATTGATAGCCTCATTCACGTCTGCTCCCGTACTGTCCTTATATACGATTGATGAACTGTAATCTGTTCCGTCAACATTATTTGTCACCGATGCGGTAACCGCTGTACCATCATAGGTCTTACCGGATGCGGAAATTACAATTGTTTTTGCATCTTCATTCGAAAGACACCCATCTGCATTACATACCGCTGTGATGGTATCGCCGTTTACAGTATAAGTCCATTCATGTGTATGCAAATTAGCACCACATACATCACAAGTATTATTAACGGGATTTTCATCTATATGCGGTTCATTCTCATTTACATTGCTATATCCGGCATGTGTTGTTTCATCGCACTTATATATAGAATATACCGTACCGTGTTCACTATTAAGTACCGGATAGGTATCTGTTCCCAATGTCTGATACCAAGCCACATTTTCGCTTGAAAAACCGTTCAAGAGATATGCAACCTCACCGCTTATAAAATCACTTTCTGTTTTTGCTTCGCCAGAGCCACTTAACTCCTCACCTGTAATACCATCTTTAATATAATAGCAATTTTCTGCGGTGCCGGTGTTATAGCCCACTGCGCCGCCAACATTTTTATCGCCGCTGACGCTGCCAATGTTATAGCAGTTTTTTACAGTGTCGGTGTTATAGCCCACTGCGCCACCGACATTTTTATCGCCGCTGACGCTGCCAATGTTATAGCAGTTTTTTACGGTGCCGGTGTTACTGCCCACTACGCCGCCGACATTTTCGCTGCCGCTGACGGTGCCGGTGTTATAGCAGTTTTCTACGGGGCCGGAACTCTTTCTGCCCACTACGCCGCCGACATTGGTGTCACCGCTAAAGTAGGAATCGACCACACCCACCTTCTGCACGGTGCCTCCTTGAACATAGCCGAACAAGCCCACATTATTGGCACTACTGTTATTTAAGTACAGGCCGGAAACGGTCTTGCCGTTGCCGTTAAAGATTCCGCTGTAATGATTGACCATATTATTGCCGATAGGGGTCCATTCGCGGAAGGTCCCACCGTTCAGGGTGCCGTCCTCCTTCAGAACATTCTGATTCACCACGATATTCTCAGTCAGCTTGCCATGGAAGGCGGTGTAGCTGTTGCTGTTAACCAGGGATGCAAACCAATAGAGCTTGCCGGCATTGTCAATCAGATAAGGGCTTCCCTCGGTACCACTACCCTCCGGAATTTCAAAGCTGTCACATAAGATACAGAAGCCGTTGCTGTACACGTCATGCAGAGTAGGCTGCTCAGTGTTGGAATAGTCAACAATTGTATTCTCACAGTTGTAAACGGGATATACCCTCACACCGCTAAAAACAGGGTAGTCCTCGATGCCGATGTTCTGGCCCCATACAAGGTCGTCCTCAGAGGAAACGCTATCCAGCAGATAAGCCACCTCGCCGGAGGCGAACTGTGCCACAGTCTTGGCAGTCGTGCCGTCAATATCGTCGGCTTCGCTGTCTGCGAGGTAATAGCAGTTCGTTACGGTAGTATTCTTGTCATAGTTATCGCCCAACACGCTGCCGACATATTCATCGCCACTGACGGTGCCTACGTTATAGCAGTTTGTCACGGTGCCGGTGTTATTACCCACCACGCCGCCGACATATTTGTTTCCGCTGACGGTACCTACGTTATAGCAGTTTTCTACGATGCCGTAGCTATAGCCCGCCACTCCACCGACTCTTGAGTTGCCGTTGATACTTCCTACGCTATAGCAATCTGTGACAGTGCTACTTTTATCAGCATAGCCCACCACACCGCCGACATAGTCATCATCGCCGCTGACGCTGCCTACGATATAGCAGTTTTTTACGGTGCTACTGTTACCGCCCACCACGCCGCCGACATATTTGTTGCCGTTGAAGTAGAAGTCGATTACACCCACCTTCTGCACGGTGCCTCCTGGAACAGAGCCGAACAAACCAACATATAAAGTTTCACTGTTGTTAAAGTACAAACCGGAAACGGTCTTGCCGTTGCCGTCAAAGATTCCGGAATAAAACATGATAGGAGTCCATTCGCGGAAGGTGCCCTCATTTAAAGTGCCGTCCGCTTTCAAGACATTCTGATTCACTACGATATTCTCGGTCAGCTTTCCGTGGATGGATTTGCTGCCGCCGTTGACCTGAGATGCAAACCAATAGAGTTTACCGGCATTGTCAATCAGATAAGGACTTTCCTCGGTGCCGTTGCCCTCGGGAGATTCAAAGCTGTCACAAAAGGTACAGTAGCCATTTTCATAGCTGTGAACACCGGTCTGTCCCTCGATGTTAGAGAAGAGGACGCGTTTGCCCTGGCAGTTGTAAGCTCTATAAACCTTTTCACCGCCAAGGACCGGAGAGTTCTGACGGTTCTCACCTTCAAGAATCTGTCCCCATGCAGAGCCCAGCCAGTAAGCCACCTCACCGGAGGCGAACTGTTTCGCGGTCTTGGCAGCCGTGCCGTCAATATCGTCGGTTTCGCTGTCTGCGAGATAGTAGCAGTTTATTACTCTAATATACTGACCATAGTTCTCGCCCGCCACGCCGCCGACATATTCGTTGCCGCTGACGGTTCCTACGTTATAGCAGTTTTCTACAGTGGCACTATTATAGCCCACCACGCCACCGACACATTCGTAGCCGCTGACGGTTCCTACGTTATAGCAGCGTTCTACAGTGGCACTGTTCATGCCCACCACGCCGCCGACCCATTTGAAGGCGCTGACGGTGCCTTCGTTATAGCAGTTTTCTATGGTGCCGTTGTTATAGCCCACCACGCCGCCAACATCATGTTCGCCTCTGAAGTAAGAATCAACCACACCTACATTCTGCACGGTGCCTTGGCTGACTCCACCGAACAAACCCACTTCAGCAAACTCACCGTTAATGTCATTACAGTACAGGCCGGAAACGGTCTTGCCGTTGCCGTTAAAGATGCCTTGGTAATTGAAGTTACTTCTGTAGCAAATGGGCGTCCAGGTGCGGAAACTGCTTGTATTGGGGTTTACCTTTTCCATTTCAACAAGCACACCCTCATTGACCACAATATTATCGGTCAGCTCACCATTAATGGATTTATTTCCACCGTTGACCGCCGCCGCAAAGGCATACAGCTCATCCGCTGTACCAATCTCATAAGCTCCGTCACCATCGGTATCTCTTAAGGTAACCGAGTCATTTGTATCAATGGTAACGGTCAAATCCGTTGCGGCCTCAGCCGCATAAGCCCCAATCACTTGCTCAGTGCCGGTTACCATCAGAATTACTAAAGTAACTGCAGCTATCCGCTTCATTTTTTTCTTTAACTTTTTCATACAAATCACTCCTCCTTGCTCTGCTATATACATAAAAAGCACATACGGTTACATAGGCATTTCCCCATTTACCTGATATGTGCCCGAAAACTGTAAATTGGCATCAAAACGAAAGGAATACCAGTCTGTGCTGTATTTGTTAGCTTTCTTTCAATTTAGGTGTCAACTCCTTCAAAACCTATTTTGCAGTTTTTTGTACTTCTGCCATGTATTTCTCTTCTACATAATTGCAAAACATTTCAAATACATGTTTTCCTTTGCTTTGGTAGTCTCCAGCCATTACATCTGCAATAATACTTTGTCTGATTCTTTCGGGTACTTCATATATCTTCATAATCGCATCCAGACTGCTTGTCACCCTCTGTTCGAAGGAAAGCTTCTCCGCATTCTCCGTCATAAGCATTGCATACTCGATCCCGGATGCCACATTCTCTGCCTGAATAAATTGCGTTTCTGTCCACTCCGGGCAAAATTCGCCAAAAGCTTTCTTTGCCCTTTCGGTATCATTGGCACGAATGATCTCCAAGGCCATCGGACGTGTATAGGCGGATATCATAAAATCCTTTACGTTCGGACTTTCCGCACAGTTGGAAGCATGCATGACCAGTTCAAACAGATAGGCACGAATGGAGGAATACTCGCCCTCCGCTTCCTGCTCCTCCGTCTGCGCCTGAAACGCGCACAGTTCCTTGACCAGCTCCGCAAGAATATGCTCCTTGGTAGGAAACCAGAAGGTAAGGTTTCCGGTACTTATATGCAGCATTCTCGCTATAACCGAAACGTAGGTATCAGTATATCCCTTTTCCAAAAAAAATTTGGTTGCACACTGTAATATTTCATACTTAGTACGTTGCATCTTTGGTCTCGCCATTCTTACACCTCCACGGTTTTTAGCAACAATCCTATTATAATCTTTTTCTCCCAAATCTGTCAATAGGAATGTTGCTAGAAATCAAGAAAAAACGCTGTCTGCATTTCTGCAGACAGCGTTTCAATTATGTTTTTCTACTTCCCCGTCGTACTCCCGAACCCGCCGTTTCGTTTTCCTTCTGCCGCATCGTCTACTGTAATCCCATACGGCAAAAAGATTCCCTGGGCAAAACCTGTTCCCTCTGTCAGCTCCACGGTCTTTCCTTCGTTAGAGTCGTTAGTGACCTTTATAAAGATATGCCCCTCATTGTCGGAGTAAAAATAGTCACTGTCGATAACGCCTACGGTATTATTCAACTGCAGGCGGTACTTAAAGCCGAGACCGCTTCTCGGAAACAGCATCAGCACAAAGCTCTCCGCCATCTCCGCACGGATACCGGTGGGAATCTTTGCCGTTTCACCCGGTGCCAAAGTTACCGTTACCGGCATAAAGAAATCATATCCGGCAGAGCCTGTGGTGGCTCTGACCGGAAGTTTTAAACTCTCATAAATCTCCCCTGCCCGGCCCTCTTCTGCCGGAAACGCATCGGAAAAATCTGCTACAAACCGCTCCTTGCTGATCTTCGAAAAGGCCGCAATCCGCGGCGCACCCGGATATTCAAACGTCATGGTTTATATCTCCTTTAAGAACGCAACATAACCGCAATATGCTTCGTACAAATCGGACTTGCTGATAATTTCCCACGGCGCATGCATGTTTAATACCGCAACACCGCTGTCGATAACCTCCATGCCGTAGTTTGCCATAATGTAAGCGATGGTTCCGCCGCCGCCCTCATCTACACGGCCCAACTCGGAGGTCTGGAAGGTTACCTTATGAGTATCCAGAGCCGCACGAAGTCTTGCCATATACTCTGCGTTGGCGTCGTTGGAGCCGGACTTCCCGCGGGAACCGGTGTACTTGTTAAATACCAGCCCCTTACCGAAGTATGCGGTGTTCTTCTTTTCGCTCACCGACGGATAGTTCGGATCAAATGCCGCACTTACGTCGGAAGACAGCATCTGGGAGTTGGAAAGGGCACGACGTACCTTAAGCTCGGAGTAATCCCCGCACAGATTCATAACCTCTGCCACCGCATTTTCAAAGAAACGGGAATGCATACCGGTAGCACCTACGCTGCCGATTTCTTCCTTGTCCACCAGGATACAAACTGCGGTACGGTCCACCTTTTTTAATGCAAACAATGCCTTTAAGGACGGATATGCACACACACGGTCATCATGGCCGTAGCCCATAATCATGCTACGATCGATACCGAACTCTCTTGCCGCGCCTGCCGGAACCGCTTCGATCTCCGCAGACACAAAATCGTCCTCCTCGATATCATACTGCTCCTTTAACATAGCAAGGATATTGCTCTTTACCGCTTCCTTCTCCTCACCCTCAAGCGGGATACTTCCCACTAAAATATTTAAGTCTTCGCCTTCTACTACCTTTGCGGCGTTCTTTTCCATCTGTTTTGCGGACAGGTGAACCAAAAGGTCCGTAATACCCACAACCGGGTCCGTGTCCTTCTCACCGATGACTACGTTTACTACCGTGCCGTCCTTCTTTACAACAACACCGTGAAGAGCCAGCGGCAGGGTCACCCACTGATACTTCTTGATGCCGCCGTAGTAATGGGTATCTAACATCGCCATCTCCGTGTCCTCATAGAACGGAACCTGCTTTAAGTCAAGACGCGGGGAATCGATGTGAGCGCCCAGAATCTTCATACCGTTCTCTAACGGCTCCTCACCGATTAAGAAAAGCGCTACCGCCTTTCCCATATGATTCACATATACCTTATCGCCTGCCTTAAGCTTTGCATTCTTAGCGATAGCATCCTTCATATCCACATAGCCTTCTGCCTGAGCCAGACGAAGCACCTCATCCACACACTCACGCTCGGTCTTACAGTCGGAAATAAACTTACGATATCCTTCCGCAAAATCAAACACTGCTTTCTTTTCCTTTGCGGAATACTTTAACCAAGCGTTCTTGCTCGGCTTCGTACCCTTCTTGTCCTTTGTCGGTTCTGCTTTTTTCGTTGCCATACTATTACCTTCCTTTCGGATATATTGTTCTTATCTTACTATAGAAAATTCCCATATTCCTTCAAATACAATAAAAGGAGTGCCATATAAATCTGCACCCCTTTAGTATATCCTATTTTTTTCCTTCATTCAAGTAGAAGTTTCGCTTCCGCATATAGTAATATGCGATTCCCAGCGGCACCGCCGCCGAAATCCATGCAAGCGGTCCTGCCAGACAAATTCCACGGAATCCGATGAGTCCCGGTAAGATGTAGGACGCCAGCACACGGGTAATGAGCTCGAACACACCGCCCATGAGCGGCATAAAACTCCGTCCGATGCCCTGTAATACATTGCGGTATACAAATATCATGTTCAAAAACGGGAAAAATATTGCTGCCTGACGCAAATACAACTGTGCCGAATCCAAGATTTCCTCAATTACAGAAGCATCTACATCTTCCGTCGTCATAAACAGCTTTGTAATCGGCTCTCCCAGCACGAACAAAATACCCATGGAAATTACCGCACAAATCAAGGTCAACATGGTACACTTTGCCACACCCTCTTTGATACGGTCGGTCCGTCCCGCGCCCATGTTCTGGCCGGAGTAGTTTGCCATAGCCACACCGAAGGTCAGGGCCGGCTGGGTTACCAGCTGTTCTGCCTTACATGCTGCCGTAAAAGCCGCAATCTTTGCCGTTCCGAACAAATTCAGTGCACCCTGTACCACTACCGTACCGATGGCGGTAATACAAAACTGGAACGCCATCGGCAGACCGATATTTAAATGTCTGCGGTACAGTGCAACCGGTGCCTTAAAATCACCCTTTGACAAGTGCAAAACCGGATACTTTTTCCAAATGTAAAACAAACAGCAAACGCCGGACACCAACTGTGAAATCACCGTTGCCAGTGCCGCTCCTGCCACGCCCATGTGAGCATAACGAATCAACACGATATCCAGTACAATATTCAGTAGGGAAGAAATTATCAAAAAGTACAACGGACTCTTACTATCGCCCACCGCACGCAAAAAGCATGCCAGCAGATTGTACATCATAGTCGCCGCAATTCCGGCATAGATGATGCTGATATAGGTCGCCGCATCCCCGATAATTTCCTCCGGCGTATGAATCAGACGAAGCAGCGGCTTAGCCGTAAGTAACGCCAGGAGCGTAATTCCTACCGTAAATCCGGCGCTGAGTACCACTGCACTGCCCTCTGCCTTCTTAAGGCCTGCTTCATCCTTTGCCCCAAACCGTTGTGCCACCAGCACCGCAAAACCGCTGGTAAGGCCGTTGGCAAAACCCAATACCAGGAAATTTAGGGAGCCGGTGGTTCCCACCGCTGCCAGGGCCTGATACCCCAGATACTTTCCTACAATAATCGTATCCACCATGTTGTAAAGCTGCTGAAACACATTTCCCAAAAGAACCGGCAGGGAAAACAAAAGGAGCAGCTTTAACGGACTGCCTTTCGTCATGTCTCTGACTTTTGTATTACTCATAGGTCACCTCATTTATCTTTGAAAATATGAATACCATACACATAGATTCCGAAAGCCATTGTAATTTGTTTTTACGTTACTGTCAATCATGTATTGTTATACAATTTCTGACATTTTATCAATATCTAAACATCCGGAGAAGAATAGAAAAAATGCCATGCTCACAAATTCCCTATCGCAAACATGGCATTCCTTTATCCAAACAAACTCTTTTCTTTAAATAATCTTCACCTCTACGAATACTTCCTCGCCAAATCGTTTAGCTCCTCCAGAAGCTTCTGGATATTCACCTTCCGGGCTAACGGCAAATAAAACTCAATGGTTTCCTTTGCCTTAACGGCACGCTTCTCCTCCGCCAGATACTCAATGGTACGCATATTGTGTAAGCGCTCCGCCAGCTTAATGAGAACCACTTCCTCCAGACAGTTCTCTCTGTCCGTATGCCAAAGGCCGATTTTCTCCACGATACTCCATACCTTTCCCGGAAGCTCGGCAGACAAGTCCACCGCCTCGGAACGCTCCGAGATATCCGAAAACAGCCCGGCCAGTACCGTGTCCGCATCAGCGCCCATATCTGCCAACAACATTGCCACATTCAGCGTATGGGTCACAAACTCATCTCCGGAGTACCGGTACTTTCCCTCATATACCTTACAAGCCGTGCTGTATACCTTAGTGAGCACCGTTTCTTCTACCACAATATTATTCTTCTTAAGTAACTCTTTTAATCCCGCAAGCAACTCCTCCTTCGGGGTTCCAAGCTTCGTACTGTTTAAAAAAATCTGTTCCATACAGTTCCCTCCTATGCAATCAAGCTCCAGTCTCAAAGTTCTGAGAAGGGACGGAGAACAACCGAATTCCCGTTTAAACGCTCTGGAAAAAGCACTGTGGGATTCAAAGCCGTACCGGAAGGCCACATCTATGATTCTACTCCCCGCAAGAATCTCGTCCATGGCCCGAAACAACCGTCTTCTGCAAATGTACTCCATCACCGTTTCGCCGGTGTGTGCCTTAAACAACTGCAAAAAGTGATACTCCGAGTAACCCGCCATATCCGCCAGTTGTGCATTTGTCAGCTTCTCTTCCAAGTGTTCTTCCATATAATCTAAAATCCGGTTCATATCCATCAACTTCCCTTCCACGTGGTAGCTTTAGCATAGCATAATTCAAAAGGGTATGCTGTACCGAAACCGGGATGTTATTACCAATCCAAATAATTATCCCAATAAACATCCGGATGCATTGCCGTGTCAATCACTTCCAGTTTCGGGCAGTTCTCTGTTACCACCTCTGCATCTCCCTCTCTGATAACCGCATCCTCAGGGGCGTCTCCGAAAATTGCAATCAGCCGAAGTTCCGGACAATTCTTACAAACCAGTTTCTCACATGTTCCGATACAAATTTTACTCAGATTCGGGAAAAACTCAAAACCATCCACTACATTCGGTCCCATGTCATAGTCTCTTGCATAGATTCCGGTCACTTCTTCCCGTTCAGCCACGGACAAATACCCATTACGGTCAAGGTCTACCCATTCTTCCAGATAATCCCGGAATATGAGATTTGAAAAATACTCTTTCGTAATCGGCAGTTCCTCCGCCGTCGGAGTCACGGTTTCCGAAGTCTCTTCGAGCCAAATTCCCTCCGCCACATACCGTTCTTCCGTATTTTCATCGTAATCGTAATCTATCTTCGTCCAAAGCCGTAAGCCGTCCGCCTGTGTTACGGAATAGTTAATGGTCACCTCAATTTCTCCGTAATCATGCCGGTCTCCGCCGTCATTTTGCTTATCTCCTTCCTTACGGCACATCAAATAACCGGCGAGCCCGTGTCTGGTATCATCATCATCTCCCGGCACGATTCCGTAAAACTCTCCGCAAACGCCCTGAAGCGGCGAATACGAATCCACCGGCATCGTCAAAAGCTCCTGCCACCAAAAGTAAAAGTCATCCCCTGTTAACGGCACGTCACTGTACATTACAAACGCATCCTCTTCATAGGTCACAAAATATCCATCTCTTACATCAGTGATTGCGTAATTGTCTCCGGACAAATACTTATTATTTACAAGTACCTGGTATGCCTTTCTTCCTTCTTCATCATATAACGCAGGGGATACCTCCTGTACCTCCACAAAAAAGCCATCCTCAAACTTCTTCACCAATTCTGCCAACTCCGTTAACAGCTCTCTGTACTCGGTCGCAATAGCTCCCACCCAAGTGATATAAGAATTCCCGGAATTATCAATTTTCATGTTTACTACATCCACAACCGGAAATTCAATAGACTGATACGCAGCCGTGTCCAATATCAATTCTTCCGGATATCCTATAAAAGGCCGTAAATAAAACCTCGGCACTCCGGAAATCTTCAAAATCATCCTATTCAAAGGGTTGATTCCTTCTTCACCCAAATACATCGTTCGAAGCTCCGGACAATTTTCTACCGTGAACTCTACAACTTCCTTCTCCTCAAGTAGCTTCATATCTCGTATGAAAATATTCTCCAGTTGCGGACAGTTCTTTATCGTCACGTCACCCAATTGATAGGTCTGCTCACTATTAGAACCGGCCAGTTCGATTTCCGATAGCTTCGACACATCACAAATCTCCACCTTATTCGCCGAATTCAACTGCATCCGTTTCAACTCAGGAAAATAAGAAAAACCTTTCATTTCGGAATACGGTGTAAGTATATTTCTCATACCGGCCCATAGTTCTGTTACTTCCGCCAACTCCGCATCCGAAAAATAACCATCTTTATCAGTGTCAAACTTCTCCTTCAAGTAATCGCAAAATCTTGCATCTCCGAAGTTTTCCTCCGAGATGGCAACCCCTTCCATCGGAGCTACCGTGGCCGTAGGCGTAGGAGTTGCCGTAGGCGCAATTGTTAATGTCGGAAGCATCCCGCCGTTCACACAGGACCCTTTCTGTTCCGGCTCCTTACAGGCAACCGCACCGATACAAAGCAGAAACACTCCAATCACCACTCCGATTCTCTTCTGGCGTTTCATAACATACCTCCCCGCATTGTACAAGCTCCGAACAGCCGTCTGTTTCTGCGTTCATTTTATCATCTGAGCGTTTTCTTATCAACCTTTTATAAGAAAACTAATAATTTCTTAATAAAACAAGCAGTTTCCTTCCGATATTGAAAAGAAACTGCCTTCCCTTATATTTATAGCGGATACCTCTCCATATTCGCTTTCCACCCATCCCAGTCAATGAGCTTTTCCGGAATCCATTCGCCCGGAAGCAGAATCGCTGCTTTCAAAAACAGACATACCAGCACACACCAAAGAATCAGGCATGGCACCTTAAGAAAACGCCACCGGCCCTTACACAACCGCCGGCATAACAACACCACTCCAACTGTCATGATTACCGCTCCCACCACGCAAAAAACATTACCCATCAAGCGTTTCCGCATGTCTTTTGCATAAACGGAACAATCCTCCCCACGCTCCCTTGCGGTATGCAGCGCCACCGCTTCGTCCCACTCCGTAACCAGCACCTGCTGCCCGCCGCGTATTTCCCGGTCGCTCCCCACAACCACCTTTGTCTTTGTAAGAATCCCACTCTTCACTTCAACAAAGCCATCCGCTTCTTCTCCGGTAGAAATCACATATTCCACCAAAAATAAACCGTCCTCGGTCTCGTTTACGGCATATACCACATCCCCCATCTCTCCCCGCAGCACCTCCTTCGATACCGAAGGCACCGTTTTCCACATCTCGTAAATCTTCCCGTCCGGTCCTGTTACCGTAGCAGGAAACGCTCTTCGCGTCACCTCTTCCACCGCCACCTTCGGCAAAGTCAGCCGGTACAAATCCTCTGCAAACATGGTAAGTAAAAGCATCACCGTAAAGAACACCGCAAAAATGATATCCGCCGCTTTTTTTGTCTTCATAGCTTCATACGCTCCAATCCGACCTCCAGACTGTCATGGAAGTACAAATACAAAATGACAATGGGTATCATAAAAATCACCGAGCCCGCCAGCACCTCCGAGGTGGTCAGCCCCTCTCCGATGGCAAGCAGACCGGATAAAGGCTTTAGTGTTTCCCTCCGCAAATAAATATCTGCCTGCTCCACCATGTTCCAGTACTCCGCAAACACGAATACAAACACCGCCAGAATACAGGTCCGAAGCTGCGGCACAATCATCTGCAGCATGATCCGGAGCACCGACTTTGTTTCCAAAAGTGCTGCCTCCACATAGGACTGCTCCAGCCCCTTCATGTACTGGGTCAGAAGAAACACACTAAAGGGCGCAAACACCGACGGCAGCACAATAGCCAAAGGCGTATCCAGAAGCTTCATATCCCGGAGCCCGATGTAGTTCGGAAGCAACGTTACCTGCAGCGGCATCATCATAAGCATGATGTAGAAAAAGAACAACAGCTCCTTTCCCTTAAACCTTGCCTGGGAAAAAGCATAAGCCGCCGGCACCGACACCGCAATATTGAGACACGTAATACTGCCCGCATAAAACACCGAATTCCAAAAATTCCGCAACACATAAAAATGCTCAATGAGCAAATCGTAATAGCCCACCAAAGAAAATCCGGAAAGCACAAGACTTGTAAGCCGAAAATTCCCTTCGTCCACGGACTGGGTTCCGAAGGAATGCACTACCGTCAACAGAATCGGAAGCAAAAACAGCAGGGCACACAGAACAAGAACACTTTTCACCAATCCTTTTTTCATCCGTCTCCCTCCTATATCGTAAACTTCTTTTGCAATCTGACACCCACTACCACAATTACCGCCACAATCAAAGAAGTCATTACCGCAGCCGAGGCCAGATTCTGGTAATTTAACTTAAAGAAATGATTATTCATGTAATACTGCAAGGTATAGCTGTGGTCCGGCGGATAACTTGTCCCGAAGTACAGGTAGCTTTCCCGGAATACCTTGAAGCTGTATACCACACCGATTAATACCGTAAAAAGCAGCGTCGGTGAAATCAGCGGCAACGTAATTTTCCTATGTAAGGCAAACCCGTAAGCTCCGTCCAGCCGTGCCGCCTCGTACACCTCGCCCTCCAGCGTGGAAAAGGCCGCACTGAGCAAAATAATGAGAAGCCCGATGTTTTTATAAATGAACAGCAAATACACCGGCCAGACCGACTCACTACCGTCAAACAGCGTCCGCCATACCACCACCACACTGGCGGTCGGCACCAGCATCGGGAAGATAAAGGCAATCCGCAGCAGCTTCCAATACCCCTTCATTTTAAGGAGCAATAAAGACAACAAAAAAGCCGCAACCACCAGCACCGGCACCGCAATCACAATAAGTAACAGGGAATTTTTCAGCGCCAGTCGGAAATACTCGTTTTGGAATACCGTCTTATAATTTTGTAGCCCTACAAACCTCCGACTGAACTGATTTTCTATGAGCGAATAGTATATCACGCGCACATAGGGCAGCACATAAAACAGTGCTACCCCCAATAAGCTTGGAATCAGTAATAACCGGCATTTCAGCAAATACTTCTTCACCCTTTTCAAAACCTCCTCTGCTTCAGATAACAGAAACTACGGTCTCCCCTTAAACGCCCCGTTTATTCCTCTTGAAACATCTTTATATTCCTCTGAATTTCCTCTAACATCACATCAAACTCCTGCTTTTCTTCCCGGTAAGCCATAAGCTCCGCTCCTACCACATCATAGGGATATCCGGAATACACCTCACCCTCCGAAATCAGCCGGTAAATATCCTCCCGCAACACATTGTCGGAGAAATCCTCTCCCTGAGACATCCACCGGACTGCGTTGGTGGTATCCTTCTGCAGCTTTTCACATAACTGCGATACATATTGCAGCGTCAGCTCAAGCTTATCAGACTTCGGATTGATTACGATAAAATCCACCCGCACACCACTTGGGCAGACTACTCCCTCCTCCAAATCCGGCAGTTTCTTTGCCCGGAAGCCGCCAATACGGAAGAAATTATAACTTGAGGGCAAGGTCATATTGTCGCTGCGTTCCAACTTAAACACAATGTTTTTCATGGACGCATCCGATATATAACTCGGACGTTCCTCACTGCTGAGTAACCACCATTTCCCTTCGTTAAAAGGTACATCGTAGGCACGAATCTTCCCCATATAGCTTCGAAGCAATTCCGTCTCCTGCTCACTCATGTCCTCATATCCGTAAACCTGCTCAAACTTACTTGTAATATCTGCGGTCATCAAACCATACGGAGTGACAAACGTATGCTCCCCGTTTTTCGGAAGAGCATCTATCTGTTCCATAAATTCCAGATAGGTCATGTCATCAAAATCCAGACCGTATTGCTCACATAAGTCTTCCCTGCAAAGAACAAAGGAAACATTCACACCACAGGGAATCATCCAGATGTCCCCGTTTTCCGCCGTTGCTGCCTCCTTGATATAGCCGTGATACCGGTCCAGAAGTCCGGCTGTCTCCGGAATGTCATTTAAAGAATAATACGCCCCCGTCCGCAAAATATCCGTTGCCAACGAGCTATCCATAGACAACACCATAAAGTCATAATCCGAATCCCCCGCCAGGAGCTTCGTCACCATAAGCTCGCTATCCTCCGGCTGTACCATCTCTACCTTCACATCACAGGCGCTCAGCTGATACGGTGTATACACCTCCGAATAGGTATACCCCAAAAGGGTATCCTCCGGTACCTGTATCGTTTCCTCGTCTTTCTTTTTCTTCTCTCCTGCACAACCTGCAAACAGCATCACCAACACACTGATTAATAAAATAACTACGACTTTTCTTTGCGTAACCTTCTTCACTTTCATATCCTATCTCCCTTCGTTGTCACCGATCCCCCGGACCTTCGTTGCTCTTAGGAAAATCATAGCAAAAAAAGCAAAAGAAATTCGGTAGAAAAAAAGAAAGAAAAATGAAAGAAACACAAAAACAGCCCCTCTCCGATATCTCGGAAAGGGACTGTCCTCTATTTCCTATTCAATTCCAACGATTTAGTTGTCGATCAACTTGTTCTCGTTGTTCCAGCTGTAAAGCTTACGAAGCTCTGCGCCTACTTCCTCTAACTGATGGGTAGCACCCTTTCTTCTCATAGCGTTGAAGTTCGGGCAACCTACCTGGTTCTCGGTGAGCCAGTTACGTGCGAATACACCCTCCTGGATGTCCTTTAATACCTGCTTCATCGCCTTCTTGGTCTCATCGGTGATGATCTTCGGTCCGGTAATGTAATCACCGTACTCAGCGGTGTTGGAGATGGAGTATCTCATACCCTGGAAACCGCTCTGGAAGATGAGGTCTACAATGAGCTTCATCTCGTGGATACACTCAAAGTATGCGCTCTCCGGCTCATAACCAGCTTCTACAAGAGTTTCAAAACCGGCCTTCATAAGGGCAGTTACACCACCGCAAAGAACTGCCTGCTCACCGAAGAGGTCGGTCTCGGTCTCTTCACGGAAGGTGGTCTGAAGAACACCTGCTCTTGCGCCGCCGATTGCCAGTGCGTATGCAAGACCCATCTCGTGTGCCTTACCGGTAGCATCCTGATGTACTGCGATTAAGCACGGAACACCCTTGCCTTCCTGGTACTGGCTTCTTACGGTATGACCCGGTCCCTTCGGAGCGATCATAACTACGTCAACATCCTTCGGCGGAATAATCTGACCGAAGTGAATTGCGAAACCGTGTGCGAACATTAACATGTTACCCGGCTCAAGATTCGGAGCGATGGAAGCCTCGTACATTGCCTTCTGCTTCTCGTCGTTGATAAGAATCATGATGATGTCTGCCTTCTTAGCAGCCTCAGCAGCCGTATATACTTCAAAGCCTGCAGCCTCAGCCTTTGCCCAGGACTTGCTGCCCTCGTATAAACCGATTACTACGTGTACACCGGACTCCTTCATGTTAAGCGCATGAGCGTGTCCCTGGCTGCCGTAACCGATCACTGCTACGGTCTTGCCATCCAACAGTGCAAGATTACAATCCTGCTGGTAATAAATCTTTGCCATTTTCGTATCCTCCTAAGTTTTCTATATGGTATACGCAACACTGTGCGTCGTACGCCCGATTACTCTGCGATATAATCCTCGATATCGCCGACACCTCGTACCAGACCGGTAATACCGGTGCGTACAAATTCCTTAATGGTGAAGCCCTCAAGCAAACGCATGAAAGCATCAATCTTAGCCTGGTTACCGGTGAGCTCAATCATCAGAGACTCCGGTGCCACGTCGACAATCTTCGCACGGAAAATATCCGCTACGGAAATCACCGACTGACGCTCCTTCTGATTGGCCTGTACCTTTACCAGTACCAGCTCTCTGCACACCGACTCGCCCGGAAGAAGCTCCGTAATCTCTACCACGTCCTCCAGCTTCGCCAGCTGCTTGTGAATCTGCTCTAAGATACCGTCTTCACCGCTGACTGCCACCGTCATACGGGAATACTCCGGATTCTCTGTCTCACCCACGGAGAGACTGTCAATGTTGTAACCACGACGGCTGAACAAACCGGATACACGGCTTAATACACCTGCCGTATTCTCTACTAAAAGCGACAATACCATTCGGCTCATAAGGTCCCCTTCTTTCTCACTGTATTATATCAAAGTGTATTTTATCAATCCTATTCACGTTTGTCAAGCAAAACGGCAAAGAAAGTCCCTGAAAACACATTTTCTCAAAAGATTCTCCTCTTCCGTCCCTTAAAACACTTTACAGACTCTTCCGAAGCAACCCGTTCACCGTTCCCGGATCCGCTTTTCCTTTGGTTTTTTTCATGACCTGTCCTACAAGAAAGCCGAATACCTTATCCTTTCCGGACCGGTATTCTTCCACGATTGCCGGATATTCCGCTACCACTTCATCAATTACATTCTGCAACGCTCCCACATCGGAAAGGCTTGTAAGTCCGTGTTGTTCCATATAGGAAAGAGGCTCCGCGTCCTCCCATACTACCTTCGCAAACACTTCCTTGGCGCCCACCTGATTGATTTTCCCTGCTTCTACCGCTACAATCAAATCCGCCGCATGCTTCGGAGAAAAGGTAAGCTCCTCCGGTTCTTTTCCTGCCTCTTTTAACAGACGAAGCAGCTCTCCCATAAACCAGTTGGCGGTTTTCTTCGGCTGTCCGGACAGCTTCACCGTCTCCTCAAACAATGCCGCCAAATGCTTTGACTGGGTCAATATCTCCGCATCGTAGACCGGAATCCCGTACTCACGCACAAAACGTGCCGCCTTTTCCTCTTTAAACTCCGGCTGACGGTTCTTTACTTCTGAAATCCACTCTTCAGAAATCAATACCGGCGGTACATCCGGCTCCGGAAAATACCGGTAATCCTTGGAATCCTCCTTGGAACGCATAGAGTATGACACCCCCGCCGCATCGTCCCAACGTCTCGTTTCCTGCTCCACTTCATGACCGCTCTCTATAAGCGCAATCTGCCGTTCCCTCTCCGCCCCGATAGCGCGGGTAATGGCCTTAAAGGAGTTTAGATTCTTCATCTCGGTGCGGGTTCCCAAGGCCTTGCTTCCGGCCTCTTTCACGGATAAATTCACGTCCACCCGCATGGAGCCCTCCTGCAGCTTACAGTCGGAAATTCCAAGGTACAAACAAAGCATGCGAAGCTTTTCCAGATAAGCAATCACTTCCTCTGCATTTTCCATATCCGGCTCCGACACAATCTCGATCAACGGCACGCCACTCCGATTATAATCAATCAGAGAGAGTCCTGCTTCTTCGTCATGTATCAGCTTTCCTGCGTCTTCTTCCATATGCATTTCGTGGATGCGGATGAGCTTGGTATTTTTCTTAACTGCCTTTTGTCCGTTTTCCGGCTTTCTCTCCGGCATTTCGGATTCCCGTTCCGTCTCTTCTTCCGCATGTAATGTTATCTCCAGACTGCCCTCCTGACACACCGGCACATACAATTGGGAAATCTGGTAGTTCTGAGGATTATCCGGATAAAAATAGTTCTTTCTGTCAAAGATAGTCCGATTATTTATCCTGCAATTCGTTGCCAATCCCAGAGCTATGGCATACTCCACTACCTTTTTGTTTAGTACCGGAAGGCTCCCCGGCATACCGGTACACACCGGACAAGTCTGGGTATTGGGCCTTGCTCCGAATTTCGTGGAACAACCGCAAAATATCTTCGTCTCCGTAGAAAGCTCAATGTGTACTTCCAACCCGATGACGGTGTCATACTGCTTACTACTTTGCTCCATTCTAGCGTTCACCCACCTTTCCGTTCCCGACCTGTTCCCAGGCGGTCGGGAACTTACCGCGAAGCTCCTCATAACCTTCCGCCGCCGTAAACAACGTTTCCTCGCAAAAGGCGTTTCCGATCAACTGCAACCCTATCGGCAATCCTTCTGCGTCTACACCGCACGGTACACTGAGAGCCGGAAGTCCCGCCAAATTTACCGCCACCGTATCCGCATCCTGCAAATACATCAAGAGCGGATCCTTTAAGGCAGTACCAAACTTTGGCGCCGTGGTCGGCGCCGTCGGCGTCAAAATACAATCGTAAGAACCAAACACCATTTCAAAAGCATCCCGTATCAGCCGTCTGACCTTTAACGCTTTCAAATAATAGGCATCGTAATACCCCTCACTTAACGCAAAGGAGCCCAGTAGAATACGACGCTTTACCTCTTCTCCAAAACCTTCGGACCGGCTCTTTACATACAAGTCATGAAGCTTCTCCGCTTCATCGGTCCGGTATCCGTACTTTACGCCGTCAAACCTGGACAGATTGGAGCTTGCCTCCGCACAGGCGATAATATAATACGCAGCCACAGCACAATCCGCAATCGGAAGGGATATTTCCTCCACAACAGCACCGTTCCGCGCCAATAGCTTTACCGCACTTTTTACAGCCTCCCGGACCTCTTCCCGGGTGTCCTCTCCCAGATACTCCTTCGGTACCGCAAACCGCATCCCTTTGAGTTTTTCTATCCGTTCTTCGGCATTAGGTTCATGTCCCAGTGTTTTTGTAACATCACGCTTTGCGGTAGTGGCATCCTTTTCATCCCAACCGGCAATGCATTCATACAAAGCCCGGCAATCCGCCACGGTCCGGCCGATCGGCCCAATCTGATCCATAGAAGAGGCATAGGCTACCAATCCGTAGCGTGATACTCTGCCATAGGTGGGTTTTAACCCCACTACGCCACAAAAGGCCGCCGGCTGCCTAACGGAACCTCCCGTATCGGTTCCCAACGCAAGCGGAACCTCACCCGCTGCCACCGCCGCACAGGAGCCACCGGAGGAACCGCCCGGCACATAACTCATATTCCACGGATTTCTCGTCAAATGAAAAGCAGATGTTTCCGTCGTACTTCCCATGGCAAATTCATCCATATTTGTTTTTCCGAGAACAATCATACCGGCATCCTGTAATCGCTGCACTACTGTCGCATCATAAGCCGGTACAAAATGCTCCAGCATCTTTGATGCACAGGTCGTTCGCAGGCCCCTGGTACAAATATTATCCTTTATGGCAATCGGTACGCCGGCAAGAGGCCCCGCATAACGACCGCTCCGGATGCCTTTTTGTACCTCATCCATCCGTTGCTCCAGTTGCATATCGTTTATGGTTAAAAAAGCTCCGATTCCCGGCTCCTTTTCCGTGATTTTCTTTTGTAACGCAGAAACCGTCTCCGTCACACCCAATGCTTTACTCTTTATTTTTTCACTCATTGCCCTTACGGACATCTGTAACAACTCCATGATTTCCCCTCCTTATACGGTTTTCGGCACCACCGGACAATCATTACGCTGCTCCGGCACATTTGCCATGGTCTGCTCTTTCCCATCCGGATTTATAATAACATCTTCCCTAAGAGTCCATTCCCCCGGTTCTCCGTGGGAAAGCGGCAATACACCATCCGTATCTATTTCATTTAGCTTCTCCGTATACAAAAGAAGCTTTTCCATCTCATTCATGGTCCATCCCCGTTCGGACGCATCGATTTTTAGCTTTGCCAGAAGCTCTGCCTTCTCCAAAACCGCCTCATCGATTTTTATCATATGACACACCTCCGTTCTACCCATATTCTACCTGAACCTCCGATAGAAGTAAATGATAAATTACTACTACACATACAAGGCTTTCCTGTTCATTCCCCAAAATAGAAAGGGGAACATACACTTATTTTAGCAAATAATCTGTATGTTCCCCCTTTTCCCGTTACTTTATAACCGAAGGGAATACTCTTCCCTGCATGCTACAATTACTCTTCCTCTGCCACCAAATCCATAATGGTATCGTCCACATCTTCCCATGCCGTATCGGAAAGCACGGTATCCTCCAAATCCACATTATAGGTACGTTCTACCGCATCTAACGTGCCTGCGGAAGCAGCGTTCTTCTCCAATACCGCAATCATCAGCTCCGTATATTCCTTCTCCAGAGCATCATACTCTTCGTAAGAAATATTCTCATAATCCACGTCAAAATACTTGGTATTGAACGCATCGGTTGCCTCAAATAAATCCTCATCGATTACATAGAAGAAATCCGTCGGATAAAGGGTTACGGTCATAGTTCCTTCCTTAAAGGCATTAACATCCACACTCTTTACCTCCCACTTTACCTTGGAAAGAACCGTCTTTGCCACCTCTTTCACACGATTCTTCACATCAGTGGTAATATACTCCTCGGTAATATCAATATAGTACAGCAGGCACTCTGCAAAATAATCGATTTCTGCATCATAAAGTTCCTGTGCACCTTCTAAGGAATCCATATTCATGCTTATGTAATCCTCATAATCAGCGTAGAAGCTGGCCTTCATAGCCGCATCAAAGTAGAACTCCGCTGCACCTTCCACACCCTTCTGGCTCACCATAGTATCCCAGTAATCTCCCGCCGGAACCATACCGTATCTTACGCTGGAAAACGGGTGAATCGTATAATCATTATCCACTGCACCTAATTCTGCATAACACTGACCCAGTTCGTCATCTGCGAAGTAATAAGTAAACTCCTTATAG
Source organism: Lachnospiraceae bacterium (assembly GCA_045596385.1). Classification (GTDB taxonomy): domain Bacteria; phylum Bacillota; class Clostridia; order Lachnospirales; family Lachnospiraceae; genus SIG307. The sequence continues at coordinate 80,604 of JAZOCC010000028.1, forward strand.
CTCTTTTCATCATCCATTACATCCGGCTCACCATACGCTTCCAATATCTCTGCCGGCTTATTTCTTTTAGTAATACCCTGCGGGAATACCACATCCACCTCCGTGGTAGACATATACAAGGAATATACGATACACTCTTCTACCGGAGCCGCCTCGTCGGAATCATTGTACACCGTCATTCTGACATACTTCTCGTTTTCCTGATCAAACAACTCGAATTCCGTGCTGGTATAATACGGGTCCAGACGAAAATCCGCAACGTTATCATAACTGGAAGACACATGCCAGCCGTTGTTTAACCAATCGGAAATCGGCATCGGGAACTGATAAATCACACCATCGATGACAAACTGACCGCTGGTAATCTCCTCGGATATCTTTGCGGCACTCTCTTCAATCCACTTGTCGTCATCCAATTCCAAATTCATACCGGAGCAACCGGCAAAACTCAGTGCCAATACCATAACCAGGCACATCATCATACGTACTTTCTTCATAATTACTCTCCCTTTGTTAATAAATTTTCAAACAGCAAAAGGGATTATAGCACTATACGTGAGAGAAAGCAAGCAAAAAATAAAAGGGTATCCAAACGTCATCCGACGGAAAGGATACCCCTCTGTTTATTTTGTTTTTAAACAATCAAACTATCCACATTGTTTCTGTCAACCACAGAAACACGGCAATGAATGATGTCGCTCGGGAACTTCTCACCCGCTGCAAGATGATTGTAGAGCCAGATAACCGGATCGTGACCCTGACCGAAGGAATCCTGACCTACGGTACATGCAATAATGCCTTTCTTGATGTAGGAAATAATCTCCGGATCCGTATCAAAGGCATACAACTGAACCTTACCTGCTTTTCCGCTGTCTTCAACCGCTCTTGCTGCAGAGCATGGGAATCCGTTGGTAATAAACAATGCTTTCACATCCGGATTGTTCCTTAAGCACTCTACGGTACGCGCATATACATCTTCATCGTTATCAAGAATGAGAACCTCTTCCGCAATCTTAATTCCGCCGCAGTTCTTAAGCTCAGCCTTAAAGCTGTTATAACGCTCCGCATTGGAACCGATTTCCAAATCACCGTATAAAATTGCAACCTGTCCCGATTTACCTAAATCCTTTGCCACAGACTGTGCGGCAATAAGTCCAGGCTCTGCAGGATCCGGACACAGACACGCTACTCTTGCGATTTCCGGCGGACAGTCACAGTTATATACCATAACCTTAACACCCTTTTCAATGGCTTTTTCCGCATATTCCATCGTATTCATCCAGCCCGGGAAAATCAAACCGTCAAACTTCTGCTGAATTGCTCGTTCAATCGCTTCAATAACCTGCTCGTTCATATCTCTGTTAGGCAGAATCGGTACAAACTCACCGACACCACCGACCGACTCCAATTCCTTCGCCGCATAGCTAGCACCACGACCAACGCCATACCAGAACTCATTATCATACATACTTAACAGCATAATCTTAACCGGCTTAGCCTTTTTTGATTTCGAAGGAACAATTGCGGTATTGTACTGACCGAGCAAGCCCTGAATACTCTTTAACATACTTCCCAGTTTCTCGGTATGAGAAGCAATCTCGCTCGACTCTGCTGCAACTTCTTCGGAAACCGCAGCAATTTCCGATGTATTTTCACTGATTGCCTGTGAAGTTTCAAACAACATCGCTGCTTTATTCTTCGTCTCTGCTGTATTATTTGTCATAATGACAAATTTCTGTGAAACATCTGCCATCATATTGTGAATCTCGTTGGATTGCTTATTAATGGAACGGAAGGAACTGTTTACCTGTTCAAAAGTCTCTGTACTTCTGCTAAATGTTGTTTCACAGGCACGTATACTTTCGTTTACCTGTTCACTGCTGCTGATAATCTCCTGCACAATCTTATTGATGGTATCCATACCATCCTTGGTTTTATTGGACATCTCACCCATCTCATCCGCAACCACCGCAAATCCCTTACCGGACTGTCCGGCTCTGGCCGCTTCAATTGAAGCATTCAACGCCAACAACTTCAATTGGTTAGATATACCGATAATAAAATCACCGACTTCTTCAATCTTTTTAATGTCGGAATTAAAGCGGTTCAATATCTGGTCAATGTTACTCAACTCTTTCGACATGGCACTCATGTCGCCTTCATATCCCTCCAGATTTGCAATACCTTCATCGCAGTTGGTTACGGTAACATCCAACAGGGAACGTATCGATTGCATGGAGTTCTCCACATTTTTCATCTGTTCACTGTTCGCCTCGATTAATTCCAGATTGTCCTTTACCAATTCGAATTGTTCCGAGGTCTTCCCCGCCACAACGGTAACACCGCTTGCAATCTGTTCGTTTCCTACCTGATTTGCATCCGCACTCTTTGACAAAACATCAATCGCATCCGAAAGTACAATAACATTACCCTTCGTAGCCTCTACAAATGTCATCAAATTGCTCTTGATTGCATTAACAGATCCGGCGATGACATTCGAGGTACTTTTTCCTTCCCCCACCTTAATGTCCTCTACATTTAATTTTCCGTGTACAATCTGTCGGCTCTTTTCCAAAATGTCATTGTAAGCCCGGTCATTTTTCACTAACAGGAAAATCAGGAAAGCAATGGCCAGAAGTTCAACAACAGCCAATATCAGTAAAAAAGTCTCCATAAACGTGCATCCCCTTTCAGTTTTAATCCTTCCTAAAAATATGTTATATACATTATAACATATTTCCCCTCAAAATAACAGATAAATTTTGAAAATTTTTCATATTTTTTTGAAAAAAAACATAAAAAATTGAAGAACCCTACTTATGGTAAGGTTCTTCCTAACTTTTTTTTGAACGGCAGACCTACTTTACATCAAATGCTTATACAAATGCAGATTCTTCTCGATACTTCCACCGAACAAAACATAATAGTCGATCTGCTTTTCTTCTTCTGTACAGATGTACTGCCCGTACATTCCCACACCGCAAAATGCCACCGTATGCTCTGCGGAAACCGAAATGCCGTATCCTTTTTGTGAAAGCAGAAGCGGCATCCTCTTTCGCTTTCCTCCGATAGAAATATAGCGTGCTTTCCCGTTTACCTGTTGCAAATCATCATCCAGGATTCCTTTTGCAACCAGCTTTTCATTCTTTGCCCATTCAAAGTAAGTCCAAGTTTTTGAGAGTTCCGGCTCTATCTGACGCGGTTCTTTTCCTGATTCTTTGAAAAGAACAATTCCTTTCGCGTCCAAAAAGGTAAGTGCTCCGCTCTTTTTCTCAATGCACACCGCAAGCTTTTTCGTGGCAACTTCATATACGTTTGCATTTTCCCTGGTAGTAAACGAGGCTTTTTCTTCTCCTGTATACTTCCAATTTCCGTCCGCAAAGGAATCCGTCTGTCCTCTGACAAACTGTACCCGTACAATTTCTTCTGTAAGAGGTGTCACCCGGAGGATTCCGTAGCTGCTTACAAAATCCACAAAAGTCTTTGATTTCTTTATCCAACGTACCCCGCAGTCAATCCTGCCGTGCCCCTTCGGTGCTATTTTCTCTGCTTGTACAAGAGAATTAAACGGATATGGTGATGTATTGATTTCCTGTTCCGTTTCCGAAAACTCCGGTATCTTTCCGACCGATTTTTTCTGTAGCTTTTGTAACGGTGCTTCATCCGCTTTTGGGATTGTTTTTCCCACTGCGCTTGCAGCTATTCTTTCACTTGTTCTTTCTGTTGCTTTCTCCGGCTCTTTCGGCTGATTCAACCCATAGCGTTTTGTTGTACGCTCCAGAATTTTGGCAAGCTCGTCCTGCTTTTTTTCCTCCGTAATCTTCGGAATCACACGAGGTGTTGCTACCCGCAAAGTGTCCTGCAGCCTTTCCAAGGAATTCAGTCTTTTTTCTTCTGACACAGGAGTTGCAATCAGCTCCGTCATGTCATGCAAATGCACCACTGCCAGTTCATGCAAGGCTCTGGTAGCCGCCACATACAGTAACTTTACATACCGGTCTTCCGCCGGATAATTCTCTTTCGACGGATGATACAATAATACGGCATCAAATTCCAGACCCTTCGTATATTCCACCGGAAGAACCATAACGCCCTCATCAAATACAGCGGTTTCCGGATTATTATCCGCCAATAACATCTCTTTGCCAAGCATCCGGGTTACATCGGCGGTTTCCTGTTCATCGGCACAAATCACCGCAATCGTTCCGTGACCTTCCTTCTTCCATCTTTCGATGACATTTACCACCGCCCGGTTCATTTCTTCTTCGGTATCATATGCCGACATCCTCACCGGATTTCCGTGACGCAGAATCGGCTCTGCCGGATAAATCGAAAAACTGCCATGGCGTAGAATCTCCGTAGCAAATTCCGATATCTCTACCGTATTACGATAGCTTTTTTTCAAAATGCCAAAGTTATCATAATCTCCGGTCAGGATTAGTTTGCGCAACTCCTCCCAATCGTTTAACCCATACCCGTAATGTATATTCTGGGAAACATCTCCCATAATCGTATACGTACAGCCTCTGAGGCAGTATGCAAGGGTAGCATATACCATCATACCGAAATCCTGTGCCTCATCAATGATAACATGGGACGCTTCACGGATCGGGTCGATTTCCTTAATCCTCTTGTACAAATAAGCCAGCGCCGCAAGGTCATACACATCATAGTTCCCGTGTTTCACAAATATTTTGCTACCACATTTCCTCTGACTTTCCAAAAACTCTTCGTACAGTTCGAACAAAGACCCCTTCCATTCATCTCTTCCGAAATGAACTTTACAACTTCTGTTCAGCTCTTTCTTCTCCTCTGGCGTATAAGAAATGGACTTTCCGGTGAGTTCATTTTCCAGCTTACTTAACAACCATTCATTCAGGGCATTTATTTTTGCCTGCACCGACAGTTGCGGGTTACTCTTTCTGTAATTCTCAATGGAGTTCTTCTCTAAAAGCACCGTTCCGTTCTTTTCAATCACTACCGATTCCGTCGGTATTACCTTTGCCTCATATTCTTCACAAAAGGCTTCCAGTTTATGAAACCACGCATATTCGCCTTTCCGGTATGCCTCTTTATCATTCGGATCGGTCGCCACAATTTTATACTTTTTATCGTCCCAATCCTCATAAAGCAAACGGGTAAGCAACTGCTCCATGGTCATCTGCGAAACACCGTATACATCCAATTCCGGCAGTACCCCGGTAATATAGTTTAACAAAATACGATTGCTTCCCACAATATAAAAATCAACCGGACGAAACTGCTCGTAGTTATACAGAATATAAGATATACGATGCATTGCCACCGTTGTTTTTCCGGAACCGGCCACTCCCTGCACGATTAAATTCGTCTTCGGAGACATCCGGATAATCGCATTTTGTTCTTTTTGTATGGTTCCGATAATTTCTCCCAGCACGGCTCGTTTACTCTTTGCCAAAAACTTTGTGAGAAGGTCATCGTTTGCAACAATATCCGAATCAAAGAAATCAATCAGTTTATCTTCTTCTATTTCGTAAGTACGTTTCCTGAATAAGTCAATCTCGTGAATTCTTGTCTCGTTTTCTGCAATATCCTTCACCTCATAGGTACAGGTTCCCAGAGCATTCTCATAATATACCGATGCAATGGGTGCTCTCCAGTCAATAACCAGCGGATCCACTCCATCCTCTGAAATCCCCACACGTCCCACATAATAAGATTCCGGTTCCGCAACTCCTTCCGCTGTAAAATCGATTCGTCCGAAGTACGGCTTTTTACGAGCCTTGATACTACGAAACATCTCCCGGTTGCTTTCCTGATACATTGCCTCCGTGTTATTCCATAGAGCCTGTGCTTCTTTGTCTCTGGAGTCAAAGGTTTCCAACATTTCCTTCAGTTGTTCCGATAACCCCTCTTGACGTTTCTTCGTTCTCTCCAGATTATTCTGTGCAACTTCCAGGATCTTTTTCAACTGCTGCTCTTCTGCTTCCCTGTCGGTTCCGAGTACTTTCATTTGACTTTTCTCCTTCTCTTTGCAAGTTTTTGCACATCCCGTCACGAACACTGTTCTCCCGTCGCAAAATAATTCTAGCATTTTTTCAAAAAAAGGTATAGACTTGTAATATAAATTGTTGTATAATACATAATGAGGTGTGCGTAAAAATAGGCACACCTCATTATATTTTACTTAAATTCCACTTGAACATTTGTTCGAATTATGGTATAATAATCTTAAGCAACCGTGTACAAGGTGTTAGCCTCCCGGCTGATTACAGAAGGGAGGTGGTGCTAATGATGACTACATACGAAGCGATTTCTCTAATGATTGCATTTGCTATGATGCTCATTGCGCTGCTTGCCTACATAGATAGGAACAACAAGCGAAAATAAATAACCTCACCTATGTACTTAGCCCGTCGTAGGTGAGGTTATCATGAACCAAAATCTTCCGAGAGGTTAACCACCTTGTGTGGCGGTTGCTCTCTTTATGTTTTGATTATAGCATACTTTTTTTCTTTTTTCAATGACTTTTTCCATAAACCTTTATACCTTTATAAGACTATAGTAGGCCCGGTCTTATTTATGATACGGTTCCCCATTAATAATCCTGTACGCTCGGTACAACTGCTCCAACAGCACCACCCGCATAAGCTGATGAGGGAAGGTCATCTTTGAAAAACTGAGCAAATAGTCCGCCCTCGCCAACACATCTTTCGACAACCCCAACGAACCTCCGATAATCAGTACAATATGACTGGTACCCCCTACTCCCAGCTTGTCCACAAAAGAAGCCAGTTCTTCGCTGGACAACTGCTTTCCTTCGATGGCTAACGCTATGACATACGCCCCCTCCGGAATCACCTTTAAAATCCGCTCACCTTCCTTTTTCTTTATCTGCTCCTCCAATGCCTCCGAAGCACCGTCCGGCGTCTTCTCATCGGTCAACTCCGTAATGGACAGCTTGCAATAACGGCTCAGACGCTTCTCATATTCTTTAATGGCATCCGAGAAAAACTTTTCTTTAATTTTTCCGACACATACTACCGTGATCTTCATTCGTACCCATTCCTCTCCAACTCTTTCTTCCTGTGGGTTCCTTCAGCAATTCCGCCAACGTCTGCATCAGGCTTTTTCCCGTTCCTTCTGCTGCTTCTTCCAAAACTCCGGTCTCTGTCCCACATACTGATATAGCATACCGTTCCGCACTCTGCGGAGCTTCGTCCCCTTAAAGCCCATGCGGAACAGCTCCATACAAATATTAAACATCATAAAGCCGTGACACACAATCAAAATATTGTCCTGGGACCAATCGATGGACCGCAAAAACTCCCGGATACGTTTTCTCGTCCCCACAACGCTCTCCGGCTGACTTTTGGACTTAAAGTACCAGGCAAAGCGCCCGCATACGTGCCAAAGTTCGAAGGGCAGGCGCAACCGTTCCGTATGAATAAACGGTGCGTTATCCACCTCACGAAGCAGCTTGTCCACGCGGATATTCCCACTGTACACTTCCTTTGCGGTCGCCACTGCCCGCGGAATATCACTGGAGTAGCAAATGTCCCATTTAATCCCATACATTTCTACATGCTTTTTCAATATTCTCGAATGCTCATACTTTTCAGACCACTCTCTGAATTCCTCCGATGTCATCATTTTCTTATGTGGACAATCCACCTTAAAATGCCGTAATAACCCGATACGCATATCGCTCCTCCTTAGCCTCGTTTCTTTCTCTGATACAATCTTTTAAAACAAGAGTCCACCACAAAGATCGCCAGCGCTATCATTCCCGCAATCTGCAGAGTATAGGAAAAATAATAGCTCATCTGCTCCTGATTGCTCTGCAACAAATAATACACCGTTCGATACATTCCGACACCCGGCACCAACGGCAAAATTCCGGTTACCAGATAAAGCGTTACCGGAGCTTTGGACACTCTTGCAAAAATCTGCGACAAAACAGCTACCAGGAACGCCGCAAAAAAATACGAAAGCACTGCTTTCTGTGTCACTTCCTCCATGACAAGCTCCAGAAACCAGCCTGCCGCTCCTGTCACTCCCGCAAGAGCCAGATACTTTTTCGGCACTTGAAACAACACCGCTACCGCCACCACGCCCACAAAGGCACTGACTACCTGTAACACAAACTCTAACGGACTCATAATACACCTCCCGTCAACAGACTGCCCAGATAAAGGCCGACACCTATTCCCACCGCACAGGAAATTGCCCGTACAAAGGCCTCCATCACTCTGGCAGATCCGGAAATATAATCGCCGTGCAATGTATCCCGGATGGCATTGGTAATCGCCACACCCGGAAGTGACGGCATGGCCGTACCGGCAACAATCAACTCCAAGTTACACTTTATCGAAAATCCTCCTACCAATACCGACACAAACAGCGTGGCACAGGCCAGTGCCGCCATATGATACATAAACTGATTCAGGCGAATCTTCGCTGCAAGCATCTGAAACAGCACCAGCACCACCGCAGAAGCACCGGCCAGCAGTGCATCCGCTGCATTACCACCCAGAAGCAGTGTAAACATCACCACAGTCCCCAGGGTACAGATATAACATAACCATTCCGGATAACGTTTGGACTCTCCCAGACGCTTCAGTTCTTCCCACATCTCATCCAGCGTAATCTCACCGGCACAATACTTTCTGGACAAATTGTTCACCACACAAATATCTCCGATATTCGTCCCCCGATCGGAAATCCTCTGCATCTTTGTAATTGCGGAAATCTCCGGGGCATCAATGGTTAACATCAGTGCGGTGGACAAAACCAGCACCTCTGTGGTCGCCGCTCCCGAGGTATCCAAAATCCGCTCCATGGTATCCTCCACGCGATTGGTTTCCGCACCTCCGCGTAGCATTATGGTGCCTGCTAACATAGCGGTATCCGCCAACTTTCTGTAATCCATACACATCCTTTCCGTACACCTCATCGTATACCGAAAACAGGTTTCTTCCGTCTTATAATTATCTTAACATTCCCTTATCAACATTATACTTTTTTCCTTACACGATTGCAAGAAAATCCGATGGTACATCCCTTTTTCTTTCGTTCATAATTTGTTTACATTTTATCCATATTTTGTTCACAACCACATGTTATATTATATTTCGGATAGTGATAAAACACTTTCTACTCCCACCCTATTATACGTTGAGTGATATGTTCCTCATAGCATATTACTCGGAAAAAGAGGCTGTTCCCCAGCCTCTTTTTCTTTTGCTTTTTCCGGTTTTCTTATTTATTCCCTCCTATTACACATCGCTTCGTGACCAATGCGCCGCTTTATCACGTTAACAGATTGTTAATAAATTCCATAGGTCGAATCCTCGTTGTCGGCACTGTCTCCCGGGTAGATGACCGCTACCTCACCGCCTTGTATCACAAAGTGTTTTCCATCAATATCTTCACGATAGGAAGCACCTGCTTCCGTCTGCCAGATATTATTGGCAATCCTCTGCGGAATCATCCCGTAATATAGACATTCTCCTTGCGGATTCTCGATCTCCAAGGCAAATCGCAGCATCAACAGTTCATCTTTTCTCCAGAACCCTTCTGTAAAGGACAATCCGAAGCGTTCCTGATACTCCATTACATCCGTACCCTTTTCGGCAACATACATCGTATCCGGCAATCGTAACTTCCCGTACCATTGACGTACTGCGCTCCGGGTTCCTTCTGAGTTTTCTATCAGGACGATAAAATCTTCTCCTTCCCATTTTCTCAAAAAAATTCCCTGTGCTTCTTCTGCCTCGTAGTAAACATCCACTTCCTCATATCCATTCTCACAGACTGTCATCAACTTAGGAACTATCTTTACTCTTGCTCCTTCTCCAAAAGATACTCCGACACTTGTAACATGAAATTTTATCTCTCCCCCTACAGGCAAACTGCCCATATTGTGGTACAATGGATGAACTCCGGTTCGTAACGGGAGTGTACCCCAAAATCCATCGTCAGACACTTGTCTCCCTACCGAATAGTAACCTTCCTCATTTACATCCTCCCAGGCTCCGGATCCTCCCACCTCATATACGGTAAAATCAAATAACCTTCCCGTCAGATATACCGGAATTGTATCCTCGGCCGCATAATTGACCGGTTGACTGTTTCTTTGCCATTCAGACTTTTCTTCCTTCCCGGCCCCGTTTACTGCTACAGAACGGACTTTTATTTTATAACTACCTTCCCGGGTATCTACCGGCATATAAAAGCGCTGTGTATCACAACCGAGTACATACCATACTCCGGCCTCCCATAAAACATCATTGTCCCGTTCTCCGTCATTTCCCGTATCCATCCACACCGAAAACGGAAAACATACCTCATTCCGCTCTTTCCCATCCTCTTGTGCCAGATACTCCGAATAATCCTTCTCCTCATAGCCTTTCTTGTCACTATGATACCCGTAATTACCGATTTTCAATACAAAGTCGGAATGGTCCCCTTCTTCATCCAGAACCAATACCGTGTGCCCTGCAGGAACCGATTCACATTGAAACATATCCTCATGCTCTGCCCGAATAACCGGAATACATATCACCGGTGTATGTATATTTATTTCGTTTACTTCCGTTACGGAAACGTATCTCTCGTTTTCCTCCCCCACATTAGACTCCGATGCTGTATATATAATTCCCGCTACCGTTTCATACCGTCCGTTTGCAATTGTCTCCGAAAGCAAAATACCGTCCCGATAGGTCTGCCCATATTTCGTCTCTTCAATCCGGTGTCGTAGTTCCGAAAGAACCGCCTTCTCCGGTTCCTCCCCTTTTCCCAAAACATTTTCCCCATCGGAAAGCAATACGACTCCGTCTACCTCCACACAATCACTTTTTACCGTAAACCGGGGCGTGTTCTTCCATGCCGCATTGTAACATACATTAGTCAAATATCCCGCAATATCGGGCAATTCTCCCGGCACCTCCGATATAATGTATTCCTCCTTTGACAACACAATATCCACAACCGGTCGTCCCTTCTCATCGTAAGAGTCCCATCCCACATGAAACTCCTTTTCTCCGTAAGCGGTCACTTTATAGTCCGGTCTTTGCAATACGTCTTCCGCGTCAGAACAAACAGTAACCTCTGTTCTCCCCTCATCCAATGCTTCATTCTCCACAATAACCTTTTCCGGAAAATACATTCCGCCATCGGCTATTGCCCAATAAGACCATACCCTCGGTACCATAACCTCTATTGTTTCATATTGTAGATTACTGATAACCAACGTTTCCGTCTCCGTATCTTCATACTGCGACCGATACGGTACCGTTACCCGCACACAGATTTCCTCGGAACCGCTTCTCCGCTCCAATATGCAAGACAACATCCAGCTTCCCATCTTTGCCCTTACCGCCACCGGCTCCGTGGAAGGAATCCCACCGGCACTTTCCAAAGTTCCTTCCCTGACAGTATCCTCCACTCTGTACGGTGGCACATCCGACTCCGCATCTGTAGCCGGATTCCTATCATCCGCATAAATCTGAACAACAGACCGAGCCGCCATTACCTCAATCTTCATCTGTTCCTCCGGCGGTATCTTCGGATTTTCTGTAGTATCCTTCTCCGGAAATTCTACCGGATTCTGTACCCAATACGCATACAAAATATCGGTCTTACGTTCCGTCCATAGCGCCACGCCTTCTCCGTCTGCGTTATAATACTTTTTACCCTTTCCCCTTATCTCCGTAAAATATCCCTGAAAGGAGTAGCCCGTTTTTTCCGGCGGAATCACTCCCGGCCCATACGCATTATAGGCCATCTTTACCGTTTTCTGTTCCTGCTTCGTTGCTCCCCGTCCGTCCAAAATCACCTCATTTTCCGTCATAAAATATGCGTATAAGGCGGTAATACTTCCGTCATGCACCGTCCATGTTTTCGTTTTCCCGGTCTGTGCATCCGTTACGGGTGTTCCCGTCTCGTCATAAAATTGCACCGACCTCCCCTCTATCGGTACGCCGTCTTCATCCAGGATATCATAATACCCCATAAATACAAAGCGCTCGGACTGCGGTACGGTAACCTTTGGATATTCCCTGTCAAATACCATTGTCACCTCGGTCTGGGTCTGTTTAATATCTCCCTGCTCTGCCCAGTCACACGTTGCAACCAAAGAAACCTTATAGTCTTTCGGATTATAATACGCATACAATTTATCGTTTTCACACGTCGGTCTATATTGGGCTCCGCTCCCCTCTCCCGCCGGAATAAGCAGCCCTGTATCAATTGCATTTGCTATTTGTTTATTGGAGGAATATGTTCCCGCTTCAACAGACACCTTTGTAAAACCGATAAAATCGTACCCCGTACAAATTGCATACGGAAGTATTACATGAGATTTCAAACCGCCCCAGAACGGAAACAGAACCAATACTTCACCCTGCTTTTTTGCCAGATTCTTTGTCACCTGCTTTGATTCGTAAAATCCACGATACTCATACCCACTCGGGTTCTCCGATGTCACGGCATATAACTCCCATCCCATAAATTTTGCTCCGGCAGTTGTATAATCCTCCGGAAAAGGCATCGGAATTCCCCATACGGGTGTGGTACTTACAGAATTCCTCCTATTCAGGTTATAGGTAACTGTTGAATCTCTGTCGCCTTTTGCGTCCGGAATCGTTACAATATCTCCAAATTTAAGTTCTTTTGTACTTACTGTCGTAAGCGTTGTGCTTCCGAAAGGCTCATTCACGATCTTTAACGTATAGCCAAGCTCCTCCCATTGCGCATACAGAACCGTCGTCCCCGGATGAATGGTGATACCGGCACCATCCATATAATTCTCTCCCCCATTGCCGCTTCCGTCCGCATTGGTATTCCAACCGGAAAATGCATATCCGTTTCTGGTATAGGCATTTTTCTTAAGTGTAACCTGTGTTACGGATAACGGGTAAACCTCATCCTCCATGTTGCCTTCCACACCACGCCCGTTCGGGTGATACACAATCCTTTTTTTTGCTGCAGTCCATTGTGCATAAACGTTGACAGGTTCCGTAACGATAAGCTTGCTTCCCGGAAGATAGTGTTCTCCGCTTCCGTCCTCCTCCGGATTCCATCCTACAAAGTCATACCCATCTCTTACAAACATGCAGTCATATAGCCGCTCCGCATATTCGTACCCGACACACTTGCGGTAGACAGCCCCCTCAAACGAATCCGGCGAAGTCACTGATGTATTTTCCCATTTTACACGAACTACAGCTTCCTCCGTATAATACGTCCGTTTTCTCGTCGTACTTATCTTCCGGTACCGTCCTTTTTCATCTAGTATCACCACATCGTAAAAATCCTGATACTCCGTTCCTTCATTCCATGAACTTGTTGTACTTTTTGACGTATCCCACCACCGGAACACATCCGCATCATCAAACAATTTTACGGGATGCATCGGTTCTGCATATTCTTCCCCGTTATGTGAATTTGATGGTTCTTCTATCCTTCCTGCAACAAAATATCCCCAAACTCCACCATCCGCATCGTAAAGTAAACAGTATTCGTCTGTTATCTGCTCCGCCCTCACGAACTTCTTACCTGCAAGAACTGTAACCGTTACATCTTTTTGAATAAGTCCGTCAGACGGATTCTTCACATATCCCTCTGACGCAAACAGTAGGTCTCCGTTTGCATCAATGATATTTCTGTTATAGTGATAGCTTGTATACCCGTTGTTATAACCGTATTTACCGCTTATCATTTTTCCGCCGGTAAACATCTGACGGTAAGCACCGAGCTGCGTCCATTGATAAGAAGATACTGCCGGGGCTCCTGCGGTAAACTCACTCTGAAGATACCCCGCTGAAACATCGGTTGTAATACCTGAGCCGGTAAAGGTTTCGTAGGAATGTTCTTCCTTTTCACAAGAACCCTCCCAATAAGCACCGTTTGCATCCTGTGCATAAATTACAGAGTGGCAAATCGTGTAACTGTAATCGTCCTTACTGTTCGGGGCGTGTCCTTCGATTACCGTACCGCCTCCCGGCTGCCCGACATAAAAGGAAGTAAACTTCGTGTTTAACGGTAGTGGCAGCTTTTCGGCGGATGCGGTGTAGGTAAAGCCTCCGCTGTAGTCGGCACCCATATAAGACCCGTTTCCGAGATTTGTCGTTTCCGTTGCAGTCCTTACCTTCTTCCGGTAAAGGATTCCTCTCTTATCAAGGTAATAAAGATATTCCACATCATACGGGCCCACGGAACTGTTGGTTCCGTAACTTGAAGAAGTGCCGTTCGTCCGGTCCGTGGAATAAGTGCTCCATGTATGCCCTGTACTTCCCTCCGGAATGTTTAAGTCTACCCATTTCTTGTTCTGCGGGTCATATCCGTATGCCGTACCGTTTTCCGCAACGGCAATGCATCCTACCGTTTTGTTGGGATAGGACTGGTAAGACGAAGATACCGACCCGGTCATATAGCTGACTTCGTGCAGCTCCTTATATTTGATTTGCGGAAGGGATGTGAGCTTTGGCCAGATTTCACCATCCGTATCAAGAGTAAAGACGATATCCGGATTTGCCAGTCCATATCCACTTATCTTATTGTAATATACACCTACCTGCTTTTTTATCTCTACATAGACATTCTGCACCATCGCCTTGGAGGTATAGCTTTCTGCCGGAGAGAAATTGTTGTGGTATGTAACCGGATACCCGGCACGGACAATATAGTAATTGTCATTGTCCAAACCATACTTCATCGCATTTGATTCCGGCTCGGTAAAGATAATCGTTTCTGCCGGAGTACCTTTTGTTCCGAGTGTGGTGTATCCCCCGTTTATTACAGTAGTTATTCCCGGAACCGTAATCGTATTCAGGTCACACTTTTCAAAGGCGCCCCCTCCTACCGTTGTTACCCCGGAAACCAGGGCAACATCAAACAGATTCTTGTGATAACGGAACGCATAGCCTCCGATAGTCTTTAATGAGCCAAACTCCGGAAGGATTAAACGTTCCTTTAACCGGACAGACGTCTTCCATGTATTCATGGTAGATGTAGCTGCCCCCAGAGAATAGGACTCATTATAATAATAATACTCATTTCTCTTCTGATTGCTTTCCGTAACCTCAGAAGAACGGCTGGTTGTTAATACGCTTGCCCCCTCAAAAGAATGAGCACCGATATCCGTTACGCCGGTAGCACCGCTAATCGTTTTTAACGCCTGACACTGGTAAAAGGCATAATCTTCAATCCTTGTTACAGATGCCGGAACGGTAACGGACTCCAGAGTGGTGTTGTATACATAGTGGTCGTGCCTGTAGTCCTCAAGCATGGTTGATGTCTGATAACTTCCCCCACTACCTCCGTTACTGAATGTGCGATTCTCTCCCGCGTTACTGGTAATTGTACCGTTCCCGACACAACCATAGTAATAGTGATAAGCCTTACTGTCATTCCATGTTGAGGTATACATAATATTTCCGTTTTCATCTTTTTCGGAATAGCTTCCGGAGTCATAGACATGAGAAAAATATCCCTCTACAATGCCCTTTGTACTGTCGGCAACTACAGGATTATATCTGGACATTCCTCCGCCGATACTGGTAACAGTATAGTCGATGCCGGAAATACTTACTTTGTCAGGGAATATCAGCTCTTTAATATTCTTAATCTGACTGTTTTCTACACTATAGTTGTTGTAAACCTTCGGGTGCACATAAGTTGCATTATTTCCCGAAGGAATAAAGTACCATGTATTCCCGCTTACATCCGTACCCACAGAATAAGACAATGTTCCGGCAAGCACGGAATTGGCTGCCGAAGAACCGTTTGCAGACAAGGTTGTTCCGTCATAGGAAACAAGCGGTTTGTTATCGTAAATCGTCTGAATGTTGTGTCCCGCATCCGTCGTATAATATCTGCGAATCCGTTCGTAAATAATGGTATCCTCCGGAATCGTCGGAGTTGCAGTCGGTTCCGGCGTCGGTGTATCGGATGGTGTCGGCGTATCCGATGGTCCCGGCCCGGTCACCGGTGGCTTGCTTTTCTTCGTAAAATGTGCTGTCAGCTCCACATCGCACTGAGGCATGACAAAAGAGGCTGAAGCTGATTTGCTGTCACTCAGTCGAACCGCACCTTCTTCCACCGTCCAATGGGAGAAGTTCCAATTTTCCTCTGCCGCCGCCACAAGGTTCACCGTCGCCCCCGATTCGGCACTTTCACGGTAATTTTTGATATATCCTCCCTCTTCCGGGTCAACGTTTACAGCAATGTTATGGGTGTCCGGGGTAAGGGTGAGTTGAAGTTCGATGTCGTAGTAATTGGCAAAGTTTGACTTTGTTTCTATTGACCAGTTTGCCGCACTCTTGATTCCTTCTAATGTACTATAGGTTTGACCCTCGATTTTCCACGGCGAAGTTGCTGATTCTCTTTTTTTCAACTTAAATCCCTCACTCATATAGATAGTTTGTGTTGTCTTCAAACCTTCTACTCCAAACATATCGCGAATCATTGATTGTAACTCATTATTGTATACCTTATACATATCATATACCATGTCAGGGTCGGGGTGAGACATATCTACATGACGGTTTATTGGAATTGCAACCTCTCTATAACTTCCACTGGTTGGATTTCCTTCCGTAGGCATCATGTTAAAATACAGTGATGTCGTGTGATAAGATAACAACGCGTCACTGTTATGATAATATTGTCCCCTCACAATGAGATTCTTGTTATCATCAAGAAATATATCGTATCCATTACCGTTCTTATATAGTATCTGCACCCAGCCAAGACCATCAATATAAATTTCATCCTCTGCCAGAGCAATCATTGAATCTAACTGTACAAATAACGATATGGAAATCAGAGTAACAAGTGTAAGAATCACTGACATCACACGCTTTCCTTTTTTATAACATTCCTTCTGCTGTTCCATAGATTACCTCCTTCCTATTCTGTTTTCTACTTCTCCTCTAAACTTTATTATTTCATGTAATTTAAAGAGATTTCGTCTCTGGATCAAGTAAATATCTTGCTGGAAATAAAAGTTATAAATGAACGCTTACTAATCATATGTCTCAGAAAATAGAATAAAAGAAAAATCAAAGAGACATCCTAAGACGTCTCTTTGTAATAAAATAAATATCATAGTGTGAGATTATGCCATCCCAATTCAAATTAATCATAAACTCACGAACAACTGTCACCCGGTATAACTGTAAAGTAATTCACTTCAAGCGCAACCAACGACAGTAGGTGAGTAAAATAAAGGACATATCCCCCACCTTGATTATATAATACTTTATTCAGATTTGTAAAGTCCTTTTAAGCCTTTTTTTAATTTCCGCAAAATGAAAAGTTAAATTCCATTCTTGCCCCCAGATGTGGAATTTAGTCTTACATAAGTGGAATTAATTCTTTCACACATATGATATGATGGTGTTAATGATTGGACAGCGGAGATAGGAGGCATTATGTCAAACTTGATTCCGGGCAATCAAAAACACCTTACTCTTGCTGACAGACTGTACATAGAGGATTCCCTTAACCACAATGTATCGTTTAAGGATATCGCGAAGTTTCTCTGTAAAGACCCTACTACCATTTCCAAGGAGGTAAAACTTCACAGGATTGATGATATCCATCCAAAAAGAACATTTAACAATCCTCACAACTTCTGTA
>JAZOCC010000029.1:0-13200 GCA_045596385.1 Lachnospiraceae bacterium
TTTTCCTTCTGTCATTTGTACTTTGTGTACCGGTTTCTTTTCTCTTGCCATAATAAAAGGCCTCCTATGATTTTTATTTTATCATAGAAGACCTCTCATGTCTTTATTTACAGAAAAACTTTCACAGGCTCTTTAAGAGTGACACAGAGTATTACATTTTTGACACCTCTCCGGCACCTCACCCCAGAAACAACACCCCAACAGAAGGATTCCAAACCTCACTTGCCAAGTCCATCCTTGCCAAGTGCAATCTTTAAAACCAGCGATTATCTTGAACTTTAAAGAATTCGAATCCCTCCGTCTCCGCTTTGACGAGGAAGGACTAGCCAAGTGGCTGGTCCTTTTTGTTTTTGGGAGGCTTGGAGACACTTCTAGGACATCCGAAAGAAATAAAGCTAGAAATATAGGTTTTAACTGGCATTTGTTTTGGTATTCTGGTATAATTACGGCATTATACTTAAGAAGGAGGGATTAATTTGTTGACATATACGCAAGCGGAACGATTTATAAATAAGTTAGGTGCGGAACGATATAACGAGCGAATTAGTGTTGTAGAAAAATACAAAGA
Source organism: Lachnospiraceae bacterium (assembly GCA_045596385.1). Classification (GTDB taxonomy): domain Bacteria; phylum Bacillota; class Clostridia; order Lachnospirales; family Lachnospiraceae; genus SIG307. The sequence goes on from JAZOCC010000029.1 coordinate 569, forward strand.
TCAATGGGAATTGTCCGAAATAACATTTCAGCAATCGATTTCCGTTAACAGTCTGATTTTCTATGCGTTTTCAAAACGGTATGGGAAGGTAATACTCAAAATTCTTATTAACAATGAGTTTGATGAAGACGTAAAAGAAATCATGTCATTAATACAGTTTCAAGGCGAGAATTTCTGTAAGCTTTATGAGTATTCACTTGAGGATAAGGTTTATATAATGGAACGAATTGTTCCTGCTGATACGTTATATGAAAGTGCATGCCGTGAGAAACGGATAAAGATTGTAGGGTCCATATTTAAAGTACTACACAAACCTGGCTTGCCGGACAGTACATTCCCTACATATACCGAATGGTTTGAGGCGGGAAAGGAAGGGACAAAAAATCGTAAGGATTGTGAAGAACTACGTCAATATCTTGAAAGCGCTGAGAGCATGCTGAAAGAGATATGTAGGAAGTATTCACGCAATGTTCTGTTACATGGCGATTTACACCACGAAAATATACTTAAGAATGAAAACGGTAGTTATACGGTGATTGACCCCAAAGGTGTAGCAGGCGACCCGGTATTTGATTTATCGAGATTTATACTGGATGAATTCAGAGACGATTTAGTCTCAGAGCCAAAGGAGATCATCATTGATTTTGTGAAAAATCTTGGTGAAAGCGTTGGGATTCCCTGTGAGACTTTATTGCGCTGTTTGTATATTGAAACGGTCATTTGGCTTTTCAGAGAAGAACTTGCCAATGGAGAGAGCCTTGAGGAATGCGAGCAGCTTATTACGAATATGAAAACGGCCTATGAATTGTGTCAGTATAGGTAAATAAATCAGATTTGCGGAGGTGAGTATTATGAAAGCAATGTTGACAAGCTCTCTTGGAGGGGCATTTAAGGTGAACGGAATCAGAGTACCGGATGTTCTGATTCAGAAAAATGGGTTGTTAGACAGACTGAAATCTATTTGGATACAGGATGCAAGGGTGCTGATTGTTTGTGCGAATCCGGATAATCATGAGAAGAATGATGGGATATATGCCTGTTTAAAAGAATCCCTCCCTATGAGCGGACTGAGTGTTTCGTATCTTGCGCAGTGTGACGATAGAAATCCGGATATTATTGAAAACTTACCGGATATGGATGTGCTTATTTTGGCGGGGGGACATGTGCCGACGCAAAACAAGTTCATGAAGCAGCTTCGTTTGAAGGAACGTTTGTTAGAGTTTAAGGGGATTTTGGTTGCATGGAGTGCCGGTTCCATGAACTGTGCAGAGGTGGTTTATGCCGGTCCGGAGCTGGAAGGAGAGGCACTTGACCCGCTTTATGAACGGTGGATTCCGGGTCTTGGCAGAACAAATATCAATATTTATCCGCATTTTCAAAAGCTTAGAGATGAGTATTTGGACGGGATGCGTTTGATAGAGGACATTACCTTTGAGGATAGTGTGGGTCATGAAATCATTGCTTTGAATGACGGTAGTTATATCATGATTGAGAACGAACAAACAATACTGTACGGAGAAGCGTATCGTATTCAGGATAGACAACTGACACAACTATGCAAGGACGGGGAATGTATTGTTTTGTAGATAGAATGAGTTACTTTTACAAGTCAGTAATAAAGTAAACGCGAAATATTTATTTTCTAGTTGCATTTCTGTAAAACTGAGGTATAATATAAGTAGAACAGTAATGTTCCGATGGAAGAGCATCGTTAAAAGTTGTGCTGCAGATGGAGCAGGGTAATTTTCCATTTCATAAGGTGTCTTAACCGGGCATCGAGCCGGCAACAGGAGAAGTTGCAGTCCACGTGGGGGACTTAATGATTTCCACGTCGTTATGGGTATCTTAACTGGATACTGAGGCTGACAACCAGCAGAAAACTCTTTCAATAAGTCTTAAACTGAGGAGTGTGTGAAAGCACACTCCTCTTTTACAAAGGGAGGAGTCTAAAATTACTAAAGAAGAAAAGAAAGATGTAATTCGTCAGCAGATACTTGATGCGGCGGGGGTGTATAGTAAAGAATTGGCAGGTAGAAATTTCCTTTATGTTTACGGAGAGGAGCATTTTGAGGTTTCATTCCCAACTGACCATTTTCTGCATCTGACCGGTGTGGAAACAATGCTTTCAGCGAAAAACTTTTACAAAAATGCTAAGAAGCGTACGTTAGGGAGTAAACAGTTTTATTTTACGAAACGACATCCGTATGCCACTGCAAAGAAGAAATTGCCGTGTTTAAAGCGATTGCCGGAGTTGACGAATGGAGTGGTGTGTATCTTAAAGGATATGCAGACGGTTAGTATCATCTATAAACTTAGTGTTACAAATTTGGAGTTTACATTAGGATTAATCGAGAATACTGATGACTACGGAAAGAAAGTTAATGATCTGTATTTACCTATGTCTTTGCGTGTAGAAGATTCTTCGGTGGAAAAAAGCGCAGGAGGAGAGGTGGTTGACTTCATTTTTTCGAAAAATGCAAGCGTTGCAAAGTATGACACATTATTGGTGAAGGATGAGAGAAAAGAAATACCGGAGTGTGTGCGACAATTACTTAGTGCTGAACTGTTGAAAGAAAGTAGACAGACTATCGATTGAATCTATAAAAGTTTCTTATAGGTTATCACTCCTTAACCCACACTTAACTTCCCCTCAATTGCCCCGTCCCACCCTCCATGCTATAATAAAGCCATAGGATCCTATTCGAAACAAAACTACGTTGAAGAAAAGGAGGCTGAGACTATGGCGGTTGAGTCATTTGGAAAGCGGATTTGCCGGTTGCGGAAGCAGGCAAATATGACACAGAGGGAGCTGGCGAACCTGTTGGGGATTTCAGAACCGGCGGTGTGCAAGTGGGAGACGGACAGCTCCATGCCGGATATTATGTTGCTTGCACCTCTTGCGCGGGCGTTGCATACGGATTTAAATACACTATTGTCCTACGAAGAAACGGTATCTTTGGAACAGGTGAAGGAGTTTGCGGATACAGCAGAAGAAATCGGTCGGACAGAGGGCTCCGATGCAGCGATGCGGTATTGGAAGGAAAAACTTCGGGAGTATCCGAACTCGGAATTGTTTACGATGGTATGTGCAAGGTGGATCACGAAAGTTCAGATACAAGGAGAGACGACGGAGGAACAGATGCAAATTCTGGAGGGGCTTCTTTTAAGACTGTGCAAGTCTGAAATGGCCGAGATGAAGTGTGAAGCAAAACGTTATCTGGCAAGCTTTTACATTACCGGACAGCGGTTTGAGGAGGCTGAAACGATTCTTTCCACACTCCCGGATTTTGATTTTAATGCCAGACATTTAAAGGCGTTGCTTTTGTACGTGAAAAAGGATTATGAGGTCGCCCGGAAGGAATGTGAGCAGTTCTTGTTTGAGTGCGTGCAGAATGCATTGATTTGTCTGTCCCGCCTGGCAGGGATTGCGGAGGCAACAAAGGACAGCGAAAAGGAGCGGATGTATGCGGAAATGATGTGCCGGATGGAACAGGAACTGGGCATACCGTTTTATCGTGGGGCGATGCAGTTGATGGATTACTTCTTGCGCTCCGGCGAGGAAGAAGAGGCAGCAAAGTGCTTTGAAGCTTATGTAGGAAATGTGCTTCATGCAGAGGATGTTTTACGAAATTCCGCATTCTTCGGTGATTTGGAAGAGGAAATCCGGTTTATTTCAAACGGTACTTTGGTGACCTTGGGGACATTCAGGGAAGAATTGGTTCGAGTGATGCAGAATCCGGGATACAGGAAGCATTTTCGCGATAATGAGAGGGTGAAACAGAGTATGGAGAGGTTGAGTGCGTATATGGGGGGAATTTTTTAAGTTTTTGACATTGGCAACCCTCAGTTGCTAAAGTTTCAAGCCGGATTGATAGACATTTTCTCTCATCTTAGGTATAATGTGTTCATCAATTCGAATGGGGGATAAGGAAATGAGTTTGGGAGAAACCATTTACAGATTACGAACGGAAAAGAATTTGTCCCAGGGGGATTTGGCGGAGCGACTGGAGGTGTCCAGACAGTCGGTTTCTAAGTGGGAGAATGACAGCGCTGTGCCGGACCTTGCGAAGATTGTGAAACTGAGCGAAGTGTTTGAGGTGTCTTTGGATGAACTGGTGAAAGGCGAGAATACATCGCAGAAGAAGGATAAAACACAAAGCCAGGAGACCCAACAAGCACCGGAACCGCTGCAAAGAGTGGAAGTATCTGCAGTTGAACAAGAAATTAAATCTGGATATAACAATATAGAAACCCGCCTTCCGGGGCGGAAGATAGCAGGAATCATTCTGCTTTGTATGGCGTTTCTAGTGATATTGTTTTTGTCAGTATTAAGCAGAGCCGTAGGTGCGGGAATTGTTTATTCTTCTCCGTTTTGGCTTTGCGGTATCCTTTGTTTTGTATTAAAGAGAAATGTAGGACTGTGGTGCGCCTGGGTGGTGTATGGATTATTTGATACCTGTTTGGCGTATATGCTTGGCTTTAGCAGAGGGGCAGCGCTGGGAGCTTTGCGCAGTGGTGGATGGACGGTAGGAAGTATTTTTGCTTGGGTGATGCTGCTTGCCTTATTTGTGCTGATTGTGGTGACGGTGGTGCGGTTCGGGAAGAAGTCCGTTCCGGATGAAAAGAAGCGCTATGTCTGCCTGTTTGCACCATGGATTGTGTGGCTGGTGTTACACGGAGTTTCCTTTTTACTGGGAAGTTCGTTGAGCGGGTGGTACGATGCGGAAAGTATTCTTCCGGTGTATACGTATCGACTGCTTTCTATGGTTCTCAGTTGGGGGCGGATTATTGCATTTACCGTCGGCGCGGTGATGATTGTACGGTATATCAGAACGAAAAAGGGAGCGGACGATGCGCGTGAGTAACCCTTGACGAGGTTATGTGTTTTTTGTATAATAGCATTATCTCAAAGACAAAAGATAGATTGGATAGGGGGATTTTTATGAAAGAGTATAAGCTGGTGTATCTGAACAAGGGACTGAGATTTTCCAGAGAAAAGGACCTGGAGATTGCACAGAAAGAGATTAACGAGTATGTTGCGGATGGTTGGGAACTGCAGCAGATTATGTCTCCGAGTGATGCGGTCGGAGCAATGGTAGGTGTCTTTTTCAAGGAAAAGAGAGAGGATAACTTTTATTAATCACAAGGTATCAGGACATAGGAGGACTTGCCCAGGCAGGTCCTTTTGTTTCAAACGGAGGTATGTATATGAAAAAATCAACAAAGCTGCTTATATTCATGGTTGCACTGATGTGTAACACACTATTTCTTCTTTTGTGCGGGTACGGACAGATACATCATGAGGATACAGCCACATATTGGGACCCGATTCTCGGTGTTGCGGCGGTGATTGTTTTGGCATGCGGGAACACAACGGTTGCGGTTCAGATGTATTTTCGAAACAAACACCGTCAGTTGAAGTGCCGGACCTTCGGGTGGAAGTTTTGGCGGCAGTGTATCTTATTGGCAGTATACTATATCGGAAGTTTGCTCTATCTTTCTGCCATGAGGTACAATTTTATGGTGAGCTATCTTTCGATTTTTGCGATTGCACTTTCGCCACTGTGGCTCTTGGGAGGCAGTCGCACACTTTGGAGAGCGGAGCATAGCGAAGAGGCCTATTATCTGGATGATCGCGGAAATTGGTATGTGGTGCATGCCGTAACGGAAACGGATGAAATGGTGGAGCTGAGATGTACTGCACCGGGGGACAGAGACCGAACCATCACCGTTGATAAGAAGAAATAAAGTGTAGGATAAATTTTTTTGAAATTTCTTGTAAGATTTCTTTCTTTCCGGAGTCTTATAAGGGAAAGGAGGTGATAGGGTCGTGGAGTTTGAGGAACTGTACAATACCTATTTTAAGGATGTGTACCGGTATGTGTTGAGGCTTTCGGGAGATGCCCATGTGGCGGAAGAGGTCACAAGCGATACGTTTCTTAAGGCCTTAAAGGCAATCCATAAGTTTCGCGGAGACTGTGAGGTCAGGGTGTGGCTGTGTCAGATTGCAAAGAACTGTTATTATTCCTTTTTGAAGAATAGCGGAAGGGAAGAAAACATTGACACATCGGAGCTGTTACAAATCGCGGACCCGGAGATGTCTGCGGAAGAGCGGTTTACGAGACAGGAGACTGCAAAAGCGCTTCAAGACTTGTTACATCAATTGCCGGAGCCTTATAAGGAAGTTTTCATGTGGAGAACTTACGCGGAACTGAGCTTCAAGCAAATCGGGCAGATGTTCGGAAAAACGGACAATTGGGCCTGTGTGACCTATCACCGTGCCGGAACCATGCTAAGAAAAGGATTGGAGGAAAGTGAACATGAAAAACGAATGTAGCATTGTACGGGATTTGTTGCCCCTTTATGTGGAGCAGATGGTGAGTGCGGAAACCGGGGAGTTTGTGAAGGAGCATTTAGAAGGGTGTGAAGCGTGTCAGGCAGAGTGGGAAGGAATGAAACGGTCTCAGGCGCAGGAAAAGGATGAAAAAGAAGCAAACGACAAGGAATCTTTGAACGATAAAGGAGATGCAGCGGTTGGTGACGAGGTGGCACCGCTCGTGTCCATACAGCGGAAGCTGCGGATGCAGAAAGGAAAGACAGTGCTTTGTACCGGCCTTTTTCTTATCGCACTGTTTGTGTCGGCATTTGCTTGCTTAAGTATCCCGGTATATTTTCCGTATGAAGCGGATTTGCTTACCATAAAGGACAACGGAGACGAAAGCATCACCATTACCTTTGATGAGCAGGTAACGGATTATCGCCTTGTGACGGATGCCTACAATTGTCCGGAAGAGGGAATTACCGAAGGAATGGGAACTTATCAGATAGAGGCCTGGACTTCTCTTTGGAGTAAGTGGTTTTCCAAGGGGAGTGTACAGTCTGTGACGATTCAGAAGGGAGTCGATGAGGAGATTTCGGTATATTATACCTCCAATGACGGTCATGAGGATGTTTGTATTTACGGAGAACCGGTAACAAGCGGCGGTGTGATTACATTGCCGAGACTGGTGTTGGGATATTATTTTATACTTGCGGTAATGTGTGCGGTTGTGCTGTTCGTCATCCGGTTGTTTGTAAGACGCAAGGAAAAAGGAAAGGCTGTGATTGAAACGATTTTGTTCTACCCGATATCTTACTGCATTGCCCACGTCATCATAGCCGGATATCGTCCGAGTACCTATGCCGCACAGAGAGATTTTCTGTTTATTGTGTTTGTTTCGATTTTAATCTACGGCGGCGTGCTTCTGGCGCGGAGTATTTACAGAGAGCGGAAAGAAATCAAGGCGCTGACGGAGCGTAAATAATAAGAAACATTTCATAGAATTATAAGACATATTTCATAGAGAGACAGTTGCGAGGTTCCATACTTCTGTGGTACAATTCCTGTATTAAGTAGCAGGAAGGAAACAGAAGTATGGAACTTTTTGATTTTATCATATGTTTTATCGCGGGTATTGCGGCGGGGCTGGGTACCGGATTTGCGGGAATGAGTGCGGCGGCTGCCATCAGTCCGATGTTAATTACCTTTTTGGGAATGCCGGCTTACGAGGCGGTGGGAATTGCCCTTGCCAGTGATGTGTTGGCCAGCGGAGTGAGCGCCTACACCTACGGAAAAAATAAAAATCTGGACATTAAAAACGGTGTGGTAATGATGGTGTTTGTGTTGCTGTTTACGGCCATCGGAAGCTTTGTGTCCAGCAAGGTGCCGAATACCACCATGGGCAGTTTCTCCGTGGTGATGACCATGCTTCTTGGAGTAAAGTTTATTGTAAAGCCGGTAATGACCACCAAGGAAAGTATGAATGCTTTGGATGCAAAGCAGAGAGTGCTCCGGTCCGTACTTACGGGATGCTTAATCGGTTTTATATGCGGATTTGTAGGCGCCGGCGGCGGTATGATGATGCTCCTGGTGCTGACTACGGTGCTGGGTTATGAGCTTAAGACGGCGGTGGGCACCAGTGTCTTTGTCATGACATTTACGGCGCTTACCGGTGCGTTAAGCCACTTTGCCATTGACGGCATGCCGGATTTGTACTGCCTGGCGGTATGTGTAGTATCCACCCTTTTGTGGGCGCGGATTGCCGCACGGATTGCCAATAAAGTTTCCGCAAAAAACTTGAACCGCGTGGTGGGTGTGGTGTTACTTGTCATCGGGGCAGCGATATTGGCGGTGACGTTGTTTCCGGAGCTGTTGGGATAAGCAGAGAATGAAAAGTTTTGAAAGGGTGTGAGAAAAGGGCCCAAGACGGTAGTGAATCCTGCCTTCTTGGACCCTTTTCTCAATTTATTGGTTTTCTTCCTTTTTCGCTTCTTCTGCCGCCCAGGCAACCGCCTCCCGATACTTCAGGGTATTGCGGACACTGTCGAACCATGCCCAGCGCGGGTCGGTCAAAAACTCGTGCACAAATCCCGCATAACAGAACCCTACATATTGGGAGTTGTAAACTTCGTGCTCGTTGCCTGCAGAGTCCTGCATAGCCGAATAGTTCTTGCGAATTTTCAAATCGGAGAAGATAGGGTTTCCTAATGGCAACCATTCCTTCTCTAAGGCAAAGATGCGGCGGTAGGTGGCAAAGGCTGCGTCAAACTCCTTCCAACCCTCCTCTGTCTTTCCGTCTCCGAACAGACATGCCGCAAGAACAAACTGTTTGTAGGCGTAAAATAATGCCCAACCGTCCGGCGGTGTGGTGCCGTCACCAAAGGAGGCAAGAATTTTAAGTACACCCCGGTGATATTCTGCTTTGCGAGTCGGTCCCAAATCATCCGGGAAACGGCGATCCAACTGCGTGGCAAAGTTTTCAAAGGCCTCGATACTTTGATGGAGATACGCTTTTATCCAGTCACCGTTGACGATGTAACGGGACACGAGGCACCCCCTGCGGGTATATTCGGAAGTCCAAGAGCAACGGTCCAGCCACTGATCCAATTCATCTTCCGGACAGACGCAAATAACATTTCCTACAGCGCCCTCGTGGAAGCTGGTTCCCTTCAAACGCTCGTACAGCTTTACCATGGTCGGCAGATAGATAGCTGTTTTATCCTTGTTCACCAGCAGGTAATTTTTCATGATATCCTGTAGGATAAAGGCAAAGCGGTCATTGTCCGGGTACTTATGGTAATATTCCTCCACAAACTGCAACTGTTCCAGACTTCCGAATTCTAATTCGTTCAGCTTGTCATAAAACCGCTGCTGATCTGCCTCCTTGGAGTCCACATCGTTGGAGAGGAGTTTGTCGATGCTGATGCCGAAATAATTGGCAATGGTTGGCAGCAACTCCATGTCCGGATAACATACACCGTTCTCCCATAGTTAAGGTTATTGTTTCCCCTGCGTACCGCATCCCGACACGCAAGGAGTTTCATTTAATCAATCTTTCCGATAAAGCGGTAGTAGATGTCTACCTTCTGTTTCCGGCAGCCATCCGGGCTTTTTATAGCTTCGTGCACCACGATTTTCTCAATCAGGGTGTTTAAAAGCTCGGTGGTCAGTTCTGTGGGATTTGAGTACTGCTTAATCAGTTCCACCCATTTCCCTGCATCACTTTCCGTCTGCTCCATGGAGCTTAAGGCTTCCTGCAATTCCCGGATTTTTGTTTCCAGTTCCCTTTGTTCTGTCTGAAACCGTTCCGAAAGCATGGTAAAGTTGTATTCGGTTATCTTCCCTAAAGACCAGTCCTCATACATCTTTGTAAACAGTCCGTCTACCTCGGCTTTTCTCTTTGTGGCTTTCTTCAGTTCCACGGCTCTCTGTTTCTTTGCGGTACTACGTTCCTTATTCCCGGCGTTTAACAACTGCTGTAACAGCTTCTCATCATCCCGGTGCACCTGCTCCGACCAGTATTGCAGTCTGGAAAGTACATATCCGTAAAGCACATCATAGCGGATGTAGTGCATGGAGCATTGTCCCAGTCCCTGTCCGTTTTTCCTGCAGTGGTAGTAGCCGTAAGGTGTTTTGTTCTGCCGGTTTTCTGCATAGGAAAGCGTCCATCCGCAGTCGGCACATTTGATAAGCCCTGCAAATATCTGGGTCTGACCGTTTTTGCATACCCTCCGGCGACCGGCTATCTGCTCCTGTACCTGTAAGAACATTTCCTTCGTGATGATGGCTTCATGGGTATTTTCTACCCGGAACCACTCCGACTCAGGCTTCCGTACCACCTTCTTGTTTTTAAAGGAGACGGTGGACTGACGGTTATGCACGCTGTTCCCGATGTAGTTTTCATCTTTTAAGATACTCTTTACCTGTGATATCGTCCACTGATACCGTTTGGATTCCTCTGCTCCCTCAAATACATGGGCGAAGGTGCCGTTTCTTTGGAAATTGACCCACGCTGGGGTGGAAACCTTTTCTTCCATCAGTATCCGTGTGATTTTCGCCGCTCCTGCACCATGCAGGGCAAGGTCAAATATCTTTTCGATAATCCACTTGGTATCCGGGTCAATCAGAAGGTGTCCCGTCTGCTCCGGGTCCTTTCGATACCCTAAGGGTGCATAGGCTCCGTAATGGGCTCCGTTTGCAAATCGTGTACGGAAGGCTGCCTTGACCTTCTTGCTTGTCTGTCTGGCGTGCATCTCATTCAGGATGTTTAAAAACGGGGCAAGCTCATTGTCGCCATTTAGGGTATCCACGTTGTCATTAATGGCAATATAGCGGACTCCCTTACTTGGAAAATAAAGCTCTGTGTACTGTCCGGTCAGGATGTAGTTTCTGCCAAGGCGTGACAGGTCCTTTGTCACAACACAGTTGATTCTGCCATCCTCAATGTCATCAATCATCCGTTGAAACTCCGGGCGATCAAAATTGGTGCCGGACCATCCGTCATCAATGTATTCGTCCACCACGTTCAGACCGTGTTCGTGGGCGTATTCCCGGAGCATCATCCGTTGGGTGCGGATACTTCCGCTTTCTCCCTGAAGCTCGTCGTCCCGGCTCAGACGAAGGTAAAGTGCCGTGTTATAAATGGTTGTATTGTTTGGTTGTTTCATCAAAATCCTCCTTTTTGAAACAACCCACGCTTACAATACTGCTTGTGGAATTATTATATCGTAAGCATGGGTGATAATCAATGTATTTAAGCAGAAATTTTACCTTCCGCAGTGTGTAGCATCACATCCGTAAGCAGGGTATCCAGCTTCTTACCGTTTGTGGCAAAATGTTCGGCAATCTCGATGTGGTTTTTCCCACACACGAAATACTGTTTTCCGTCCTCTGCCACAAGAACCCTTCCTGCCGGTGATTCCGTACCGCTCCGTTTCATTCCCATAGGCATCCTCCTTTCTTTGTTTCCAGACATCCTCAGATGCCGGCTATCGGTTTCTGTCTTCCTTTTTTACTTCCTGTTTGAGCTCTGCTAAAAGCTCCGGTGGTATCCGGTCCATAAGCCGGTGCAACTCCCTTAATTCGCTTTCCTGCTTCGCACGCTCCATCGCATTCTTTAGTTTTCCGCTTTCTCCGGCTTTTGCCCGGGCTTCCAGCTCCTTGTTCTGGGAAATCAAATCGTCGATGGTAACCTGATACTTCTTTAGCTGCCCGAGGAAATTCTCCATCTGAGGAAACCACTTCCGTAAAAGCTGTAACGCTTCCTCCTTCTGTTTTCCTGCGTTAAACATGGTGATGTTATCCAATGTCTGCACGATTTTCTTTCCCTGTTTGGTAAGGCTGACCGCCTGCTTAAAGAGCCTTGTGGGGATATGCTTTCTTCCCGTGACTCCGGCACTTTCTCCACGCTCCAAGTCGGGATACTTCTCTGCCATGTACGCGTGGAAATCATCCTGCCATTTGGTAAGATTCGCCCGGTTCCCGATAACCTCCTTGGCACAGAGACGGTTATCCTTCGTAAGTGGAACAAAGGTCAGGTGCAGGTGGGGCGTTTTCTCGTCCATGTGTACCACCGCTGAAATGATGTTTTCCCTACCGACCCGCTCCGCAAGAAATTCCGTAGCCCTCTTAAAATAGTCTGCCGTTTCCCGTGTGGATTTCCCTTGGAAGAACTCCGAGCTTGCGGTAACTAACGTATCCACAAACCTTGTGCTGTCCTTTCTTGTGCGACAGCCGGATTCCTCGATTCGATGCTTGATAAAACGGGAATGCCGCTCCTTCGGCTTGATGGTGTGGAAGTTGTATTTGCTGCGTTCCGTATCAATGTCGGGATTACTGGCATACCGTTCCTTTTTCCGTTCATGGTGGGCTTCCAAAGCCCCGGACGGACAGCCCTTGTGCTTTGCAAATCGTAAAATAGCGTATTGTGGCATATAACTCCTTTCCGTCCACAAAAGAGTGGACATTTCTTTTGTTTTCAAGGTACCGTTCATCGATGAACTTATATAGAGGCCGCTTGCGGACTCTGCGCCGAGCGCGGTCGCATGAGACATTATCCACTCGCGCGAGTGCGCATCCCGCGGAGCGTTCCTTGTGTGATTGTAAATCACACAAAGAAGTCTACACTTTTTATGAGGGCTGTGACGTATATCCGAAAGGTAGGAAATATAGGAAGTGACTTGTAAAAGTAAATTCCGTGTGAAAGAGTAAATTCCACCACACCATAAAAAATTACTTTTTTCAAGGATTCTAGAGACTTTATTTCGGGGTTATGGTAAAATTAAGCTGTGTTTTTCGTTAAATTTCGTAAAAC
>JAZOCC010000030.1:0-63603 GCA_045596385.1 Lachnospiraceae bacterium
TGTTTTCCGACAGCCATGGCAGGCTTGAGGTCTTTGAAAAGGCTGTAAGGGAACTGAAAGATATAAGCGCAATCGTCCATCTGGGCGATTGCGCGTCTGATGCTGCAGAAATTATGCGTCTGACGGGAAGAGAGATTCTGACCATAAACGGAAACTGCGATATCATTTCACGCGAGCCGCTTTTCAGGAAGCTTGTGCTTGATGGAAAGACGGTATACTGCACACATGGACACAGGGAGCATGTGAAGATGGGCCTTATGCGTTTGTCTTACAGAGCAGAAGAGGAACAGGCAGATCTTGTTTTGTACGGGCATACGCATATTCAAAGCGTCCAGATGATCGGGAAGACATGCTTTGTCAATCCCGGCGCAATGAAGGACGGACATTACTGCACAATCACAATTGATGAGGGTTCAATCACGCCTGATTTGCACTTTATCAGGCCTTGAAAAGTGCAAAGTAAAATGTTTGTCAAATGCTAAAAAAAGACTGGACAAAATGAGGGAACAGTGATATAATTTTATCCTGTCAGCAGGAAGTTCGCTTCGAACCGTGAGTTTGGTTTGCGCCTGTAGCTCAGCAGGATAGAGCAACGGCCTTCTAAGCCGTGGGTCGGGGGTTCGAATCCCTTCTGGCACATTCTGCTTAGGCAGTCAATACTGTGGTGGATATAGCGCAGCTGGTTAGCGCGCCAGATTGTGGCTCTGGAGGCCCAGGGTTCGAATCCCTGTATCCACCTTGAAAGTCTAATGCGTAAGCACTAGACTTTTTTTGCTTCATGGGGATTTGGAGGCAAATACCCTTGCTATATAATGTAGTACAGGGGTTACAATTGGGGTATCGCCAAGCGGTAAGGCACAGGGTTTTGATCCCTGCATCCGCTGGTTCGAATCCAGCTACCCCAGCTGACGGTTTTTTATAAGACCTGTCTGTACCGATACATCGGTGATGGGCTACTAGCTCAGGCGGTAGAGCACTTGACTTTTAATCAAGGTGTCGCGGGTTCGAGTCCCGCGTGGCTCAGTGGAGAGCAAGGACGGTAGGAGCCTTGCTTTCGTTACGTTCTAACAGAATAAGCGGGTGTGGTGGAATTGGCAGACACGCCAGATTTAGGTTCTGGTGGGCGACCGTGCAGGTTCAAGTCCTGTCACCCGCACTGAGAAAAGGGGTTTCGGGCAGTTGTCCGAGACCCCTTTTCTCAGTGTGGGTGGAGACCTTGAACCTGAGTTCAAGGTCTCGGCTTCGCCTCGGTCGGTCCAGAACCAACGTCCACTGGACGTTGTGGGTCTTCGTTTCACTACGGTCCGTGCAGAGCAAATGTCCCCTGGACATTTTGCACCCCTGTCACCCGCATGCGGGTGGAGACCTTGAACCTGAGTTCAAGGTCGTCTTCGTTTCACTACGGTCGGTCCAGTACCAACGTCCACCGGACGGTGTGGACCCTGTCACCCGCATACGCAGAGAGAGTTTGGAAAAAATTTGATTTACCGTTGAAATCCTTAAAAATCTGTGATATGATATGAAACGAGACTCTCCTACATGGCACGGAATATGCGCGAATATGCGCCTGAACCGGAAAAGGTGCCCATGGAGAATAAAAGGAGGACATGTAATATGGAAAAGACAATGGATAAGATTATCGCTCTTGCAAAGTCCAGAGGTTTTGTGTATCCGGGTTCCGAGATTTACGGCGGCCTTGCAAATACCTGGGATTACGGTAATCTTGGTGTTGAGCTGAAGAACAACGTGAAGAAGGCTTGGTGGAAGAAGTTCGTTCAGGAAAATCCGTACAACGTAGGTGTGGACTGTGCAATCCTGATGAACCCGCAGACCTGGGTGGCTTCCGGTCATTTGGGCGGTTTCTCCGATCCGCTGATGGACTGTAAGGAGTGTAAGGAGCGTTTCCGTGCAGATAAGTTAATCGAGGATTACGCTGCAGAGAACAATATTACCTTTGACGGCGGTGTAGACGGCTGGAGTAACGAGCAGATGCAGGATTACATTGCAGAGCACGGCATTTGCTGTCCGAGCTGCGGTAAGAAGAATTTTACCGATATCCGCCAGTTTAACCTGATGTTTAAGACCTTCCAGGGCGTTACCGAGGATGCAAGAAACACTGTTTACCTTCGTCCGGAGACCGCTCAGGGTATTTTCGTAAACTTTAAGAATGTACAGAGAACCTCCCGTAAGAAGATTCCGTTCGGTATCGGCCAGATCGGTAAGTCCTTCCGTAACGAGATTACGCCGGGTAACTTCACCTTCCGTACCAGAGAGTTCGAGCAGATGGAGCTGGAGTTCTTCTGTGAGCCGGGTACCGATATGGAGTGGTTCCACTACTGGAGACAGTTCTGTATCGACTGGTTAAAGTCCTTAGGTATGAAGGACGAGGAGATGCGTGCACGTGACCATTCTCCGGAGGAGCTTTGCTTCTATAGTAAGGGTACCACCGACATCGAGTTCCTGTTCCCGTTCGGCTGGGGCGAGCTCTGGGGTATCGCTGACAGAACCGACTACGACCTGACCCAGCATCAGGATGTTTCCAAGCAGGATATGTCCTATTTTGATGATGAGAAGGGCGAGCGTTATATTCCGTACGTGGTTGAGCCGTCTCTCGGCGCAGACCGTGTAACCCTGGCTTTCCTTTGCGCAGCATACGATGAGGAAGAAATCGGTGAGGGCGATGTAAGAACCGTGCTTCACTTCCATCCGGCACTGGCTCCGGTTAAGGTAGGTATCCTTCCGCTGTCCAAGAAGCTGAACGAGGGTGCAGAGAAGATTTATGCAGAGCTTTCCAAGTACTACAACTGTGAGTACGATGACAGAGGTGCGATCGGTAAGCGTTACAGAAGACAGGACGAAATCGGTACTCCGTTCTGCGTAACCTACGATTTCGATTCCGAGACCGACGGTTGTGTTACCGTTCGTGACCGTGACACCATGGAGCAGGAGCGCGTAAAGATTTCCGATTTGAAGGCTTATTTTGAGGAGAAGTTGTACTTCTAAGAGACTGGCGCACACATCGATTCTATCGGATAATCAATTTTAAGAGCAGCGTTTGTGAAATTTTATACTTTTTTTGAAAAAAGATGTTTGCATAACGCGAAGAGTATGGTATAATCAGCATTAGTGACTGTTTTTAGTCAAATGAAAGATTATAAATTAATCACAGGAGGAAATTTACAATGGCAAAGAAATGGGTATACCTTTTCAAAGAAGGCGATGCTAGCATGCGTAACCTTCTCGGTGGTAAGGGTGCTAACCTTGCCGAGATGACCAGCTTAGGTCTTCCGGTACCGCAGGGCTTCACGATTACGACGGAAGCTTGTACACAGTATTACGAGGACGGCAGAGAGATTAATGCCGAGATCCAGGAGCAGATTAACGAATACATCGGTAAGATGGAAGAGATTACCGGTAAGAAGTTCGGTGATTTAGAGAATCCGTTACTTGTATCCGTACGTTCCGGTGCAAGAGCATCCATGCCGGGTATGATGGACACCATCTTAAACCTTGGTTTAAACGAGGATGTTGTTAACGTAATCGCAAAGAAGTCCGGTAACCCGCGTTGGGCTTGGGACTGCTACAGAAGATTCATCCAGATGTACTCCGACGTAGTTATGGAAGTTGGTAAGAAGTACTTCGAGGAATTAATCGATAAGATGAAGGAAGAGAAGGGTGTTACCTTCGACGTTGATCTTACCGCTGACGATCTTAAGGAGCTTGCTCATCAGTTCAAGGCTGAGTACAAGGCTAAGATCGGTTCCGATTTCCCGGATGACGCTAAGGAGCAGTTAATGGGCGCAGTTAAGGCTGTATTCCGTTCCTGGGACAACCCGCGTGCAAACGTATACCGTCGTGACAACGATATCCCGTACAGCTGGGGTACCGCTGTAAACGTACAGTCCATGGCATTCGGTAACATGGGTGATGACTGTGGTACCGGTGTTGCATTTACCCGTGACCCTGCAACCGGTGAGAAGAAGCTCATGGGTGAGTTCCTCATCAACGCACAGGGTGAGGACGTAGTAGCAGGCGTTCGTACTCCGATGCCGATCGCAAAGATGGCAGAAGAGTTCCCGGAAGCTTTCGCTGAGTTCCAGAAGGTTTGTGAGACCCTCGAGAAGCACTACAGAGATATGCAGGATATGGAGTTCACTGTTGAGAACAGAAAGCTCTATATGCTCCAGACCAGAAATGGTAAGAGAACCGCACAGGCAGCTTTAAAGATTGCTTGTGATTTAGTAGATGAAGGTATGAGAACCGAGGAAGAGGCAGTTGCAATGATCGACCCGCGTAACCTCGATACCCTCCTTCACCCGCAGTTCGATGCTAAGGCATTAAAGTCCACCGAGCCGATCGCTAAGGCACTTGGCGCATCCCCGGGAGCAGCTTGCGGTAAGATCGTATTCACCGCTGACGACGCTGTAGAATGGGCTGCAAAGGGCGAGAAGGTTGTTCTCGTTCGTCTTGAGACCTCTCCGGAAGATATTACCGGTATGAAGGCTGCTCAGGGTATTTTAACCGTTCGTGGTGGTATGACCTCTCACGCAGCAGTAGTTGCTCGTGGTATGGGTACCTGCTGTGTATCCGGTTGTGGCGACATCAACATGGACGAAGAAAACAAGAAGTTCACGCTTGCTGGTAAGGAATACCACGAGGGCGATTGCATCTCCCTTGACGGTTCCACCGGTAAGATTTACGATGGTCTTATCCCGACCGTAGACGCTTCCATCGCAGGTGAGTTCGGTAGAATCATGGCATGGGCAGACAAGTTCCGTACCTTAAAGGTTCGTACCAATGCAGACACTCCGGCTGACGCTAAGAAGGCTCGTGAGCTTGGTGCAGAGGGTATCGGTCTTTGCCGTACCGAGCATATGTTCTTCGAGGAAGACAGAATTGCAGCATTCCGTGAGATGATCTGTTCTGATACCGTAGAAGAGAGAGAAGCAGCTCTTGAGAAGATTCTTCCGTATCAGCAGGGCGACTTCGAGGCTCTTTACGAGGCTCTTGAGGGCAACCCGGTTACCATCCGTTTCCTGGATCCGCCCCTTCATGAGTTCGTTCCGACCGAAGAAGCTGACATCGAGAAGCTTGCTAAGGCTCAGGGTAAGTCTGTAGAGGCTATCAAGGCTATCATCGCATCTCTTCATGAGTTCAACCCGATGATGGGTCACAGAGGATGCCGTCTTGCAGTTACCTATCCGGAAATTGCAAAGATGCAGACCAAGGCTGTTATCCGTGCAGCTATCAACGTTCAGAAGAAGCACTCCGATTGGACCGTTAAGCCGGAAATCATGATTCCGCTTGTATGTGAAATCAAGGAGTTAAAGGTTGTTAAGAAGATGGTAGTTGATACCGCTGATGCTGAAATCGCAGCAGCTGGTGTTGACCTTAAGTACGAAGTAGGTACCATGATCGAGATCCCGCGTGCAGCTCTTACCGCTGATGACATCGCGAAGGAAGCTGATTTCTTCTGCTTCGGTACCAACGACTTAACCCAGATGACCTACGGTTTCTCCCGTGACGACGCCGGTAAGTTCTTAGACGCATACTACGACAGCAAGATCTTCGAGAACGATCCGTTCGCAAGACTTGACCAGACCGGTGTTGGTAAGCTTATGGAAATGTCCATTAAGCTCGGTAAGCCGGTTAACCCGAGCCTCCACATCGGTATCTGTGGTGAGCACGGTGGTGACCCGACCTCCGTTGAGTTCTGCCACAAGATCGGACTTGATTATGTATCTTGTTCTCCGTTCCGTGTGCCGATCGCTAGACTTGCTGCTGCACAGGCTGCTATCAATAATAAGTAAGGCTATCGCTTAACTAAGGGTTAAGGAAAATCAATAAAAACAACAAAACGCTTCAGAATCTGTAAAGGTTCTGAGGCGTTTTTTGCGTGGTGGGGAAAGAGGGAGAAAGGCATGTGGGGGATGGAGTTGTGGGGAAAAACAAGTGGGTGGTGCCGATAAAAATTATAGTGGAATTTTGCTGGAATATTTTTGGTTATGGGAGACAGGGATAAGTAAAGGGAAGGCAATTAAAATCGAATAAATCTTGACTTTTTCTGATTAAGGTGGTAAAATATGCAATGAATGCTTAGACTAAAATTAGACTGAAAATAGTCTAAAGAATTAAGGAGAAAGGCAGAAAAATGAAACAGAGTAAAGAAAAAGCAAGAGTATATTTAGACACATATGTTTTACAGAAAGATAATAGAGTACGTTTGCCTAAAGGAATAGAAGGGAATTTAAAAGTGATTCCGGGAGAAACTTTTTTTGATATTTATCTAGATAGTCAAGAAGATGAAATAATATTGAGAATATCGTCATGTAATAAATAAAGGGGATTAGTAGTTATGGAAAAATCGAGTGTAACACAAAAAAACACATTAATAGATAAGATATCAGTTGTTTTGCAGAAAGCGAGAATAGTTTTAGAACAAGAAAATTCCAGTAAACATTTTTCTTGTGATGAAACAAGAAAAATTGTGCTTTTATTGACGTTGGAGTGCATCATTAGAAGAGAAAGAATAGATACCCTTGATGATGTCATAAAAGATTTTTATGGGTGTGAATGGGTTTTGGAATTTTTGGGAATGGATTACAAGTATGAGGACATATTTTTATCGAATACATATATACAATTACAAGAATATATGAATGTTGCAGAGTGGCAAGAATTAATATATTATGCATTTGAAACATTTGAATACCCTGCAGAGCAATTTCTCTCCATGCCGGTTAAGAAAGGAATTCATGTTGCGTCAGAAAAAAAGAGAAGTCAAGGCATATATTATACTCCTACAGATGTAATTGATTTTATGATTGATACATGCTGCAATAGATATGATGAGATAAATTTTTCAGACCAAATGACATATTTGGATTGTAGTTGTGGGACAGCCGTTTTTTTGCTGAACATTGTAAAGAAAAGATTGAAAAAGATGTCACAAACATATTTAGCATTAGATATGCTCTTGTTTGTGAAAGATAGGATATGGGGGATTGATATAAGTAAAATTGCAATAGATAATTGTAAGATTGCGTTTATGATTGAGTATTTACTTGATTTTCCAGAAGAGAAAAGTTCGTCTGATCTGTTTTGGAATGTTTTAAAGAAAAACTTTGTATGTGGTGATTCAACTAATATGGAAGAGGTCTTAAGGAATAACAGGCATTTTCCGAGAAGATTTTCATGTATTATTGGAAATCCACCGTATGTTACACTTGAGAAAAAAGGAAATTTGTTTATTGAATTTGTAAATAATATGATAAAATATGCGGCTGAGTATAGCTGTTCTTCTTTAATCGTTCCTTTATCAGTATGTTATTCGCAGGTCTCATCTTTTGTTGATCTGAGAGATAGAATTTTACAGGATAATGATGCAACATGGTATTTTTATAATTTTGATAGAAGTCCTGATTCATTGTTTGGAGACCAGGTAAAGACAAGAAACACAATTATATTTAGAATTAAAGGAGGCGATAAAGGACAGAAATGGTCTACGAATATACAGCGTTGGACATCGGAAAATCGGGAAGGACTATTTGAAAGAATTGAAAGTACAGATATCACAGAGTGTTTTTTGAAAGAATATATACCAAAAATTTCAGTAAATATTGAGAAATATGCATTTAGTAGGATAAAAACCTTGGAGAAGAAGTTGTCAGATATGTTATATAGCTGCACAGAAACAAATAGTAATTCATTGGTGGTAAATGGTACGGCTTATAATTGGATCTGTGCATATGATCATATTCCTCCTTCATATGATGAAAAAGGTGATGTGTATATACCTGATTCAATGCAATTTTATGATTGTAGTGAAAGAACAGATTTGTATTTTATTATAGCTATGTTAAGTAATAGAATTACTTATTGGTATTGGACAGTTATTGGAGACGGCTTTCATTTAAATAGTTCGTTTTTAAAGCAATTAGGTTTTCATAAAGAGTATTTTTCAAAAGAAACATATAGGACGATTGCGAGAATTGGGAAAGAATATTGCAAGGAAATTAAAAAAAATGTACAGGTGACATATAATTGTAAAAAGTGTATAATAAACTATAATCATATACCGTTACTAGAAAAAGTTGCAAAAGTTGAAAGTTTGGTGGTTACTGAGTTGGGTATTCCATATGAATTTTGCGGTTTTGTGGAAAAATGGTATGATCAACATGTTGGATGCGGAAGAAAAAGTTAAGAGGGAGAAAATTATGTCAGTAATAGATTCAAAAATTAAAGAAGCTTCAAAAGTAACAAATGAAGAATGGAAAGAATGGACAAAGACTGTATGGAGTATTGCAAATACAAGTGACTCTATTCATCCTGCAGTTTTTCCAGTTGAAATTCCATATAGATTAATCAGAATGTATTCCTTTGTAGGAGAAACGATATTGGATCCTTTTTCTGGAATGGCAACAACAGGAAAGGCTTCAATTCAAACAAGTCGGAGATATTTGGGGTATGAGACAAATACTGAATTTAGAAATGAATCGATTCGACGATTAGATGAATATGTGAGAATGTCACACATTGAAGGAGCAGAGTATCAAATTATAAATAGCAGTTCTATTTCGCTGACGGGTGTAGACGATAATAGTATTGGTGCTGTTGTGACATCACCGCCGTATTGGAATAAGGCGGATTATGGGCAATACGAAGGGAATAGCGGTAATTTTGAATATTATGATGATTTTTTAGATGAAATGGAAAAAATTTTTAGAGAATGTTATAGAGTATTAATGCCTGGAAGAAAAATGTGTGTTGTTACAGCAAATGTAAATCAAAATACAAAAGAGTATGGTTTAGTTACTATTCCTATTGCATCAGATATGACAAAGAGATTACAAAACGTTGGATTTTCATTAGTAAATCAGGTAATATGGAATAAAGATGGAACAGGAGGCAGATGGGGTTCTTCTTCGTCGCAGAGGCCTATTTTTGGAAGCTATCCTTATCCTCCAAATTTTTTGTTCAAGAATGTAAATGAGTATATAATAATTGTACAAAAACCAGATCCAAAAAAGAAAAATACACAGGCACCTAGTTACATAGACCTATTTAGAAATAATCCAGTATAAACATAGAAGAAGAGAGAGGAAACTCTCTCTTCTTCTATGTTAGAGGACATGTATCCCATAAGGTAAACATGGTGGCTTCATCTAATACTTCATAAGCTAAAGAACGTCCCTTAGGAAGTGTTTTTAAGTGGGAATTAATAGAATCGTATCCATTATTACCATCCATAAGTAACATATAAGTGAATAGATTTGAGTTAACACGTTTTACGACAAGTATTGGTCTTTTGTTTAAATCGGTAGGGTAATGTGTGTTTAAAATTTCTGCACCAGAAAGTTCGATTTTTACGTTTTTATTGGCTTGGCTAAAAACGATTTGTCTGTGCTCAAGCTGACCTACTGTCCCGGAAGGGAACATTTCTTGGAATAAAACAGAGTCGCCTACATTAAGCATAAAATAGTTTTTTAAAAGATCTATTGTAAAATGCACTTGCTTTGCTCGATTTCCGGCGGCGGGAATAAAGCGGATTAAGTAATCTTTTTCTTCGATAATTTCAGCGGCAGATAAATGTTGTTTGGATGAACCTGATTGATCGCTTTTTCTTTGGGCTGTTATGTTTGACTGAACAGTACTATATTCTGCAGGTAAAGAAGGAGCAGAAAAAACTTCTTTTCCAAACAAATGATTCTTGGAATGATGTTTGCTGCGTTCAGATAAAGCTTTTTGCACAAACTCTTTACGTAACTGAAGTTCTTTTACGATATAGCCATTGTCTAAAAGAGAAGATAATAAATTGTCATCGACCAATTTGCAGCAGGATGAATTTGAGACATAGTCGTTAAAAATGGTTTCAAGATTAACTGAGATTTGCGTTGAGTCTTTGCCTGACACTTGCTTGGCTACGCACATTTCATAATTACTGAATAATCCGCCAGCAGTGAGGTTATTAGAACCAATTGCATACCATGTTTTGTCTTCCCCGGTAAGCCAGTAGCATTTTACATGAAATGTTTGAGAAAAACTTTCAGAATGAAAAACATATAATTCATCTACGATAGAATTCAGTTGGCAAAGTGCATCATAAGTGGTATTCTGTTGATCGATTCCAATGATACAACGTAATTTTCCGTCCCGTTCTTTAAAGTTTTTTAAGGAAGGTAAAAGGCGGTAGACGCCACTTAGCTTTGCGTACGCAACCATTATGGTCAATGATTTATAAGAAGGATTTTTAATGCCTTCTATCAAATCTATGCCAAGTTGGTAATCATACGGCTGGTTAATAATCATGAATAATGCCCCCTTTATTATAAAGTTCTACAGTATAGTTTAACATATATATAAGAAAAAATAAAGAGTATTAGAATATATTATTAGTTGGTCAATGATAAGATGAGTTACTTCGGTGCAATTACGATGGATGGCTATACTATTGTGTGGATAGGATATACGTGTTGATGAGTTGTATGTATTGAGAGTATAGGGACTAGATGGATTTCTATTTATGGATTAATGATATAAGAGTGGTGCCGGGGGTTGCAAAAAAATAGACTTATGGTGTATAATAGATAATAATGTAAATAGATGGTGGTGGAGGAAAATATTTTAGTATGTTTCCGTGAATTTGTCGATAAAATCGGTATGTACGAATTGAGGAGGGCGAAATGGTAAAAAAGGTAAAGTTCAAGGGAGGATTTTTTAGTGATGAAACAGAGTTGGAGTTATTTGCGAATAATGATAGGCTGTCATTGATTTATGGTAAAAATGGCTCTGGCAAAAGTACAATCTCAAAGGTAGTAAGTAAGGCAAAAGGTAATCCGGTTGAAGAAATTATTGATGCCACATTGTACGATCAAGAAGATAAGGTTTATACAGATGTTCAGAGCATACATGTTTTTAATGAGGAGTATATTAATTCTCGAGTAAAACTTCGAGAGGATGGTCTGAACACAATTGTCCTTTTGGGTGAAATAGGTGATTTAGAAGAAAAGATATTAGATTTGGAACTTAGAATCGAAGCAGAGTCTAAGAGAAATGCCGAGTTTAAAACAGACTTTGATCTGTATAACGACAAAGAGAACAAAAAATCGCCAAGCTATTGTAGATTACAAATTAATCTTGGTTTGTCTGGTGATACACACTGGGCAGAAAGAGAAAAGATAATAAATGATGGGAAACGCAATGCAAGTGTGACTGATAAGGTAGTTGATTCTATTATTGGAATGTCCCCTTCTGAAACATTAAAGGACCTAAGAAAGAGATATGATGAGACTCTTGAACTTCTAAAACAGGTAAGAAAGAATGAGGCTGTCCAAATAAGGGATACTGTAAAACTAAATATAGCATATGACGAAATAACACTACAGAAACTACTTTCGCAGAAGATAGAAAGACCAATATTATCAGAACGTGAACAGTATTTATTTCATCTCATTGATGCTGGAAAATTAGAGCAGATAAATGAAATGAAACTTGTTTTCTCAAAGAAAACTACTTTGAAATGTCCATTTTGTCTTCAAGGTATTACTGATGAAGGAAAACAAGACTTAATCAGTAGTATCGAAAATGTCTTGTCAAAAGAAATTGATATACACGAGGAAAATCTAAGAAAATGTATATTGCAAAATGTGACAGTAGATATGTCTGGTATGGAGGTTTTGAATTCGGAGTATTACACAAAGTGTGAGAAAGCTATAGAAGCTATCAATGCGGAAATTTTTAAGATACACGAAGTAATACTTAAAAAGATTAATCATCCATATACACCTATTACAGATTTTGAGTGTGAACTGAATGAAAAACTAAAAGAGTATGAAATAGTTAGGGGGAAACTGCAACAGGAAATCGAGATATACAATGACGCAGTTAATAGAATTGGAACTTTGAAAAAAAGCTTGACAGTTGATAATGCGGCAATTGCTCATTATGAAGTTTTACGAGACATTGAGTTGTGGAAACAGGCTTTGGAAAACCAGAAGAAAGCGAATGAGGCTTTATGCAAATCGGATGAGGTACTTAAAAATCTAAATGATGAAATCAATGTCTTAAAAGCAAGAAAGAAAAACATAAAGATAGCTGTTAATGTGATAAATAAAAGCCTAAGATATGTGTTTTTTTCAAAAGATAGGTTAGTGATTAAAGTTGAGAACAATCAGTATGTATTGTATGCGCATGGAAAATCAGTTAAACCTAACAATGTCTCGGTTGGTGAGAGAAATATTATTGCTTTATGTTACTTTTTTACAGAATTGATTGTGAATCAAGAGGTAAAAGATGGATATTCAAAAAAACTGATTTTGGTTATTGATGATCCAGTATCAAGCTTCGATTTTGAAAATAAAGTGGGAATAATGTCTTTGCTAAAGTCTAAAGTGGCAGATGTTATAAAAAATAACGCTGAAAGTCAAGTATTAATGATGACACATGATATTCAATGCTTATATGATTTTCAAAAAATTGGAGACGAGATTTGTGATGAATATAAGAGGGAGAGTGCTGGACAAAAGAAAGTGTCATATTCTTGTCGTGAATTGAAGAATAAAGAAATTATAGCGTTTAGTATAAAAAAGCGAAATGAATATTCTGAAATTTTGAAGAATGTGTATGATTATGCTTGTGGGGAATCTGACGATATCAATCTTACAGTGGGAAATTCGATGCGTCGTGCATTGGAGGCTTTCTCAACATTTGTTTATAAAAAAGGAGTTGCAGAAATATCATATGATGATTCAATCCTGCAGCAAATGGGTGACAAAGACTATATTGAATATTTTAAGAATCTAATGTATAGACTTGTACTCAATGGAGAAAGTCATATGGAGGAAAGAACAAATAGCCTGGAGGACATGGATTACTTTGATTTTTTGAGCGAACAAGAGCGACAAAGAACAGCTCGAGAAGTTCTTTGCTTTATTTATTTGCTAAATGAGAAACATGTTTTGGCACACTTAGAGGGTAAAAGCAATGTCGCGATCAATCTGAAGAAATGGTGCTCAGAAATAAAATGTTTTTGTACAAGTGAAGAAGCAACAACATAAAAATAAATGTATTTAAAATGTAAATATTCAAATATGTATGAAATGAGAAGGTGTTATGCAAAGATTGTACATAAGAATCAGTACACTGCGGACTACCATCAACCCATCAACAACAAGTAAATCTTTCCTTCTCCTCCCAAAACGTAACAGTTTTGGGAACAGTTCTTAGGAAAATTTCTTAATAATATGGTATAACTCTATTTTCTATGATACAATAAGAGAAAGAGAGTTGTTTGCCGATTGATTTGGTAGGAGGTGGCATTATGTGTGTTGTATCGTTAAATGTTCCGGAAGAGGTTCTTTTGGATTTGCGTGAATCGAGAAACGATTTTACGAGTTACATCAAGTCTATGGTCGCGGTGGATTTGTACAAGAATAAAAAGGTATCTTTGGGCTACTGTGCTGAGATTGCCGAGATGTCAAAGGAAGAGTTTGTGAAGTGTCTTGGTCAAAACGGTGTGTCTATCTTCGGATTTGATTCCGACGAAGAGTTTATGGAGGAACTTGCGAATGCGTAAAGTGATAGTGAACTCCACTCCGTTGATTGCGTTGTGTCATGTGAATCAGTTGACTGTATTAAAACAGTTATACGGCGAGATTACGATTCCAAAGGCAGTGTATGACGAGATATCCGTGAAGGAGGATTCGGTTTGCAAGAAGGCTGTGGATGAATCTTTGGATTGGATTCATGTACAGCAGATTCAGAACGGCATGGCTAAGGCCATGTTCAAATCGCAACTTCACGACGGTGAAGTGGAGGTAATGATTCTGGCGATGGAGCAGAAAGCTGACGTTGTGGTGATTGATGACCAGAACGCGAAGAAGTATGCGAAGTATTTAGAACTTCCGGTGACTGGAACTTTAGGCGTTTTGATGAAAGCAAAGCAGAAGGGATATCTTTCGGAATTGAAACCGGTGCTGGATGTAATGGTCCAAAATGGCATTTATATTAAGCCGAGTTTGGTGGAGTTGTGTTTGAAACAAGTGGGAGAGACGGACAATTAAAGGATGTGAGTAATTTCAAAAGGTGCGACAGTGTCGTACCTTTTTTGTGTGTATTTAGCATTAAGTATTTTACTAAGAACTTTGAAAGATGTCATAAATGTGGGCGCAAGATTATCATGAGAAGATAGTGTCAATGACAGAAGGGGCGAGTTGCGGTAGATAAAGGGTTATTGAAACTAAATAATGATATTGTCATCATTTGAAATTTGTCGAAAAGATATTACGTAATATATGTATGGCAGAGAAGAGGTTTTGGAACTGAAAAATGCAACTGGTTACAAAAATCGGTTCTATTCTTGTGAAAGAAGTTGATAAAGATGAAAAATTGTGGTATTATAAGACTGAAAAATGCAATCAGTTGCAAAAATATTCCCTAAAAAAGGAGCCTGTAACTATGGAAATAAAACGTGAGTATTATTTGGAAAAATTGATAAAAAGGCAAAATAATGGATTAATAAAGGTCATAACAGGTATTAGAAGATGCGGGAAGTCCTATTTACTAAACACACTTTTTTATAATTATTTGTTAGATAGTGGTGTAGATAAAGAACATATCATCCGTTTTGCATTTGATTCTGCAGAGGATCTTCTCCTTGTTGGAGAGAGCTTGATTCGTATGGAGAAAGAAAAGAGAGGCGTAAATCCGGAGCTGTTCATGGAGTATATTCGTTCTCAAACATCCGGCGATGGTAAATACTATTTGCTTCTGGATGAGGTACAGCTGCTTGATTGCTTTGAATCCGTTCTAAATGGATACTTGCGAAAGAATAATATGGATGTATATGTTACCGGAAGTAATGCAAAATTTTTGTCAAAGGATATTATTACGGAGTTTGCGGGACGAGGCGATGAAATTCATATGTATCCATTAAGTTTTGCAGAATTTATGTCTGTATATAAGGGCGATAAGTATGAAGGGTTGTCCGAATATATGCTTTACGGTGGGATTCCGCTTGTAGTTCTGCGAGACGGAGCAAACGAAAAAGCTGCTGTGTTGCAAACTCTGTTTGATGAAATCTATATTACAGACATATTTAAGAGAAATAGAGTCAAGAACCAGGGAGAACTGGAAGATTTGCTTAATATTCTTTCGTCTGCAATCGGTTCTCTTACCAACCCGGAAAAATTGAAAAATACATTTAAGACAGTGAAGAAATCAAGTATTACAGCAAAGACTATCAAGAAGTATTTAGATTATTTTGAGGATTCTTTTTTGATAGAGTCTGCACAGAGATATGACATTAAAGGTAAGGCTTATATCGAAACTCCAAAGAAATATTATTTTTCAGATTTGGGACTTCGCAATGCACGAATTAATTTCCGACAGTTTGAACAGACACATTCTATGGAAAACGTGATTTATAATGAACTTCGTATGCGCGGATATAGTGTAGACGTAGGTGTTGTACCAATTGCAGAAAAAGATAAAGATGGAAAAGTCGTTCGTAAAGCGCTTGAAGTGGATTTTGTGTGTAATCTTGGTTCGGCAAGATATTATATCCAGTCTGCATATTCTCTTCCGGATGAAGCGAAAAGAAATCAAGAGATAAGGCCATTTAGGAAAATAGATGATTCTTTCAAAAAAATAGTGGTAACGAAAGACATCGTTCCAAAACACTATGATGAAAATGGAATTTTGACAGTGAACATTTACGAGTTCTTACTTAATCCGGGAAGTATTGAAGGGTAAGCATGGAAAGTTTGTGCCCTCCCAGGACATGTTTTTTGTGCGCCCTCCGGCTTATAATAGGCTTGTAATTTACAGAACAAATCTCAACCGGAACCATTGCCGTTCCGGTTGTTTTTGCGTAATTCTCATAAATCATAATCAAGAGGTTTAGATTCATTCAAGATTCATTCGTTCAAGGAATTTACTTGGAAAGTTATTGCTAATTTGTAAATGATATGGTATGATATAAACAACAAGAACATATATTCGATTTAATTCGCCGATAGTTTGAGAAGAATCTGAACAACAGTGCTGAAATAGTTTTATTCCCCCGAAATCGGGGGAATAAGAAAGATTATGCGGAGGTGTGTATGATGGGAAAGAAATTATCGGAAATGACCTTGGAAGAACTGTGGCAGTTGTTTCCTATCTTCTTAACAGAACATCAAGATTGCTGGAAAGAATGGTATCTTGAAGAAGAAAGCTTATTGAAAAGAGTTCTTACGAAAATTGAAAGAATAAGTCACATAGGAAGTACGGCGATTTCTTCTATTTGGGCAAAACCGATTATTGATATTCTTGTGGAAGTTCCAAAGGAAAGTGACTTATTGGAATATAAAGATTTGATTATTGGCAGTGGTTATATTTGTATGTCGCAGAAAGAAGATGGGCTTTCTTTTAACAAAGGGTATACAGAAGACGGATTTGCCGAGAGGGTGTTCCATTTGCATCTGAGACATACAGGCAATCACAATGAGTTGTATTTTAGGGACTACCTTATTGAGTATCCGGAGGCTGCAAAGGAATACGAAGAATTGAAGTTGAAGTTATGGAAGAAATACGAGCATGACAGAGAGGGTTATACGAATGCTAAAACTGAACTTGTAAAGCAATATACAGAAAAGGCAAGAATTCTGTATGGAAATAGGTATTGATAGATTCTAATAAGCTGAGGTGAACCATGAATCTTGAAGAGATAAAGAATTACTGTAAGGGAAAACCTTACGCTACCGAGGAGTTTCCCTTCGGAGATGTCCCTATCTGCTATAAGCTGAGTAGAAAGATTTTTGCGCAGCTTTATCCCTACGAGCACGACTTTAAAATTACGCTCAAGTGCACCGCGGACGCAGGGCAGTTTTACAGAGAGGTGTATCCGGGAAAGGTGGTCAGAGGGTATCATTGCCCGCCGGTGCAGCAACCGTACTGGAATACGATTTATTTGGATGATTTTCCGGACGATGAATTGCTGAACATGATTGACTTGGCTTATGACACGGTGCTTTCTAAGTTGAGCAAGAAAGATCGGAAGCGAATCAAAGAAGAGCAAGACACTTTATAATACGAGGAGGTATCACACATGTCAGTTAAGATTTTAGAAGTGAAAAAAGAGTGTTTCCCGGCAGCCCGGTTAATCGGAAAGAAGTACGAGCATGGTCCGAATTGGGGTGAGTGGTGGCAGAACGATTGGTTTTCCGTTTTGGAGCAAAAGGAACGCCTCTCGATGAACGGAGATGCGTACATCGGTGCGGTACATATTGTGGACGGTATGCCGGAGTATTGGATCGGTATGTTCTTTCCGGTGGATACCGAGGTTCCGGAAGGGTTTGAGTTTGTGGATATGGACGCTTTAGATTATGCGGTGTGCTATTTATACGACAAAGAGGGTAGTGGCGATTTTTATTCCATGGAGACGCATAATATGTGTTTGGAAGAGTTGAGGTCCCTTGGGTTAAAGCGCAAAGAGGATGACTGGTGTTTTGAACGGTATAATTGTCCGCGTTTCACCACGCCGGATAAAGAGGGCAATGTAATTTTGGATTACGGTATTTCTATAGTGGACTAACCCGATTTCAAACTTAAGCGAGGGAATAATATATGAAACTGTACCTGGTCAAACCTGACCTTACTTATTACGAGCAGTACAATGAAATGATGGCCGAATGGTGTGCCGACGGCACATCGAATTCGCCATGGTTTTTAGGAGAACCCTTTACGAGTATGAGCGACTTCGCCGGCTTTGTCCGGATGCTGGACGATTGTGAAAAGGGGATAGTGGATAAGAAGTTTGCTTCTTCCTCCTCTTATTTTGTGGTGAATGAGGACGGCAAATTAATCGGTGCTACCAGTCTCCGGCATTATCTGACGGTGGAGGGCTATCATTCCTGGGGACATATCGGATATGGAGTTCGTCCCGGCGAGCGGAGAAAGGGATATGCGGTGCAGATGCTTCGGATGATGTTAGAGAAAGCGAAAGAGCGGAACATCTATAAGATCTTGATTGCAGCCTATGATAGTAATATCGGTTCCTGGAGAACCGCGGAACAGTGCGGTGGCGTCCTTGAAAACATTGTTTTTGAAGAGGGCGACGATAAGCCGATTCGCAGATATTGGATTGATCTGCTGAAGGGGTGACAGCGGGTTATAAGGCAATCTTAAGTTTATACTTGAAAAACTGAGAAGAGAAGATTATAATTACGGAGGAGAAGTTAGCACTGATTTTAAGGTGTTTTCCATAGATTGTACAGAAAGCAGAGGTATTTTACATGCAAATGAATTTCCATAGAAAGCTTCCGATTCCGCAGGAAGTAAAGAAAGAGTTCCCGCTTACCGAGCGTATGGAGCAGGTAAAGGCGGAGCGTGATGCGAGTATTCGTGCGGTGTTTGACGGCAGCTCGGACAAGTTTATTCTTGTCATCGGACCGTGTTCCGCGGATCACAGCGAACCGGTATTGGAGTATATTTCGAGACTTCGCCGGATTGAGGAGCAGGTTTCGGATAAGATCATTATCATTCCGAGAATATATACCAACAAGCCGAGAACCAACGGCCAGGGCTACAAGGGGATGCTGCATCAGCCGGACCCGGAGGAAAAGCCGGATATGTACAAGGGCATTGTTGCCATTCGTGAGCTCCATTTGGCGGCACTTCGGGACTATGATTATACCTGTGCGGATGAGATGCTTTACCCGGAAAATTACCGTTATCTTTCCGATATTCTGGCGTATAATGCGGTAGGAGCCCGTTCGGTGGAGAACCAGCAGCACAGACTGACCGCCAGCGGCTTGGAAACACCGGTAGGTATGAAGAATCCCACCGGCGGAGATTTGGTCGTTATGATGAATTCCATCGCGGCCGCTCAGGCCAGCCATACCTTCCTCTATCGTGGTTGGGAGGTGACCAGTGAAGGAAATCCGTATGCTCACGCTATCCTGCGGGGATATGTGGATTATACCGGAAGAAGCGTGTCCAATTACCATTATGAGGATTTGCTTCGTGTGGAAGAGCTCTATGAGAAAACAGGACTTGCCAATCCTTCGGTTATTGTGGACACCAATCATAACAACTCCGGCAAGAAGTATTTGGAGCAGATCCGTATTGCCAAAGACGTGGTGCACAGCCGAAACCAGAATGCAGGCATCAAGCGTCTGGTTAAGGGGCTGATGATTGAGAGTTACCTGGAGGACGGCGCCCAGGCTGTAGGAGAGCACGTATTCGGCAAATCTATTACGGACCCGTGCCTCGGTTGGGAAAAGACCGAACGGTTGATTTTGGATATTGCAGAAAAGCTTTGATAATAAAACCCAACCATCGTGAAACGTGGTTGGGTTTTTTAGCAATAGAGCAGTGGGCTCCGATTTATTTCATCTTATTTTCCATTCCGTAATATCCTCCCAGAGAGAGACAGAACAGAGCAAATGCAACAACCTCGAGCGGAGAGATAACGTAGTTAATCGCAGTTCCTAAGGCGCTATAGGAAGCAAAGTAATTTACGCCTCCGAGAGTTGCAAAAATCCGAGTGGTCAGCATGTTTATATAAGGAATCAGTATACGGAGCGCAAGTGCTACGGTAAGGCAGGCAACCACATGAGAGGTGCTTCCCCTTCCGTTGTTTTTGCTCATTAGAGCAAAGCTGATTCCGAAAAGAATGAGTATCGGAATGACGGAAATCAGTACATCAACCGGAATCGTTTTAATGTCTATAACCTCGGCGGATGAGACCAAGATTGGCTTTACGAATTTCTGACCGATGGTCATGAGAAGAACGACCAGTAAGGCAAGAGATTCCAGCAAAAGTGCGATGCCGTGTAGTTTTTTTACGGTAGTGTAGTTCATGGAGTTCCCCCTATTTCTTTTGTTTTCTCATTGATTATAGCATGAGGTATAGGCTTTTTCAAGTTTTTATTCCGGAGTTGATTTATGCGAAGTATTTGTTATAATTCTAGTAGAGGGCTAGGGAACGATACAGAGTGGACTTGGTGAAAAAGAGTGGTATTAATGCAATATCAAATATAGGGAGGAGCTCAGCGGGTATGAGTTTGCAGAAGAAAAAAACAGGACTGGTGTTAGAAGGCGGTGCCATGCGAGGAATGTACACGGCCGGAGTGCTGGATGTGTTTATGGAGAACGGAATTACTTTTAACGGAGTCATCGGGACTTCCATGGGCGCCATTACCGGGTGCTCCTATGTTTCCGGACAGAAGGGGAGGACCATCCGCTACAACAAAAAATATTGCAAAGACAAGCGTTATATGAGCTTTTACAGCCTGTTGACCACCGGAGATTTGGTGGGCAATCAATTTTGCTATCATGAATTGCCGGAAAAGCTGGACCCGTATGACAATGAGGCATTCAAACGGTCCGGAACGGAGTTTTACGTGACCTGTACCAATGTGGAAACCGGTGAGGCGGAATATATCAAGGTCAATGATATGGTGGAGGAAATTGACTATTTACGGGCGTCCGCGTCTATGCCGTATGTGTCCCGCATCGTAGAGTTTCGTGGAAAGAAGCTGCTTGACGGCGGTTGCAGTGACAGTATACCGCTTCGTGCCTTTACCGAGATGGGGTATGAAAAGAACGTGGTTATTTCGGTCCGGCCCGTAGAGTATCGGAAAAAGCCGGAGCTAAGGGGACTTATTCGTCTCTTTTATAAAAAGTATCCGAAGTTTGCGGCTGCACTGGAAAACCGGGCGGAGGATTACAATCAAACGGCAGAGGAGATTCGGGAACTGGAGCAGCAGGGAAAGGTCTTTGTAATACGGCCGGAGAGACCGTTGGAAATCGGACGCATGAGTCATGATGTTGAAAAGATAGAGCGCGCCTATGAAAGAGGTCGTGCCGACGGAATTGCTTGTTTGGAAAAGTTAAAGGAATGGCTGGGCTCGGATATAAGTTGTTAAGAGCCGGAAAGAGTGTTTACGGGCGAAGCCATGCGGAGTACAGTCCGGAGGATCAAAAGGAGGTATTTATGGAAAGAAAACAACCGGCTACTGCGCTACAGTGGCTGAAAATATATCGTTTGTATCAATCGTCGTTTCCCCGGAGTGAGAAGAAGCCTTTTTCCATGATTCGTACCATGTACAAAAAAGGGAAAAGTGATGTCTGGTACTGCGAAGAGTCCGGGAAATTTGTGGGTATGGTAATTACCATCAACGGACCGGACAAGGTACTGTTAGACTATCTGGCGGTGCACCGGAAGTGCCGCGGGCAGGGTGTGGGCTCCGAACTGCTTCGGCAGATGCGACAGCAGTATACCGGGAAAGGTGTGTTCTTAGAAATAGAAACGGTTACGGAATCTGCAGAAAATTACGAAGAACGGAAACGCAGAAAGAAGTTTTATCTTTCCAACGGAATGACAGAACTGGGCGTTTTGGTGGAATTGTTCGGCGTGGAGATGGAACTGCTTGGCTTTGATTGCAAGCTGACCTTTGACGAGTATCACGACTTTTACAGGGACAATTATAATGCCTGGGCAGCGGAGCATGTGAAACCGGTAAAGAATACGGAAGAGTAGAAGAAAGGGGCGTTGTGTGCAAATGCGCGCCCCTTGTTTTTTTCTCAAGAGTTCATTGTTTGCTTTAAGGATCGAAAAACAGTATACTGAAATCATAACAGAAATCTGTGGTTTACATCGAGAGGAGGCTACTGCTATGTATTTTGCCGTAACATTGGAGTTTGATAAAGAATCTCAAAATAAAATACAAGAGATGATTGATGAGGTTGCGAGGGTAACCGAGTGTGACCGTATGAAACAGGAAAACGTTCCGCCTCATGTGACAGTTTGCTGTTTGGAAGGGGAGAATGAGGCTGTGCTACTGTCGGAGATGGAAGGGATTGCGTCGTCTATGAGCAAGAGCACGCTTCGGTTTGCTAATATCGGAGTATTTAATCCGCTTGTTATTTATTTAGGCCCGATTATGAACGATTTTTTGCAGAACACCTGTCGGACGGTAAATGAACGGTTGCTACAGTATGCGGAGGTTGGAAATAGGGGAAATTATTTACCGAATCGCTGGGTTCCCCATGCAGGAATTGCAGTGAAGCTAACGCCGGAAGCATTGAAGGTAGCTTTTGATATTGTACAGGAAAAGTTCAGCCCCTTTGAAGCGACGGTAGAGCGGATTGTGCTTGTTAAGGCGGAGCCGTATGAGGAACTTCGGGGCTGGGAGTTGAAATAACTTCTGTAGTATAGGTACCGGAAGGAGATGATGATAAATGCAGTGCGAAATCAGATTTGCGACAGAAGCGGATATTCCGTCAGCGCTTGATTTAGCATGGCGTATGTTTGTTAAGTATGATTCGCCGGATTATGGAGCTGAGCATACGGAACGTATGCGAAAGGCAATTGACGACAGATTAAAGGATTTGAGCATATATACGCAACGGTTGCTGCTGGTGGCGTTAGTTGACGGTAAAGTTGTAGGGATGATAGAAACCTATGGAACAAACCGAATTTCTTTGCTGTTTGTTGAAAGTGAGTATCAACGGAAAGGGATAGCGACGGCTTTGATGAGTAAGATTGCAAGTGAGCTTAAAATGCGAGGCTATGATAAGATTGTGTTGAATTCATCACCCCATGGTTTGCCATTTTATAAACATTTTGGATTTTTGGTGGTAGAGGAAGAAAAGAATCCGGATACCCTGTGGAAAACACCGATGTTATATATTCTGTGATTATGTTTCCTTTGATGAAATCAATATAGAGATTTGTAAGTAACATATATTTTTGAATTTTTGTGAAGGGAAGATAAATATGACAATAACAAAGATTTGCGATATACTTAAGAAAGAATTATTGAATAACGGCTATGAATACGGTTTTGTTGTAAATGGGAAAAAATATAAGCCGGATATGAGTAACGGATTTGATAATGAATACTATCAGCGTTCGTTAACGATTTATTGCGTACAGGATCCGGTTGTGACTATGCAGGAGAAAATCGGATCCTGTGTGGATGCGGTTTTGGTAATGAAGTACTTTCTTGACAGGCACAGTGTCTCTAGTAAGATATGGCTGTTGTACAACAAAGCAAAGAACAAGGTGCATACCGTATTGACTTTTGAAGCGGAAGGTAAGGTTGTATACCTGGAACTTACGCCGCAATCAAGTAAAGCTTGGTACGGAAAAGAACTGGTATATGATGATGAACAGATGTTTTTACAAGAATTTGTGAAGCAAAACTATGAGGTTTCGGATGTAACGGATTCTGTCAGAATCGGACAACAACCGAAGTTTTTGTTGGAAAAACTGAAGTGAAAAGATTTTTTAGGAGAATGATTTATGAAGAATAATGTTGGAGCCAATATTAAGACTTTCAGAAAGAATAAAGGTTTCACCCAGGAAGAACTGGCAGGAATGCTTGGTGTAACGCCCCAAGCGGTAAGTCGTTGGGAGTCGGAGGCGGGGCTTCCGGATGTTTCCATGATTGTTCCGATTGCACAGGCATTAAATATTACCACGGATGCCCTTTTAGGCTACCATGTGCAGAGTCAGGATGACCGGATTACGGAGCAGGTGTTTGCAAGGATGAAGGAGCTTGAGGATGTAGAACATCCGGGGCAGAGCGCTCTTGCGGTTTGCGAGTATCTGGCAGAGGAAGCAAACAAGAACCCGATGAATTATGACATTGTATTGAAGTATGTACAGCAGGTGGCGGGGCTCAGCTATTACATCGATATGGAACATCTGTTGGACGATAAGCCGGAGCAGGCAAATACAATTTTGGACGACGGTATCCGGAAGGGAATCAACATCCTTCGCTATTGCAATAATACAAAGCAAATCAATAAAGCCCATTATGCCTTGGCATGGATTTACATTCATAGAAAGGATTTTGACAATGCCAGAGAGCATGTGAATGTGCTCCCGGCACTGGAGGGACATTGCATCCGCGAGGAGATGATGATGCCGCTGACCTTTTTTGAGAAGGGCTTTGATGCCATGAAGGACAGTGCGGTAGAGTTTGGGAGACTCCTGTTTGATGTTATCGTTCATCAGGTAAATACCCTGACCACCCATTACTGCTACTTCGGTACCTTGGAGGAGGCTTTTGAGATTTGCGATTGGTGCGAGGGTGTGTTAAATGCTTACGCAAAGAAGCCGGAGTACACCACCGGCACTCTTCCTTGGGTGTGGAAGAAGTTCAATTTCAGCAAGATGAGCGCCTACTTAAAGGCAGGAGATGAGGAAAAGGCGAAGGGAATATGCGATGCATATCTTGCGGAAGTTAAGGAGAAGAAGGTGTTTTCCGAAGAGGAATATCCGGCTGTGGAGAAGGAGTTTAAGGAGAAAATTTATATTTTATAATACATGCGGAATTTATCGAAAAATCCGGCAAAACATGAGAAAAGAACAGTCAAAACCCGTCGGGATCATAGCGGTTCCGGCGGGTTTTCTTTGTTTGCATTTTTTGTCGAAAACTATGGAAATTTATTCCGGGATAGGCTATAATAAAAGCTGTGTAAGAATACACTATTATAAACCTTTTTGGGGAAATGGAGGATTAGTATGAAGTACGAAATTAAGGGAGGAAATCTTCCGGTGGCGATTTGTCATTTGGAGGCGGGCGAAACAATGATTACGGAGAACGGTTCTATGAGCTGGATGTCTCCGAACCTGGAAATGGAGACCAATGCAGGTGGGTTCGGTAAGGCACTGGGCAGAATGTTTTCCGGTGAGTCCATATTCCAGAATTTTTATACCGCAAAGGGCGGCGAAGGTATGATTGCCTTTGCGTCCAGTTTTCCGGGTTCTATTGTGCCGTTTGAGATTGCGCCGGGCAAGGAATTGATTGTGCAGAAGTCCGGCTTCTTAGCTTCCGAGAAAACGGTGGAGTTAAGTGTACATGTCCAGAAAAAACTGGGTGCAGGCTTCTTTGGCGGTGAAGGATTCATTATGCAGAAGTTGTCCGGTCACGGTGTTGCATTTGTCGAGTTTGACGGTGCGGTAATGGAATATGATTTGGCTCCGGGACAGAGCATGGTACTGGATACCGGTTATCTGGCAGCTATGGAAGCTTCCTGTAAGATGGAGATTCAGCAGGTGGCCGGCCTTAAGAATAAGTTGCTTGGCGGCGAAGGGTTCTTTAACACTGTAGTATCCGGTCCGGGTAAGGTTTGGATTCAGACCATGCCGATTAATAAAGTGGCAGGCGCAATCAGACCGTATATTCCGACAGGAAATTAAATATAAGCAGAAGAAAAGGATGAATCGTTTGATTGCGGTTCATCTTTTTTTGTATGAAACGATACAGATACGATTCTTTACTGTGGTAGAGTGTGAATACAAATTGTAAATCTTTTCCTTTACATCACTTTACCTTTATGCTATAATAAAGGGGATTTTTGTGTGTTTATACTCAAGAGGAGGTACAAAAGATATGGATGGTAAAACCATACAGATTTTGGTTGCCATGATTATTTACATGGCAGTGGTTATTGTAATCGGTATAGTGTTTGCGAAAAAAGCAAATAAGAGTTCCGAGGACTATTTTCTTGGAGGAAGATCGTTGGGCCCGTGGGTAACGGCCATGAGTGCGGAGGCTTCCGATATGAGCGGCTGGCTTTTAATGGGCTTGCCGGGTGTGGCGTATTGGTGCGGTTTGGCAGATGCGTTTTGGACTGCATTGGGGCTTGCGGTCGGTACCTATTTGAACTGGCTGATTGTGGCGAAGAGATTGCGTCGTTACAGCGTAAGAGCGAACAATTCCATTACGCTTCCGGACTTTTTCTCCAACCGGTTCCGCGAGAAGAAGAAAGTGATTATGTCCATTGCTGCGGTATTTATTCTGATTTTCTTCACGGTATATGCGGCAAGCTGCTTTGTGACCTGCGGTAAGTTGTTCTCTACCTTATTCGGTGCAAAGTATGAGACGATGATGATTATCGGTGCGGTATTCGTATTGCTGTATACGATTTTGGGTGGTTTCCTTGCGGAGAGTGCATCCGACTTCATGCAAGGTATTGTAATGATTGTTGCGTTAGCGGTAATTGTGGTTATCAATACGGCAAATGCCGGCGGTGTCGGTGCGGTATTAGACAATGCAAAGTCCATTCCGGGCTTTTTCGAATTCTTCGGTCTCGGTAATCCGACGGTAGACGCAAACGGTGTACAGCTTGTAGAGGCAGGTGCTCCGGTATTCGGTGCGGCTGCAGACTACGGCTTCTTAACGGTATGTTCCATGATGGCATGGGGGCTCGGTTACTTCGGTATGCCGCAGGTTCTCCTTCGTTTCATGGCAATCCGTAAGGAAGAAGAGCTTAAGTTTTCCAGAAGAATTGCAATGATATGGGTAGTGATTTCCCTTGCGGTAGCGGTATTCATCGGTATTGCGGGCAGAGCGCTGTTCCCGACGGCACATTTGACCAAGGCGGCTTCCGAGAACATCTTTATTACCCTGGCTACCAGCTCTTTGCCGGCGATTTTGGCAGGCTTTGTTATGGCCGGTATTCTTGCGGCAACCATTAGTTCTTCCGATTCTTATCTGTTGATTGCGGCTTCCGCTTTCGCAAAGAACATTTTCCAGGGTGTTGCGAAGAAGAAGGCAACGGATAAGCAGGTAATGCTTGTGACCAGAATTACGCTGCTTGTCATTGCGCTTATCGCAATCGTGATTGCTTTGGATGAAAACAGTGTTATCTTTAACGTGGTATCCTTTGCATGGGCAGGCTTCGGTGCTACCTTCGGCCCGCTGATGCTGTTCTCTCTGTTCTGGAAGAGAACGAACCGTGCCGGTGCCATTGCCGGTATGATTAGCGGAGGCGGAATGGTATTCCTCTGGAAGCTTGTTATCAGCAAGCTCGGTGGAGCATTTGCAATTTACGAATTGCTCCCGGCATTCATCTTCTCTTCCATTTGTATTGTGGTGGTATCTCTGCTTACGGCACCGCCGTCCAAGGAAATTGAAGAGGACTTTGAAGCAGTAAAGGCAGAATAAAAGCTACGGAGGTACGTTATGGAAGACAAGAAGCTTTTTTGCAAGAATCCGATTATTACATCGATGTATACCGCAGATCCGGCACCGATGGTGTTGGGAGATACGTTGTATGTTTATACTACCCACGACGAGGATGTGCTGGTAAATGATTTTTATACCATGGTGGACTGGTACTGCTTTTCCACCAAGGACATGGTGAACTGGGAACAGCACGGTCCGATTTTTTCTTTGAACGATATCAGCTGGGCGGACGACAGAGCCTGGGCGCCTCAGGCAGTGGAGAGGAACGGCAAGTTTTACCTCTATTGTCCGGTACATAAAAAGGACGGCGGGATGGCCATTGCGGTCGGTGTGTCCGACAGTCCGACGGGACCGTTTCAGGACCTTGGCTATCCGTTGGTGGATGAGGGAGACTGGAACGATATCGACCCGACGGTGTTTATTGATGAGGACGGACAGGCCTATCTGTATTTCGGAAATCCGGAGCTTCGTTATGTGCTGTTAAACGAGGATATGATTTCCTACAACAAGGAAGTGGGCATTGTAAAGATTCCGATGGTAGAGGAGTCCTTTGCAAAGGGCAGCCATATGACCGGAACCACCTATGCGGAGGGACCGTGGTTCTATAAGAGAAACGGTCTGTACTACATGGTATATGCTGCGTTCGGATTGGATAAGAAGGATGAGCATCTGGCGTACTCTACGTCTGAATCTCCGACCGGTCCGTGGAAGTACGGCGGTGTGCTGATGACGGAAGAGGGTGGTGTATTTACGAATCATCCGGGTGTGTGTGATTTTAAGGGACATTCTTACCTGTTCTATCACACAGGAGAGCTTCCGGGAGGCAGTCTGTTCCATCGTTCCGTTTGTGTGGCGGAGTTTACTTACAATGAGGACGGCACCATCGATACTATTGCAAAGTGTGACGGCGTAAAGGGAATCGAATAGGGCGAACAGGTCGAAACGTGAGCGAATCTTAATATGGATTGACAATGCACCTCCAAGTGCACTAAAATAGAGCTTGGAGGTGCATTTTTTATGGTGAAAACAAATACACCGATTCGAATCGGAAGTCATATGTTAAAGAACAGAATTACCTTTGCTCCAACGGTAAAGTTTGATTTTACCGACGATTCCGGCAAGGCGAATGAAAAGCTGGTGGCTCACTATACAGAGCGGGCAAAAGGAGGTTGTGGTCTGATTTGCGTGGAGGCAACGGCAGTTACGCCGGGCGGCAGATTTTGTAAGACCCATATGGGGCTTTGGAGTGACGAGCAGATTGCGGGACATAAAGAGATTACCGCAGGATGTCATAAATACGGTGCGGTGGTGATTATCCAGTTGAATCACACAGGCTATACCTCAAATCCCGAATGCGGTCCGGCTATCGGTCCGTCAGCGGTGATAAGACAGGGGTTTCGCGGTGACTATACCACGGTGGAGATGAGCCTTGCGGAGGTTCATGCCATGCAGCAGGCCTTTGTTGATGCAGCGGTACGGGCAAAAGAAGCGGGCTACAACGGCGTGCAGTTCCACGGTTGTCACGGGTATTTAATTAACCAGTTTATGGCACCGTCAGCCAATCTGAGAACGGACGAATACGGCGGTTCTGCGGAAAACAGAGCCAGATTTTGCAGTGAAATGATTGCAAAGGTGAGAGAACTTTGCGGACCGGACTTTTTGATTTCCGTGCGCACTTCCGGCTGCGACAGTACCCTTGAGGATGCCGTTGCGGTGGCGGAGGAGTACGTAAAGGCCGGTTGTGACTATTTACAGGTGTCTTCCGGTATGTCTTCTTTGGAAACCGTAGCACCGTTTCATGATTCGAAGGTTACGGATATTCAGAGTCTCGGCGCGTATTTTAAAGAGCATTTTAACGGAAGAGTACCGGTATCCTGTGTAGGCGGTTTGACAGAACCGGAACAGATTCATTATCTGATTGAGCATGAATATGTGGATACGGTAGATGTGGCAAAGGCGATTTTGGCGGATCCGGAGTTTGCAAACGCGGTCATGGAAGGGACGACGTATACCAAGTGCTTCGGTTGTCAGGCTTGTCAATATGGACCGTTTACGGCGCATCAGTGTCCGGCGGAGAGGAAGCGGATGCGGGAATAGTATCTGCATGATGTCGGTAGAGGAATCATAGAAACGGAGGAAGCATGCGTATCATATTTGTACGACACGGACATCCCGATTACGAGAAGGATTGCCTGACTGCGCTCGGGCATAAGCACGGGGAAGCGGTAGCGGAACGGTTAAAGGACGAACCGGTGGAGAAGATTTTTTCTTCTACCTGCGGAAGGGCTTTGGAAACCGCTGAGCATATCAATGAAAAATTCGGCCTGGGTGTGGATGGGCTTCCGTTTATGAGGGAAATCAAATGGGGCTCCGCAGACGGTACGCCGGTGTATGAGGACGGACATCCGTGGCTGAACTCCGACTATCTGGTGGCGCAGGGAAACGACTTGTTAAATCCTGATTGGAGGAAAACGGAGCAGTACCGAAAGAATAAAGTGGTGGCAGCGGCAGATGCCTTGGCGGAAGGGTTTGACGCATGGCTTGCCGGACTCGGATATACAAGAGAGGGAGATTACTACCGGGTAGGGAAGATACGGTACGGAACCGTTGTACTGGTCAGCCACGGGGGAGCATCTTCGGCGGCTTTGGCTCATTTTTTCAATCTGCCGTTTCCGTTTGTTTGCTCGGCTATTTGTCCGGCCTATACGGCGGTAACGATTGTGGCGCTTTCCGAGGAGGAGGGTGCGTTAGTTGCACCGAAGTTTGAGATTATGAATGATGCGAGACATATTGCAAAGATAGAAGAACTCGATTGAAACAGCGTTCATAGTTTACATTTTTCTGCAGAATTGGTATATTGGCCATAGAGACAAAGCAAAGGAGGAGCTCCGATGAAACATATCGATGTAACAGCTTTGGGAGAATTATTAATCGACTTTACGGAAAACGGACTCAGCCCACAGGGAAATTCTTTATTGGAAGCCAACCCGGGAGGGGCTCCGTGTAATGTGCTTGCGATGTTAAGCAAGCTTGGGCACCGTACCGCCTTTGTGGGGAAGGTCGGTGCAGACATGTTCGGAAGACGGTTGCGCCGGGTGGTGACTGACGCAGGAATCGATACAAGCGGGCTGGTGGAAGATAAGGACGTGAACACCACTCTGGCATTTGTACAAACGCTTGCGGACGGAGACCGCGACTTTTCCTTTTATCGCAATCCGGGCGCGGATATGATGTTAACCGCTGCAGACGTAAAGGAGGAGCTTGTAGCGAATTGTCGGATCTTTCATTTCGGCAGTCTGTCCATGACAGCAGACGGTTGCAGAAAAGCAACGGAAGCATCGATTGCCCGTGCAAAACAAGCCGGTGCATTGATTTCCTTTGATCCAAACTTAAGAGAACCGCTTTGGGACAGTTTAGAGACAGCAAAGGAGCGGATTCTTTACGGTTTGGAACAGTGTGATATTTTAAAAATTTCCGATAATGAAATCGAATGGCTGACCGGGGAGACGGAGTATAAAAAAGCCGCAGAGAGTTTGAAAGCAAAGTATCGGATTCCACTGATTTTAGTATCCCTCGGAAAGAACGGAAGTATGGCACTTTCCGATGTTGCCTTTGTGCAGATGCCGGGATACCGGGTGAATACCATAGAGACTACCGGAGCGGGAGATACCTTCTGCGCTTGTGTGTTACATTACATTTTAGAACACGGATTCCGGGCATACAACGAAGAGGAACTTACGGAATTGCTTCGTTTTGCCAACGGGGCAGCGGCCATCGTAACGACCAGAAAGGGAGCCCTTTCGGTGATGCCGGAAAAAACAGAGGTAGAAGCACTGATAGGAAAAAGTGATTTGTAACAGATAGTGACTTTCATGCTGTAAAATTTGACAAATCCCCTGCGTTTGTGATATACTATAATCGAAGAACAACCATCTGACGATGGTAGGAAAGGAGGAGTTCCCATGAGTGTATCGGCAATTCAGTCTCAGCGTTTATTTACCTCTCTGATTAGCGGCAAGCGGATTAACAGTGCGGCGGACGATGCGGCGGGACTAGCCATCAGTGAGAAGCTTTTGGCTCAGACCAACGGATATGCGGTAGGCACCAACAATGCGGCAGACGGCATCAATCTGATGAATGTGGCGGATGGGGCTCTTTCTACGATGCAGGATTCCCTGCAACGTATCCGTGAGCTTGCGGTGCAGGTAGGGAACGGTATATATTCTGCTTCCGATAAAGAGCTGATTCAGATGGAAATTGACGGTTTGAAGGCATCTATTCAGGATGCGGCAAAGGGCACTGAGTTTAATACCATGAAGCTGTTAGACGGTAGTATGGCCAGTCTCTCTTTGGCAACCAATCCGTCCGGCGGTGGGCTTGAGATACAGATGGATAGTTCCACGTTAGAATCCCTCGGTATTGCGGATTTTAGTGTGATGGGTGACTTTTCTCTGGATGATATCGA
The DNA here is from genome assembly GCA_045596385.1 of Lachnospiraceae bacterium. Taxonomy (GTDB): domain Bacteria; phylum Bacillota; class Clostridia; order Lachnospirales; family Lachnospiraceae; genus SIG307. The sequence goes on from JAZOCC010000030.1 coordinate 31,432, forward strand.
CAGCGCGATTCAGGCAGTCAGCAAGGCAAGAAGCAGACTGGGAGCCAAGACAAATGCGTTGGGTCATACAATCAATTACAACGAGAATGCGGGACTGAATCTGATGGCAGCGAACAGCCGTATCCGTGATACGGACTACGGTACAGCTGTTGCGAATAAGAACCGTGACGATATTTTGTCCCAGTATCGTATCTTTGCCATGAAGGCGCAGATGAACAACCATGCGGGCGTGTTAAAGTTGCTCGGATAAGAGAATGTCAGAGTTTACGTCCTCCTTTTAGGGTTTGGCTAAAAGGAGGATTTTTCATAGGGTGACGGAGCGTAAGAAAGTGAATGCAGAGTAAAGGGGCTTAGCTTATGGGAAAAGATGAAAAGCAAGTATTGAGTGAAGTTCGACAGGCGTATGAAAAGCATGAGATTAAGGCTTTTTTTCAGCCGATTTATGATGCACTTAGCGGAAAAATGGTTTGTGCGGAGGCGTTATCTCGTTGGATTAAGGATGACGGAACAATGGTGATGCCGGGGGACTATATCCCGGTGTTAGAGGCTACCGAGGCGATTTGCGACCTTGACTGGTATATGTTAAACGAGGTGTGCCGTGCATTAAAGGAGCAGAAGGAGCTGGGAATTCCGTGTGTAAAGGTTTCCGTGAACTTTTCCAGAAAACACATTCCGGATCATGGCTTTGCCGGAACCTTATGTGAGATAACAGATGCATACGGAATTGCACATGAGCTGCTCCAGGTGGAACTTACGGAATCGGCATTAATTGATAACAGCATGGAGCAAGTGGAGGCGTTTGTGAAAAAAATCCGGAGAGAAGGTTTTTCTGTTGCGGTAGATGATTTCGGAACAGGAATGTCGTCTCTCGGTATGGTAAAGGACATTGCGTTTGATACATTGAAAATCGACCGTTCTCTTCTAAACAGGAATTGTGAGGACGAAAAGGAACGTATTGTGTTGGAAAGTATTCTGGATTTTGCGCATCGTCTGAAATTGGTGACGGTAGCAGAGGGAGTGGAAACCATGGAACAATTGGGGTTTCTCCGAACCTGCGGGTGCAAGCAGATTCAAGGTTATTTATATGCAAAACCTATGCCGGTGGAGGCTTTCTGGGAGACTTGTAAGTCGGATGCGAAAAAAGAGTTGGAAGAAGATATTTTACATGTGCAGAGTCAGTCTAGTGCGGTACAATTATTACTGGATGCGGTGTATGCTCGTTATCCGTTGATTATTTACATCAATTTGACAAGAAACAGCTATTATATGATGAAGTATGATGGGTTTACGGCCACCAGCTGTGTTTCCGCAGGTGCATTTGATGAATGTATTGTACATGCATCCGGTACCATGCATCCGGAGGATGCGGAGCTGTTCCGCCAAACCTTCTGCATTGAAAACCAGATGGCGGCTTATGAGCGGGGAGAAAAATATATTTCCGTTATGGTACGACAGTTGGGGGATGATAAGGTGTATCGTAGAGTTGAGGTGACGAATTACTTTGTAAAGAATCCGTCGTCGGAGGATGTATTGGTTATCAGTCTGAGTCATAATTTGGATTAATTGGATAAATGTAAGCAAAATGAAAGGCACGGGAATCGATAGGAGGTTCTTGTGCCTTTTCTTTGCCAATCGGCGGGATTTCCGGCTTTCCGGGTTGCTCCGGGAACTGGATTGTATTTTGCCTTTTTTTTGTTCTGGGACAAATAAATATCGAAAAACGATAAAAAACTATTGACAAAGAATAATGAAGGTGTTATGATGGTCACAAAAGAACGACTGGATGATTTTTACGGAGGTTTGTTATGAGCGGGAAAGATAAGTCGGTGATGTTGACGTCGGTGTTGGTAAAAGTGGTGTATGTGCTGGTGGCGGTTTGTTGTGTAACTGCACCGCTTCTGGTTAAGCGCTATGACAGTTTACTGGTGGCAAGCGGGCAGGAGAGTGTGTATTTCCCTGTGCTGATTACTCTGTATTGTGCGGTGCCTTTTGCGGTGATTGCCCTTGTGTGCCTGGATATATTACTTCGCAATATCAGAAAAGAGCAGCCCTTTGTTGTACAGAATGTCACAATGCTTCGGGTGATTTCTTACTGCTGCTTTGCGGAGGTGCCGGTGTTTGTATATCTGGCGATATTAAGACCGTTTGCGATAGCGATATTGGTTGCCTTTGGATTTATGGGACTGATTTTACGTGTGGTAAAGAATGTGTTCGAGCAGGCAATCGAAATCAGGGAAGAGAATGATTTTACAATTTAGAGAGGTGCGGTATGAGAATTGTAATTAATCTGGATGTGATGATGGCAAAGCGGAAGATTTCTTCCAATGAGCTTGCGGAGAAAATCGGCATTACCCCGGCTAATCTCTCGGTGCTTAAAACCGGAAAGGCAAAGGCGGTGAGGTTTTCTACCTTGGAAAAGATATGTGAGGCACTGGATTGCCAGCCGGGCGATATTTTAGAGTACGACCCGACAAGACCGGGGACAGAGGAACAGGAGGAGTAGAAATGGACGGACAATTAACGGTAGGACAGGAGACCATGTCTCTTACGGAAGTTAAGAAGGAACAGAAGACAGATGACGGGAAAAAGCGGGAGTTTACCACAAAGGAAACAGTGCTCAGCATACTTTGTTTTGTGTTAAGCTTTGGGTTTACTCATTTTGCAATCGGCTATATCGGAGGAATATGGGGCGGTGTTGTGTGGTTGCTTGCAGGAGTGCTGGGAGTAGTGTATGTGAAGGCCAAAGGATTTTCCGTGACAAAAGGCCAACGGATGGTGTTTTGTGTGGCAGAGTTGTTTTGTCTGGTGCCGTTGTTTTGTACTAACGGTTTTATTAATACGTTGGCGGCGACCTTTACCTTTTTATTGTTGGGATATTTGGGAATTACACTCTCGGGTGCGGAGTTGTTCGGAGAGGATTTTGTATCGGATATACTGGAAGCAACCTGTGTACAGCCCTTTACAAGATTCGCAGAAGGGCCGGCTGCGGCAAAGAAGCTTTTTAAGAATCCGAAAAGCTGTAAAACCATTGTATACGTTGCTTTGGGTCTGCTTTGTTCCCTTCCGCTGTCAATCATGGTGCTGTATCTTTTGATGTGGAGTGATACCATGTTTGCGGATAAGATGGAATCGCTGTTTGAACTGATTCCTTCTTTTGAGTTCCGGTATGTTTGGGAACTGATATTTGCGGTGCCGGTGTGGATGTATGTGTTCGGCGGATATGCAGCGACACAGAATAAGCGGACAAAACCATTGATTAACATGAAGGGAGGAAGGGTACTTCCGGCAATTCTCGGGTATACTACCGTGACACCGATTTGTGTGTTTTATGTAATGTATATCGGGGTGCAATTCAATTATTTTACCGCAGCCTTCGGGGGAAGCCTTCCGGATGAATACAGCTATGCTTCCTATGCGAGAAAGGGTTTTTTTGAACTTTGTGCCGTGGCGGTGATTAACCTTTGTGTGATTGCTTGTATGCATTTATTTTTAAAGCGTAAGGAGGACGGAAAGCCTTCCGCGGCAATGAAGGTGTACAGTACGTTACTTTCCGGGGTTACCATTCTTTTGATTGTATCGGCGCTTAGTAAAATGGTGCTGTATATTAAGGAGATGGGAATGACACCGCTCAGGATTTATACTTCTTGGTTTATGCTGGTGTTGGCGGTAGTATTTGTATTTGTTATCGCAGCACAGTTTACGAAGCTACGGTTTTGCCGGGCGATCTTTGTGAGCTTTACGGTTTTGTTTGCGGTACTATGCTTTGCAAACGTAGACGGAATGATTGCAAAATACAATGTAAAGGCATATCAGACCGGCCAATTGGAGCGGGTGGATTTTGAAGTACTGGAGGACCTGGGAGATGCGGCATTGATACATGTAAAACGTCTGACGGATGCGGAAGACAGTCTTGTGGCGGAGGAAGCAAGGTTGTGTTACAGGAATATGCGGCGCAAAAGCGACAGGAAAAATGATGTGGCATATTTCAGTATTCCGCGAGTCATCGGAAGAAATTAAATAGGGTAGAAAAACGGAAGATTTTATGGATTTTCCGTTTTTTTATATGGCAAAAAAGAGAATGTTATGATACACTGGAAACAGAGGGTTTGTTGCAAGAGTAAAAGGAAAGTTACGAAATGCAGGAGGAAGCAGATGAAGCGGAAGAATATCGCAGTTATCATGACGGCTCTTGATACGGATAATCAGGCAGAGATGTTAAAAGGAATCGAACTGTGCGGAAAATCCAATGGGTGTAATGTTGCTGCGTTTGTATGGTTTACGGGCATCTACGAAAAGGGAAGTCATAATTTAGGTGAAATGAATATTGCCATGCTGCCGGATCTTAATTTGTTTGACGGCGTTATTTTGTCTGCTGACGTGTTTCACTTGAAGCAGAACAAGGAGCAGCTGGAGCGTATGTTGGAGAATGTTTCCTGTCCGATTGTAACCATCGGTTGCAGATATAAGAATGCACCGGCTGTATGGGCAGATAATTATGTCGGTATGCGTCGGCTTATGGAATATCTGGTAAAAGACCGCGGTATGCGTAAGCTTCACTTTGTAAAAGGAATCGAAGGAAATGTAGATGCGGAGGCTCGCTATAAGGCATATCTGGATGTATTAAAGGAGAACCGGATTCCGGTGGAGTCGGAACGTATTACCCAGGGGGACTTTTATGTAATCGGCGGAGAAAAGGCTGCAAAAGAAGTGTTGGAATCTTCACTTCCGTTTCCTGAGGCAATTGTATGTTCCAACGATACGATGGCAATTACGGTATATGACATATTAACAAAGGAAGGTTATCGTGTGCCGGAGGATGTACTGATTACCGGCTATGATTATACCTATGAGTGTCGTCTGCACTATCCGCAGATTATTTCGATACGTGTGAATTCTTTTGATATAGGATTACAGGCATGCACTGCATTGTTACGGATGATCGGAGGAGAGCCTGTAAAGCCGGATTACAGAGTTCCGGATGAGATGATTCTGGAGAATACATCCGAACGAAAGGAAGAAAGAGAAAGCGTAAACAATATAGCACAACGAGGGATGGTGTCTGATTCGGCACGTCGGGTAATGATTCATCATCTGATTAATTTTGAGAAAAACATCATGGAGACGGTAGGTTTTGACAGCTGGAAAAATATCGTACAGTATTTTGTACAGCAGATTAATCCGGGAGAGTTTTACTGTTGTGTAAATAAAGGATTTATCGAAAATGTATTTCGGAATGCTACGGTAGAGCAGGAAACCAGAAGCTCCGAGGAGTGGCTGGCGTATACGGAGGATGCGGGGCCTGTAATTGCATATAAGGACGGAGCGTTTTTTGATAAAGCCCCGTTCCCTTCCAAGTACGGACTGGATACACTGTTTGATAACAGCGGGGATGCCAGATTATTTGTTTTCTCGCCGTTACATTATCTGGACCGTAATTACGGATATCTTGTATTTGCGGACAGTACGTTTCCGATTGCAAATCCGTTGTATATTATCTGGTTAAACAGTATCGGTAGTTCCGTGGAGAGTATGCGGAAGCATACGATGTTGATTAATGCCATGGTGAAGCTGGACGAGGCGAATATCAGAGATCCGCTTACCGGTGTGTATAACCGGTTTGGTATGGAACGTTATTTCGCCATTGTAAAAGAGAAGTGTATTGACAAGCAGTTATACTTATTTTTGTCGTTTGCGGATATCGATGGTTTGAAAACAATTAACGATGTGTACGGTCATGAAGAGGGCGACCGGATTATTCGGAATACAGGGCGGATTTTACAGGAAGAAACCTTGGATTCTTATGTCGTTCGCTACGGTGGGGATGAGTTCGTCGTTATGGGAACCGCATTTTCCGAGCAGGAAGCCGAAAGTTATTGGAACAGAGTCCAAAGGACGATTGACGAATATAACGAAGCATATGAAGGAAAAGCAATACTGTCGGTCAGCTTCGGTTATGATCTGGTCCGCCTGGATCCGTACAGCGGTCTGGAGGAATGTATCGGTGTAGCGGATAAAAAGATGTATAGAGAGAAGAAGAAAAAGAAAGCAATGAAAAAGGAGAGTTAAAAAATGCCGTTTATTGATTCAAAGATTACCGTGTCCGTATCCCAGGATAAAAAGGATGTGTTAAAGGGCGAGTTCGGGAAAATGATGGCCGTGCTTGGTAAACCGGAAAGCTTTTTGATGGTTGGATTTGAGGATAATTATGATTTGTACATGGGGGGAAAGAAGCTGGAAAAGGGAGCTTATGTGTCGGTAAGCCTGTTCGGTGCGGCTTCCGGCAGTGCGTACGAGAGCCTGACAGAGAAGATTTGTGCACTGTACGAAAAGGAGCTTGGGATTCCGGGAAATGCAGTGTATGTGACCTATCATGGGGTCAATGACTGGGGCTGGAACGGACGGAATTTTTAAGATGAAGGTAATTGATAAAGGCATGCTTTTCAATATGAGTATATTGGAAGCAAAAGCAAATCGCTATACCGTGCGATGTCAGATAAATTCCTTTTTGATTATGACTGCGGTGTGGCTGTTAAATGTATTTAACATATTTATTATTGATTCCGAGTTGATGAATGTCAGCTATTTAATCAGTATGGCAATTACATTGACGTGCTGGTTGGTATGTCGTGTCGGCGGCGCGGAAAAGTCATGGATGAAGTACGTGTTGTTGTTTTTGACGGTGTTATTTTCTACCACATTGGGGACTTTTTTGACGTATCAGGCAGTGTTGGTAGCAGTGATACCGCTGTGCTTATCAATGCAGTACTACAAGAGGAAAGTGGTGTATTATACATACGGACTTACGATTGTAAGTATCCTTTTCAGTACGATGGCCGGCTATTTTATGGGACTGTGTGACGCTAATATGCTGGTATTGACCACGGGAACGTTATCAAAATACGTGACTCCGGAGACCGAAACGGCGGTGTTTGATGCAATCAATGCGAATCCGTGGGGAACGTTGCCGTTGTATTATGCGCTTCCTCGTTGCATGATTTTATTTGCGGTTATTATTATCGGTAGCCATGCGGCTCACGCATCCGCCAAGAAAGCAATCCAGGAGGCGGAGCTACGGAAGCTTAGTGAAACCGACGGAATGACCGGGTTGTATAATAAAAACAAGTACATGGCTATGGTGGAGACGCATTATTCGACGGTAGACAGAGTCGGTGTGATTTATTGGGATGCCGATGGGTTAAAAATGTTGAATGATACCTTTGGCCATGAAGTGGGTGACAGTTTAATCACTACGGTGGGAATGTCCATTCAGGAGCTGTGCACCGAATCGCGCCATGGGTACCGTGTGGGAGGAGACGAGTTCCTTTTGATTCTGGAGCATGCGGATGAAACTGAAATCCGTCGGGTGCTGGAAGCTTGGAAAAAGCGGTTTGCAAAGATAAACCAGCAAGGGAAAACAGTGTTTCATGCTTCTGTGGGATATGCGACCGGTGTCGGTGCCCGGGTAGAAGAAGTTGTAAAACAAGCGGATGAGCAGATGTACAAAGAGAAAAGAAAATGGAAGGAACAGGGTAATGTCTGATGACTACCGTTTGAAGAAAAGATAAAGAATGTTCACAAATAAGTCACAGAATAGTCAGAAGCTGTTCTTGACTTATTTTTTTTAGTGAGTTATAATTCTAATTAATGTTTGTGTGATAAAGGAGAAGACGAATGAAGAAGTTATTTCGATTTTTAAAACCGTATTGGTTTTTCGCAGTGATTTCTCCGCTAATGATGATGGGAGAGGTGTTTGCGGACCTGATGCAGCCGAAGCTGATGTCCGGTATCGTGGACAGAGGTCTCGAAAACGGTGACATGGGCTACGTCATCCGCACCGGTCTTTTGATGTTATTGATTGTTCTTGTGGGCGGATTTTTCGGTGTGTGCTGTGCTTACACGGCGGCAAGAGCAGCCCAGAGCTTCGGTAAGGACTTGCGTGTGCATGCGTATAAGAAGGTAATGGCCCTTTCGATTGAGCAGACCGATGATTTTACGACCGGTTCGTTGGTTACCCGTATGACCAACGACATTGCTATGGTGGTGGAGTTTGTGGAAATGTTGCTGCGTATGTGTGTTCGTGCTCCTATGTTTTTTATCGGCGGAGCACTCATGATGCTGACGCTGGATTTAAGCTTTGGCGTGGTACTTGCCTGTGCCCTTCCGGTGATGATTATCATGGTAGCTTTTATTCTTATGAAGGCAACACCGTTGTTTTCCGTGGTACAGAAGAAGCTTGACAAGGTAAATTCCGTGGTACAGGAGAATGTGGGCGGTGCCAGAGTCGTAAAGGCGTACGGTCAGGAAGACTATGAAATCAAGCGCTTCGAGGGCGTAAATGACGAGCTTCGCGGGACGAATTTTAAGGTGTTAAAGATTATGGCGCTGTTCGGACCGGTCATTACTCTGGTGATGAACTTTGCGGTAATCGCCATTATCTACATCGGTGGTTTCCAGATACATATCGAAAATGCGGGAATGTCTACCGGTTCCATTATGGCGGCAATTTCCTACGTGACCCAGATTTTGATGTCTGTTATGATGGTATCCATGATGTTCCAGTCCGTATCCCGTGCCATGGCGTCCGCAGGCCGTATCAATGAGGTTATCGATGCGGACCCGGTAATTGAGGGAGGAAGCGTTACGGAAGGAACCGGAAAGGCGACCATTGAGTTTAAGAATGTGTCCTTCCGTTATCCGGGAACTCACGGAGAACCGGTGCTTCATGACATTAATTTAAAGATTAATCAGGGCGAGACCCTTGCCATTATCGGTGCAACCGGTTGCGGTAAGACCTCACTTGTCAATCTTCTGCCACGTTTTTACGATGCGACGGAGGGAACGGTTCTATTTGACGGTGTGGATGTAAAGGAATATGAGTTGAAGGCGCTTCGTGAGAAAATCGGCTACGTGATGCAGAAGAGTGAGCTTTTCTCCGATACGGTGGCAAATAATATCCGTTGGGGTAATCCGGAGGCGACCATGGAAGAGATTAAGGAAGCTGCCGCCATTGCTCAGGCGGCGGACTTTATCGAAGGCTTTAACGAGCAGTACGATACATTTATTGCAGAAAAGGGTGCTTCTCTTTCCGGTGGTCAGAAGCAGCGAGTTTCCATTGCAAGAGCCATGCTTCGGAAGCCGGAGGTGTTGATTTTGGACGACTCCACTTCCGCACTTGACCTTGTGACGGAAGGAAAGCTTCAACGTGCCTTAAAGGAGAAGCTTGACGATACCACGATTATTATGATTGCACAGCGTATTGCCAGCGTAAAGCAGGCAGACCGTATTGCGGTGTTGGAAGAAGGAACCATTTTACATTGCGGAACTCACGAGGAGTTATTGCAGTGTAGTGAGACCTACCGTGACATTTATGATTCCCAGATGAAGTCCGGTGCATATATGGAAGGAGGTGCCGCACATGAGTAATCAGAATAAAACACCTCAGGGGATGCCGCCGCAAGGAATGCCGCAGGGACGTCCGGGACAGGGACCGGGATTCGGCCCGGGAGGACGCAGAGGACCGGGAGGCCCGATGGGTGCACGTCTCAATAAAGAGAAGCCGAAGAATACCGGAAAGACGTTGCTTCGTCTTGTGAAGGTAATCGGCAGAAGTAAGTACTTTTTAATAGCTCTGCTGCTTACCATGAGTGCGGTAACGGTACTTGACTTATTTGGGCCGACCTTACAGGGACAGGCAATTGATACTATCAAGCTGGTAAACGGAAAATTTGTGGTAGACTTTGACAGCTTAAAGCAGATTTTACTGAAGATGATTATTTTGTTTACGTTCAGTGCCGGTTTTACCTATTTGCAGAGTATTTTATCCGCAAAGATTTCTCAGGATACGGTATTTGCCATGCGTAACGACCTGTTCGCAAAAATCAGCCGTTTGTCCATTGCGGAGACCGACAACCGTCGTCACGGTGATTTGATGTCCCGTATGACCAATGATGTAGAAAATGTATCCAATGCGGTTTCCCAGTCCATTGCGTCGTTGTTTTCCAGTATATTAACCTTCTTCGGAGCGTTGTACTTTATGCTTCGTTGTAATGTGATTGTAACGTTGGTGGCGTTTATTACCGTACCGCTGACCTTACTTGTATCCGCAAAACTGGCAAAGTTTATGCGCCGTTATTTTGTGGAGCAGCAGATGTTACTGGGTAAGTTAAACGGTGAAGTGGAGGAAATGGTCATCGGTTATAAAACGGTGGTGGCTTACGGCAAGGAAGGAGAGTCCGTTGAGCGATTCAATGAAATCAGTGAAGGACTTCGTAAGACCAGTATTAAATCCAGAGTATTCGGTTCCATTATGGGGCCGTGCATGAATTTCCTCGGAAATTTGCAGTATGTATTGGTCGCTGCTTTCGGCATTTTCTTTATGGTAAACGGTAGCGGAATGACGCCGGGTGATATTCAGGCGATGCTTCAGTATTCCAAGAAGTTTAACCGCCCGATTAACGAAATCGCAAACCAGTATGCTTCCATTATGACCGCTTTGGCAGGTGCGGAGCGTATTTTCGAGATTATGGATACGCCGAATGAAATAGATGAAGGTACCCTTGATGTAGAGGTAAATCAGATTCAGGGTAACATTGAATTCAAGGATATTCAGTTCGGTTATGTGCCGGATGAGCCGGTACTGAAGGGAATGAACCTTTCCGTTAAGAAGGGCCAGAGAATCGCTATCGTAGGTGCCACCGGTTCCGGTAAGACCACGGTGGTAAATCTCTTAACCCGGTTCTATGAATTGGACGGCGGTAAGATTTACGTAGACGGCATGGATATTACAGAGCTTCCGAAGAAGACGTTGCGTGATTCCATCGCTATCGTATTGCAAGATACGGTGTTGTTTGCGGATACCATTCGTGCCAATATCCGTTACGGCAATCCGGATGCTACGGAAGAGGAGATTAAGTTTGCGGCAAAGACCGCAAAGGCAGATAAGTTTATTGAGCGTTTGCCGGACGGTTACGACACGGTATTGACAGAAGGCGGCAGTAACCTGTCCCAGGGTCAGCGCCAGCTTCTTGCCATTGCCCGTGCTGTTATCGCAAATCCGCAGATTCTCATTTTGGATGAGGCAACCTCCAATGTCGATACCCGTACCGAGATGCACATCCAGCAGGCAATGCTGGCTCTTATGAAGAATCGTACCAGCCTGATTATCGCACACCGTTTGTCTACCATTCGCGATGCGGATAAGATTGTGGTATTAAAGGGCGGTGTCATCGTGGAGGAAGGTAACCACGAGGAGCTCTTAGAAAAGAACGGCGAATATGCAAAGCTGTATCAGAATCAGTTTGCGGGATTTGCCACCTGATGCGATAAAGAAAATAAGAAAAGCGTCTTTCCATCCTTGCAATGGAAGGACGCTTTGTTTTATAATGGAGGGGAGCGGATGCCGGAACAGGATGGTTCGGTGTGTGTTGTTCATGCGACAGCTCATTATAGAAGAGAGAAGTAGGTGAGGTAAACGGTATGAAAAAAGGACTTTGGTGGGTGCAAGCGGGATTGGCCTTGGTATTAACATTGGCAATCATCGGTATTTCCGTGGTGGGAACACTGGCATTCCGGCCGCTGTATTATCACGATATGGCGGCTTTGGGGATTGCGGAGGATACAGGACTTTCCGAGGAGGAGATTCGCAGGAATTACGATGCACTCATCGATTATAATATGGCATGGACGGACGGAGATTTAAAGTTCCCTACGTTACCGATGTCCGAAACAGGAAAGATTCATTTTGAAGAGGTAAAGGAAATTTTTGATGTTTTTAAATATCTGGCGGTGTTCGGCAGCGTTCTTGGTGTGGTAGGCATTGTGTTTATGGCTAAGAAAAAGGAGTACCGGTATCTGAAGATGACGGCGATTATCTCCTGTGGATTGCCGGTGGTGCTGGGGATTTTGGTGGCATTATTCTGGGATAAGATATTTGTGATTTTCCACGAATTATTTTTTAATAACGATTACTGGATCTTCGATTATCGGACGGACCCGATTATTTTGTTGTTGCCGGATGAGTTTTTCATGCACTGTGCGTTGCTGATTTTTGGAGGAGTATTGTTTGGGGCGCTGGTGTGTCTGATATGTTATGTGGTATTTCGACGGCGTGCAGTAAGCGGAGCAGTCAAGGAATTGAATAGATAAGAGGATTGCGAATCAAAGGAGTTGCTGAAGGAGGGCGGCTCCTTTTTTGAACCAAAAGGGAAAAAATGAACCATAAGTTTAATTTGAATTGCTTAACAGGTTCTGTACATTTTAAATTATTCTGCTATGATGAGAGTATAGGCAGGCCGGCTTATGGTTGATAAAAAGTGTATGGAATGTTTGTTCCGAAAGGAGGATTTTATATGGAAATCAGAATCGGAGAAAATGTAAAGAGATTACGGAAAGCAAAGAATGTAACCCAGGAACAGATTGCAGAGGTGTTGGGAATTTCGGTAACAGCAGTGAGCAAATGGGAAAGAAACGAGACCTATCCGGATATTACGCTGTTGTTTCCCTTGGCGCATTATTTCGGAGTGACTCTGGATGAGCTTATGGGATACGACGAAGAAAGAGTACAGGCAGAAATTGCGGCAACGCTTTCCATGTATCGGAGTCTGTGGCTGACGGAACGGACGAAGGCCCGTGAAGTCATTGTGAAGGCCTATGGGGATTATCCGAATGATTATCTGGTGATGCATTATTATATGTGGAATCTTGCAGGAGATATGGCAGACAATGATACGGAGACGTTACTTGCCCGGAAAGAGGAGTTTCTGACTATCTGTGATAAGATTTTAAGCGGCTGTACCGAGGAGACGGTGCGGTTAAATGCCTGGAATATGAAAGCGAAGCTGCTTCATGCGGAAGGAAAGACGGAAGAGGCTCTTACGATTTATAGTGAGAAGTATCCGAACTGGTACGACACCAGAGATCAGAAGAAGGAGCAGTTGTTTGCCAAAGATACGCCGGAATTTGGATTGTACTTAAAGCAAAATATGTATGAGCTTGCATGCTTTGCAACGGACAAAAAGATGAAAGACATTTGGTTCTGTGCGGAGTGCGGTTTGGAGGAAAAAGTTAAAAAGTCTCTGAAACTGGCGGATGCGTTGGCAGATATGAGAGTCTGTACGGAAAATGAAGAGCTTCTGCTTTCGGAGTATGTGGTTTACGGTTGTTTGCAGGGATATTTACAGCGTTTCGGAGTAAAAGATGCTGATGAAAAGACGGTTCTTGAAAAAAGAAAGGCGGCTGCCGATGCCTGTAACAAGCTGGCGGAGCGGGATGCGAGTGTAAAAGCGTATATTGTGAAACGTTACGGCTGTGAAAGGCTTTTATAGAACGGATAGAAAAGAATAACTGAGTGATAAACGGTCCGGGGAAGGAACCCCGGGCCGTTGCTTTTGTCTTATCAGTAAGTAATGGAACTTTCGGAAAGAATTTCTTTATCACATTCTTCCAAAACTTCCGGGTCAGCTGCTACAACATAGAAAAATAACGAAACCTGCTTCTCTTCCAGATATTTTCCGTACAGTCTGCCGTACATGGGTACCGGTGCCAGCGGATCCGTGACCGGGAAGTTCGGTTTGCCGTATTGCAGATAGGACTGGGTAAAGCCGTTATATTCATGGGAGGAACCGTTTACGGTAAGGGTGGCATCCATACGGTAAAAACCGTCCTCACCGGCATAAAAAAGGGGTTCGGAAATATCCGTAATGTTCCAGTCGAAGACCGCAGTCTGAGATGTAAGGCCGAACTCGGACAGCACCAGTTGCCAGAAGTCGTATTTCGGGACTTCGGCAACAGCTGAGGTATCCGGATAGAGTGTGCCGTCGGGACGCTCGGTAAATCCATAGGCTCCACCCTCCGCATCCCTTACCAGATAAGCACCGTAGAATCCGTTGTAGTAAGGCGAGGCGGTATCATATAGTCTGCTACAGCCTTTTATGGGAGAAAAGGCCGGGAAGTTATACAGAATGGTCAGGGCAAGGGAGGAATCCCCGGTGAACCTACGGAATCCGTTGTTTGCTTCAAAGGTCATGACAAAGGGATACCAGTCGGAGCGTAGGGTGGTAAGGCCGCCCGGAATTGAAAGGGTGATTTCTTCTGACGTTAAGAGACTTGTTTTCTCGTTCATTTTACTGTAAATGCCCATGACGGCCATGCTGTAGAACACACGGGAAAACGGAGAAAGGCAGAACAAAAGAAGCAGGGCAAGGATTCGTCCCGCAAGATAGCGCTTTTGTTTTGTCTGGAAACGTTTGGTAGCGTGTGCGTGTTTCATAGGTTCTCCGAAATTGCATTAGGAACGTTGTTTGTTGTCAGCGGACAAAAGGAATCCGGCGACAAGAGTTCTTTGTTATTATCTTGGCATATTTTTTGTGGAAATACAACCCTTTCCCGCAGAATAGTTGCGAAAAAAGTGCACATACTTTCCATGATAAGGAGGTATCGGTATGTTAGGTTTATTGATTGCGATTATTTCGGGAGCACTGATGAGTATACAGGGAGTATGGAATGCAGGTGTGACGAAGCAAACGAGTATATGGACAGCAACGGGATTTGTACAGTTTTCCGCACTATTGGTATGTATAGTGGCTTGGTTTATTTCCGGAAAGGAAAAGGCAATCGGTTCTCTGCTTCAGGTAAGTCCGAAGTACTTTTTGTTAGGCGGCATAATGGGAGCTTTTATTACGTTCACGGTAATTAAAAGTGTGGCGCTTCTGGGACCGGCAAAATCGGCCATGTTTATCGTAACCGCACAGCTGATAGCGTCTTATTTGATTGAGGTGCTCGGACTGTTCGGGACGGAAAAAGTGCCGTTTTCCTGGCAGAAGTTTTGTGCGGCAGCGGTAACCGTAGGTGGTGTCATCTGGTTTAAATCAGCGGGAGGAAAATAAAAGGAAGGTGTGTGGTTTTCGGTCGGTGAAGGGGTGTAAATTACTGTCGGAAACCACTTGTTTTTTTGCAAAACTTCCGTTACAATAGAAAATGAGAGAACAGGTCCATCCGCATTCTTTATTGGGAGGATGTATGGACAAAAAAAGGAAAATAAAACCGGTTTTGGCGGTTTGTTTTGTGCTACTCTGCGGCGTGGGGTATCTGGGGATGCGTCATGCGGTTTGGGAAGGACGGCAAATCGTTCTGGAAAAGAAACCGGAAGGGAGTGAGCAACTCCCGGAGACCGGGGATGGGGCAATAAAGGTGACCCAAACGGAAGAGAACCGTACGGAGGATACAGAGCTTTCTTCTACAGAAGCCTCCGATAAGCAGGTGCTTGTGCATGTCTGCGGAGCGGTGGTTAACGAGGGGGTATATACCTTACGGTCAGGTAGCAGAGTGGCGGACGGGATTACGGCAGCCGGTGGATTTACGGCGGATGCGGATACGGTCTATCACAATCTTGCGGCGATACTCTCGGACGGACAGAAGGTGTATGTGCCGACGGTTGAGGAGACGAAGGAACTGTCTGTGACCGATCGGACATCTTTTGTAAACGGAGGGGACAACAGTGCACCATTGCTCGGTAAAAACGGTGTAGGTAAGGTCAATTTAAATACTGCGGGAGTTGAGGAACTGATGACCTTAAGCGGCATTGGCGAGGCGAAGGCGAACAGTATTTTGCAGTACCGCGAAAAGGTAGGTCCTTTTCAAAGTATCGAGGATCTAAAGAATGTATCCGGCATCGGAGATGCCATGTTTGAACGTGTAAGAGATTCAATTATTGTGAAATGACGAGGTGGAAACGTGGAAAAGAGAGTTTTGGTAGTAGACGATGAAAAATTAATTGTGAAGGGAATTAAGTTCAGCCTGGAGCAGGAGGGCTTGAAGGTAGATTGTGCATATGATGGGGAAGAAGCATTAGTTGCGGCAAAGACTACCGCTTACGACGTAATTCTTTTGGATTTGATGCTGCCGAAGCTTTCGGGATTTGAGGTTTGTCAGCAGATTCGTGAGTTTTCCGATGTGCCGATTGTGATGCTGACCGCAAAGAGTGAGGATATCGATAAGATTATGGGCCTGGAATACGGTGCCGACGATTATATTACCAAACCGTTTAATATTCTGGAGGTAAAGGCGCGTATTAAGGCCATTCTTCGCAGGACCAGAAAGCAGGCAGAGGCGACAGCGGAGGATAATTCTCTTGTTGTGGGAGAAATTCGTCTGGAGCGGGACGGCCGCAGAGTGTTTCTCCGGGGGGAAGAGATTAATCTTACCGCGAAGGAATTTGATTTGTTGGAGCTTCTTATGACGAATCCGAATAAAGTATACAGCCGCGAGAATTTGTTAAATATTGTCTGGGGCTATGAGTACCCGGGGGATGTCAGAACGGTAGATGTTCACGTAAGACGTTTGCGTGAAAAGATTGAACAGAATCCGAGTGAGCCGGATTACATACATACAAAATGGGGGGTTGGCTATTTTTTCAAGGTTTAAAAAGGCAATAAAAGCCGGGAGAAGTATGCGGTTCCGTTTGTTTTGTATCATAATGGCCGTAGGGCTTCTCCCGTTGTATACGGGAATGAGAATTGCCCGGGCGTCGCATTGGAAGCGCTGTTACGAAGCGCGATTGGAGTCAATGAAGGAGCAGGGAGCAACGCTTGCGGGACAGATTGCCCAGAACGGTTATTTACAGCAGCAGCTTCAGCCGGAAATGACGGCACAGCTACAGGTACTGGCCAATATGTTAAACGGACGGATTATGTTGATAAACGGAAGTCTGGTAGCGGTGAAGGATACCGCAGGCCGTGAAGAAGGAAAGACATTGATATCCGAAGAAGCAATCGGTGCCATGCAAGGTGCGGTGAAAACCTACTATAACGAGACAGAAGGCATGGCAGAGGTGGTAATGCCGATTATACTGGGAGCCAGCGCAGACAGTGCCGGGCAGGTCATCGGCGTCATGATTTTGGAAGGGTCTTTACAGGATGTAATTGCGGAACAGGAGGCGTTTCGCGACAATATGGCAGTGCTGTTTTATAGTACTGCCTTGGTTTTGTTTGCGGTAGCGTTGCTGATTTCCGGTGGAATTACCAAATCTTTGCGTGTTCTTGCGGAACGTATCGAGCATGTTACGGAGTCTTTGGACGGTACGCAGGTTATCGAAGCGGGAAGTTATACTGAAGTAAAGGAAATCGGAGATGCCGTAGATCGTATGATGGAACGTGTGGCGGCTACGGAGAAGTCCAGACAGGAATTTGTATCTAACGTGTCTCACGAGCTGAAAACACCGCTTACGGCAATTAAAGTCTTATCGGATTCTCTTGTTTTGGAGCCGGATGTACCGATTGAGATGTATCGGGAGTTTATTACGGACATTAATGCGGAGATTGACCGCGAGGCTCAGATTGTAAATGACTTATTGGCGTTGGTAAAATTGGACAAGACCTCCGGTGAGCTTAATATTGCGGAAGTCAATATTAACGAGCTACTGGAGATTATTCTGAAACGGTTAAAGCCTCTTGCGTTAAAGCGCGGAATCGAGATGGTGTTCGAGAGCTATCGTACGGTGCTGGCGGAGGTGGACGAAGTGAAGCTCTCCCTGGTGTTTACCAATTTGATTGAGAATGCAATAAAATATAACCGCGACGGCGGCAGAGTAATGGTTTCCCTGAATGCGGATCATAAGTACTTCTATGTAAAGGTAGAAGATACCGGTGTGGGAATTCCGGAGGAAGAGCAGGGGCTTGTATTTGACCGCTTTTATCGCGTAGATAAGGCCCGTTCCAGAGAAACCGGCGGTACCGGGTTGGGACTGTCCATTACCAAGAGTGCGGTACAGATGCATAAGGGGTCAATTAAAGTACAAAGTATACCGGGCGTAGGGTCTATTTTTACGGTGCGTATTCCGTTAAGCTTTGTATTGACAATACAGTAAGGAGGCAGGCGATGAAACATAGAGGATGGATAATCGTATTCGTTCTGGCGTTATTCGTATTGGCGGGATGCAAAAAGAATCCGGAGCCTACCTTATGGGAAGGAGATATTCTGGTATATTATCCGGAAAAAGATGAGAGCGGCCTGTCGGAGGAATGGTATGAAACCAAGGAAACAGAAGAGGGAAAACTGGCAACAGAGTTGCTTACAAAGCTTCGTATTCCGTCGATGGAAGGTCATATAGCAGCGATACCGGAGTCGGTAGCGCTTCCGGAGGTGTTTATTGAGGCTAACGGGTTGACAACGCTATCATTTGATGAAAGTTACGGGACGGTATCCGGTATTCGTGAGGTGTTGATGCGTGCGGCAATCGTAAAGACATTATGTCAGATTGACAAGATTGACTCGGTGGTGTTTTATGTTGCGGGGCAACCGTTGATGAACAGTGAAAAGATGCCGGTAGGAATTATGAAGGATACGGACTTTATCGACAGCACCGGTCCTGAGGCTAATTATTATCAGTATGTGTATGCGAAGATTTATTATGCCAACAAAGACGGTTCGGCTCTTTTGGCGTCAAATTTAAAGATTCCGTATACCGGGTCGGAGCCGGAGGAGAAGATTGTGCTGCAGCAGCTCATTAACGGTCCTGTGGCATCGGATATGTATCCTGTTCTTTCGAAGGATGTGGAGCTGTTAAGTGTTTCCACGAAGGATAGCGTTTGTACGGTGGATTTCAGTCGGGAATTTTTGGACAAGCTGCCGGAGGTATCGGAGGAAATTGTGATTTATTCGGTGGTAAATACGCTGGCAGAGCTGCCGGGGATTTATCAGGTGCGGTTCCTTGTGGAAGGGAAACAGGAGAAAGTATATCAAACAATGGATTTATCGGTTCCGTATGAGCGGAATTTGAACGTGATTGAAGAAGAATAGGAAAGGAGATTCATGGTAGGGAAGCGGGTTATTTGGTTAAAGAGACCGGCGGTACTTTGTGCCGCCGTTTTTGTGTTGGGAATCTTTCTGGCACGATATTCGGGATGGATTGTTGCGGCAGCTGCGGGAGGCTTGTTTGCAGGAGTCCGGTGGTTTTTACATAGCCTTGAAAACGGGCGACGGCGGGTGTCGGTGGCTGATAAATTGCTGCTGTTTGCGCCGGTGTTTCTGGTGCTTGGCTGGGGGGTGATGACCGGATCGATGAGGGAATATGAAAGGGATGCGGGAGCCTATGCAGACTGTATGGTAGCCGGACGGGAGCTGCTGGCAGAGGGAACAGTGTCTCATATCCGGTGGACGGACGGCGGCGTCCGGCTGGAACTTGAGGATGCATCGGTCGCTCCTTATGAAGGGACTACGGTGTATTGCCCGGTAGGGAAACTGCTTGTTTATGCAGACGATATCGTTGCGGAGAACGGGGAGATAAAGCACGGGCAGGAAGTTTTTATATATGGAAGCGGAAGCGTATTTGAAGAGGCAACGAACCCGGGAGGGTTTGATGCAAGGGAGTATTATTTTTCACAGGGAATTACGGGAGCGATTTATGGGAAAACCATACGTATTCAAAATTTCTCGTATCATCGCCTAAATCAGGCATTATTTCAAGCGAAAACAAAGTTGTTGAACAGTTATGTGACGTATCTGGGGGAAGAAGGAGCAGGTGTGATTTCCTCTATGCTTCTCGGAGAGCGGGCATTGTTGTCGGAGGAGACAGAAGAATTATACCGGCACGGAGGGATCTCTCATGTTCTGGCGATTTCCGGGCTTCATGTATCTCTCATCGGGACTGCACTGTATGAACTGCTTCGAAAGACGATTCTGGGCAGGAACGGTGCGATTCCCGTGGCGTGCGGAGGAGTGATTTTGTACGGAACCTTTGTGGAAGCGGGAACCTCCACAAAACGCGCGGTCATTATGTTTGTATTGCTGTTGGTGGCGACACTTTTGGGGCGGACCTATGATACCTTGTCTGCCATGTCGTTCAGTGTCATTGTGATTTTATGCGGAAGTCCGGGAGCACTGTATACGGCATCCTTTCAGTTGTCCTTTGCCGCCGCCTATGGAGCCTCGGTTCTGGCGGTACTGCTCCGGGGGAAGGAGAAGGAGGAGGCCGGAACGGCAGGGCATCTGCGCAAAAAAACAGGGCTGAAAAAAGCGGAGCCGGTATGCGGAAAACCGGAGAATGGTGTAGGCACGGCAGAGACGGGAGCGTTGAAACTTGCAAGACAGGTAGCCGCAAAAAGCAATAACAAGTGGTATAGGGGAAGGGAGTACCTATCGGAGAAATTCAGGAATATGTTTATATTCGGTCTTGCCGTTCAGGTGGCTACATTTCCTTTTACCGTGGCTCACTTTTTCGAATATCCGACCTATGGATTCTTTCTAAATCCTTTGGTAGTGCCGTTGATGACGATTTTGTTGCTGTGTGGGCTATTATCCGGTGTTTGCGGTCTGTTTGTGCCGTGGCTCGGGTATTTCTTTGCGGGAGGTGCCGGAGGAATTCTTTGGATTTATGAGGCGCTGTGCCGATGGGCGGAAAAACTGCCGGGTTCTTTGCTGTTAATCGGAAAGCCGGAAGGTTGGCAGGTCGGAGTGTACTATGGTCTGTTGGCGGTGTGCTTGTATGGGTGGTATGGAAAAGGAAGAAAAGAGCGTCAAAGTGTTATACTGTTAGGTCTACTTATTCTTCCGTTATGTTTGCAGCCTGTATCAAAGGCGCCTTTTGAAGCAGCCTTTCTTGACGTGGGACAAGGTGACGGTATTGTATTGCGGGAGCAGGGCGGCGCAGTGCTTCTTATGGACGGAGGAAGTACAAGTGTGCAGAAGGTAGGAGAAAAGCGATTGATACCGTATCTGAAATCCCAAGGAATCCGTGTCATTGATTGTGCGTTTGTCAGCCATACCGACAGCGACCATATGAGTGGAATAAAGGAGATACTTACAGCCATGCCGGTATATTCGACGTATCGGGAGAGTGTGCTTGGTTATACAGGAACACCGGTGATAAAGAGGCTTGTGCTGCCGGAGTGGTATGCACCGGAAGGAGAGTATACAGGAAAGAGCGAAGGTGAGTTCTCTGTGAGTGCGTCGTCGGGAGAAGTTGATGAAGTCTACATAGAACTGTTAAAGCTGGCGCAGGAGAAGCAGGTGGAAGTGTCCTATATGGGAGCCGGTGACCGCATGACGGTAGGGAAAGAGCTGGTACTTTCTTGTCTGGGACCGGAGAAAGGTATTATCTACGATAATAAAAATGCAGCGTCTATGGTGTTGCAGGCGTCCTATGGAGAGTTTGATTTACTTTTGACCGGAGATATGGAGAAGGAGGGTGAACTTCGGTTGTTGGAACGCGGAGTGCTTGCCTCGGATTCGGTAGAAGTATTGAAGGTTTCTCACCACGGGTCCTATACTGCTTCTTCGGAAGAATTTATCACGGCGTTACAGCCTCGTATTTCCGTCATATCTTGCGGAAAGAACAACCGGTACGGCCATCCTCACACGGAGACGCTTACGACGCTTTATGGGGCAAATAGCAGGGTTTACCGGACGGATGAGAGCGGATGTGTGACGGTGAAGGTGGGGAATGGCGGTCGGATGAAAGTGCAGGGGTGGTGTGAGAACGACTAAACGGGGATTTTTGTCGTTTGTCAGGACGGGGATTAGGGAGCCCCGTCCAAAAAGGAGAGGTTAGTGATTGGTCGGGGGACGAAATAGGAGTGGACCCGACTAAAAAAAGAAAATCGGTGATTGGTTGGGGATGAATTAGGGAGGTGCCCCGATTGAAGAGAGAAAATCTGCAAATAGTTGGGTAAGAGCAAGAAAAGTATCCCTATCAGAAGCAAATAAATATAGAACAGTAGGGATAGAAAGAGAAATTAAGGAGGGTTTTATGAAAACAACAGAGAAGATACTGCAGGAAGAAGTGTTGCAGCTTAGGGACATTGCAGAAAGGGCTAGGAAGAGACTCGAGAGGGCGCCCAAGGGCAGATTGCGTATTGCGAAAAAGCAGAATCAGATAGAATATTACTATAAAGAGCCTGAAGAGGAGGGGGAAGTAGGCAGGGACGATGGAAAAAAGGTGAAGGAAAATAAAAACGGAAGATATATGAGAAAAAGAGAAATGACTCTTGTAAAAAGACTGGCTCAACGCGATTATGATTTGTGTATTATTAAAAAGGCGGAAGAACGTATCAAAGCTATTGAACATTTTCTGGAGTCGTATGATAGAACTTGCTTGAAGAAGCTGTATCAAAAAACAAATTCTTACAGAAAGGCGTTGATTGCGCCTCCTGTTTTATCAGACGAGGAGTTTGTAAGGCAGTGGCAGGCGATAGAATATAAAGGGAAACCTTTTGAGGATGATGAGAATATTATATTAACAGAAAGAGGAGAACGGGTCCGGTCAAAATCGGAAAAGATTATTGCAGATAAGTTATATGCGTTGGAAATACCGTATCGATACGAATGTCCTCTTGTGTTATCGGGTGGTGTTAAGGTGTATCCGGATTTTACGATTCTCAGAATGCCGATGAGAGAAGAGGTTTACTTAGAGCATTTTGGCATGATGGATGATCTTGAGTATGTGGATACGGCGCTATATAAACTGAGTTCATATGAAAAAAACGGAATATATTTAGGGGTCGATTTATTTGTTACCTATGAGACAGGAAAGAGAACTCTGAATACGAAAGGTTTAGATGGTCTTATGCGAAAAGTGTTTTGTATCGAATAAGAAAAATAACTATTGACAAAAACGCTTAGAAGTGCTTTAATTAAAACATATTATATGACCAAACCGTTGAGGCGGAGATAACGGTAATTATGCTTCCACAGAGAGCCCGCGTTGCTGAGAGTCGGGTGAAACACAGGTTATCAAATGGACCGCGGAGGGCGTAGTCAAATGTGCCACCGGCACAGAGTATTCTGCGACGTAGGGACATACGTTAGTTGTCCGGGATATGTTGGTATCCTTTAAGGAGCACGTTTTTCGTGAATCAAGGTGGCACCGCGGATAGGTAAGTTATTCGTCCTTGACAGAATCTATGATTCTGTCAAGGATTTTCTTATGTTTAGGAGGTGCGTGTATGTTATTAACCAAACGATGGCGACGCCGCAGCGTGTCCCGGAGAGTGAATGAAAAGTAAAAGAAATGCAGTAAAAAGCTACGATACAAAGAACGGTTTTATCGTTAAGATTTGAAAATAGAAGTATAGTTAATTAATCAGAAAATCAGATATCAGGAGGATATAACCATGAAAATGAACAACGTTGATTTCGAAACCTATTTTAAGAATTACCCGGATGAGAACGGGTACTTTGGCAAGTACGGCGGTTCTTATGTTGATGCGGATTTAAAGAAGGCAATGGATGAGATTTCCGAGGCCTATCATACCATTTGTAAATCCAGAAGATTTATTGCCGAGCTTCGCCGCATCCGTAAGGAATTCCAGGGCAGACCGACGCCGGTGTCTTATCTTGAGAGATTGTCCGGTTCCCTCGGTAATGTACAGCTTTATGTAAAGCGTGAGGATTTAAATCACAGCGGTGCCCATAAGCTCAATCATTGTATGGGAGAAGCACTTCTTGCAAAGTATATGGGCAAGAAGAAGGTGATTGCCGAGACCGGTGCGGGCCAGCACGGTGTGGCACTTGCTACGGCAGCGGCTTACTTCGGTTTGGAGTGTGATATTTATATGGGTGCTGTGGATATTAAGAAGCAGGCTCCGAATGTGGCTCGTATGAAGATTCTCGGTGCAAACGTAGTTGAGGTTACAGAAGGTCTTCAGACCTTAAAGGAAGCGGTAGATGCGGCATTCGCTGCATATGCAAAGGATTACAAGAACTCCATGTACTGTATCGGTTCTGTATTGGGACCGCATCCGTTCCCGTTAATGGTACGTGATTTCCAGAGCATCGTAGGTATTGAGGCAAGAGAGCAGTTCTTAGAAATGACCGGTGAGCTTCCGGATGCAGTGGTTGCATGTGTGGGTGGCGGGTCCAATGCGGCAGGTATGTTTGCAGGCTTCTTAAACGACCCGGTTGACATTTACGGTGTAGAGCCGCTGGGGCGCGGTCCGAAGCTTGGAGACCATGCAGCAAGCTTAAAGTACGGTACCGAAGGCATTATGCACGGCTTTAACAGCATTATGCTTAAGGATGAGAACGGCGAGCCGGCTCCGGTATATTCCGTAGCAAGCGGTCTTGACTATCCGTCCTCCGGTCCGGAGCACGCATTCCTTCGTGACATCGGAAGAGTTAAGTATGATGTGGTAAACGATGAAGAGACCATCGATGCCTTCTTTACCTTATCCCGCTTAGAGGGTATTATCCCGGCCATCGAAAGTGCTCACGCAGTGGCATACGGTATGAAGCTTGCAAAGAAGATGGGCAAGGGCTCCGTGCTGATCAATCTTTCCGGACGTGGTGACAAGGATATGGACTATATCATTGAGAAGTACGGTATTCGGTAAAGTGCTGATTTGAGAGAATAGGTAAGAGAATATGAAGTGATTTCGGACCCCGGAACAGGAGGAAGCTTGTTCCGGGGCCTTTTTATGTGTAGACAAAGTTTGTGCAGGCAAAGAGAACATAGAGGCATTGCACAAGTGCACTTGTGCAAATGCCGAAACGTGAACGCGCTCATGACCGTGCAACAGGAAATTGCCATGATAGAAGCAAAAAAGGTGAATATCATGGTATGCGGTTTTTGAGAGTATTGGAAAATACCATGAAGTTGATAATAATTGAAATTCTCATGGTACAGAATTAGAGTGTGTGCTAATTGTTTACCATGAGAATAATTTGAAAAGAGCGTTATCATGGTACAAAAGGCTGGATTTTGTGGAGAAAGTGGCGCAAAAGAATGGACTTCAAGAAGATTTGAGCGGATTTGTACCATGAAGAAATCCTAAAATGAATATATCATGGTAAAGAACAAAAATGATAGCAAATTGGTACCATGATGGGGAGCGGGAAGAGGTATGGTCATGGTAATTTGAAAGATATTTATAAGGAGTTGTGCTTGACTTGCCCTTGGGGAAAGGTTGTATGATGAACATAAAATACGACATAGAAAAGAGGGATAAGCAATGACACAGGCAAGATTTTATTACAAAGACAAAAATGCACCGCAACCGAAAGGAAACCGTATCGGGGCATGTATCCTGATAGAATATGACGGAAGATTGTTGTTGGAACACCGGGCAGACAGCGATACATGGGCGGTTATCGGTGGCGGGCTGAAGGAAGAGGAAAGATTGGTGGAAGGAGCTGTCCGGGAAGTCTTTGAAGAAACCGGGATTCGGTTACGGGAAGAGAAAGTTACGTTTTATGGCATCTATGATGACCCGTCCCGTATTGCAAGCTATCCGGACGGGAATGTGTGGAGAATTATTACGGTTGTGTATCGGACAAAATTAGAAGAACTGCCGGAAATGATATGCAGTGAGGAGTCGCGGAAGTTGCGCTTTTGGGGAAGGGAGGAATTGCAGAAGGTGAAGGTTGCAGCGACTCATCTACCGATTTTGGAGGATTGGAAAGATGTTTAAGGCGATGTTGCTCAAAATTGCGAAAACTCCCTTTATGGGCAAGATTGTAGGAACTGCATTTCGGTACGGTAGTTGGGCTATCCCTATGAAGAAAGTATATAATGGCAAGGGAATACTTGCGTTTTATCATCCATGCCCATCTTATGAAAATCATATAATCATTTCGCCGAAAAGGGCAATAAAGAATTTACAGCAAATGGAGTTAGAGTGTTATAGTAAATATTTTGTGCAAATCTTTGAGGTTACAAAGGACATATGGGGGCGGTTTTTCACGTTGTATCGGGAAGAAAAACGAAAGACATCTAACGTAATCGAACAAAAGTTCTTGCGAATTGTGAAAAGAAGTTGTATACTAAAAAGTGGAGAATGAAACAATAACCACAGAAAGGAGGCATACTATGGAAAATCGAACCTACATCGCCATCGACTTAAAGTCCTTCTATGCCTCCGTGGAGTGTATTGAGCGGGGCTTGGACCCGCTGACCACAAATCTTGTGGTGGCGGATGCGGCGCGGACAGAAAAGACCATTTGCCTTGCGGTGTCGCCTTCACTAAAGCGGTACGGCATTCCGGGCCGGGCGCGGCTGTTTGAAGTGGTACAGAAGGTAAAAGAAGCGAATGCAGAGCGCAGAAATAAAGCACCCGGGAGAATGTTTACCGGAAAGTCTGCTTTTTCAAAAGAACTGGATACCCAGCCGGAGTTGGAAATCGATTACCTCGTGGCACCGCCCCGGATGGCGCTTTACTTGGACTACAGCACCCGGATTTACAACGTATATTTGCAGTATGTGGCGCCGGAGGATATCCATGTGTATTCCATTGACGAGGTGTTTATGGACGTGACTCAGTACCTCCATACTTATGGATTGACGCCGAAGGAATTGGCGGCAAAGATGATTAAAAATGTGCTCACGGAGACCGGCATTACCGCCACGGCGGGCATCGGGACGAATCTGTACCTATGCAAGGTGGCAATGGATATTATGGCGAAGAAGGTAACGCCGGATGCGGACGGCGTGCGGATTGCGGAGCTGGATGAGATGAGCTACCGGAGACTCCTTTGGACCCATCGGCCGTTGACATCTTTTTGGCGAGTGGGTCGCGGCTATCAGAAGAAGTTGGAAGAAGTAGGGCTTTATACCATGGGAGATATTGCAAGATGCTCGCTTGGCGGACCGGGAGACTTCTACAATGAAGATTTATTATATAAGTTGTTCGGTGTCAATGCGGAGCTTCTCATTGACCATGCCTGGGGGTACGAGCCTACCACCATTGAGATGATTAAGGCGTACAAGCCGGAGGTGAACAGTGTCAGTTCCGGACAGGTGCTTCAGGAGCCTTACGAGTTTGAAAAGGGAAAACTGATTGTACGGGAAATGACGGACCTTCTGGTGCTTGATTTGGTGGAAAAGAAGCTGGTGACGGACCAGATTGTACTGACGGTAGGATATGATATCGAGAACCTGACCCGTCCGGATATCCACTATACCGGTGAGGTGACGGTGGACGGATACGGCCGGCGGGTGCCGAAGCACGCCCACGGTACGGCAAACCTGGGGCGGCAGACCTCGTCTACGAAGCTGATTATCGACAAGGTAATGGAACTGTACGATGAGATAGTGAATCGGTCGCTTTTGGTGCGCCGGATTACGGTGGTTGCGAACCATTTGGTGGAAGAAAGCGCCGTGGTGGAGAAGGCGGAGTTTGAGCAGCTTAACTTGTTTACGGACTACGCAACGCAGCAGAAGGAGCAGGAACTCGAAAAAGAGGACCGGGAGAAGGAACGGAAGCTCCAGGAAGCCATGCTTTCCGTAAAAAAGAAGTTCGGGAAAAATGCCATGATAAAGGGCATGAACCTGCAGGAGGGAGCTATGACCGTGGAGAGGAATAAGCAGATCGGCGGGCATAAGGCGTAGCGTTTGGTGCGACGTTGGAAGAGTGCGAACGCAGGAATGCGGGCAAAAAACGGAAGGAAAGGAGGACATCGGGATGAGAGAAAATGACGAGCACCGGTATGACGATATTATAGATTTACCGCACCATGTATCACGGAAGCATCCGCAGATGCCTCTTTTGGACCGGGCGGCGCAGTTTGCACCCTTTGCGGCTCTGACCGGCCATGAGGCGGCCATCAAGGAAACGGCGAGATTGACGGAGGAGGAAATCGAGCTTGACGAAAACAGTAAGGAGCTGTTGGACCTTCGTTTGCAACAGTTACAGGAGCATTTGTCGGAACAGCCGGAAGTCACCGTGACGTACTTTTGTCCGGATGAGAAAAAGGCCGGCGGTGCCTATGAGACGGTGACTGGGAAGGTGAAGAAGGTGGATGCATATGCCGGGGAGCTGGTGTTCACGGACGGGAGACGAATTGGGCTCGGGACGGTGATAGAGTTGACAGAGGAAAGTGAAAGGAAGATGGTGCTTTTTCATTTGTAACGTAAAATAGGTTACAAATGAAAAATGGAATCGGTTGCGCGGAAAATGCAAAATTTCCTCTTGCCATTTTCTTCTCTTTCATGTACAATAGATTGGTACGTTAAGTGTACCGTTTCGTTTGTGGTGTACCATGTTAAAGGAGTGCCTATGAAGGGAATTAAGGAGCATATCAAAACCGGGCAGTACAAGACCGTATACCTGCTTTACGGGACGGAGATGTATCTGCGCCGCCTCTATACTTCCAAATTAAAGGCAGGAGCCCTTGGCGGGGGAGATACGATGAATTTGTCTGTGTTCTCCGGCAAAGATACCGACTGGAACGAGGTTCGGAATCTGGCGGAGACCATGCCGTTCTTTGCGGATCACCGCGTCATTGTTCTGGAGAATACCGGAGCGTTTAAGAATGCGTGTGATTTTGCAGGTGAGATAGGGAACCTTCCGGACACTGCGGTACTGATATTTAACGAGTCCGAGGTGGACAAACGAAGCCGGATGTTTAAAGCTGTGAAGGACTGCGGCTATGTCTGTGAGATGAACGGCCTCAGTGAGGACGACTTAAGCGTTTGGGTTGCCCAGCTGTTAAACAAAGACAGCAAGAAAATCAGCAGGGACGATTTAAGGTTGTTCTTGGAGCGTGTCGGCACCGATATGGAAAACATCGAGACCGAAGTAGAGAAGCTGGTTTGCTACATCGGCGACCGGGAAGTGGTGACGAAGGAAGACATCCTGACGGTGACCACGGAACAGATCTCCGGAAAGATATTTGCCATGACGGACGCTCTGGGTGCTAGAAATAAGAAGCTTGCCTTAGAGCTTTATCACGACCTGCTTTCCGTGCGGGAAAAGCCTATGACGGTGCTGTACCTTATGGTGCGCCAGTGCAATATGATATTGCAGGCAGCGGAGATGAACCGACAGGGACTGGACCGTTCCGCCATTGCATCCAAAGCAGGAATGCCGCCTTTTGCGGTAGGCAAATGCCTGTCCCAGGCAAAGAACTTTACAAAGCAGCAGCTCCTTCATCTGATCACCTACGGGACAGAGCTTGAGGAGCAAATCAAAACCGGACGCATCGACGAGCGCATCGCAGTAGAACTTTTCTTACTCACTGCCGTCGGCGCATAACTAAGGGTATTACAGCATACGCTGTTGCCATAAATATACGGAGACGTATCGAAGAGGCCGTAACGAGACTGACTCGAAATCAGTTTGCCTGCAAGGGCACGAGGGTTCGAATCCCTCCGTCTCCGCTTTCAGTGAGGAAGGACTTACCAGGTGGTAGGTCCTTTTTGTTTTGGGGAGGATGGACTGGGGAGAAGGGAATGGGTAAGTAGAGGCAAGTGTGGTCGGGGATGGGCAGGTAGGGGCAAGTGCAACGGTTAGGAGCATGGGGGAGAGGGAGGTGACGACACCCGGAGGACACCTGCAACATAAAGTTTAATTTGACTAATGTGTTTTAATATGTTACAATCAATTTAAAGGTTTACAATTATTTGTAGATATGTATTGGAGGTACAAGCATGTATTGTTTAGACAACAAGCAGCCGTTAAAGTTGGAAGAGATTACGTTTGCAGAGTTGGGAATGAAGGAAAGTGATATTGAAGAGATTCTTAGAAAAAATATCGATATGGTTTGTGATGATGAAGAGTCATTGCTGGTCGTGGGCCAACAAGTAAAAAATGAAAAACTTGGTCGGAGTGATTTGACTGCGATTGATGATTCGGGAAATTTGGTTTTAATTGAAATAAAACGGGATAGA
Organism: Lachnospiraceae bacterium; assembly: GCA_045596385.1. Classification (GTDB taxonomy): domain Bacteria; phylum Bacillota; class Clostridia; order Lachnospirales; family Lachnospiraceae; genus SIG307. Next base: position 61,025 of record JAZOCC010000030.1, read on the forward strand.
AAAGATATTGAGGGCAGAAAGGAAGCATTTGAATTTCAGGCAATCCGTTATGCGGCCAGTTGTGCCACAATTAAAACCCCGGATGAGCTGATTCAAAATGTGTTTGCACCGTATGTAGAAAAGCATAAGGAAGAATTCGGCAAGGAAGAGCTGACTTCTGTGGAAATCGCAAAGAGAAAGCTGACGGACTTTGTGAATAACAATGAGATTGTGGATTTTAATGTGCATCAGAGAATCATTTTAATTGCCTCTGATTTTGATGAGCAAACATTATCTGCGGTGGCATGGTTAAACAGTAATCATGTGGATATCAGTTGTTATAAAATCTGTCCTTTTAAGATGGGAGAGTCTGTTATTGTTGATGTTAAGCGGATTTTGCCAGTGATGGAGTACAAAGATTTTTACGTGGATGTGGTAAGGAAAGACACCATAATCAAGGAAAAGAAACGGGACATCACAAGGCAGGTATTGCCGAAGATTGACAAGATGCTGGAGTGGGGAGTAGTGAAGGTGGGAGATATTCTGGTTGCAAAGGGAACCACGGAAGAGGCAACGTTACAAGAAGACGGACAAGTTGTAACTACATACGGAATAATGACATTGCAGCAGTGGTTGAAAGGAATCTACGGCTGGTCTTCGGTACAAACCTATGCTTTTGTGCTTCAAAAATCAAGCGGAAAATTGTTGATGGATTTGCGCAGTGAGTATATGGAGAGGGAGATGAGCGTAGGTGCAGAGGAGTAAGGTATGTTCATAGATAGAAAGTATCGGTTTGCCGTTAACGGAGAGGCAATAGTAGAGAAGGAGGGTGTTATCATATGTTTACTAGTGTAATAGGTAATTTTTTAAATAATATACAGTCACTTAGAATTTACATTGATAGTGTGGAACTTTTTGATTTGAAGGAAATAAATGGTGACGATATCAATTCTGACATTGCTTTGGCTACATTTATGCTTTTAGCAAAAGAAACCAAGATGCATAATACTAGTTTGGAAGATATACTAGAGAAGGGAGAAAGTCACAATAAAGCTGATGAAGCAACTGTTAATTTTCTAAGAGAGACTATAGCAGAACTGGAGAAGATGGTCGAAATTAGTGCAGATGGAAAGACCGGTCAGTATCGGAGACTTCCCAAAAATTTGAAAGAAGCATATAGAAAAATCGAGGCTATGCAAAAGCAAAGGGATATATTATATAGTGGTGCACTTTTGCTTTTGGTGACATATTTTGAGAATATGATATCAAAGAGCTTTAAAATCGACTTTCATATGCATCCACAAAGAATGTCATTGGATAATAAAACTGTTTCATATAAGCTATTGGAGCAATCTAATAACATTGAAGATATTAAAGAGCTATTGATAGAAGAAGAAATAACTACATTGATGTATAAATCTGTTTCAGATTGGATAGATTATTTAAAGAGAAATCTAAATATGGAATTATTATATGCTTCAGAAAAACTACCTAATTTGAAAGAGATAATTGCGAGAAGAAATATTATTGTACATAATGAGGGAGTTGTAAATAATATTTATTTACGAGTAGTTGATAAAAATTTTACAGAGGATATAGAAATTGGGGACAAATTATATGTTGACGAGAGGTACATACATGACTCAATAGAATTAGTTGAGTCAATTGGAGTTGCCCTTATGATAGAGATGTGGCTTAAAGAATCTGGTCAAGACTCTAAAGAAATAGATAAGATATTAGCTTTTATTTTTGATGAGTATTTGATTTTTGAAAGATGGGAAGACGCAAGAGTTTTATATGAGATATGCCTAAAAAGTAAGAAATTGCAAGATGCAGATATGTTGCTTTGTAAAATAAATAGGTGGCAGTGCTATAAATGGTTAGGTCAATTTGCAACGATAAAAAAAGAGATTGAAGATTTAGATGTTTCAGCGAGTAAAACAAAGTATCAATTAGGCGTTTTAGCACTGTTAGATAAATATGAAGAATTTTTTAGTCTATTTGAGGGACAAAACGAAATAGGCGAGGATGAGTTGAATGAATGGCCGCTTTTTAGAGGAATTAGAGAATGTGAACAATATAAACAGTATTGCAAAAAAGACATAGAAGTAGAAACTGAAATTTAATAAAAAACTCCACTAGAGATAAAGTATGTTTAGTGGAGTTTTTTATATTTATGAAATAAATAGGAGGTAAAATATATTTAAAGTATATTAAATGAAAATGTATAAAAAAGTATTTCAATGTAAATTATGCAGGAAGCGAATAATTAAAGATTGGATGGATATTCCGCAGGATGTGGCTAATATTAAAATTATTAATGATATGAGTTTTGATAAAAGAGAAATTCATTTTTGTAATCACTTTGATATGGGGATATTAGAATTTATAGGAATAACAAGTAAGGAAGAAAGATATGAATAAGAGAAAGTAAGATTGTTGGAAGAGGAAGTTTTAAGAGGAGTGTGTGAATAAAAGTCTGTAAATACTGATCTTCTATGATAATGATTTGGGCTGAAGGCTCTCTTGGGAGCTTTCAGCCCTCGTATTATATATAACAGCTAATACCAATGCATGTCAAGTACAGGCGAATTTTTCCG
>JAZOCC010000031.1:0-8088 GCA_045596385.1 Lachnospiraceae bacterium
CTTCGCACCCACCCACACTTCGCGGCATAGCCGCTCAGTCGTGGGCGCGTTCGCATTGACATTATTCCGTGCAGGCGGTGCTTCGCACCCACCCACACTTCGCGGCATAGCCGCTCAGTCGTGGGCGCGTTCGCATAATCAGAGAGTTTCGGAAACAAGTTTCCAAACTCTCTTCTATGCTCACTTTGCCTGCACGGAAAAAGAAAAACGCTTGCCAAGGAAATCTTTTCCCTGACAAGCGTGGATCAGACCTAAGGTCTACTATCAATATTAACTTATCATGTATTTAGGCATTTGTCAAGAACGCATGCATTTTGTTATCCTGTTTAAATCGAACTTGCGTTCCATCTCCTTTTGTGATATAATTATTATAGTAGCCGAATCGGCTACCGGCAATCGTGTACATACCGTATTTCGATTAAGGGTGGGTGGCCTTCATTCTAAAAAGAATGGAGGTGTTGCTTATGAAGAATCGTTTTGAATTTAAAGACTTAATATCTTTCGGAATGTTCCTCTTAGCATTACTGACATTCATATATTTGATTTGTCACTAACACAAAAAACCTTCCCTGTACTTTGGCGAGTCGGGAAGGTTTTCCTTTTCACACAAGGCCAACCACTCTGTGGCGATTGCCTTTCTTTAATTCTATTATAGCACAGTTTTTCTTTTCCGCAAGTACTTTCCGTACATTCACCTTTCCTACTTCTCTTCTTCCGTCCAGACCGTCCCTGTCAACCCTACATTCTTCTCCCGGAACACCGGCTTCTTTCCCTGTTTCTTCTGTGCTTCGTAGTCCTTTAATACTTTAATGGCCACATTTCCAAGCAGGAATATTGCAACAATATTTACGATTGCCATCAGGCCCATGGTCACATCCGCCAGATTCCACACCAGGGAGAAGTCCGCCTGTGCTCCGAGAAAAATTGCCACGATGCACGTCACACGGAACACCTGCATCAGTATTTTATTGTCCTTGATAAAGACAATATTGGACTCCGCGTAATAATAGTTTCCGATGAGACTACTGAACGCAAAAGCAAAGATGGAAAAGGTAATAAAGTGAATTCCCCAGTTACCCACATTGGCGCTGATTGCCTTCTGCACATACGGAATACCGTCCAGCACATCGGTCTTTCCTTCCACACCGGATACCAGCAGCATAATCGCCGTACTGGAACAAATCAGAATCGTATCAATGAATACGGAAATCACCTGTACCAAGCCCTGCTTTACCGGATGGTCCACATCAGCGGATGCGGAGGCATTCGGCGCACTACCCATACCTGCTTCGTTGGAAAACAGTCCGCGTTTAATACCGATTACCACAGCACTGCCCGCAAGACCACCCATAATCGCTTTTACATTGAATGCTTCCCGTAAAATCATGGCAAACATAGCCGGAAGCTCCGTCACATGCAGTACCATAGTCACAAGTCCCATAAGAATGTAAGCCACTGCCATGACCGGCACCACTACAGAAGAAATAAATCCGATCCGGTGTACGCCTCCCCAGATAACAAAGGCCGCTCCCGCTGCCAACACAAGACCCACCACCATCGGCCAGATACTGTTGCTGTAATCTTCGATATAATATTCCAGTGCGGAAGACATATTGTAAGACTGAAGTCCGTTAAAACCGTAAGCAAAACAAATAATCAACAGTACGGAAAACAGTACGCCCAGCCAACGCTTGCCCAGCGCCTTTTCCATATAGTAAGAAGGACCTCCTCGGAACTGACCGTCCTTTTTCGTCTTATACACCTGTGCCAGCGTACTTTCGATAAATGCGGACGCACCGCCGATTAACGCCGTCACCCACATCCAGAACACCGCGCCCGGGCCTCCTGCCGCTATGGCCGTGGCAATACCCGCAATATTACCGGTGCCCACGCGGGACGCCGTAGAAATCATAAGCGCCTGGAAGGAGGAAACCTTCTTTTTCCCGTCCTTATTCTCGCCGCCTTTTTCCAACATGGACTTTAATCCATCCTTTAACAGACGGAACTGTACACCCCTCGTGCGAACCGTGAAATAAATCCCGACTCCCAACAAAAGGATAATCAGGATATAGGTATACATTACATCGTTGATGTTTCCCAAAACATCGTTAATCCTCTTCATAATCTCACTAAAACTCATCTGTCGTTACTCCGTTCTTTTTTCTCGCCTGATTATCGTATCATATTTAGATATATTTTTCAATCATTTCTCTGTTGTACAAGAATGCTGTAAACTATCTAAAGGCGAGCTTTTTGCGATTCACAGAAATTGAATATAGAAATAGTTGTGGCAGGAGTATCTGTTTTTGAATTTGTCCGAAGGACCGCGTTTTTAGCTGAGTCGAAATCACCTCTTAGTGGTTCTAAGTCTCGAGGACGCTACCGAGAGACGTTTAGAACCAGTTAGAGGAAGTTTGACGAAGCGTTGCGCTTTGAAAAAACAGATACTCCTGCCACAACTATTTTTAAATCCTCGAAAAGCGCAAAAGCGACCCCTTATTTCACCCAGCACATGCCTTCCCTATGCATACCGATACCTTCCATAAAGCGTATCACCGCCGCTGCCGCCGCGTCGTACTCCGCCTCGTCATGAAGATGCTCCAACATCGCCGGTGTATCCTTCGGAAGCTTACCGATTTCTTCCATCAGCACCGGATAGTCGATACCGCCGGTACCGAGAAGCACCTCACGAAATGCCACCGTCAGGGAATACGTCTCCATAGCAATGTCCTTTAAGTGCAGGGTCACTATCTTATTGCGAAGCGCATCAAAAGTCTCCCGGATAAAGGTACCATTTTCAAAAAACCTCTTCGGGTGATTCATGGTATTACAAATATCCAGATGCACCGCTGCTGCCTCACGGTCAACAGCCGCAAGGAAGCGCAAATACCCTTCCGGCGAATCTAAGAAATAATACGGCATCATCTCAAAGGAAAGCTTTGTGGTTTTCGGATTTACCGCATCGATAATCCGCTGAAACACTTCTACAGACTCCTTGAAAAACTCCTCCGAATAACCGGAACAATGGGGTCCGAACCAGGTCTCGGTCTGCTTCGTTCCGAGAATATTGACACAGGTAGCCGCACCCAGTTCCTCCGCCAGACGGAGTCTCCCGATAATGTATTCTATCTTCGCTTCCGCCTCTGCCTTGTCCGGATGGAGCGGGTTACACCATGCACCCACTTCCGCAATACGGATATCATGCTTTTTCATGGCATCCCGAAATGCCTTTAATTCTGCCGGACGCTCAACACTTACCCAATCCGGACAAAGTGCCGCCCCGAAGCCCTTTTTCACATGGGCAAGGGCATACTCCTCCGGGTCGTTACCTTTTACAAATACATAACCGCCTAGTCTCATCGGTTCCTCCTAACTAACAATTTCACGTTACAAACACACCGGTTACAAGCATCTTGCAACCGGCGCATCCTGTTACGTTATATCTCATTTACACTCTGTTCTTACTTATCGTTCTTTGCTACCACAACCGCATCTGCGCCTGCCTCAAACGGTCCCACCTGCGGATTCACAGCGCGATGTGCACCGAAGAAATCCTCATTAAAGACAATCGGGCTGCCGTCCGGATTCTCAAACATCTGCTCCGGCTCAAATGCCATACCAAGCACTTCCGTGGAAATCATCTGTGCACCGGTCTTTGGCAGGAAGTCGTATACATTGGTCTTAAAGGTGTACTCGCCGTCTTTTTCCACAAGCTCTACGGTTACTTCGTGGTCGTTATCCACAAAGGCATCCGTTTCCTTTGTCATGGCCTTTGCGCCGTTAAAGAACGCATTGCCCGCTGCCCATACCGGAAGCGGATTGTAGTAGCGGTCCGTCTTCTTGGAGCCCATACCGCAATAGCCTTCAAACTGCGTCACATATTCTTCGTAGGTCGGGTACGCCTCATACGGCACCGTACCTACCACAAGATTGCCGTCGGACCACTCGTCGTTTGCCCACTGCTCCTGCAGGGCCAACAGACCCTTCCGCATCTTCTGCTGTACGAAAATGTTGTTGTAGAAACGGCAGTCACCGTGCAAAATCGTCATAAAGCCCGCAATCTCCGTACGATGGTGCATGTGATACGGCGTATAACGCGGAGAAAACTTGGTCGGGGTTCCGTTATCCACGCCCCTGCCTACCGCCGTAAAGGAGCCTGCGATAAAGTTGTGTACCAGTGCAACGCCCTGGGTCGGCAGCTTTAAGGCATGGTCGGACAGCAGGATATTATTGTCCACCAAAGTCGGTCCGTGGGATACCTCAATGAAAATATCCTCGCCTACCGCCAGCATATCATCCTCCACCGGATACTTGTCCGCTTCATACGGCACGGTATTGTGATGGAACAGGTTCTGACTCACACGGGTACCCTGTGCCTGCCAGTCAAGCCATAAACCTCTGGTACAATGATGGAAATGGTTTCTGCGGATAATCACGTCGATGGCCGCATGCATCTTGATGCCGCCGATTTCCGCACCTGCCAGATTCTGCTTGTTGTTAATATGATGAATGTGGTTGTCCTCGATCACAGAGAACACGCCACCCAAATGTCCTACGATACCGGTCTGTCCGCAGTGATGGATGTTACAACGGCGCACGATATGGGAACCAATGGTTTCCTTGCTCCATCCCTCTGCCTGCGCCTGACAAATATTGTCACGCTCAGTCTGGGTGCCGTCCTTAAACTTCCACGTAGACCACTTATTGTCGTTGTTCGGCTGACAATACTTTCCGAGAGAAATACCGGAGCACTTGGACTCGGAAATGTCACAGTCTTCGATAATCCAGCCCTTACTCCAGTGCGGGCCTACCATACCTTCCTGATACGCCGTCGGCGGAGCCCACTGGGTGGCTGCCTTTGTCACCGTAAAGCCGGACAGCGTAATATAGCCCACGCCCTCTTTGGACGGGTAGAAGCAGTTTCTGCGTACCGTAATCTCCACGTTCTCCGCATTCGGATCAAGTCCCCGGAAATTCGCATAAAGAACTGTCTCATTGGCAGCCTCGTCCTGCTCGGTATACCAGGTGTACACGGTAAAGTCACGGTCCCAGGACTTGGTATAAACCTTCGGCTCCAATACGCCGGACAGCTCCAGCACCTCGTACATGGATTTGCCGTTTAAAAATACATCACCGGTATGGGCCACATACATGGCATTAAACCAGTCGCCGAACACCTTCGTGGTGTACGGGTTATAAGTACCGAAAATACCGTTAGGAATCCGTGCCATCCACACATTCTCCGCAAACGGAACCCAGCTCTTCACTTCCTCCGCACCGGTAATTACCGCTGCGCCCTTTTCCACGGAACGGTAGGTGATGCGTGCTCTCGGTGCACCCGGATTCGCCGGGTCCACGTACTCACGGTACACACCCGGTGCCACCAATACCTCATCTCCCGGACGGGCAATCTTTGCCGCATCGGAAATCCGCTTAAACGGGTACTCCTTCGTACCGGTTCCGCCACAGGTTGCGTTAATGTCTACATAAATCTGCATGTCAAAATCCTCCTCGCTGTTCTATTCTTTCGGGGCATATCCTACACTCCCCCATGTATTTCACTTGGTCTCTTTTCGTCCTCTTGCGCTTCTTGAATCTTTCCGCAATTGCTTCCCGTCTCCGGCTATTTGCAATCGCCTTTTCCGTCATCCGCACTTCAATCCTTACAGTCGATGGATCACACTTGCGTCAAAGGAACTCGTATCCGCCACACCGGTACTTGCCATGGTACCGCGCAGCTCGTCGTTCATTTCACGCATGCGGGCTGCCACGCCATCTGCGCCGCCCTGACGGATAAAAGGAATCAGGTGGGTTCCCACGCTTACCGCCGTTGCACCCAGCGCCAATGCCTTATAGGCATCCATACCGGAGCATACGCCGCAATCCACGAAAATCGGCATCACATCGCCCACTTCCTTCACAATCTCCGGAAGCACCGCAAGCGGCGGCATCGCGTAATTCATGCGGCCGTTATGGTGGGACACCACGATACCGTTTGCATCAATCTCCGCACACTTTGCCGCATCCCGCACACTCAGGACGCCCTTTACCACAAACGGAAGATTCGTCATCCCGATATACCGCTGTAAATCCTTCGACGACTTCACCGCCATCTGCTCCCCGAGACACACATCCGGGTTGCCCTTGCCGTCAAACATATGATCAATGTCCATCCCTACCGCCAGAGCTCCAAGCTCCTCGGCGTAGGAAAGCATATTGTGAATCTTGTCCTCATCGGCGTAAGGCTTTACGATACGAATGGTCTTGGCCCCGGTGGCCATTACCGCGGAAAACTCCTCGTTGCTGCCCATTCCGATCCAGTGCACCGCATTCACCCGGGCCGCCGCCTGCGCGTACTGCACCATACCGTTCGGCATGTCCGGGTTAAAGGTACCGATGTGGGACAGCGCCGCCGTCATAATCGGCGTGTCAAACCACTGTCCGTACAACGAAAAGCCGGTATCCGGCACCACGCTGTCCATGAGCCGCTGCTCCAATAATAAACTGTCGAAATACGCCCTGGTAATCTCGCGGGAGTTCGCAGGGTTCTGTAAATTTTGCATGGTGGTCCTCCTATCTTTTTTTCGTGAAGGAAAGTGCTTCGCACTTCCCCGCGAGTCTACGCTCTGCTTCGGTCCGTGCTAACGAACGTCCCCCGGACGTTCAGCACCTTCGTGACCTCCACTCCGCTTCGGTCACTCATTCGCGTGGGCGTTCGCATGATTGCACATCTGCTTGGAATTTACTTTCCGCAGATTGTGCACATGCTCACTTTCCTTCTCGGATATCTGCTACTCGCTTATTCTCCAGCGAAATCTCACTGTAATACCGATAGCCGCCCTCGCCCATCGGGGACTGAGCCTCAAAGCCCACCTTTACGGTCTTGCCCACCGGCAGGGTAAACACGCGCACCATATTGTACTCCACGCCGTCGGTGGAATAATGGAAGGCAAAACAATCGTCCACGCGGGAAATCTGGAACCAAACATGGTTAGCATCCCGCACCGGACCGTTGCAGTCATCGGAAATACGGTTCGTCACCACGGACACCACCGCCGGCTTCTTGCACGGCATGTCGGAATTCTCCAGCGCCAGCTTCGCCCACACGTTTTCATTCTCATATACAAGAAGAGCCGCCGCATCGTAGGTACTCACAAACTCCAACTCTCCCTTCGCTTTGAACACGAAATCACCGGTCACCTCGGTATAGTATAACGGTGCATTCGCCACCAGCTCCGGAAACGCGCCGTTCTCCTTCACCGGACTGTTAAAATAATCGGTATGTCCCGGTGCGTACACCTTTAACACGCCGTCCTTATACTCCGCTTCGCTCTCGTTAATCCACTTAAAATTATCAAATGTCATGGTACTCTTTCCATCCTTTCGTACAATTCTGCCGTTCATATTATTATAACAGAAACGCAGACGTTTGGAAATAGCTCCATGACATTTTGATATAAATAGTTGGTTTTCTTATGTTTCTTTACGATTACGTTTTCTGCCAAAAAGAAAGTCAGCTCTAATGCGTTTGAAATTTACCCCATAGACACGCAAAAAAAGATTCCGGTTTGCTCGACCCTTCCCGAAAGAAAGAATTTAAAGAGAACCAGAATCCTTAAAAATATTATAGCATATAACGAAGGAGAAAACAAGGAGAAAACAAGGAGAACTTACAATTCTCTAATCAACTCCCAGCGAATCCCATGCACAAAATCTTGACATTCGTATAAAATGTGTTATAATAAAGGTAGTCAACTTGTGACGGATAAAAGCTGGGTTCCCGAATGGGAGTAGGCGCCTCGGTGCTTAGAATCCTTTGCTCCTGGGGTTGACTACTTTTTTTGCATCTTTTTCTTTAAATCATCGAGTATCGTACTCGGTGCTTTTTTTATTTCTTCAAAAATAAAATCAATTGCTTGCTGAGAATAACTATACTGAGGCTGTGTCGGAGCCTGTGAAAGTTTTTCTGTAAATAAAGACATGGAAGGTCTTCTATGATAAAATAAAAATCATAGGAGGCCTTTTATTATGGCAAGAGAAAAGAAACCGGTACACAAAGTACAAATGACAGAAGGAAAAAGAAACATT
>JAZOCC010000032.1:0-46022 GCA_045596385.1 Lachnospiraceae bacterium
TTTTACGAAATTTAACGAAAAACACAGCTTAATTTTACCATAACCCCGAAATAAAGTCTCTAGAATCCTTGAAAAAAGTAATTTTTTATGGTGTGGTGGAATTTACTCTTTCACACGGAATTTACTTTTACAAGTCACTGACTTCTCATTTCTTCTTTCATATTTACAATCTCCTTCACTCTATTCCTTTCCCAATTTGTCAGACACTGTCTGACAAATCGAAACCAACTGATAAACATGACTCCTATCAGTATCCATATTACTTCCACGTTTCAAAACAACCTGCCGTTGTAAAATCCACCCTTAACTATACTTCGCGGTTCTTGAATCTTTCCCCTCTTCCCTCTATAATAAAATTAGGATAAGCGCTTACCATTCAAAACAGAAAGGTGATTTTATGATGGAGATTATGATAAAGGACAAGCTGCGTACGTTGCGTCAGCAGAAAAATGTGACCCAGGAGGCTCTTGCCAATCACCTGGGGATTACAGCACAATCCGTAGGTAAATGGGAAAGAGGCGAAGGCTTCCCTGATATTACTCCCTTACCGAAGCTTGCACTGTATTTCGATGTGACCGTGGATGAGTTGCTTTGTGTGGACCGTGCAAGAATCGGCGAAACAATCGAAGGGTATATCGCAGAAAGTAAAGTCTACAAACATACCGGAGAGAATGCCAAGAACCTTGCCCTCTGGGAAAAGGCATATGCAGAGTTCCCAAACGACTGTCGTGTGATGTTGCAGCTGATGTATGCTATCAACCGGGACGGGGAATATCCGTGTCAGCCTGAAAAGGCCGAGCGCATCATTGCCCTCGGCGAATCAATTTTACAAAAGTCCACCGACACAAAACAACGTGAAGACGCAATTCAAGTTTTATGCTACACCTGCAAGGGCAATGACAATGAAAAAGCCCTGCAGTATGCAGATATGGGCGGTAGTTTTTATGTGACACGGGATAATCTTCGTTCCTATGTTCTGGAAGGAGAAGAAGGCGTAAAACAATGTCAGGAATATCTTATGTCCCTGATTCAATCTGCCGCAATGAGCACTTTACAGATTGCTACAAAGGGAAACTTTTCCCCGGAAGAAACAATAGAAGCCCATCAATTTTCCATTGATATTTATAAACGGCTGTTTTCGGACGGGAACGTGGGCTTTTATGCAAACTATATTTCTCAGCATTATCGTTGCATTGCTTTTTTGTATGCGGAGCTTGGCGACGCCGCACACACACTGGAAGCATTAAAGGAAAACTGCTACTATTCCGTTACGGAAGCAACCCTGCAAGACATGAACTACACCGCTCCGATGATAAACCGTGTTCAGCACAAGCAAGCAGACACCTTAAAAAACTATACAGGAAACTGCTGTAACATAAGTCTGAAAACATTGGAAGCTAAACGCTTCGACTTTGTGCGGGATACGGAAGAGTTCCGAAAGATTGTTGCCGAGTTACAGCGGTACGCGGAGTAAGCGGATGAATACTACTTAACCTTAAGAAAGCAGGCAGGCATATTGTCTGCTTTTTTCTTTATATATACCGAGTACACAAAAATAGATCCTACGCCTTTCCATAATCGTTCAAATCCTTATTTCATGCGGCTTTCAACCGTTTTTTTCACACAATTTCATTGTGCAAAACCCCCAAAATCCCGGCAAATCTTTGGTAAACATTCCGAGATAGTCACGCCCCTCCTTTTATGCTATACTATACCCATGATATCAAGTACTTTTCTTTCGGCGAATTCCGCCGGTATTTCCATGGAAACTTTTTGTAACACAACGTATGATTGCAGAAAAGGAGAAAAACAAATGGCAAATTTACAAACCTGTGCATCCTTGCAGGATGCCACCGGTACACTGGAATACCGGCTTACCAATGACTGCATGTTTCATGTAGTCTTTCAAAAGAACCCTAAGGCCTTACTGGGCTTGTGTGCTTCACTACTACATATGCACCCGGAAGAAATCCGTTCCGTTGAAGTCCTGAATCCGCTGGAATTTAAAAAAATGCCTACAGACAAAGCATTTGTGCTTGATTTAAAGGTAATGTTGAATGATGACCGCATACTAAACTTTGAAGTTCAGGTTATTGATGAAAAAGATTGGCCGGAACGTTCTTTAACTTACGCCTGCCGCGCCTTTGACCATCTAAAGAAAGGAGAATCCTATCTTGATGTCAAACCGGTCCGTCATATCGGATTTCTGGATTACAGCCTAAAAGACTTTACTCCGGAGTTCTACGCTACCTACCAATTGTTAAATGTCAAAAATCACGAAATATACAGTAGCAAATTTGCCTTATCTGTGGTAAACTTAAACCAAATAGAGCTTGCCACAGAGGAAGACCGTACATACGGTATCGATCACTGGGCGCAGTTATTTAAGGCTACCACTTGGGAGGCGATTAAGAAGATGGCACAAGAAAACGAATATATTTCCAGCGCAGCGGAAACCATGTTTGAATCCAGTCAGGATGAGTCCATACGCATCTTTATGGAAGGGGTCGAAGAAGCAAACCGCATTCGTCGCACACAGGAAAGACGGATAGAAGAAGCGGCAGCCACCATTGCAAAGCATGAAACTATCATTGCCGAAGCTGCAGCTACCATTGCAAAGCATGAAACTACCATTGCAAAGCATGAAACTACCATTGCAGAAAAAGACGACATCATTACCAAAAAAGACGAAGAAATCGCTCGTCTGAAAGCACTTCTGGAAAATAAATAAGTTTGTATACTCACTATACCCAAAAGGCGACACCTTTCACAAGTGTCGCCTTCTTTATTTATCAATGCTTGTATATTCTCTCCCCCTAACAAGAAGCTCCGGATTTTCCTGTGTTTTCTGCATGTTTCCATTGTGTCAACATGCAAAAAACACAGGTGTTGCTTTCCTTTTTGAGCCAAGTGAGGTACAATGATGTTGCTGCAGCAAGCAACACAAAAGTATAACACGGAAAGGAAGTTTTTTATGGCTGAATTCGGAGAGAATTTAAAAAAAGTAAGAGAACAAAAAGGATATACACAACAAACTTTAGCGGATCATTTATACGTAACCAGACAGGCGGTGTCCCGCTGGGAAGGTGGCTCCCGTTATCCGGACCTGATGACCGCAAAGAAAATGGCGCAGTTTCTGGAGATTTCATTAGATGATTTATTGACGGACGATGATATGAAGCTTTACGCAGAAAAAAATGCGATTATCGAAAGTCCTACCGCAAAAAGAGCACAACTCATTCTACTGGGACTGGCTTTTATGAGTATGCTGTTTCTAAGTATTATACAGTTAATGAGCTTTACGTTCGGTCACGACGGCCTATTGATTTATAGCAGTGAATCACCGAAATGTTTCCTACTTACCATCCTTTTGGGTATCAGCATGGTTACCGCACTGTTTGACCGTTTAAATGCAAAAACAGCGCTGCTAATTTACAGTGTATATTTCGGAGTCTCCCTTCTTATGGGCATCATCGCTATGTTTTCTTTACAAGGCGATGCTCTTGTAATATATTTTGTAGGTACCCTTGTTCTGACTCTTTTATGTCTGCTTCTCTGTATCCGTTTCTTTGCAGGGAAACAAATCACCAGTCCGATTCCGCTGTATGTTGTCAGCAGCATCTACGGAGCAATCGGCATTGTCAACAGCTTTGCCGGATTTATCTCCTCTATCCGGATGCGTGATTCCTACATGCTGATGGACTGCACGTTCTCCATGCTCGCAAACCTGGCAATGCTGGTATTATTGGTTGTCATGGTATATACACTACACAGAAAACGCAAGCTGGGCGCACAATAGTAGAACATAGCTATCCGGAAATACAAGATTTTCCATCGCACAAAGAAGCAGACGATGTCGCCCAAAAGACACCGTCTGCTTTAAACTTTCTACCCGGCAATATAAGAAACGACTTCTACGCTTCCTCCTTATAAAACACCACAGAACAAATCTCTCCTGCTCCTACTACACGGTAAGAATGCAATCTCCATCCTTCCGCAGAGTATCTATCCAACATTTCCTGTAAAACAGCCACAAACCGTTTTCCGGAAATAAATCCGCAAGCAAAAAAGTCTGTACAATACTTTACATTTTCCATACTAAAAGTCTCCTTTTCCACAAGAAAAAAAATCCTCTCGCAGACTCGCGCACTGGGCACAATCGTCAGCGACCACTACCCACTTTATTCTAAGTTTTCCTGTTTTATGAGACTTTTATTCTATCTGCTCTTCCGATTCTACATCTCCCTTATCAGATCCAAACAGATGTACAACGCCTTTTCATTGGATTCCTCTCCCCAACCTCTTTCATCATAGGCCTCTGTGTTTACCAGCGTATCTGCTGTATATAAAATCTGTCCGAATTCCGCACCACGAAATTGTGCACATGCCGCCAACGCCGAGCATTCCATTTCCACCACCGTGCACCCTTCTTCTCTTCGATACTCTACCATTGCTGCGGTTTCTCTGTAGAATCCGTCCGTAGTCCAAGTGATGCACTCGGCATAAGGAAGCCCTAACTTGTTCATGGCACGTTCCACGGATGCCAACACCTTCGGATTGATATCCACAAACCTGGACGGTGGTAAATAGTGGTAAGAAGCACCTTCATCCCGCAAGGCCTTCGTCGGAACCAGAAACATGTTTTCCGGCAAATCCACCAAGGCTCCGCAACAGCCCGTAGCCAGCACCTTTTTCGCTCCGTATCCGATCAGCCAGTCCAGTATTTGTGCCGCAGCCGCCGAACCTACCGGAGCCTGACAGATCCCGATTTGCTCTCCTTTGTACTCCGTCACATACACCGGATAAAGCTTCGTTTCCGATACAAAATGAGCAACCGGTGTAAGCCCCATCTTCTTGGCATAATTGTCCGTTACTTCTCCCAAAAACGCGTAAATCAACTTCTCCGGAAGCTTTATCCCCAGTTCCTGATGTGTGGGCATAATCACCGAAGTTTGACTGTCATCATACTCCAAAATCGGTATTTCATGTTTATGTAATGCCATAGCATTTCCCCTCCGTTTTACTTCAAAAAAGACTTTCTGCTTATCTCTTTATTCTCTGTCTGCTTTTAACAATCCGTACCAAACCTGATCCATAATGCCCTGATTGTTTCGTCCGGCACCACGCAAGGTTCCTTCGTACTTCATCCCGGCCTTTTGCATCACTCTGCCGGACTTCGGATTATTACTGTCATGACATGCCGCCACACGGTTCATACCTACCTCATCAAACAAGTAGCGCATAACCTCTGTCAATGCTTCCGGCATAATTTGGCGCCCCCACCAAGCCTTCCCCATGCAGTACCCGATTTCGGCAGCTTCAGCTCTTTCCTTTATTTGCACCACAGAGATGTTTCCCACCACTTCCCCGGTCTCTTTTAACTCAATCACCCAGTTGTAATAATCCGGATTCTCATAACGTGCAATCCAGTCTGTCACAAGGGACTTGGTTAACTCCACATTAGGATGTGTCGGCCAGGTCAAATATTTAGATACCTCCGGGTCCGAGGCCCAGTTTGTGTACATCGGCTCTGCATCGCTTTCTGTGTAACGGCGTAAAATCAAACGCTCGGTTTCCAATCTTTTTGTTCCTTTGTGCTCCATAGTTTTTCCTCCTAAACTATAATTCAAATCGATAAATACACTTCTCTTTTCTTATCTTCTTCCCGCCAGCGTTAGTATCATATCCGGCAACACTACACTCCTTCCCCTGTTGTACCACTCTTCCTCCTCCTCGGTGCGTCCTACCAGTGCCGTACCGGTAGCAGAATTATCCGATACCACCAAAAGGGCCACACTCGGTACCTCCAGCAAATCCGCCATCAGATAAAAGGAGGCCGTTTCCATCTCAATCAAATCCGTATCAAACTCCCTGATTTCGTCCAAGTGATAATACTCCAGCGCAATGGAATCCGTACAGAACACGGAAGATTTCTTGATATCATACCCTTTCTTCTTTCCTATGTCAACCACTTCATCGATAAAGGACATTTCCGGCACAACTTTCTCAAAAGGCACGAAATCCCGTATAGATTCCTTGAGGTATGTATTGGTGTAACCGCCGGAGATGGAATAAGACGGCGTGCAAACGTCTCCCAGTCCGAATTTCTTCTTTAATGCCCCTACCGCCCCGATAAATATCATCGTTTTAAACTTCAGTTCCCCGCATATGGCCACATGGTCAATGAGATTTCCGGCAGAAGAACCGATTTTTATCCAGGCAATCTTTAAATCATCCTTCTCCACCAGATATCCCGCAATATATGCGCCTTCCTTTAAGGTTGTCACCTCACAAAACCGCTCCATCTTCAGCTTGTACGGGGAAAAGCTTGGCGCCACCACCAATACATCATACACCACATCATCCCGCAAACCGAAGGCCTGCAGCGCCATATGCTCCGAGTTATATTGATGGAACTTGTCTATGATTCGTTTCATTTTTTCTTTCATGTAGATTTCCTCCTTTTTCCCTTCACTCTTATTTAAAACAATGTTGGAAATCTGTGCTCTTCGGTAACAAAAAAGCGCCCTTTTCCTTTATCTTCGAGATAAAATACTCTTTTAACACTGCTTCATTTTCTGCCAGATGTTTCTTTGCCATCGGATACCGCTCAAGCAGATATGCATACAACTCGGTACCGTCCGTATATCGCATCACATTTCCAAGCGTCACAGTCTCCACTTTGGAAAAGAATTTCAAGAGACGCTTCGCAAACTCCTCCTGCTTCTCCCGAGACTCAGCCTCCCGTTCTATAAGAAAATCGTTCTCCAACTGCAATTTTCCAAAAACCTCCTGCCAAAAGACATGCTCTCTGTTTACACTTCCGCCGTTTACGGAACACATTCCGTTCGGTGCCAGCACCTTTGCCACGCGTTCCCAAAACACGTCCCGGTCCTTGATAAAATCCAGCAGATAATGGGCAATGATAAGTTCATAGCCTCCACGCTGTCCACTTTCCCGTTCAATCCTCTTCCATGCGGTATCCGTCTCTATATCTTCAAAAAGCAAACTCACTTCTGTTCCGTTTGCCAAACTCTCCTTATGTTGCTTTACATACTCCGCAAAATCATCTGCCCAGCTTCCGCATAAATCATATCCGTCAATGGTCACTCCCGTCGGTATCTCGGACCAGTTATTGCGCCAAAGCTTGCCATATCCGCAACCGAGGTCCAGTACTTTCGTATGTTCTCTCAAACCTAAGGACTTATAAATCGTCACATACCAATCCTGTCCCGCATTATGAAGAAGCGCCTGAAAATGATTGACATCCGCTCCCTGGTCTATCTGCATGTTTTTTACGATCTCCGCCACCGAATCCCAATCCGGCTCCGATTCCCTAAGAAGTACACTGTTGATACTGGCAATAGCCCTCTCGATCTCATATCGTTTGGTTTCTAAAATCTTTAACTGCCGCGTCAGCACTTCCGTAATATCCACGTCCTTCTCCGCTGCCAGATTGTCGTGAATCTCCTCCAAGGAAAATCCGATTTGCTTTAACGCAATAATTTTCTCCAATACCGCCAACGCTTCTGTATCATAAAGCCGGTAATTTCCTTCGGAATACCCGCTCGGTTTTAACAAACCTTTTTCATCATATAAACGAACCGTCTTCTGGGAAACACCGGTTTTCTTAGCGATTTCCCCTGATGTCATTCTTTTTTCCATAGGCATCCTCCATTCTCGCCAAAACAAGCTTTTATGTCATTGTTTCTCCCAGGCGATGCATCTCTTTTCCATTTTCACATACTTACAGTATAAAGGGTCCCCCTAGGGGAGAGTCAAGCGATTCTTCGTTGTTTTTTATACAAATCATCAAAATCAGGCTTTCACTGTCTTTTTTCTGCACCAATCTCCTTTGCTCAAATATCAAGCAATCCTTTACTTCTCAACAACGAATTGATAATTGTTTTCCCCAAAATATATGCTATACTAAAATCACACCGGTGATACAAACAAACGGAGGACACTGATTATGCAGATAACCATTGGAAAGAATATCAAAGACTTACGAAAGCGGGACAACAGAACCCAGGAGGATTTGGCAACAGCACTGGGGGTGACCTGTCAGGCCATTTCCCGTTGGGAAGCGGGCGGCGGGTATCCTGACATGGAGCTGGTACCTGCCATTGCAAACTATTTTCATGTCAGCATTGACGAGCTGTTCGGCTATCACGGAGACAGAGAGGCCCAGATTCAGGCTATTGTGAACAAAGCAAATGCAGCTATTAACGCTTTAGGCGGTTTCTTAGGCGAAGGGAACGGAGATTTGACAGACACCGTAGAAATGTTACGCAAGGCCGTAGAGGAGTTCCCGAACGAACCGGAGCTTCTAATCAAATTGGCGGATTGCCTCTTCTATCTTGGCTGGCAGAAAAACGGCGTAAATCCTAAAATAAAGGAAAACGACCCGTATCAATATGATGATATCGAACGCAACAAAAGTAACATCTACTGGCAGGAATCCTTGCAGGTGTATAACAAGTTACTTAGTCTGGATGTCCCGACCAAATACCGGGAGGCTTCCCATCATTTTATAATACACATGCATAAATACATGGGAGAATACGAAAAGGCAAAGGCCATCGCCAACGAGCAGTCGCCCGTTCACTCCTGTAAGGAAGTCTTTCTCACTTTGGCTACCGTAGGAGAAGAACAAGCAAAATACGAAGGTGAACTTATTATTACGCTTCTCTCTCATCTTCACGGCTCCGTTTCCCGCTCTGTACTGATGAATTCCGACATTTCCTCTTCGGAATACGGTCGGGAAGTTCTGCTTACCCTCGTCCACCTGATAGAAGCGGTGTTCCCGGACGGCAGATGCGGACGAATGCATTGGGAGTTGCGGTATTTGTATGAAACACTGGCGATGCTGGAATCTCGTCACGGCGACCAAGCCAAGGCCCTGATCTATTTCGAAAAAAGCTTTGATCACCACAAGGAATACTGTCGGATTTCCACAGATGCCTACAACTACTCTTCTCCGCTAGTTGCAAAGGTTTCCTTAGAAAAAGGCCAGTTTCAGGAAGTTCCTGAGAACTTCTGGGCAATTACCATGCCACAGTTTTCGGAAGAATTCAAGAAAGAATTGAAGAAGAACGCGAAGTTTAAAGAGTGTTTTGAATAGTCCCTTGCATTGTACTATTCCCTATAAAACAAAAGTCCTTCGAAGCGAAACATTTCGAAGGACTTTTCATTCCACACTACAGCACCATCAGCAACGTTCCCGCACCGATCAACAAACAACCGATAATTGATTTTACGGTAAATTCTTCATGTAAAAAGACAAATGCCAATATCAATGTAAATACCACACTTAACTTATCAATCGGCACCACTTTAGAAGCCTTCCCGACTTGCAATGCCTTGTAATAACACAGCCAGGATGCGCCCGTGGCCAGACCGGACAGAATCAAAAATATCCAACTCTTCTTACTGATATGAAAAAAGTCTTTCTGTGCATGGGTTAAAAACACCATCCCCCAAGCCATGACAACTACCACAACGGTACGTATGGCCGTTGCCAGATTGGAGTTTACTTTTTCGATTCCGATTTTCGCTAAAATGGATGTCAGTGCCGCAAATATTGCCGACAACAAAGCAAATACAAACCACATAATGCTTCCTCCTTTGTACATCGTTTCCGTGAAATATTTCTTTCGGTTCTATCCTTACGCTGCCATCTTGCCTATTACTTTTCTCCAAAAAGTCTTTCAAACAGCGCCGTTACCGTGTTCTCCACACGCTCCCTCGGATATTTCTCAAACGTTTCCCGTGTGGTCGTCCCCGTCAGTACACCTGCAAACTTTATCCCTGTTGCTTCCGCTGCCTTGGCATCCACATAACTGTCTCCCACGTAAAGCACGTCTTCCTTCTTCACTCCCAGCTTCTTTACAGCAAGAAGCAATCCTTCCGGGTCAGGTTTTACCTTTGTGACATCTCCTACACCGATTACCACATCAAACAAATCCTCTACATCAAATTTCTTCATAATGTTCCGCACACGATATGCGAATTTCGTGGTAACAATGCCGATACGATATCCCTGTTCTCTGAGGCTCACAAGCATTTCTTTTACGCCCGGATACAGTTCGGCACTGTCTACCATGACCTCGTCTGCCTTTTCCTTAAACAAGTCGAAAAAGCGGTCCGCACGTGCCTCATCCATATTTCCGGTCAATGCTTTGTAGGTTTCGGAGAGCGACAGTCCGATAGTCTTCTTAATCTCCTCGTAAGACCTTTCTTCCTCTCCCATCTGCTCCAGAGCATATTGTGCACTAAGCACGATACCGTTTGTGGTATCCCCGAGGGTATAATCAAAATCAAAAATAGCCGTATTCAACCCGTTTTGCTTATACATTCGTCCATTTTCAAAGGAATAATACGGCCGTTCTCCGATAACTTCCACCTCACCATCATTCATAAATAGAGTAACCTCTTCCGGCAAAGCCAGCACACGCCGATGCTTTGAAATACCGAGCAAATATTCCTTGCTCCGCTCGTCCTCTTCCTTTTCCCTGCTGGTAAAATGACAGAGCAAAGAAATTCCCTTTAACACATCCATTCCGGCAGTATCCGTATGTCCTACCTCATTCGGATCATCCAACTTACAAGACTCCAAATCTTCACCGAAAATAATAGCCCCGGCACTTCCTCCGAAAGCCACCCCCCCCCTGCTCCAGATAGGCGCGCAGGCTTTCAAAAGCTCCGCACTCCTTCAATTCCTTCAACAGCTTGCAGGTGTTTCCGCCACCGATAAATACGACACTGTAATCAGAGAAATTCTTCTCCGCAAGCTCCACACCGCTCCGTATCATCTCGATATAAGGAATCTGCACCTTGGCCAATTCTCCGGTAATCCACTGATAGCAACTGTCATACATGTCTGCTTCCATTGCCAGCGGAATATACAGGCACGGTTTAGTATGGTCAATCACTTCATTTAATCTCTTATTTGCCTCTATGGTCTGTTCTCCGGCTCCTCCGCCGCATAAGAATACTTTCATCCGATTCGCCTCCGATTCGTCCTCTGTTATTTACCATAATATCAATCCCCTTCTCCCTTGTCAAATAGAAAAAGGCCGCCGCACACGCGACAGCCTTTTGTTTCAAATCATATCTTATTCTTCCCCGTTATTCACGGCTTCTTCCATTTCCTTCTGAATCGCTTCGTCATAAGAAAGCACCGGCGTTACCACCTTGCCCTTAATCTTACGATCCACATAGTTCCGTACAATCTTAATCAATACCGGAGACAGTACTACAACACCGATTAAGTTCGGAATCATCATCATTCCGTTAAAGGTATCGGAAATATCCCATGCGATAGAAGAACTCATCAGCGCACCGCTGACTACCAAGAGTACGAAGAACACCTTGTACACCTTCACTGCCTTAAGACCAAATAAGTACTCCACCGCCTTACTTCCGTAATGAGACCAACCGAGCACGGTAGTAAATGCGAACAATAACATTGCAACAGCGATAAACCATTCACCCGGACGTCCGAACACATTACCGAAAGCCTGTGCAACTAAGGTTGCATCGTTGGTGCCTGCCACCGCAAGACCGGTGTTTAAATCAATGTATCCGGAAGAAAGTACAACCACAGCAGTCATGGTACATACAACCATGGTATCTGCGAATACTTCGAAGATACCCCACATACCCTGCTTTACCGGCTCCTTAACGTTGGAGTTGGAATGTACCATAACGGAAGAACCGAGGCCCGCTTCATTAGAGAACGCACCACGCTTACAGCCCTGTACAATTACGGTTTTAATTGCCACACCGGCCACCGCACCGCCGACTGCTTTAATACCGAAAGCAAACTTGAAGATGGAACCGAAAATCGCACCGATATCACCGATATGTACAAAGAGAATTACCAAACATCCTACCACATAAGCAATTGCCATAAACGGAACCACGCGCTCTGCTACCGCCGCGATACGCTGTAACCCGCCGATGATAATCAGGGCAGCAACTACCATAAGTACAAGACCGATAATGAGTGCAATCAAAGATGCATCACCAACCACCGTCGGTGCCTCCACATTCTTAAAGAACGCAGACTCTACGTTGATGACAATCTTATTAATCTGGCCCATGTTACCGATACCGAAGGATGCCAAAATCGCACAGATTGCAAATAAAATCGCAAGCACCTTACCCACAATCTTGCATCCCTTCATTTTTCCCAAACCGTCCTGCAGATAGTACATCGGACCGCCGGACCACTCGCCCTGCTTATTTCTGCGACGGTAATAAATACCCAATACGTTTTCGGAGAAATTAGTCATCATTCCAAGGAATGCCATAATCCACATCCAGAACACCGCACCCGGTCCGCCGATGACAATCGCTGCTGCCACACCGGCGATGTTACCGGTACCGATGGTAGCTGCCAGTGCCGTACAAAGTGCCTGGAACTGGGAAACGGAACCCTTTTCCTTCTTTCTCGCATCCTTCTTAAATACGCTTACAATGGTCTTCGTCCACCAGTGCTTCAAATGACTGATTTGGAATACCTTCGTTACAATCGTCGTGAGCAAACCGGCACCGATTAACAAAATCAGTCCTACCTGTACCCAGACGAAGTCGTTGACCTTACCGTTAATTTCGGTAAGAAGCTCCATAAAGCCTTTCATAAAAAATCCTCCTGTCCTTTTGCCTGAGAGATCGGTGACAATCCACGGTCACCTTACACCTTCGGCGTTCATTTGTAATGAATCTCTCCAAGATTTACGGGCTTTTGCCCACTAAAATAATACTGTATAACCGTACCTTTGTCAAGATTTCTTAATCTCTTTCCAAAAGCCCCCGAGAACTTCTTCTTACAAAACAAAGCAGATGTGTTCCCCGCTCCGGCAAGGTTCACATCCGCTCATAATACATTTCTCTATCTTCTTATCTCCGGTATTACAAATACGTCTTCAGCTTCTCCATGAAATCTTCTTCTTCCTTTACAAGACGCTCTGCCAGCTTCTTACTTTCCTCGGATGCCTTTTCAAACTCATGTGCCTTTTCTGTAATGGTCTGGATTCCCATATTGCAGCCGTTCATCATAATCTTTGCAATCTCGGTATCGCTTCGCTTTACCATCATCTTCATCTCGGTAGTCAGCCAGGACATGGCAGATGCCATCATACCCGGATCCTTTTCATATTCGCCATTTTCCTCTAGGAGCTTCGCACTCTCCGCCTCCAATTTCTCATGGCGCTCCTTGCTTTCGCGAATCAGTGTTGCCAGACCTTCGGAAGTGGTATAATCCTGAATCTGCTGCATACTGTTAATGGCCATCTTACAACCGGAGTTACACTCCTGTAATAACTTTCTGGTGTCTTCCTGCATAAAAAAGTACCTTCTTTCCAATTTATTTGTAACTATTATTTGGAATAAAGGCACTTTCTATTCATCCTCTTTTTATTTCGATTCCCCCCTGCTCCCAATCGCATTACAGGTTTCTTTGAATTCACTATTTCATCGCCACCGACAGTACAATTCCGGTAATAATCACACCGGCACAAAACAGCTTGTAGCCGATATTTTTCTCTTTAAAGATAAACTTTCCGGCCAGAATCGTTACAATACATCCCGCCTGTTTCAGTAACGTCATAATCGTCACCTTACTGTCCGGGGACTGGTTCGCAATAAACAACGCTTTGTCTCCGATGACAAAAATCAGGCTCAAAATCCAAATCCAGTAATTTTTAAGCGCACTCCACAACCGGATTTTTGTCCGTGTGATAAGAATATACGCCAGATAAAACAGTACCAGAAACAACATATACCAAAACTGCAGCTGGGTACTGCTCATCCGCTGCATCAGCACCTTATCCATAGTACCGGATACCCCGTTTAACAAACAGGATAACAGGGCAAAGCATACGATTTTCCACTCTACTTTTTCTACCGGTTCCTTTGCCATCGCCTGGCCGTCAACACCTGACTTTCTGTGGCAACGCTTTTCTCCCGTCTGATACCGGTACAGCAAAAGCCCCGCACACACCAGAATCAAGCCCACGGTCTGCCAGAAGGTCATCCCTTCCTTTAGGAAAATCACACCCATCAGAGTCGAAAATATGACTCTGGATAAATCCAACAGTCCGTACAAACTAATCGGCATCTTTTTGATTGCCTTAAAACTGAAAATCCAGGCTACAAAAATAACAAAAGACTTTACCGCAATCCAAACCATATCCTGCCACGGCACACCGCCCACCTGCGATGCCCCCGGCGTCACCATCAGAAAAGAAAGGAGGGTGTAAACAAACAGCACCTCCAAAATCGAATTCTTTTCCATGGACTTTTTCTTTATGATTTCACGAGTTCCTTTTATCACACCGTATAAAAGGGTCAGCCAGATCCAAAGCATAACATTTCTCCTAAAGTAAATTCCTCATACACACCCCTCACGTTTACCCTCGGAATGTTATACCATATTCACCGGGAAAAGTCAATGAACAGGCTACTGTCTTCTCTTTTTAAACACCTTACATATCTTCCAAATCAAACCTCCGAACAATACAACGAATATAACTCCCAGAAGAATTCTTATCGCCACATTATCCGTTGCTATTCCTGCAAAAACAATTAAAGCCCCTACTCCCAGTACCAAAGCAACCAAAACAATCGCCAGTAAAATCCGCAACGGCATCGGTACCTTTTGGGACTCCATACCTTCCTCTATCCCCATAAACAGTCCTTCTGCCACAAACTCAACAATCAATTCCAGCAGTAATTCCATATAGCTCCCTCTCTTTCGTTTCTCTTTTTACTTCATCCTACTACATACTGCCTTAAAACAACGAGAACTGTTCCTCCTTGAGTGACACCACCTTCCGTTCCGTCACCTTATCATCCTCCCCTATCTTACCACAAAGGATTGGAGAATGTATATCATACTTTCTTAAATTTTCCTTAACCTGTGCCTCACTGTGGTTCGCATAGCAATACACACAGCCGTTTCCACAGGTATGATACGTCCCGATATCGATACTTTCCATACAACCGCATTCACCGCGCTGGTTCTTATCCTTTGCCCCTTTTAACCGACAACCGATAATATCCTCAATCAAACCTTTATCAATACAGGCATTGTGAACGATTCCGCAATGCTCCAAATCAATTTGCTCCGCACAGCTTGCCATCTCCATACCGTTCTCCTTTGCGATGTCACATAACTCCTTTGCGAACGCTTCTAACTCTTCCTTCAGAAGTTCATAAACACCCAACTCTTGCATTTTCTTCTTATTCTTGGCATAGATATCCACAAAGCTGATGACACACTTCTCCGTATAGCTCCGCAAGGTCTCCGCCATCTGCCGGAACGCCTTTTTATGATACTCCGGCGTATAACGTTTTGTAAATATAATCGGGTCGTACCGCCAGATTACCCGCTTGCTCCCGATTTGTCCGGAAAGCTTTTGAAACACCGGAAGCATAACCTCCCATTTATGAGGTACATTTTTCTCAATATCTGCTCCGTAGCTTGTGAGTGTAAACTGAAAATAGTACGGGTAAGGTTCCAGTTCCGAAAGACGGGCAAGCATCGGTTCCGGATTCTTCGTCCAAAATACGATACAATCCACCGTTTCCGGTGACAATTCCAGCCGGCTGACCTGCTTCGGGTTCATGGGATTGCGGGTATACACAAAACCTTCTCTCAAACGCTCAAAAAACCACTCCGAATAAAAGCTCGGAATATCGGTTCTTCGACTGACACTCAGAATCATGGACGCACCTCCTCTGCTAAAGCTTTTCTCCGCCCGTCCGGCAAACCCACTCATTATCGTTCCTATCATAACACAAAATCGGCAAAATGCATATCCCTGTCTTGGGATAAACGCATTTTGCCGATAATATCTCGTCCTAATAAACTCTGATTACCGGATAACACTCCCGCCGCATCAACGCACACCTTTCCTACACCTGTAACTTCTCCGCATTATCCATAAGCCGATCCATAATTTCCGTTACATTTGCAATACTCTGCAAGTTCGTATTACAACTTTGTAACGTCTCGTTAGCCTCATCCATGACCCTCTGTGTCACAGCTTCTACATTAACAATACCGTCGGACACCTGGGTATTTGCTGCCGTTACTACATCCACCGTTTCCTTTAACTGAGACACCTGATCCACAATATTCTGCGTACTGTTATGAATCTGTTCAAAATTGTCTGCGGTATTATCCACATACTGATTCTGCATACGACTGCTCTCGAGCAAGCGCTCCATGGATTCCGTCACAGCTCCAATGGAATTTACAATACTGACAATCAATGCATTAATCTCTCCGGTTGCTGTATTGGTCTGGGCTGAAAGGTTAGATATTTCCGAAGCCACTACAGCAAAGCCCTTACCGGCATCTCCTGCTCTGGCGGCTTCTATGCTGGCATTCAGTGCCAACAATCCCGTCTGGTCAGCCACGTTACTGATGAGTCCCATAATCGTCTGCATCTTATCCGCATTTACCTTGAGTTCTTCCATTTTTTCCGCAACTAAAGTGCCCGATTCTCCGGATACTCTCACCTGATGCAAAAGCTCTTTCATAATTGCGTTGCCCTTATTCAGATTCTCCTCCGCATTTTGTACTTCGGATACAATAGAGCTTACCGCCGCATCTACCCGGTGTACATTTGCACTTATTTTCTCCGTATTCTGCTTCTGTACGGCAATTGCGGAAACACCGTCCTTGGCCCCCTCCGTCAACGCCTCCATCGCTCTCTGCGTCTCACCGATTGCAACCTTCAGTCCTTCGCTTTCTACCACTGAAGCTTTAATATTTTCCGTCATGACCGCCGCCACTTCCAAGGTGTTCTGCAACATCTCCTCCGATTGCTGTTGCTGCAGCTCCGCACGCTCGATATTCGCCTGATTAATTCCGCGGATTTTACTTAATGCCAGAAGCGAGAAGAACATGGTCAACAAAAGGCAAGCCAAAATAATCTCAATCTGTGTTATCTCTGCTCCTACAATGTTTCCCGCAATCGCTTTCTTCACAATCAACGCAAGATTGACAAGAACCGAAAAAATGCCCAATCCCAATAGCAACTTCGTATCTGTATAAACCATTAAAATGACATATGCAACAATTACATAACAAAACACCAGATTTGTTGTAGTAGTAAACATGATATACGCATACAATAGCGCAAAGCCTGTTGCAAAAATATAACGGACTGCCATACTATCGCGCTTACGCAAAAATGCCGCTATACCAAACACACACGGCAATACGCACAATGCCAACACAATCAAATAACTTCCGATACTTCTGGCGCCTTTTATCACCTCTACGGCATATGCCAACGCCAAAACAAAATTCATTACCAGCATACCGCTGATTGCCGCCTTGTTAGTACTGGCCATAGCAACACTCATCACCGATAAATCTTCTTTTTCTCTCTTCATAGGCAGTCCTCGCTTCCCCTTCGGCATAATCCGCCGAACAACTTGTCTAAATTTATATAGTTATTACAATAATTGTATAACATTTTCGAGCTATAGTCAAACTCTTTTTACGGTTCAATACGCACAAAACACAATAATATTCACATTGCTACATACCTATCTCCCTAAACGCTTCCCAGCCTCTCCGGGAAAGAAAAAACTGCCAGTAGACGATACCTACCGGCAGGAAAAATTTTTTCAATTGTCTACTTGACGAGAACCGGTTCAGCCCTTACTTACATTTTAGTTCGGAATATACTTCTTTGCCTGCGCTTTCATCATGATATACACAAAATCACTGCCATCCACACGCACAAAATAATTATCGCTTACCGTCTTATCGCCGATTTCCAGCACCGTGGTACAAGGTTCTCTGGTAAGAAGCCCTCCTTCGGTAAAGACATAGCCCAAGTAATCTACCGTTACCGTAACATACGGCTCATCCAGTCCGTACTTCGCAAAATCGGTACAATTATACTCCTGTATAGTAGACGCCACAAAAGGCACACAATCATAATACT
This sequence comes from Lachnospiraceae bacterium, assembly GCA_045596385.1. GTDB lineage: Bacteria > Bacillota > Clostridia > Lachnospirales > Lachnospiraceae > SIG307. Next base: position 17,976 of record JAZOCC010000032.1, read on the forward strand.
GCGCCGGGAATGTCTTTGTCCCGTCCTCTGCCTCCTCCGGTAAATACGTCTTGGTTTCTCCGTCCCTCACCTCAATACAAAGCTTAGAAATGGACTCCGGCTCCGCTCTCGGAAACGTTTCTCCCTGTACCAGCTTAACTTCTTTTACGGTTAGTTGGGTATATACATTGGAGGCAACCACAAATACTTCTCCCGTATTCTCATACAACAGGTAATAACCCGCATCATACGGAGCTTCATCACCTACACAAAAGCTATGTTCCGCGCCATCCGTCAGAGTAAGCTTCATCATCAAATCCGTAGCATCCAGGCCGTAATCCGCCGGATTTATTTCCGACAGCTTCATCTTCGACGTGCCTTCCATCTCACAAAAAGCACTGATAATCGTCTGCAGCTTTTCCTCATTGGTCGGGAAATCTTCTTCGCCCTGTCTTACCCAACTTCCGAATTTATCTTCTTCTACCCATACAAAATGATACGAAGACTCCTCATTAGAAAACTCTGCGGAAGCCACATCTTTCAATAAAAAACTCGTAATCTCCACTTTCTGATTCCGGGCAGCCTCTTGCTCAGCCTTCTTCTGAGCTTCTTCAGCGGCAAGCTTTGCTTTACGGTCGGTAATAAACCAATACCCGCCTCCCAGCAAACCAAGCGCTGCCACCAACGCTGCCATCGTAATCATTCTTTTTCGTTTCAGGCGTTTTAATCGTAACGCTCTCTCTTCTCTTTGTTCCATAAAATCCTCCCGCCTAACGGTTTCTTCTGCGGAGCATCACGTAAATACCGCATAAAATCAATGCTACCGGTACCGCAATCACAAGCACGATTGCAATAGTATTTGCCTGCGCTGCATTAATCGTCAACATCTCCTCCGTCTCAAAGGAAATCGTACGGATATTGGATACAGAGGCTGCACCCGCCAGATAATTCACACTGCCGATTAACAAGCTGGCATTTGCAAAGTTACTCAACTTCGTATAATTATCGGCAAAGGCATACCCTCCGGAAATCACCACTGCCTCGGACTTCGTTTCCGTATTCTTTAAATACATACCTACCGTAAACGGACCTACCGGGTCACCGGCTTCCTTCGTCACTGAAATTTTGCCATCGGCCACACTCTTTGCATAAGCCGCCTCAGAAGTATATAACATTCTGGAAGCGGTAATGTCATGCGGGGCATCCTTTACCAACGTCAATGAATATGCATATAACAGAGGCAAATAATTTGCGCCGGACAAATTCTTTGTAATCTCATTGGTCGTATCAATGAACGGATATATTTCCGCCTGACTGGCCGGATTATGACGGGAAGTATCCCCCTCCAGAATCACACGGTTCTCTACCTGTACGCCGCAATAAGCCAGCAATTTATCATAATTGGCAACGTTTGCCTGCTTCTCCGCAAGAATCAGGAATGCGCCACCTCGGTCCGCATATTTTTTAAACATCTCCAGTTCCGTATCGCTATAGTCCTTATCCGGTACAGAAACAAATAAAATGTCACAATCCTCCGGCACCTGTGTCGCAGTCATGGACTCAAAGGAATTATAGTTGACACTTGCCTTTCCGAGCAAATTCTTTGCCTCGTTCTCCAGTTCCTTTTCTCCATGTCCGGAAATCGCATACAAATTCGTCTGCTGGCCGCTCACCACGTAACGGATGGCTCCGTTTAGCTGTCCCTCGATATCAAGACCCACCGGTATCTCCTTGTACTGGAAGGTTTCGGAATCCATGGTGGTCTCCGTCAATACCATATCCTGTACAGAGATGTACTTACTCCGCTGAGCCGCCTCGTTTACTACAATCACACTACACTGTACAACCGTCTTATCCGTGTACGGCTCCGCAAACTTCGGATTCAGCAACAAATCCACCGTCTCAAAAGTAATCTTATCGCTGGCATCCTCATATAAATCGATATACATCTCATAAAAAGACTCCAAACCCGTAGCGGAACCTTCCTTCGTCAGATAATAACAGGTAATATCCGTATCCAGGCTATCCAGTAACTCTCTGGTCTCCTCTGTCAACGATTTTTCGCCGGTAGCGGTCAAATCCTTCTGTACTCCCAATGCAGATGCAATGAGATTCACAATCACAATCGCAACAATTACCAACACACTGGTTACCGTTGCATACAATCCGGAGCGAAACCCCTTACGCTTGAAGGAGGCTCCGATTTTATTGAAAAAGGACATAGCTTTCTTGTCATTTTGCTTTTCCATTTTATGTCTCCTCCTTAGCTGTATCGTCTCTTCCGTATATTTTGATACGTTAAGAAACAAAAAACAAACGCAATACTCAGATAGTATATCGGCATGCGAAGTTCGAACACTCCGGCAATGGTCTGACTGTATACATTCAGAATTGCCAAAGAACCGAGTACCTTTTCTACCGTTCCTTCCAAAAGCGTTCCGTTTAACAAATAAACTACGGACAACACACTCTCACCGATGGCAAACACCAATAGCGCCACTGTGGCATTTTTCATCACACGCCACATCCACACCGAAATCAAAGCCCAAATCACGGAATAGGTAATCCACGCCGCCTTAGCTGTCGGAGGAATCAGGTTCGCAATCCCGTCGGCCAGGCAGGTAATCAAAACCACAATAAAGGTCATAACCGCCGCAAACGCCTGAGATTCGGTCAAACTTGAAATAAACAAGCCGATGGCAAGGTACGCACAGCTTACCATAAACAATCCGAAAATTGCCATATAAGACATCCCGAAATTCACAATACCGAACCGTGCCAATACCAACGGATAAACACTGATGGCTACCATACCGATACCGGTAAGTGTTACCATGGCAAGATACTTACCGAGCACAATTTTCCAAACGGAAATCGGCGCAGTCAGAAGCAACTGATCTGTCTTCTGACGCTTTTCTTCCGCTACGATTCGCATAGTTACCATCGGCACCAGCAAAATAAAAACAAAGTTAATACTGGACAAAGCATATCCGATATACGAATACCCCTTCATCATATTATAAAGATATACATAAATCCCTACAAACGCAAGGAAAAACGCCAGAAACAACCACCCGATTAACGAGTTGAAGTATGCACGTAATTCCTTTTTATAAATCGCTAGCATCCTCAGGCGCCTCCTTTTCTTTTAATTCTTCCGCATCCGGCTGCTTATCTGCCGTTCCGGCCGCATCGGTCTCCGCCGCTTTCTTTGCAGCTCCTTCTTTCTCCGTTACGGAACTTAACCACTCGTCGGAGGTCGCTTCAAGGAAAATATCCTCTAAGGTCTTGGTATTACGTATCAGCTTTACAAGCGGAAGGCCCGCCTTAGCAAAAGCACGGAAAACTGCCTCTCTGATATCCTCCGTACTCTTGATACGCATTGCAGTTCCGCTCTCGTTTTCACAAGTAAGCTCTTCTATTTCCAAATCGTCGGCAACACTGCGAAGCACCTGTAACACCTGCTCCTTCGTTCCCAACGCTTCGATTTCCAAATTAATGCCCTGATTTGCCTTCTGCTGCAGCTCCTCCGGCGTACCGGAAAGCACCAGCCTGCCATGGCTGATAATCATAATATGGTCACATACCGCACTGATTTCCTGCATAATATGGGAACTGAGCAGTACCGTATGCTCCTTGGCAAGCCCCTTCATCAAGTCACGAATCTCGATAATCTGCTTCGGATCCAATCCTACCGTCGGCTCGTCCAGAATAATCACTTCCGGATTCCCCACAAGTGCCTGGGCAATGCCCACGCGCTGACGATAGCCCTTGGAAAGGTGCTGAATCAGGCGGGTACGCATCGGCTCCAGCTGCGTCATCCCGATAACGCGGTCTACTTCCGCTTCCCTCTCTTTCCGCGGAACCTTCTTTAACTCCGTTACAAACTGTAAGTATTCCTCTACGGTCATATCCGGGTACACCGGCGGCTGTTCCGGCAAATAGCCGATGCTCTTCTTTGCAAGCTCCGGCTCCTCAAGCATATCGTAGCCGTTTACCAAAATCGTGCCTTCCGTTGCGGATATGTAACCGGTCAACATATTCATGGTTGTAGACTTTCCGGCGCCGTTCGGTCCCAAAAAGCCGAGAATTTGTCCTTTTTCTACCGTAAAATTCAAGTGATCCACAGCAATATGATCGCCGTACTGTTTCACCAACCCAATGGCTTCAATCACTTTCATGCCCTCCTTTTTTTTGCTTCCCTCCTACCATACCACATCTTATTCTACATTGCAACCATGAAGAGTGTTTGTTATATCTGTGAAAAAAATGTGAAACTGTTTTCTGGGGTTATATTATACGCCGATAGCCGCCTCAATCTTCGAAATCAAGAGTTCCGAATCAGCCGGTTTTACGACATATCCGTGTACCCCGCTGGTAATTCCTCTGATCACCTTCTGCTTGTGTCTGGTCCCCGTCAAAATAATAATCGGCAAATCCTTTAACGCTTCTCTCTGACGGATAGCGGTTAAGGTTGCAAATCCGTCCATTACCGGCATTTCGATATCCAGAAGTACAAGATCAAACGGCTCGGCATCCAATCGTTTCAAACCCGCGAGCCCACTGGTCACACCTACAAACTCAAACTTCTTTTCCAAAATATTCTGGAGTTGCTTCAGTGCAATAATACTATCGTCAATTGCAAGAATTTTCTTTTTCATCATCTCTTTATCCTCCTGTTTATGAAAACATTCGTTTAAAATACTCCGCCGTTTTGTCTCCTTCTTCTGTTACCTTTGCAAAGTTGTTTTTCACAGCTTCCGAATCTCCTGCTTTTGCCTGTAGTTCCTGTGTATATGCCAATTCACCGAGACTTTCCGCACCAAGGGTCCGTGCATCCCCTTTTATGGCATGAATCAGAATCGCATACTCAGGCATATTTTCCTCCTCCAGAAACAGTCGCAGTTGCTCTTTCCTCTCCTCCCATAAATCGGCAAATAACACCAGCGTCTCACGATATCCTTCTTCGTTTCCGTCAAAGTTCGTCAGTCCTTTCCGATAAGAAAACCCTTCCGGTTTTTCCTCTGCCGGCTCCTTCGGAAACAACCGGGCCAGAATCTCATCTACCCGGTTCTCCTGTAACGGTTTTCCCAGACACGCAGCATACCCTTTCTCCCGATACTCCTCCTCATGCTCTTTCCTGACGGTAGACCCCATCGCAATTACCGGTACCTCCCGTGATACACCGCCCCGTTCTCTTAAGTACCGCAACGTTTCGTCTCCGTTCAGCCCCGGCATATGCTGGTCAATAAAAATCAAATCAAACCGTTGCTCTTTTACAAGCTTCAGACTCTCCGTCCCGCTCTCCGCTTCGTAAATATCCGGTTCATACTTTAACAAAAGCTCCTTCATTACGGTTCTGCTGAGTTTACTGTCATCCACAATAAGAACACACGGGCCGTCCCTCAGTTCTCTCTCAGAAGCTTCCGATGCCTCCCGATTTTGCTCCCCGGAACCGTTCTTTCCCGATATTTCCTTCCACTGTCTTATTTTATTTGAAAAGGCAATACATCCTACCAGTACGGCCGCAATACAGCCGCACCAAAACCCGATCAGAAATTGTACCATCCGTTAGCAGCCCTCCTTTTCTTTTACATTATCAAATAACGTATTATAACACTGGGCAACCCTCTGGTACTCTACGGAAAGCAACCCGAACTTATCTCTTATGAACGACAGATTACCTTCCTTTCCGAGTTTCTCCTGCTCTCTGGTCATCTTCGTAAGTTCCGTCGCCCCCAACTGTTCCGCATCCTGCTTCACCTCAGACAACAATGCGGCATAAGCCGGCACATCTTCCTTCCGGATATATTCGTGAAGCAATCGGAGACGTTCTTCACACAACGTCGCAAAACGCTTTGCCAGGCTGCGATACTTCTCCTTCTGCCCGTTCATGCGCTCCAGACTGCCCGCCAGGTCGATTCCTTCCGTTTCCAATACATTGCGGATTTCCTCCGGCCGGAAGCCCTCCTGCTTGGCATTAATCACGTTAATCCCGGTAGTAACCTCACGCTTAATCACCAGTTCCTCCGGAAGATAATTTAACAACATCTCTTCCAACAAACTTCCGCTGATCGGTTTGCTCAAATAATCGTCAAATCCTTCTCCCAGATAGAAATCCTTTACTCCGACTACCGCATTGGCAGTCAGAACAATCACTGTCGTATCCCGGTTCGCACCGTCCTGCTTCCGCAACCGGTGCAGTGTCTCCACGCCGTCCATTCCCGGCATCATATGATCCATCAGTATAATGTCATAATGCGTATCCATTGTCTTTTTCAGACATTCCTCACCGTTTGCTGCCTCTTCGATTTGAAGCAAAGTTTGCTTCAGCAGGCCTTTTACTACCACGCGGTTCATAAGATTATCATCTACCACCAAAAGCTTCGCCTTCGGTGCCGTAAACGTCTCTCGCCGTCTGCTTTTTACCTGCATTTGTTTCGTGTGGCTGTAACTTCCCATCGGAGTCGCATCCACTATGGTCTGCGGAATCCGAATCCGGAACTCGGAGCCGATTCCGTATTTGCTCTTTACAAAAATCTCACCGTTCATCAACTCCAGCAACTGGGCTGTAATATTCATTCCGAGACCGGTACCTTCAATCTTACTGTTCCGTTCCGCATCAAAGCGCTTGAACTTGTCAAAGATATCGTCCAAATCTTCTTCCCGGATACCGATGCCGCTGTCCCTTACCGCAATCGTAAGCAGTGCCGTCCTCGCATCCTTCGATGACCACTCTACAAACAAACTTACTTCCCCGCGTTCCGTATACTTTATCGCATTACTCAGAAGGTTACCGAGAATTTGCTTAATACGAATCTCATCACCGCATAATACGGAAGGAATATCCTCTTCCGTCTCTACCCGGAATTCCAATCCCTTCTCCTCCGCTTTCAGGGAAAACATGGCAACCACATCATGCAACAGGGAAGAAAGGCTGTACTCTGTCTCCGTCAATTCCATTTTACCGGACTCTATCTTCGAAAAATCCAGCAAATCGTTTATCAGGGACATCAATGTCTTTCCTTCATTCTTTATATTTTGCGCATATTCGATTACATTGATATTGTGTGCCTCCCGCAAAATCAACTCATCCATACCGAGGATGGTATTAATCGGGGTTCGTATTTCGTGAGACATGTTTGCAAGAAAATTACTTTTTGCATTATTCGCCGCCATTGCCTCCTGATGAAGCTCCCTCAGCTGATGCTCTCTTTCTTTTGTCAAGGTCATATCGATAAAGCACCAGGTCTTACCTTTTACACGGTCCCCTTCGTATACTTCGGATTCCGTCACGGCGTAATAGCAATCCCCCACCAAAAACTCGCCTTCCTCCGCCGGAACCATTTCCCGCATCACTTCCGAAATCTCTTTTACATCTTTATTATTTAATATCTCCCGCATCCGTTCGTTTCTGTACAGAATATGTCCGTCTTCATCGCATACCAAAATACCCTCTTCCAGCGTCTCCAGCACTTCGGTTTTTGCACTTTCCGCCACATCGAAATAGCGGAAATAATACAAAATCAGGATAAAAAACGCATTGGTCCAAAACAAACCGAAAGGAATCAAATCATAATCCTTTAAGCCGTCCACCAGACGAAAGCCCCAGCACATCATCGGAATCAATGCCGCGAGAGCAAGAAATAAATACTTTTTATAATTTTCCCGCCACTTCATATCCCGAAGCCACGCATAAATAATCACACCCACACAAACCGCCAGAGAAATCAGGGTAAACACAGAGTGGACAATATAATGCGGTCCCGGCGTCATGCGGAAAATCGCAATCACCTCATGTTGCTCCAAATAAGCGCTTTTATAGTGCAAATGATGATACTCGTTTGTGGTAATGATAAAACAGGATACGAAAAAAAACGCAACCATCGCTCCCCTAATCCATTTTTTTAACTTTACATGGAACAATTCGCAGACAAATAACACCGCGGAAATCGTAGCCGTACAAAGTCCGATATACTCAAACCGAATTGCCATTAAAGTTTCTTCGATTACTCCGCTGTGTAACTCAAAGGTATATGCCAACCCATTTATCAATACTCCCAAAGAAAACATCAATAAATGACTGCATAATGCCGACTTTTTTTGATATGCCACAAAGGCAATAAAAAAGAAAGAAAGCAGAACCGATATATACTGTAAGCCGAGCACCAGGATATCCATATCCATATTTGCCCCCTTCTCCTCATAGTCCGTTAATTTCTATTATACACAGAATTCGCATGCACCCAGCGTTATTTTAACACAATTACCTTCATTTTTCAATATTCTTCTTGCAAAAACCCCATAAAAAAGCAAAAAGAGAGGAATTACAATTGATACACAATTGTAATTCCTCTCCGAAAAATCTCACTTATTCGCCGGTACTGTAGTTCGGAGCTTCCTTGGTAATGTGAATGTCATGCGGATGACTTTCCTTTAAGGATGCTGCGGAAATCTTTACAAAACGACCGTTCTGCTTTAAGGTCTCGATATCCTTTGCGCCACAGTAACCCATACCGGAACGAAGACCTCCCAGCAACTGGAATACGGTGTCTTCTGCAAGACCCTTGTATGCTACACGACCTTCTACGCCTTCCGGAACAAGTTTCTTCGCATCTGCCTGGAAATAACGATCCTTACTGCCGTTCTCCATTGCTGCGATGGAACCCATACCACGGTATACCTTGTACTTACGGCCCTGATAAAGCTCGAAGGTTCCCGGGCTCTCGTCACAGCCTGCAAAGATACTACCCATCATACAAACGTTAGCACCTGCTGCAATCGCCTTGGTTAAATCGCCGGAGTACTTAATACCACCGTCTGCGATAATCGGAATATCGTACTTCTTAGCAGCTTCATATGCATTCATAATAGCGGTAACCTGCGGAACGCCGATACCTGCTACCACACGGGTGGTACAAATGGAACCCGGTCCGATACCAACCTTTACACAGTCAACGCCGGCCTTAATCAGGTCCTCGGTTGCCTCTGCGGTTGCTACGTTACCTGCAATAATCTGAAGGTCCGGATACGCACCGTGTACCATTTCTACGCAACGAAGAACGTTTGCGGAATGACCGTGTGCGGAGTCGATAACGATGGCATCTACCTTTGCCTTTACAAGAGCCTCTACACGCTCTAAGATATTCGCAGTTACGCCGACACCTGCCGCACAAAGAAGTCTTCCCTGGGAGTCCTTTGCGGAAAGCGGATACTTAATCTGCTTTTCGATATCCTTAATGGTAATAAGTCCCTTTAAGTTGCCCTCTGCATCTACAATCGGAAGCTTTTCCTTTCTTGCCTGTGCAAGAATCTTCTTTGCTTCTTCTAAGGTAACACCCTCTCTTGCGGTTACAAGACCTTCGGAAGTCATGCTTTCCTTAATCTTCTTGGAGAAGTCGGTCTCAAACTTAAGATCACGGTTCGTAATAATACCGACAAGCTTCTTTCCCTCCGTAACCGGCACGCCGGAAATACGGTACTTTGCCATCAACTCGTCCGCATCATGAAGTGTATGCTCCGGGGATAAAGAAAACGGGTCGGTGATAACACCATTCTCGGAACGCTTTACCTTATCAACCTCTTCTGCCTGCGCCTCAATACTCATATTTTTATGAATTACACCGATACCGCCCTGTCTTGCCATTGCAATTGCCATGCGGTGCTCCGTTACGGTGTCCATACCGGCACTCATAAGCGGAATATTTAACTTAATCTTCTTTGTAAGATAGGTCGTCAAATCCACCTGATTCGGAATCACTTCCGAGAAAGCCGGTACCAATAACACGTCATCAAAGGTAATACCGTCACCGATAATCATGCCCATGTTTCTATTCCTCTCTTTCTTTATAGTAATATTTTTTACATCCCGTAAATAACTAGGGGTTGTATTCTTTGTATTTTACTTTGTTTTATTTTACTTGTCAAGCTATAATTACAGAATTATGAAGAAATATATTCGAATATATTCGAAATGGGCTGTCGCATTTCAAATTCGAATAAGTAGCCCTTTTCTGTGCCATTTGAGGCTAACATAGAACTTCCGGTCCGGAGAAGGCTTTTCGAACTTTAAGCAGGATATTAGACTTTCTTATTACTCCGCTTGGCTGTCAGCAACGCTCAAACAGGAGGTTTGAACGAGCCCGCCATAAGGCACGGATGCCGCATCAGGGCGGTTGCGTCCCTTTATCATACGCTTTCCCGGAGTAATATAGAAAGACTTATATCCGAATTACGAGAGAAAAGGCTATTCCGGACAGGAAGTCCTTTCCCCCGCCCAAAGGCGCTGAAAAGGGCCGCCGCAGTTTCCTGCGACAGCCCTGACAGTCCGTTTAGTACTCCGACACCTTACGCGGCGCCTTCTGTTTGATATAAGAAACCATCTTTTCATTCGGTTCAAAATACACCAACGTCTGAATATCTCCGGAGGACTCTACAATACAATACACCTTGCGGTCTTTTTCCAAAGAGGTAAAATCCAGCTTTTTTGCCGCCGGATTACTTTTATACCCGTCCAATGCATGAGAATTGGCCGGAGCCATAATGAGTACCTGGTCGAAGTCCAGACGATACATATGTTTTCTCTTCTCGCCGGCCATAATCTTATCAAAGTCCAGCTGTCCGTCACAAAATACATATTCGTACATCACGTTCAACTGTGGCAACAGATAATATGCAACGAATATACCGATTACCCCCAGCACTGTAATCAGCTTGTTAAATATAAAACCGGCAACTACCATCAGTGCCAACACCACGATAACAACTATCTTAATCAAGGTATCCGTTGCGGTTACTCTCTTTTTTACACTTGCTTCCGTATACAAATCGTTCATCCGATTCACCTTCTCCTTTACAATACACAGATACCCCGGCGGCAAAACTGCCCCCGAGGTCCTGCTTTTATCGTACTATTAAATTATTACATCATACCCATGCCGCCGGCACCGCCTGCAGGCATTGCCGGAACATCTTCCTTAATGTTTGCTACCGCGGACTCGGTGGTAAGGAAGGTAGAAGCAACGCTGGTTGCGTTCTGAAGTGCACTTCTGGTCACCTTTGCCGGATCCAGAATGCCTTCCTTCACCATATCTACATACTCCTCGGTAAGAGCGTTGAAGCCGATACCGACCTTTTCTTCCTTTACCTTATTTACGATTACGGAACCCTCCAGGCCTGCGTTGGTTGCGATGCAACGAAGCGGAGCTTCCAAAGCCGCAAGGATAATATTTGCACCGGTTCTCTCGTCACCCTCTAAGGATGCCGCAAGTTTAGCAACCTCCTTGGAAGCATGGATGTATGCAGAACCACCGCCTGCGATGATTCCCTCTTCCACAGCTGCCTTGGTAGCTGCAAGAGCATCCTCCATACGAAGCTTATTCTCCTTCATTTCGGTCTCGGTAGCAGCACCTACGCGGATAACCGCAACACCGCCTGCAAGCTTTGCCAGTCTTTCCTGAAGTTTCTCACGATCGAACTCGGAAGTGGTCTCCTCAATCTGAGCCTTAATCTGAGCTACTCTTGCTGCGATTTCAGCCTTATCGCCTTCACCGTCAACAATGATGGTGTTCTCCTTCTGTACCTTAACGGACTTTGCACGACCAAGCTGGTCCATGGTGGTATCCTTTAAGTCAAGACCAAGCTCATCGGTAATTACCGTACCGCCGGTCAAAATTGCGATATCCTGAAGCATCGCCTTTCTTCTGTCGCCGTAGCCCGGAGCCTTAACAGCCGCAACCACGAAGGTACCGCGAAGCTTGTTAAGAACCAAGGTAGTAAGAGCCTCACCCTCAACATCCTCAGCAATGATAAGAAGTCTCTGACCGGACTGTACGATCTGCTCCAGTACCGGAAGAATATCCTGAATGTTGGAAATCTTCTTATCGGTAATGAGGATGTACGGATTGTCAAGAACCGCCTCCATCTTATCCATATCGGTAGCCATGTATGCGGAAATATAACCGCGGTCAAACTGCATTCCTTCTACTACATCTAATTCGGTCTTCATGGTCTTGGACTCCTCGATGGTGATAACACCGTCCTTGGAAACCTTCTCCATGGCGTCCGCTACCATCTGACCTACGGTCTCATCCCCTGCGGAAATCGCAGCAACCTTAGCCACCTGCTCCTTACCGGTAATGGCGGAGCTCATGTTGGAGATTGCCTCTACCGCACATTCGGTAGCCTTTCTCATACCCTTTCTTAAGATAATCGGGTTTGCACCTGCTGCCAGGTTCTTCATACCTTCGTTAATCATTGCCTGTGCCAGCACGGTAGCGGTGGTGGTACCGTCACCTGCTACATCGTTGGTCTTGGTTGCAACTTCCTTAACAAGCTGTGCACCCATATTCTCAAATGCATCTTCAAGCTCGATTTCCTTTGCAATGGTAACACCGTCGTTGGTAATAAGCGGTGCGCCGTAGGACTTATCCAGAACTACGTTTCTTCCCTTCGGTCCGAGGGTTACCTTTACGGTATTTGCTAACTTATTTACACCCTGCTCCAGCGCAGTTCTAGCCTCTGCGCCATACTTAATTTCCTTTGCCATGATACAAAACCTCCGTCAAAATTAGTCTTCTACAATTGCTACGATATCGTTCTGCTTTACGATAATGAACTCTTCCTCACCGAGCTTTACTTCGGTTCCTGCGTACTTGGAGTAAATAACCTGATCGCCTACCTTTACCTGCATGGTTACTTCCTTGCCGTCTACCATTCCGCCAGGTCCTACAGCAACAACCTCTGCCTGCTGCGGCTTCTCCTTTGCCTGACCCGGAAGTACGATACCGGACTTCGTTGTCTCCTCTGCCACTAACTGCTTTAATACCACCTTATCGCCTAACGGTACTAACTTCATGATGAATCCTCCTTCTATTTTGCGCGGGCTTTCCCGCTTTCTGTCAGTTTTTGTTAGCACTCCCCTTATCTGAGTGCTAACCGATATCCATATATTACATACAACGAAAAAAAGTTGCAAGTTTTTTCCCTCGCATAATCCACGTGATTTGCCACACATTCTGCAACATACTCTTATATGCTCTCTTATTCTAAGTTTTCCTCAATCATTCTCACATTTTATTGTTTTATTCTACATTCACGCTGTTTGTCTTAAGAAGTGTTCGCGGCAAAGCATCCTTGGAATTCTTCCACGGGGCATCCGCGTTACGGTAATCAAACTTATCCGTAAACCACTCCAAATCATCACGTACACGCTTCATATTAGTAAGATAAACCTCATTTAGCATATCAACAAATTCCTGTAAGTCCCGCCCAGACAACTGTAGCGGCGCCTGCTCGTACAAAAGTGCATAATGCTCGTTACAAAAGCCTTTGCTCTTCGCAAGCTTCTCTCTGAACTCTCCGTCTTTTCCGTATAAGTAGAAAATGGTAGCAATATACCGTTCAAACACATTTTCTACCCGCTCACATACAAAACAGGAACAATTTAGCTTCTTCATATACTCCACCACCGGGGCATCGGACTTTTTCTTAAACAGACCTCCTCCCATTACCTGCCCCTTAGCCAACCGCTCCACATCCTTGATGGTACGATCCATATGGGTCTTTAAAATCAGCGCCAGACCGAGACGGTTCTGCTGGCGGTACAGCTCCTTCGCATGTTTCGCACAGAATCCCGACTTATCCGTTACCATCCGGATATCGTCTTCCATATAACTCGGTCCCAGAGTATACTCCAAAGACGCTTTCTCCAATTCCTGACGCATGGCACAAACCGGGCATTCGCAATCCTGCTCTAAGGCCTCATTAACCGGTATGGTGTACAACTGTTCCTTCATTCGAACTCTCCTTTCTGATGTTTTTCCGTGCGGACATGTACTCTGCACATGCCCCTCGGTTATGAGTGCGTTCGCATGACTACGCAGCCGTCGAGAGCAAGCTATCACGGTTGCTCGCATCTTCACTTCACCTTCACGGAAAAAGGCACCGCTCCACCTTCCGGTGAACCGGCGCCGAATCCACGTTCTACTTACTGGCATTTGCCATATCTTCTACAATCAGTTCCTTAATGTCGCGTGCTTTGTTCTTTATACGTTCCGAAGCATTTCGGGAAACAATCACACGGGAAATCAAACGTCCCGCCTCCTCGTAATGTCCGACCCGACGGCCGATATCCGCAAGCATACAAAACATAGTGTTCTCGTCCATGCCGCAAATCGGGTAATTCTCCTTAGACATTGCTTCGCTAAAACCGTCATAAGCACTGCTCAAAAACTCCAACTCCTGTTCATGTAAGACGGGTTTATCCTTTTCCTCAGTCGCCGGATCCTCCTGTTTTGCTCTGAGAAGCCACGCCGTCTTCAAACATGTATATGCCCTTTCGCTAAGCTTCGAACGCTTTACCACCGCACTGGCAAGCGCCAGACGATGAAATAAAATCGCATCATCATACGAATACACACCATCCAGCTTTAAAGTCGCATTGAAACGTTGCGAAATCTGTTCCATCACAAGTTTGGCCTGCGGTGTCGTAATCATAGTAAAGAAGCGCCCTAACGCCGCATACCCGCAACGAGGACAAACAATTGCATCATACTTTAACGGATCCACCCCTTGATAATGCGGTCGCAAATCCGTATCTGTTCCGACAAGCTTTGCCTTTCCCGCACGTACCGCACTACTCTTAAATTCATAATCGCACACCGGACATGTGTGGGTCTTGTCAAACAAATAATCTATCTCCGTCTTCTCATGCTGCTCTGCCGCAGCATCTTCCTTGTTTTGGCGCTTTGCCTTCGTCTCTGTATCCTCGTAAACGTCCATCTCACTTACACTACCGAGACCAAATGCCTCTAACCCGGACAATAAATTGCTCATTCCATCCTCCTTCGACGCGTCCCCTCTCGTAAATTAAACACATCAGACAAATATTAAAACACTTATACTCATAATTTGCTTCTATCTCCATGATACGATACTTTTTACCTTTTATCAAGCATTATTTCCACAAAAAGGTCATACATTATACGAAGCACATCTTACGAGGCAAACCATGAATTTTGACGAAAATCCAACCAAAGTCTATCGCATCGTAAAATACTCTCTCTTTCTTTTCTCCATCGCCTTTTTTCTTTTCGCGGGAAGCAAACTTTTAAACGATACTATCCCTACCGCAGGCAAGGCAAAGAAACTCCCAATCTACTGCGTGGATACGGAGGAGAAGAAGGTGGCGCTCTCTTTTGATGCTGCCTGGGGGAATGAAGACACCCGCAACCTCCTCGCCATTCTCAAAAAACACAATGTCAAAGTCACCTTTTTCATGACCGGCGAATGGATGAATAAATACCCGGATGACGTAAAAGCCATTCTTGCCGATGGGCATGACCTGGGCAACCACAGTGAGAATCACAAGCAGATGTCTCAGCTGTCCGCAGATCAATGCCGTACCGAGATTCAGAAAGCCCATGACCGCATTAAAGAACTGACCGGTGTAGAAATGAATCTATTCCGGCCACCATATGGTGACTATAACAATACGCTGGTGGATGTATGTAAGGACATGGGATATCATTGCGTGCAATGGGACATCGACAGTTTAGACTGGAAGGACTACGGCACCGATGCCATTATAAAGAAAGTCTTGGAGCACAAGCATCTGGGCAACGGCTCCATTGTCCTCATGCATAACGGAGCCAAATACACTCCGGCAGCTTTGGAAGCAATTATTCTCGGTTTAAAAGAACAGGGCTATGAACTGGTGCCGATTTCGGAGCTGATACATAAAGAAAATTATGAGATGGATCATGAGGGAAGGCAGCATGTAAAGGAAAGTACAGCGACACCGAGTCCGATGCCGACTGCCGTTCCTTCAACAACTCCAGATGCAATCTCCGGTATAGCAAATGAAACATCTTTCCCACACTCCGATATAGCATAAGTATTTTATGCGTCACAATACACGATTCCTCTATCGGCACAATACATCTCACCCTATATAGACAAGTGAGGGAGATAAGCAAAGCTTACTCCCTCACTTTTAATATCCATCCTTCTTCTCACTGAACACGACTACTCAGTAAAAACATATTCCTTAAATTTCTCGCCACGTTCCTCGAAATTCTTAAACACACCGTAGGACGGTGCCGCCGGAGACATCACGCAAGCCTTCCCCGGTGCCGTAACCTTTTTTGCCAATGCTACCGCTTCCTCCAGTGTTTCCACAAGAAATCGGTTCGTACCATCCTCAGACTTACGAACCGAACCGACATTGCTCGTAAGTTTCGAACCAACCGCAACCGTTTCGCATCCCTCTGCACCCGTTAATGCCCCGTAAATGCGTTTTCCGGTGTCGTACATAAAAATGTAGATATACTGCGGATTCTCCTTTACAAAGGTCTCCAGCACGCTGTAATCAATGCCACGGTCCATACCTCCGATAATGACCGTCTGCACATCCTTTATGGCCGCCACGGCACAAATCACCGCCTCCGGAATCGTCGCAATGGAATCGTCATAATATCGTACCCCGTTCTTCTCTCCGACGAACTCCAGACGATGCGGGAGATTTCCCACTTCACCAAGGGCACTCTTTACCGCCTCGCCGTCACAACCGAACACCTCCGTGGCAATCCGGTACACAAACTCCGCATTGTACTGGTTCTGCTCCCCCAGTATTCGAAGCGCATACTTTTCCCCTTCTACCGGTGCAATCACCATACGCTTTCCGCGTGCTTCCACACCGGTCAAATCCACACCGGCACCGCAATACAAAAAGTCATCTACGGTCTGGTACTTTGCGATGGCATGCTTTGATGCCACATAACGTTCCATGGTTTTATAATAATCCAGATGCTCTTCGAAAATATTTAAGAGCACCGCCACATGCGGGGATACCTTTGTATGAAACAGCTGGTGACAGGAAAGCTCAAATACCGCCAGAGTATCCTCTGTCATCTCGCCGTAATAATCCAGACACGGCTTACCGATATTGCCGAGAAGCAGCGTCTTATGTCCCGAACACATCTCCAGCACATGATGGAGCATCGTCGCCGTGGTGCTCTTTCCCTTGGTCCCGGTGACGCCGATCACCCGGTCCTTAAACTGTCCCAAAAACAACTCCGTCTGGGACGTATACTTCGGGTCGTAGTCTAACATCGGGATGCCCGGGCTCTTGATAATCAAATCATATTTTGCCTCATCAATACCGGCTTTGTCTCCCTCATAAACTTCTACCGAGGCCGGTGCACAATAGGCCGCAAGAAAGCCCTCCGTAGACTTTCCTTCCCTGCCGTAGCCCCAGATTAAAATCTTTTTCCCCTTCAGATATTGCACAATATCCATGACAATCTCCAATCCGCCGCCTTAAGGGCGGCATCCGTCATTTTGCTCGATTCTGCACCGATTCCTTCAAACCACACATCGGCAAGTCGCAAGCCGGCGCATATACCATCAAAAAACTACCGCAACTCGCTTTTCAGCAACGCCAGCAGCTCCTCCGGCACGTTATGAAGCTCATTCCACTCAAGAAGCGCTGTATCCACATCGCCCGGCTGCTCATCCAACCAGTCGGCGTACTTCACCGGCAGAAGCGCTTTGCCGCCCTTTTCCAGATACTTTTTTAAGGACATAACCACTTCGCTTCTGGTCCCCACGCACTCAAACGGTTTATTTTCATCAAGGCCCGTCAACTCTCTGAAATACTTCTCGCACTTCTCCGCATCCAGGAGATTCTCGCCGAAAATCCCCACAAGTGCCTCCTCTGTCAGGAAGGAAGACAAAATAATATATACAAACAGGCACTTCGGACAATTACAACACCAGATGCCCTGCTTACTGCCCGCATTACAACTGCGGAAGGCCTTGTGATACTTCGTATACTTCGAAAACAAATACGCAATCTGCAACTCCGATAACGGACGCAGCAAACTGAAATACCGGATGTCCGTGTCTAAGAAACTCTCAATGTA
Organism: Lachnospiraceae bacterium; assembly: GCA_045596385.1. GTDB lineage: Bacteria > Bacillota > Clostridia > Lachnospirales > Lachnospiraceae > SIG307. The sequence continues at coordinate 35,879 of JAZOCC010000032.1, forward strand.
CTCCATGAAGTCCCGTTCAAACTCGTAGCTTTTGGAATACTGATGATTCACAAAAGAACCCACCACCGTGGACTCATTAGCACTGGACTCATTGGACAGGGCAATGTAACGGATGCCCTGCAAATAGGCGGAAACAAAGGTAGAGAACGCCACCACCGCAGAAAACGGAATATGCCCGTTCAAAAAGCCCCGCTTGTTCATCTCCAGAATCCGCGGATCCAGTCTGCGGTTTACAAAACAGTTCTTATACTCCCGCTCCGCTGCCGCCAGTACATGTTCCACCGTTGCATCCTTATTGATGCGGTAAATCGTCACATCCTCATCCTTGAGCACCTCCATGGACACCACGGAATCCTTGCCGCCGCCCACCGGCACCAGACACCCGGAATAAGAAGCAGTATCCGTAAGCTTGCCTTCAAACGCAGCATCGGCCGACCGCTCGCACACTATGGTCAAAAGCTCCTCCTCCGACACTTCGATGCCATTGATATACATAAACTCGCCAAGACCGTTGTAAAACAGTTTCCGCCACCACTTATTCTGCCACGCGGTCAGACTTCCGCATTCTACGCGAAGCACAGGCGCACAGGTCACCTTCCAGTAGCTGATGGCCTCCGCCATACCTAACTCAAATAACAGACGTTGTAAAATCGTCTCATTTACCGTTCTTCCAGCGTCCGGAAACTTCCACACCGTCTCAAACTCCGACAATCCCGGAATCTCATAGGAAAAGGTCACCCGGTACACACCCTCCGTAACCTCGTAGGAAAAACCCTTATACATAAACTCTTTGTACTGTTCTCTTAAAGAAAAAAAATCCATATTCTGACCTCGTTTATCATCATCTTACCTAATGCCGCTCATACTATTTTAGTATATTCCCGACAAAAGGGAACTATGTTTTGTGCAATATCTACGGTTCATTATACTCTTTTTTACGTTGTTACGCAAGTGAGTGACATTTTTACAACTGTTTTTTCATCCTTTTTGACTTTTTTCCAACAAACAAGGCCCGGAAAACATATCCGAGCCTACGAAAACAATGTATATCATATTTAAAGAGAAATCGGAGGTTAATCCCTTCTGAACAAATCTCTCGTATATACTTTTTCTTCCACATCATCCAGGCAGGAGTCATAGCGGTTTGCGATAATGGCATCGCTCTGCGCCTTAAAGGCCTCCAGATTGTTTACTACCTTGCTTCCGAAGAAGGTGGTTCCGTCCTCCAAGGTCGGCTCATAAATCACTACCTTTGCGCCCTTTGCCTTGATACGCTTCATCACACCCTGAATAGAGGACTGGCGGAAATTATCGGAGTTGGCCTTCATGGTCAGGCGGTAAACACCTACCACCACTTCCTTCTCCTGTGCCGCATTCCATGCATTATTGCCGGAATAGCTGTAGTAGCCCGCCTTCTCCAGCACACGGTCCGCAATAAAATCCTTACGAGTACGGTTGGACTCTACAATGGCGGTCATCATATTCTGCGGTACCTCCGCGTAGTTTGCAAGGAGCTGCTTCGTATCCTTCGGGAGACAATATCCTCCGTAGCCGAAAGACGGATTGTTGTAATGCGCGCCGATACGCGGATCCAGACACACACCGTTAATAATCTGCTGAGTATCCAGCCCCTTCATCTCCGCATAGGTATCCAACTCATTGAAATAAGACACCCGGAGGGCCAGATAGGTATTGGCAAACAGCTTCACCGCTTCCGCCTCCGTAAAGCCCATAAACAAAGTATCGATATCTTCCTTTATGGCACCCTGCTGTAAAAGCTCCGCAAACACCTTTGCAGCCTCTACAAGACGTGCATCATCCATATCCGTACCCACAATAATACGGCTCGGGTACAGGTTGTCATAGAGCGCCTTGGACTCACGTAAAAACTCCGGGCTGAACAAAATATTCTTGCTTCCGGTCTTCTCGCGGATACTCTCCGTATAACCCACCGGAATGGTAGACTTAATGACCATAATGGCATTCGGATTATACTCCATCACCAGACGAACCACCGTCTCCACCGCAGAGGTATCAAAATAATTTTTCTGGGAGTCGTAATTGGTCGGAGCCGCAATCACCACGAACTCCGCATCCGAATACGCCGCCTTGGCATCCAAGGTCGCCGTCAAATTCAGCTCTTTCTCCGCCAGATACTGCTCGATATAGTCGTCCTGAATCGGCGACTTTTTGTTATTAATCATCTCTACCTTTTCCGGCACGATATCCACCGCAACCACCTCGTTGTGCTGCGCCAACAGTGTCGCAATGGAAAGGCCTACGTAACCGGTACCGGCTACTGCGATTTTGTAGTTTGACATATATTCATACTCCTTTAAACCAATCTACTTATTACCAATAAACTACCATAACATTTATTCTCTCTTCATCTTACTTTTCAAAATCAACAAATCCGATATACGTCGCGTTCCCGTCTTTATTGATTTCTAAAACATCTCCTACCGAACTGACATAATCTGCTTCAAGTCCGGTCGGAATTTCCCGAAGATTTGAATCTAAAATATACGCAACTCCATCTTCCTTCAACACCGCTGCGTATCCTTCTCCCGAAAAAGCAGAACAATCCACATAATCTCCAATCTTCTTACCGTTATCATCTACCAAAAAGAATTGATCATCGCTCTCTGCCAAATGATATCCGAACGGAGATAAAGAAAGACTGTCATACATCCCCTTTACTACAGATTCAACATTCGTTACACAACCGTTTTCATCCAATATCGCATCCGAAAAATTAACGAGAAAATACCTTCTTCCCTTTTCCTCATCCGTAATGGTTAGATTCAATATTTTATCAATACTGTGTCGATACTGACCATCGTAAAGACGACCTGATACTCCGTACTGCCAGGAAGAATTTGAGCTGTCAAATGTATCCCCCGGAACTATCCCCATATAAATGGAGGCCACCTCTGCCGCATCAATCATATAAGCTTCAAACGTCTTTTCTACAGAACCCTCCGCATCAAAACTCGGCAACCTGCTCTCCATATCTACCAGGCCAACCAATGTCCCCGAAGCAGAATCCGGTGCGTAGGTAAAATATCCGTTATTCGAGTTTCCGTAAAAACATCTATCCCCCATCGGCATACTACCGATATAGGATACATCGTCAAATGTAATTTCCTGAAAAGCCTTTACATCTTCCCATTTCCCCACAAAATCATCCGTTCCCGAATAGGAACGAAGTCCCGCAACAGCAATCAATCTGTTACCTGCCATCAAAAAACCGCTCGGTTGAACTTCAAAGTCTCCGATATCATTAAAGGCCCGGAACAAATCCTTTTCTTCCCCCGTGTTAAGGTTATATGTATAAAGCTCATACTTAGCCGGAGAATATGCTACCAAATCCCCCATAATGAAAATATAATTACAGCCGTCTGTAATCTCTTTCACCACATTACCGTTACAATCAAACACAATTGTACCGTCTTTTCCGTCAAGAGCAAAATACCCATCCTCTGTAGGCTTCTGACTTATACCGAAGTACTCATTCGGAACGATTTCCTCCCCATTATAATTCAGCGCTCCGTATAAATCGTCCTTTACCGTTATAATCACACCGCCACACATGATATACACTTCTACATCCTTCGGTAGCTTCTCAATAAAAAGCGCCTCCTCCGGCATACTATATTTCGATAAGGTCACGCTCTTCGCCTCAGACCATGCAGAATAAAAGCCGCCCACATTCTCTACTTTCTTGTAGCTTCTTACCTGCACACGATAGCTCATCCCCGGCTCCAGCTCTGCGAAAGTCTTCACACCTGTCTTGTAATTACCTATGGTAAACATCTTTACAACATCAGAGCCCACCAGAAAACGCACTTCATAGCCCGTAGCCTGAGCCGTAGTCGTCCACGAGCATTTTACAGACTCACTGGTAAGCGCTTTTGCGCTATTTAATACTCTGCTGGTCAGACGCACCATGGTACGGCCGGTATTACGGCATCCGGATAAGGTTTTCCTGTCGCTACCCGCCAGCGCACGCACCGTATAGCGGTAAATCGCTCCGTTATTATTCTTAACCTCCGTATCCGTATAGGTAAAGGTATCATTCCCCTCTACGGTACCGATGCGAACCCATGCATCCGTACCGTCAAAGCTCTTACGGTAGATTCCATACCCCGTAGCCCCTTCTATCTTGTCCCACTGCAATACAATTCCGGCTGCTTTATTAAAACGCTGGGTAAAATCCGGAGTATCTACATACGCCACACCACCCGCCTCGGACTTTGCTCCGTGGTTGTTGGTACCCGGTATCATACAGGTCACCTTGTAAAAATAAGTCTTTCCACTGACTACATCTTCATCCTTATAACTGTTCTGCTTCGGATTTCCCAACCATTTATAAGTACCGTTTCTTCCGGTCTCACTACGCCAGAGTCCGTACTTTTCCACCCCTTCCACAGCAGTCCATCTTACACGGATACTGTTCACAATATTCGTAACCATAGGCTTTGACGGCGTCTCTACCATCATTTGCTCTTCCGCATATGCCGCCACTGCCGGAACAGTCACTCCGGTCAGACAGAACATACACAAAAGTGCTATCAATAGTTTTTTCATAGCTATCCTCCGTCGTATAGTCATAATTATACAGGTATATTATAATACGCACATTTTCTTTTGTCAAACAAGAAAGGGCATCTCCCAAGCCTTCGCTTAAGAGATGCCCTCTCATTCTTCCGTCACAAACGGAGTCTTCTTAGTTATTTACGCTGCATCCGGATAGACATATCCGCCATCGACATAATCACCGTATTCGTCGTACATAGAATAGTAATAATAACTCAGATTACCATCCTCATCATAATAGTTTGTAACGACATACTTCTCATAACCGTTCTCGTAGTACTCATACAGAGTCTCCTGACTTATGATACCCTCTGCCGTATAGCTGGTAGAACTTAATGTATTTCCACTCTCGTCATAACGGTAAACGTAATAGGAACTCAGATTTCCTTCCGAATCATAGTAACGCTGGGTTTTCGTCTTTGTATAGCCGTTTTTATGATACTCGTACAAATTCTCAGAGGTCTTTGTATTGTTCTCGTCATAATTAACGTCACTTACCAGTTTCCCGCTCTCATCATAATTGTATACATATCCATAATTATAGCTACCGTCTGTCTTGTAATAATTACACCGATACAACTTCTGCTCTCCGTTTTCATGATATTCATACAAATACTCATATCTCTTAACACCGGAATAATACCGAATATCACTCAACGTTTTCCCTGCTTCATTGTAGGTATATGCCCTCTGCGGAATTACATTACCGTCGCTGTCATACGTATTCGTTACATAGGACTTCTTATTTCCGTTTGCATGGTACTCATACAAAGACTCAGAGGTTTTGTTGCCGTCTTCGTCGTAAGAAATACTACTCAACGTATTTCCTTTTTCATCATACAAAGTTTCTGATTTAGAATACACACTTCCGTCATTGTTATAATCAATATATACATATGACTTCTGCTCTCCGTTTTCATAATACTCATACAAATACTCATAGGATTTTATACCGCTGGAAGTAAACGAAATATCACTCAGGATAGCTCCGTTTTCATCGTATGTCTTTGTCCGTCTCGGAATCACATTGCCTTCACTGTCATACGTATTATACACGTAGGATTTCTGCTTTCCGTTTGCATGATACTCATACAAATATTCGTAAGCCTTTTTGCCTTCCTTGTTATATTCAACGTTGCTCAGTACATCACCGTTTTCGTTATAAGTTTCTTCCACCTTATAGCCTACATTTCCTTCGCTGTCATAACTGTTGTACACATACGACTTTCTATTTCCGTTTTCATAATACTCATACAAATACTCATAGGACTTTGTACCATTGGAGGTATACGTGATATTGCTCAATGTATTTCCGTTTTCATCGTACAAATACTCCTTTTTCGAGGATACACTTCCGTCACTGTTATAGGAAACGGACACCTGTGACTTCTGCTTTCCGTTTTCGTGATACTCGTACGAATACTCAGTGGACTTTGTACCGTCAGCGCGGTAGCTAACCCCATTTAACTGATTTCCGTTTTCATCGTAGGTACTTTCGGATTTACTTGACATGCTACCGTCACTGTTGTAGTAAATATATACCTGTGACTTCTGTTTTCCGTTTTCGTGATACTCGTATGTACTCTCTCTCTTCTTTGTTCCGTCGGCATAATACGCAATCTCACTTAAGGTATTACCGTCCTCGTTATATGTACTGTCCGTTTTAGAACTTAAACTTCCGTCATTGTTATAATAACAATAACTATAAGACTTTCTGGTCTTGCCGTCAGAGTAATACTCATAATAGTACTCGGAATACTTCATACCATTATCATAATAACTGATGCTGCAAAGAGTATTACCCTTCTCATTACGGGTATTCATCCCCCGCGGAATCTTATTGCCCTCTGCGTCATAGCGATTACTCTCCCACGACTTCTGTTCTCCGTTCGCATAATACTCGTATAATTGCTCTTCCTTTACAGAGCCGTCCAGATTATACGTAATATCGCTTAACGTACTTCCTGTCTCGGTATACAGTACCACTCTGTTACCGGTATGAGTCCCGGTCGTACTGTCAAACAACATTACAGACATTTTCTTCTTATATCCGTTTGCATAGTACTCAAACAAGGACTCGCTGGTCTTAGTACCGTCTGCCCCATAGGAGATGGCACCGGTCTGCTTTCCGTTCTCGTCATACTGCTCGATGGAAGAGCCGGTTAACGTTCCGTCCGTACTGTAATAATACTCCGCTTCCTGCTTCGTCCTTCCGTTGTCATAGTACTCATACAACGTCTTTTGACTTACTTCACCGGAGCTATAGTAAGAATAGTAGGCAAGCCGATTTCCTTTTTCATCGTACTCATTCTTATACTTATAGGAAATACTTCCGTCATAACTACTATAGGCTGTATAGGTATAGGACTTTCTCTGTCCGTTTGCATAATATTCATACGTACCGTTACCGGTCAGCTCTCCGTTCGCATCATATTGGTTTGTTACCGTCTGCTTTCCGCTGGTATTATACTCTGCGATTTCCGTGGAATATACCGTACCGTCATCATAATAGCGCTTGGTGGTGCACTTTTTCGTGGTATAGCCGTCTTCATAGTACTCATATGCAGATTCATATTCCAAGTTTCCCTCTGCATCATACCTCTTTTGTGTGTCCGTACGACCGCCGGCATTATACAACGTCACCTCATAAGAGTACAGTTCTCCGTTAGAATACTGATAGTATGTCTGCTTCTTTCGTGTATAACCGTTTGCCTGATACTCGGTCACCCACTTAGAAGTAATCGTACCGTCCGTATTATAGCTTGTCTGTGTTTCGGTTCCTGCCGCATCCCACTCCGTAATATAATAGTAGGACAATTCGCCGTTGGAATAGGAATAGCCGGTTACCTTCTTCTCATTTCCGTAAGAGTCATACTCCGTAATCGTCTTACCTGTAACCGTATCATTCGCATCGTAACGAAGCTCCGTCCGTACTCCGTCCGAATCATATTCCGCTACAGAGTAAGAGCTTACGGTTCCATCGGAATTATACCAATAATACAATTCCTTCTTCGGATTTCCGTTAGCATAATATTCCGTAGTTCTATCACTTGACTTCGTATTCTCCGAACTATAATAGCAGTAATATGTCTCGTCTCCGTCGTCATTATATTCGTATACGGAATAAGCGCCGGTCAAAGCTCCGTTGGTATCCGTGTAGTAATAAATTCTCTTTATACGTGTACCGCTCGCATTGTACTTGTTATAACCGGACACCGTATCCTCACCGATATACTCGGTCACTTCGTAACCGTTTTCGGAGTATACATAGTCGGTATGTCCAACCAAAGAGCCATCCTCTGCCAGCTTCGTAATCTTAGCAATCTTGCCGTTTTCGTTATACTCTCTCGTTGCACGCCACTGATATGTCTTACCATCCGGATTCCAACGGGTCTCGCTGGCTACTTTTCCGTTCTCATCATATAAGGTTTCATCATAGTAAGAGAGCACCATTCCGTTGTAGTAATAATTCGTATAAGACACCGTATCATAATCAGCGTCATAAACATATGCAGAAGATATCAAACCGGCTGCATTATAATAGGTGTGCTTCCTTCCACCGTCTGCCAAATAATCAATTGTCTGAGTTCTGTTCAGTGTTCCTCCTGCATTATAATACTCATACCGTACAATTTTATTGTTTTCATTGTAGATATAGTGTGTATACTCCGTCAAAACACCTGCCGTATCATACGTCCACTCAACCCTGATACCGTCTTCCGTCGTTCCCCACAGAGAATAACCGGTATATCTTCCGGTACTGGAATCGAAATTATAGTCCTTTGTTTGTCCGGACTCTGCCTGTACAAAGAAGCAGCTCAAACTCTTATCACTGCCTACCTCCGCAGTAACTGCTGCCATCAGGTCTCCCTTCTGGGCATAACACATTGCTTCCGCCATCCGTCCACTGGTAACCGAACTGTACCAGGAGAAACTGATATACCCCAAACTGTTACCTGCCGCATCCGCACAATTAATTCTGCTAATTATTCCGTTATTGTTATACGTCACCTTATTGATGCCAAGCAGGTTACCCTTTGCATCGTATATCTTCTGCTCACCCATCTGTCCGGCCTTATTCACCGTAATCTTGAAGGTGGTATTGTCCGGGCCTGCCGTCGTATATAACGTAAAGGAGCCTGCATCAATCTTTGTGGTAGCACTCTTCGTTGCGGACCATGCGGAATAGAAAGTTCCCACCGTATCCAGTGCCTTATAGCTACGAACCTTTACCCTATAGGTCATGCCGGACTCAAGACCCGTTATCTGCTTGGAACCGGTCTTGTAATCGGTAATCGTAATCGTCTTTGTCGCACCGGTCTCGTCAGTCAGACTAAGCTCATAGCCGTCTGCCGCAGAAGTGGTGGTCCACTTACAAACAATTGCTTCGGTACCGCTCTCCGTCACGCTACTGAGCTCACGGGTCGTCAGACGAAGCATTGCACGTCCGTTGGTGCTGTAACCGGACAAGGTCTTCATGTCACTGCCTGCCAGTGCGCGCACCATGTAACGATACGCAGTGCCGTTATTCCCTGCTACGGTAGTATCCGTCCAGGTAAAGGTGGTATTTCCTTCCACGGTTGCCACACGCTTCCAAGCGTCTGTTCCCGCATAACTCTTACGGTAAACACCGTAACCGGTTGCACCCGTTATCTTATTCCAGGTAACGGAAATTCCGTTACTGGTGTTACTGCGTCCGGTAATATCCGGAGTGCCTACAAAGATAATACCGATGGCTTCGGACTTTTCACTGTGCTTTGCAGTCTTCGGGTCCACCGAGGTCACACTGTAGAAATAAGTCTTACCACTCACTGCGGTCTTATCCGTATAGCTGGTCGTGGTCGGATTCGCCAACCACTTATAGGTACCGTTCTTACCGGTCTCACTACGCCATACACCGTACTTGCTTATCTTATCTACGGCAGTCCAGGAAATCTGTACTCCGTTGGTCATATTGGTAATCTTGGTCGGCTTTGCCGGTGCTTCTACCGTCGGTACCGGAGTTGCGGTCGGCTTCGGCGTTGCAGTCGGCTTCGGCGTTGCGGTCGGCTTCACCGGAGTCTTTACAGTCTTTGCCTCGGACCATGCGGAATAAAAACTTCCTACACCGTCTACCTTCTTATAACTTCTTACCTGAATCTTATAGGTCGTCTCCGGGGACAATCCCGTAAAGGTCTTCGTACCGGTCTTATAATTTCCGATGGTAACCGTCTTAGCCACCGTAGAACCTACCATGAAACGAACCTCATAACCGGTAGCCTGCGCAGTGGTCGTCCATGAGCACTTAATGGAATCGCTGGCCGCTGCCGTTGCACTGTTTAAGGTTCTGCTGGTCAGACGTACCATGGTACGGCCGGTTTGACGACAACCGGACAACGTCTTCATGTCGGCACCCGCCAATGCGCGCACCGTATAACGGTAAACCGTACCGTTATTATCCTTCACTTCCGCATCGGTATACGTGAACGTATTGTTCCCGGTAATGGTAGCAATACGTACCCAGTCATCCGTACCGGCATAGCTCTTACGGTAAATACCGTAGCCG
>JAZOCC010000033.1:0-59025 GCA_045596385.1 Lachnospiraceae bacterium
CAAGTTTGACATAATGCCTCCTATCTCCGCTGTCCAATCATTAACACCATCATATCATATGTGTGAAAGAGTTAATTCCACTTATGTAAGACTAAATTCCACATCTGGGGGCAAGAATGGAATTTAACTTTTCATTTTGCGCGCAGTTAAGAAAAAAGTAAAACCATTTGACAAATCAATTAAATCGTGCTATAATCGGCACAAATAGCAAAAGGCATTGAAGGAAAGAGTAGGTAACGAAGGGCTTTACAGAGAATTCTGCGGATGCTGAGAGCAGAAGAGTGAATACTTACCGAACATGGTTCCGGAGCTTCGCACCGAGGAGATGTTTCTTAGGCTGCGACGGGTACGCCCGTTATCGTGTGCGACTGTAAACCGCAAGGGAGCAGTCAGTGAGGTGTGTTTCGCGAGGAATACATGAATTAAAGTGGTACCACGGATTATAACCCGTCTTTAAGTCTAACTTAGAGGCGGGTTTTTATGTTGAAAGGAGACAAAACTATGAAGAAAAAACTCACAGCACTTTTAGCAGTAGCAGTTTTGGCAATCGCAACCTTAACGGGTTGCGGCAAGGACAAGGGAATCACCATTGCGGTTCCGAACGACACTACCAATGAGGCAAGAGCATTGCTTCTTTTGGAGGAACTTGGGTATATTACTTTACAGGAGGGTGCGGGTATTACCGCGACCGTAAGAGACATTGCTGAGAATCCGTACAATATTACCTTTAATGAAGTAGAAGCGGCACAGCTTCCGAATGTATTGCAGGATGTGGATTATGCGGTAATCAATTCCAATTACGCGATTTCCGCAGATATTAATCCGGTAGAGGATTCTCTTGCCATTGAGGGTGCATTTTCCGCTTACAGCAACATTCTTGCGGTAAAGGAAGGGAATGAGTCCACGGATAAGATTAAAGCTCTTGTAGCGGCATTAGAGAGCCAGGCGGTAGCTGATTATATCGGCAAGACCTACGCAGGTGCGGTTGTCAGTGTTGTGGCAGAGCCGGGGGATGGTTATGATGCTTCCGTAGATTATGCGGCTTTGGCAGGGTCGAAGATTTCCGTTGCGGCTTCTCCGACTCCGCATGCGGAGATTTTACAGATTGCCAAGGATATTCTTGCAGCCAAGGATATTACCCTTGAGATTATTGAGTATACCGATTATGTGCAGCCGAATAACGTGGTTGAAAGCGGTGAGGTAGATGCTAACTATTTCCAACATACCCCGTATCTGGATGATTTCAACGCACAGAACGGCACGCATATCGTATCCGCGGTTTCTGTTCATGTAGAGCCGATGGGTATTTACGGCGGTAAGCAGACGTCTCTTGATGCTATCAAGAATCAGGAGTAAGAGGTTATCGGAGTGATTATCGGCAGAAAGGAAGTCCCGGGCAGTCCGGCCCGGCGGCGGAGGTGAAGTCATGATTGAGATTAAGAATTTGTCCAAAACCTTCCGGACAGCAGCCGGAACGGTAGAGGCGCTAAAGAATATTTCCCTGACCGTGAACGACGGTGATATTTACGGCATTATTGGTATGAGCGGTGCGGGAAAAAGTACACTGGTGCGTTGTATCAATATGTTGGAGCGGCCGACGGAAGGGTCCGTCCTGATGGACGGGCAGGATTTGGGTGCGTTGACCCAGAAGGAGCTTCGTAAGGTGCGTCGGGATGTGACTATGATTTTCCAAGGGTTTAATTTGCTCATGCAAAAGACCTGTCTAAAGAATATCTGCTTTCCGTTGGAATTGGCCGGCGTGAAGAAAGAGGATGCAAAAAAGCGTGCCATGGAGCTCTTAGAAATCGTCGGTCTTCCGGACAAGGCGGAAAACTATCCGGCTCAGCTATCCGGTGGACAGCAGCAGCGAATTGCCATCGCAAGAGCCCTGGCCACCCAGCCGAAGGTGCTGCTTTGTGACGAAGCCACCAGTGCGCTGGACCCGAAGACAACGCATGATATTCTGGAACTCCTTAAGGATATTAACGAGCGTCTCGGCATTACGATTATTATTATTACCCATCAGATGAGTGTGGTGGAGGAAATTTGTAACCGTGTGGCGATTTTGGACGGCGGCGTTGTAGCGGAAGAAGGCGAGGTTTCCGCAGTATTTGCGGACCCGCAGTCCGATGCGGCAAAGCGTTTGGTATTCCCGGACGGGGAGGAAGAAGTGGTTCCGGTGCATCCGGGAGAGAGAGTTCTTCGCGTTGTATTTAACGGAGCGATGGCAGCGGGAGCACCGCTGATTACCCAGATGGCCATCGACGAAAAGATTGCGGCCAATATTTTGTACGCATCCACCAAATGTCTGGGAGACAAGGTGTACGGCAACATGCTGCTGGGGCTTCCGGAGGAGGAAGAAACGGTGCAGCGTGCCATCAAGTATCTGACCAAGGGTGGTAATGTACTGGTAACGGAGGTGAAGGAAAATGTTCAATAAAATGTTTTCACCGGAGAATGTGGCAGAGGCATTGACGATATTAAAGGAAGAGGTACCCTTTGCCTTGTGGGAAACCACCTATGCAACGCTTTTAGCCACAGCATTTGCGATTCTTCTGGGCTTGCCTTTCGGTATTTTGCTTGTTGTGGGAGAGAAAGATGGCGTGCTACCGCTTCCGAAGGGTGTCATGTATGTATTGAATGTGGTGATTAATTTATTGCGTTCGGTTCCGTTTTTGCTCTTGATGATTCTGGCATTCCCATTGACCAGAGTGATTTTGGGTACGACGGTAGGAACGGCGGCTTCCATCGTACCTCTTGTGATTGCGGCGTTTCCGTTTGTGGCGCGACTGGTGGAAAGCAGTCTCCGTGAAATTAATCCGAACATTATTGAGATGGCACAGAGTATGGGGGCTTCTCCGATGCAGATTATTGTAAAGGTCATGTTGCCGGAGAGTATTCCGTCTCTGATTTCCAATTTTACCATTGCCATTACCACCATCCTAAGTTACACTGCTATGAGTGGTACAATCGGCGGTGGGGGTCTGGGTAAAATTGCCATCAACTACGGATATCACCGTTACAAGTATCTTGTCATGTTGATTGCCGTTATTATTCTCATTGTGCTGGTGCAGGTGTTCCAGAGCGTGGGAACGAAGCTGGCGGTGAAGCTGGACAGACGGGGGAAGCATTAGGCAGGGGACGGACCGGCTGGTTTTGACTCTCTTCAATGGGTGCCGGTCCTGTGACCTTTAAAAATGATACAGAGAAAATAGATTTACTTTAATAAAAAGGAAAGAAGGAAAAAATCATGAGTAAGAAACCGTATTACATTACAACCGCAATTGCGTATACCTCCGGTAAGCCGCACATCGGCAATACCTACGAGGCAATTTTGGCAGACAGCATTGCCCGTTATAAGAGATTCCAGGGCTATGATGTATTTTTGCAGACCGGTACCGACGAGCACGGTCAGAAGATTGAGGAGAAGGCGGCAGCGGCAGGCGTAACTCCGAAGGAGTTTGTAGATAGTGTTTCCGGCGAGATTAAGCGTATCTGGGATTTGGTGGATACCTCCTATGATAAGTTTATCCGAACCACCGATGCGGACCACGAAGCGCAGGTAAAGAAGATTTTTAAGAAGATGGTGGACAAGGGCGACATTTACAAGGGCGCTTACGAGGGAATGTATTGTACCCCGTGTGAGTCCTTCTGGACCGATTCCCAGCTGGTGGACGGCAAGTGTCCGGACTGCGGACGTGCGGTACAGCCGGCCAAGGAAGAGGCATATTTCTTCAAGATGAGTAAGTATGCGGATCGCCTTATCGAGCACATCAACACGCATCCGGAGTTCATTCAGCCGGTGAGCCGTAAAAATGAGATGATGAATAATTTCCTGCTTCCGGGCTTACAAGATCTTTGCGTATCCCGTACTTCCTTTAAGTGGGGCATTCCGGTGGAAGAGGATCCGAAGCATGTGGTTTATGTATGGCTTGACGCATTGACCAACTACATTACCGGTATCGGTTACGATGCGGACGGCAATCCGACAGAGCAGTTCAACAAGCTGTGGCCGGCAGACTTACACTTAATCGGTAAGGATATTATCCGTTTCCATACGATTTACTGGCCGATTTTCCTCATGTCTTTAGATATTCCGCTTCCGAAGCAGATTTTCGGTCATCCGTGGCTGTTGCAGGGTGGTGACAAGATGAGTAAGTCCAAGGGCAACGTAATTTATGCGGACGATATGGCGGATTTGTTCGGTGTGGACGCGGTACGTTACTTCGTACTTCACGAAATGCCGTTTGATAACGACGGAACCATTACCTGGGAGCTCCTTGTTGAGCGTCTCAATGCGGACCTTGCAAACACCTTAGGTAACCTGGTAAACCGCACCATTTCCATGAGTAACAAGTACTTCGGCGGCGTGGTTCGTAACGGCGGCGTGGCGGAGTCGGTGGACGAGGAGTTAAAAGCTCTGGCCCTTGAGACTCCGGGTCTTGTGGAAGAGAAGATGGAGAAGCTTCGTGTAGCAGACGCCATTTCCGCAGTATTTAATTTGTTTAAGCGTTGTAATAAATATATTGATGAGACTGCTCCGTGGGCTCTGGCAAAGGACGAGGCAAACGCAGACCGTCTGGCTACCGTACTTTACAACCTGGTTGAGAGCATTTGCATCGGTGTGTCTCTTCTTAAGTCCTTCCTTCCGCGTACCGCAGACAAGATTTTTGCACAGTTAAACGCAAAGGAACGTACACAGGAAGAGCTTGCGACCTACGGATTGTATGTGTCCGGTACAAAGGTAACGGAGACTCCGGAGATTCTCTTTGCCCGCCTGGATGCAAAGGAAGTCATGGAGAAGGTGGCTGTGATTCAGGAGAAGCAGCGTGCGGAAGCTGCGGCAGAGGCGGCTGCGGAAGCAAAGCGTCTCGGTCTTCCGGTGCCGGGGGAAGAAGCAAAGGAAGAGGAGTCCGTAATCGATATTGAGGCAAAGCCGGAAATCACCTACGATGATTTTGCAAAGCTGCAGTTCCAGGTGGGTGAAATTATTGCCTGTGAGGAAGTAAAGAAGTCTAAGAAGCTTCTCTGCTCCCAGGTAAAAATCGGCAGCCAGGTAAAGCAGATTGTATCCGGTATTAAGCAGCACTATTCCGCTGAGGAAATGGTGGGCAAGAAGGTGATGGTTTTAGTAAACTTAAAGCCGGCGACTCTTGCGGGAATCGTTTCCGAAGGTATGCTTCTTTGTGCCGAGGATGAGAACGGTGAACTGGCACTGATGACGCCGGAGAAGAAGATGCCGGCGGGCGCAGAAATCTGCTAGCAAAGGGACGCCTCTACCCCCGGTTGGGTTCCTACGAGAAAACCTTCCTTCCGAGGAATGGTTTTCTCTCGTCTTCCGGGTATAAGGAGTTCTAATTCCTCCGGGTATATTCGCTAGAATAGGCTTGCTACCGTTCCTTATGCGCCGTCCGTGGCGCATGCGTCACTTGTCCGAACGTCCTGTTCGGACATAGCAGTAAGCTTTCGGAGTAATAAGAACTGCCTAATACCCTGCATAAAGTTCGAAAACCATTCCTCGGAAGGAAGGTTTTCGGCGAAGCATCCAAACGGGTTAGAGGCTGTTTTTGAAAAGGGTACCTTCTGGGGCCGACTTTCTGCGGGTTGAAGAAGGGTTACGAGGATATGGAGTGTTGCAATGTTGACACTAAAAGGAAGTATAGTAAATAAATGATTAGGGGGAAGTTGTATGCCACCGGGAAGAAGAAGTTCAAGTTCAAGCAGTTCGCGCAGCAGAAGCAGCTCGTCGCGTAGTCGGAGCAGTTCATCGAGCAGACGAAGGAGCAGTTCGTCTCATAGTAGCTCCTATAGGCGTTCTTACAGTAGCAGTAGGAGTACATCGACGGTTTCTTACGGAAGGGTCCGGAGGAATCAGCCTACAGGGATTCCGTCGCATTTGAGACAGAAGTCTGTGCTGATGCGTTGTAAGAATCACGATTATATGTATTACAATGAGGCCTGGACGGATGAGAAGACGGGTGTTTCTTATCGGAAGGGTTATTACGATGAGAACGGAACTTATTACGATGCGGACAGTATCGTTTTTAAGAAGCCGGATGGGTCTTACGAGGCGCATTATGTGTGCGAGTATTGCGGTACGGAACTGGAGGCTAATTGGAAGGAAGGGTTCTATCCGACTTGTCAAAATTGCGGTGCGGAAATGAACAAGACGCCGGTGTATATCGATGAAATTATCAATATCGGTACCCGGGAAGCTTCCTACACCTCCTACAGTTACAGTGACCCGGAAGAAAGGGCAAAGAAAAGTATTCGAAAGAGTTTGCTCATTAACTTTGCCTGGCCGATTGTTTTGGCCATTGCCGTGTTGGCCATGATGTCAAAAATCGGTAACATGTCTTCCTCGGATTTCGAACGTGTTATTTACACGGAGAGCGCCCCGGTAGAGGAGTATGTACCGGTGGAAGAGACGGAAACCAATCTGGAAATTTACGGAACCGACATTTATCTGGATGAGATTTCGCCGGATATTTACCGCATTTGTGACGAGGACGAGGACTACGAGAAGCATATTACCTGGGATTACGGTGCCCGGTCCTATTATGATTATGACAGCGACTGTTATTTATGGTACAATACGGATGTCAGCCCGAATTTGTGGCAATACTGGTACGATGATATTGCCGGAGATAATTACTACGGCTGGATGGAGTGCGAAGGAGAGGACTGGTACATCGAAGTGTCCGATACGGATTGGGAGCTGTACGAAGGAGATACGGACGGACTTTGGCACATAGAGAATTCCTTTGACTAAAACAAAATGAAAGAGTTTGTTTAAGAAGATTTAAGAAGTCGGCAAGAATAGGTTAATGTTTCTGTGTTAGAGTGGTATTAAGGATGTTATAAGTGACCTTGATGGGACGAGCGTACCTGAAGAGGGAGCTTGGCTTGCCGATACCGGTTTACACAGGAGGATTAACGGATGAGTTTGAGAGATTATTTTCATGGCACAGGAAGTCTGATTTGGACAGGCTTACGCGTTGTTTGGCGAAGGAGAAGTTATCGGTGGGTGAGCGTGTGAAGCGTTTGGAAAGGAGCAAAGGGATGCAGGTGTTTCTATGGATTACTTTGGTGGTTCTGCTGTTGTATGCCGTATTTTCTTTGTTGTATTCCACGGTGGTGGTGTATGCATCCGGTACGGGGACCTCTTTTTTGTGGTTTTGGCCGGTTACTTGTGTCATTGCATTGGTGGCGGTGGTGTTGCTGTTTCTGGTTTTGACGGGGCGGCTCCCACGGCTTAAGACTGCGGCTATGTGTTTGTGCGGACTGTTCTGGCTGTTTACGGTGGTTTTTCTTTCCGTGGAAGCGGTGGTGTTTTCCGCAGGCCGGAAGGCACCGGCAGAGGATGGCGAGTATGTGATTATTCTCGGGGCGCAGGTTCGAGGAGAAACACCGACACTGGTCCTCGGTGCCAGAATCCGGGCGGCAGCGGATTATTTAAATGAACATCCGCAAGCGATTGCGGTGGCATCCGGAGGCAAGGGCGGTGGCGAAAATATCAGCGAAGCCGAAGCGATTCGCCGGGGACTCATTCGTCTCGGCATTGACCGGGAGAGGATTTTACTGGAGGACCGGTCTACCAGTACGGCGGAGAATCTAAGGTTTTCCGCAGAAGTGATACAGCGGTATGAGCAAGAGAAAGCGGGGACGGAAGAGGAGATACCGCTATGCGGAACCTTTATGGATCCAATTCGCTTTGTGCCGAAAAGTGTAATACTGGTCACCAACGACTTTCATGTATTCCGGGCGGTGAAGCTGGCGAAAAATTTGGGCTATATGGACGTGTCCGGCCTTGGTGCTACGGAATTTTTTGCGGTCACCATTCAGTATTATGTGCGGGAGTTTTTTGCAATCGGGTTAGAGATTTTACGCGGGAATTTTTAAGGAAAAGCAAGGTTGTGTCAGATTCCGGAAAGGGAGGACGCAACGGTAGAAACAGAGGTAGAGTATGATTTTTGATACCCATGCCCATTATGATGATGAGGCGTTTGACGAAGACAGAGATGTGGTGCTTTCTTCCTTGCAGGAAAAGGGAGTGGGTGCGGTAGTAAATATTTGTGCCAGCCCGGCCTCTTTAAAAAGGATTTTGGAGCTGACAGGGAAATACTCTTTCGTGTACGGCGCGGCAGGCATCCATCCGGACCATGCGGGAGAACTGACAGAAGAGATGTTTAGGGAGATTTCCCGATTGGCGGACGAGGAAAAAATTGTTGCCATCGGAGAAATCGGACTGGATTATTACTGGGATACGGCACCTCATGAGGTACAACGGCAGTGGTTTTTGCGCCAGCTGGATTTGGCTGTCGAGAAGAATCTGCCGGTGGTGATTCATTCCAGAGAAGCAACACAGGAAACGTTAGAAATTATGCGGGAGGCTTATAAACAATCCGATGGAACGCTCCGGGGTGTTATCCACTGCTTTTCCGGTTCTGCGGAAATTGCGAAGGAGTATACCGATATGGGGTTTTATATCGGTGTCGGTGGTGTGGTGACCTTTAAGAACGGAAAGAAGTTAAAGGAAGTGGTAGAAACTATGCCTCTTGATAAGCTGGTGATTGAAACGGATTGTCCGTATCTGGCACCGGTTCCGCACAGAGGGAAACGGAACGATTCCACACTCCTTACCCTTGTGATAGAGGAAATTGCGAATCTGCGGGGGATGACTACAGAGGAAGTGGAACGGTTGACAGAGGAGAATGCACGAAGATTATACAAGCTTCCGTAGGTATACAGGGCATTTGCCGCAGAAAGCGATGTATCGCAGGAACCGGATTCCATGCGTACGGTTTTCGTACTTCGGATGGCAGAAAAGGTGGAAACAGTCCCGGAAACGGGGGAAAGGACACATATGGCAACCTTAGGAAATCCAAAAGAAACCATAGCGATTTTGAATAAATACGGGTTTAATTTCCAGAAGAAATTCGGTCAGAACTTTTTAATTGATACCCATGTACTGGAGAAAATTATCCGCGCGGCGGACATTACAAAGGATGACTGTGTGCTGGAAATCGGCCCGGGCATCGGTACTATGACCCAGTACCTTTGCGAAAATGCGGGCAAGGTCATTGCGGTGGAAATCGACAAGAACCTGATTCCGATTTTGACAGAAGATACGCTGGCAGCGTATGACAATGTAAAGGTTATCAATTCCGACGTGTTAAAGCTGGACTTAAAGAAGCTGGCGGAAGAAGAAAACGATGGGCGCCCGATGAAGGTAGTGGCAAATCTGCCGTATTATATTACGACGCCGATTATTATGGGATTGTTTGAGGCTGGCGTACCGTTAGCTTCCATTACCGTTATGGTACAGAAGGAAGTGGCGGACCGTATGCAGGCGGGACCGGGCAGTAAAGACTACGGTGCCTTGTCTTTGGCGGTGCAGTACTATGCGGAGCCGTACATTGCGGCAAACGTCCCGCCGAACTGCTTTATGCCGCGGCCGAATGTGGGCTCTGCGGTGATTCGCTTAACACTTCACGGTGAGCCGCCGGTAGAGGTGACAGACGAGAAATTATTATTCAAGCTGATTCGCGCTTCCTTTGCCCAGCGGAGAAAGACTTTGGTAAACGGTCTGACCAATTCGCCGGAGTTGTCCTTTACGAAGAATGAGGTAATCAAGGCGTTGGAAGCCTGCGGATATTCCCCGACCATACGAGGCGAAGCACTTACTTTACAGGAGTTTGCGAAGCTGGCAAATGTATTTGCGGAATTATAAAGTGCGGAAAAAGAAACAACAACGGATAAGAAGGAGAGCGGAAACCATGAAAATGACATCGGCGTATGCAAATAAGCTGCTGAAGCAGTTTAACGAGGAAAAAGAATTTTGGAACAATAAGGAGCGGCAGTCCTGTGTATATACCGCGGCTGTGGGCGAGACTCCGGTGGTGCCGTCCTATGACTTTTTAAAGGTATCGGAAACCATAAAGGAGCTGGATGAGAAAATCAGCAAAATCAAGCATGCCATTAACCTTGCCAACGTAACAAACGAGGTGCAGGTGGGAGAACGCTCTTTGAGCATCGATTCCGTTTTGGTGGAAATGGCACAGTTAAATAAGCGAAAGGAATTCTTGGATTATTTGAGAAAGCAGGAGCCGAAGATGCGAAAAGAGGCCGGCTTTGCCGCACGAAACAGTGCGCCGGAATATCAGTACATCAATTACGACTTAGAGGTTGTAAAGAAAGAATACGAAGCGGTGGCTGCTTGCATTATGGAAATGCAACTGGCGCTGGACCGTTACAATCAGACCGTAGAATTTGACGTGGAGTTGTAAGGGCTTTTCCGCATAGTCCGCACTTTTTGATTGGCGGCTGCAGCCTGAAGCAATGGTTTAATGTTGCGCGTTATTTTGTTATTCGGTTATTCTGTTATCGGATATGGTTTAAGGTTCAGCCAACCAGATTATGTTCGGAACCTTGGTTCCTCGCGGCCTATGGAAAACTTGCCCCTTGGGGCGGAACGCGGAAGTTCGGTTATAAGTGTTCCTTTTAAAAAGAGCTAAAAAGGTGCTGTCGTGTGAAGCATCTCTACGCTGGAGTCGGTGTGGAGATTTATACGACAGCACTTTCTGCTATTTTTTGATGCAAGAAATGCCGGACCCGGATATTGTTTAGATAATGCCTCTCATGGACAGGATAATCAGTACGCAGGTCACAAGAATGAGAAACGCCAGAATCAAAAAGCCCGGGTTTTTGTGCTTTGCGGTAGTGATTTCAGGGGCAGGTACGAAGCCGGTTTTTCTGAGGACGGAGATGACCGGTTTGTATAATAAGAAGGTGATGGAGGCGTTCAAACCGCCCTTTAACAGGTTAAACGGCAGGAATGCCGGGAGTAATAATTCTACCACCGCTTCTCGCGGATATCCCATGTAAATTGGGGTAATTAAGTAGTTCCACAGCATCATAACCGCAGTAGAAACAAGCCAGCCGGAAACCAGGCCGATAATCGCACCGGATAAGGTATGCTTTTTCTTATAAATGACTGCGGCAACGCAAGCAAAGGATAGGGTCTGGACGATATTCATGATCCAGCCGATGATGCCGGTATTGCTTACGGTAAATAACTCGATTGTTGCAACAACAAAGGAGATGATGCAGGATACCATCGGTCCCCAGATAAAGCCGCCCAAGGTCACGATAACATCGGACGGGTCATACTTTAAAAACAATACGACCGGAATTCTACCGACAGCCATTACAACATAGGTGAGTGCACAAAGCATTGCAATGGTGGTGAGTTTCTTTGTTTTGCTGTTCATGTTTGCTTTCCTCCAAAAATAAAAATACGCCTGAAGATTATTATCTTCAGGCGTGTAAAACTCAACTCAATTGCAAAATGATATGTGTATCTTAATTTGCAGAAATCGAGTAAAATCTTCTTTCATCCAGACTATACTGTTGGTTTTGGAATTGCACCAAATCATGTGTGTTAGCACGCGCGGACTGTACCGCCAATCGGGAATTGCACCCTGCCCTGAAGATAAAACTATTTAGTTTTGTTCGAACGAACTTATTCTACAACACTCTATGCGGTTTGTAAAGAAAAATTTCCTATAATCGCAAACTTTTGTGATACTATTTTGCCAATTTATAGTTTGCGGCATTAATACGTATCCCTGCGGTACCGGATGCGGCATCTGCGGAAGTGGTAAGGGTCATGGCAACATCATAGCGGGTGCCGTTGGCCTTTGCAACTATGCCACCGATGGATAACGCATCGGAGACAAGCTCCAAATCCGTTGTCTCAATGGTGAGTCCGCCGGCATATGCTCCGTTACACGGAATGTAGTACAGATCATCCTTTGCGACGATGTTTTTTGAGGAGCCGTCAAAGGCAGATACATCGAAGGAACCTGCGGAAGCGGTCAGGAACAGTTCGTTTAAAGCCTCCTTGGAAATACTGCAAACCAGAGAGGATTCGGATATTTCCGGAACCGAGGTCGCTTCCCCGGAGAGGAATAAATTACCGTAGGTCAAAAGAAAATCGGTCATATAAGCATTATCAAAGGTCACCTCTGCAAAATTAATCATACATGCTTCCATGCCGTCGGCTTTTTGC
Organism: Lachnospiraceae bacterium; assembly: GCA_045596385.1. Lineage (GTDB taxonomy): Bacteria > Bacillota > Clostridia > Lachnospirales > Lachnospiraceae > SIG307. Next base: position 12,074 of record JAZOCC010000033.1, read on the forward strand.
ATATAGTGAGTCAGTCCGATGCGTCCCAAAAGCTCTAAGGAAGAGCCGGCTTCCGGAGAAAGAACTATCGGCGGCGGAGTGGTCTGGACGTGACGAGTAAAGGTGCCTTCGAACACCTTATAAGCGGTACCCTTAGTTACCGCAACGGTAACAGACTTTGGGGCAAAGGTAAAGGATAACTCATTATCTCCGTCCGAATAGAGGAAAACGGTACCTTCCTTAAAGGAAGCGGAACCGGAGAGAACAACCGGAGAAGAGGAGTTCTCTTTCGTCGTATGATAACCGTTTACTTTCCAGCCACCGTCTGAAAGATAGAAGGACAGGCTTCCGTTATCACGAAGATAATCACCGCCAAAGGTAACTGCTTGTGATTCAACCTCATCGTTTTTGTTGTCCTTTCCGGAATCCTCGGAAACGGAAGAGGTCGGAGCTACCGTCGGGGTTGCGGACGGTATGTCGTTCTTATTCTCTTTTTTGCATGCCGCAAATGCGGTCAATAATACTACAGAGACAGTTGCAACTACTAAAATACGTTTTTTCATAACTAAAAATCCTTTCTGAAGACCGGTGAAACCGGCAATATTAATCGTTTTGTTCCGGCACTGCGAACCGGATGGCAGAAGGAATGATTTCTGCGGTAAAATCCGGGATAGTAAATACTTCGCCGTCAAGAGACACATGGAAACCTTCCGGTGCGGTCACCCGCATGGTTTTACATCGCCGGTAGACAATGAACTTTTCCAGGGAAGGGTCATCTAAGTGAGTGCCGGCCTTGTACTTTTTTATGACCGATAAAAAGCGTAGGCGTGAAATGCGCCGCACAAAACAAAGCTCCATGTAGCCGTCGTTGTTGGACGAGCGGGGTGCACAGCGGTAAGAGCCGCCAACATGTGTACCGTTGGCAGCGGTACACAGGAGAAACTCGCTGTCGCAAAGAAGCTCGCCGTCGGCAGAAATGCGTGCTTTGTGGCGCATACCTTTCATAAACGCATACAGAACACTGAGCGGATAGGCTCTTTTTCCGCCGATCACTTTTTTGTGGCGGATTTTGTCCATCATGGATGCGACGCAGGAGTCCAGACCGAAGTGACAGGCGTTGATGGCATAGCGGTCGTTTACACGGATCAAATCGATAGGAGCCTCCGGTGCGGAGCATAGAGCTACCGGGTCCGAAAAGCGGGATTTTCCTCCGTAGTATTTGACAAAATCGTTTCCGCTTCCTGCCGGATAGCAGGACATGGAAGCCTGAGGAAAACCGTAAATGGCATTGGCCACCTCGTGAAGGGTGCCGTCGCCTCCGCAGGCATAAAACCGTACCGGCTCCGGATGCGCACCACACCATTCCCGGATAAAGCGAACCGAGTCGCCGGCTGCCGTGGTGGTATAAATCTGCCAGTCAAAGGCTGTACCGGTAAGTCTATCCTCCAACTCCTTCTTTGCGGTGCCGTGTCCCGCATTCGGGTTTAAAATAAATATGTGTTTCAAAAGGAGCGCCTCCTTTCTCTTATTCCTCTCCCAGTATAACTTGAAAGTCAAAAAAAAGCTACAAGAAAATATAGGATTAAGAAAAAATTAACAAAGGAGAAGGCATAAAAATTCCGCAGAGGTGCTTTCCGGCAAAGCAGAAGGACCTCTGCGGGGGAAACTCCGTGACAGTTACGGAGTAAAAGCTACGGTAGATATTACTTTAACAGCAATTCACCCCAAAGAGAAGTAGACATGTAGGAGTTGTCGGTAGAGTCGTTAAACTTCATGACGCTCTGGCGCATACCCGTGTTGTTGCTATCGTTAATCTGTGCCTCGAAACCGAGGATCATACCTGCGGAAAGGGCATTTTCTACCGGAACGGCAAGCTCGATTATATAGCCGTTTGCAGTCTCGGCGGCAGCGGCCTGTACACCGTCGGTGGTCGGAACCGTACCGAAGGAAAGCTCGCCTATGTAGTTGACACGGTACTGGCCGGCATAATCGGTGAAGTAATCCTCTTTCATGTTTTCCGGATCCAGGAAGAGTTCGACGGAATCCTGCTCATGCATGTTGAAAGAGTCCTTGTTTAAGTCTTTGTCCGTAATCTCAAACAGAGTGTAAACATTGTGTTCATCCCACAATACGCGAACGGTACCGGAAGCACCCTGATAAGCAAACAGCGGGGTGTTAATTTTATACGGCATGGTTTCCTGCAACCAGAGGGCATCCTTTTGTCCGTCGATGACCGGAGTTCCGTAGCTTGCGTTGGCTCTGCGGGCAACCACAGTCTCCTCTGCATCGGCAGCGGCAATATAAGCCTCAGGGTCCATTAACGCATAGAAGGCTTCCTTCGGAGTCAAATCCTTGTTGAACAGGAGCGGGCTGTTTTCACTTCTCCAGCTGGTATCGTCACGATAGCCCCAGAAGGTAACACGCTCGATAATATCCGCATATTCCTTGTAGATGCAGAACAGCTTTGCAAAATACAGTGCCTGTTTCTTTTCGTTCTGTGCGGAAAGCTTTCCGTTGGTGTTCGGAACTCCAACATCCAGCTCGGTAACGGAAATCTTAATTCCCTCAATCTGAGAAAAAAGTTTCAGACTGTTACGAACGGAACCGAGGCTCGTATCGGTGCTGTAGTGTCCCTGCATACCGATACCGTGAATCGGGACCCCTTGGGAACGTAAATCGGCTACCATAGCGGCTGCAATCTCTGCCTTGTCGGCAATGTTTAAGTTATAATCGTTGTAATATAAAAGAGCATCCGGGTCTGCTTCGTGAGCGAACTGAAAGGCCATGGCAACAAACTCCGGACCGATGGAGCGGGTCCACTGGGTGTCACGAAGACACTTGGTCCAGTCGCCGTCTGCCGGAAGCTTTGCGCCGTCGGCAATGGCTTCGTTTAAAACGTCCCAGGAATAAATCCGGCCCTTGTACTGTCCGGCAACACCATAGATGTGGTCCTTTAACTGCTGGATGGCTTCGTCTCTGGTTACCGGATTTCCTTCCTTGTTTTTAATGCCGAGGAAGTCGCCGGACTGGCTGTGCCATGCAAGGGTATGACCGACAACGGTAAGGCCGTCACGCTCCGCAATACTCATCATGTGGTCGGACTCGTTGAAATTAAAGGTGCCCTGCGGACGCTGCATATATTCCGGCTTCATCAGGTTTTCCGGAGTGATTACGTTAAAGTGCTGCTTTACCAGCTCGTTGTCACGTCCGGAATCGATGGTACGGGTATAGATGGTACCGAGCATAAAGTAATCTTTGTAATAATCCTTTAGTCTGACATCCGAGATATCCGGGCGCGGAGTTGCGGTCGGTGCCGGTGTGGGAGTCGGCAGGGCCTCTGTAGTCGGTGCCGGAGCTTCCGTGGCCGCCGGAGACTCGGTCGGGGTAGCATCAGCCGGTTTTTCTACCGCAAGTGTAGGGGTAATATCGGTATTTGCCTGTTCCGGAGTCTTATTGCATGCCGCAAGGAATGCGGTTGCAACGACAAGGGAAAGCAATACGGAAAGTTTCTTTTTCATGAGAGTACCTCCTTTGATATGTGATGTGGACAGAAAGACTGTACACGACTCGATTTTAGCATAGTTTCATGAAAAAAGCCAATCATATTTTGCGATTGGCTTCTCATAATGTGTGGAATTATCAGTCTTCGAGATAGGATGACGGGTCAACGGTAAGGGTAATCTGCTCCGTAAAGGAGAGTGGATAGGAATCGGCACCTACCTGTGCCACCTGTATCTTCAGTACTTCCTCCGGGTCAAACCCCACAACGGAAAGGAGCTGTGAATTGACATAGGTGGTAGTACACGGTTCGCCGTTAATATAGGCAATGCTGTACGGAGTAAAATTATCTCCGTTGATGAACAGGCAGAAATAATCTTCCAGTTCGGTTTGCAGGTGAGCACTGCGGAGACCGATCGGGTCCAGACCGAATTGTAGCTGTGTCGGCCGGTACGGAACAACGCCGTTAAAGCTTTCGTAAGAACCGTACAAAATGTCGTAAGCCAAAAGCTTCATGTCTTCCAGATAGGACTCCGATTCCGCATGGGTTTGGTGGAACCGGGTGAACAGTCCTTCGTGAATGTCATAAAGGTTCAATACGTGGGCGGAAAGACCATAGGCTTCCACATTCTTCTTTACAGGTGTACCCTTCGGACGATTGGTCCAGATGACATATTCCGTTTCGTAGACGGATTCGTTTTCCATAAGCTCATCCGTAAAAGGAAAGGTCGGTAAATGGTCACCGTACAACACAAGAACAACTTCTTCCTCATATTCATCCAGATATTTGGTAAGGCGGGCAAGAAAACGGTCCATTTCGTACAGCTGGTTAACAAAATACAGGAGTTCGTAATAAGAATCCTTCAATTCTTCCGGCAAGGCTTCTATGCCGATAACCGGATTTTCCAAAACCGGTTCCTCCGGGTAAGCACCGTGCCCCTGGACAGAGATGGTGTATACAAAATCCTGACCTTCGGTAGAGTTCAGAGCCTTTAATATCTGCTCGGTTAAAATGTCGTCTTTGGCCCAGCCGAGAGGTGTGGTACGATAGGTTCCCATGTATTCGATTGGGGTAAAGGTGTGAAAACCGAGCTGTGAAAACACGGTATGGCGGCCGTAAAAGGTACCGTCATTATTGTGAATGGCATGGGCGGTCAATCCGAGAGAAGACAGATTAAAGGCAATGCTTTCACATACCGTGTCCTTTAACACGGTTTTATACGGGTATTCGCCCGGGCCGAAGAAGTCAAGGTTGATACCGGTCAAAAGCTCAAACTCCGTATTGGCGGTGCCCGCACCGATGGACGGTACCGTTAAGAAACCGGAAGAGAAGTTTTCCTTCATCCGGCGGAAATTCGGGACCGGGTCTGCGGTAAATTCCGCACCCTTGATATAGGTCGGGTCAAAGAAGGATTCTAACTGCAGGAAAACGAAGTTCGGATGCTCTGTGGCGATGAACTCCTTATCTTCCGCCGCCGGGGCCTTTGTAGTATCCGGAGAGTCCGACGGTGCCGGCGTTGCGGTGGCCGGCGGAGTCTGATTATCCGGGGCTTTTGTGGCTTCCGGTGCCGGTGACCCGGTAATGGACGACATAATGCGGTCGATTTCTTTCTCTGAATAAGACACCGGTTTGGAAATGCCGGTATTTAATATGCTGGAGAAGAAGCAATACGGAAGACCGTTGGTGTGAAAGCCTTGGGCCAGATTGCCGAAATTGCGTTCCAGTACGCCACAGGTCACAAACAGGTTGGTAAAACAGGTACTCGACAGGAGAAACAGCAGAAATACCGATCCGGCATAAATGCGGGAGGTGCCTGCGGTTTCTTTTTTGGTACGTAAAAACAAAAAGATGCCGAGACCGATTACAGCAAGAATGGCAAGAACCACTAAAACAATCTGGAATACGGACAGATAATGTCCCATAATGGAAAATGCCGAGTCCAACAAAAGAAGATCTACGGCGGTAAACGGGGTGGTTCGGAATTGTAATAATACAAAATCCGTAATACCGGTCGCCAGCCATAGGATACAAATCAAAAACCGCGCAAACTTCCGTCGCTTAAAAAAGAAAGAGACGGATAAAGTCAGGCAGATGAGTAGTGTATTGTACAGAAAAACAAGGGGAGACTGGATCAGGTAGAAAAACGGCCGGATGACCGATTCTCTGGAAAAGCCTTCGATGCACAAATTTAATAAGACTGCCGGAATCAGACATTCCGCAGCAAAAAGACGGAGTTGATAAAGAAATTTTTTCAATATTTCCTTTACTCTTAATCTGTTCATAAACCCTCCCAAAAAAACTAACCGACACGAACTTTGTATAGAATAGCACAAAAGTGCCGGAACTGCAAGAACAGGGAAAAAGATTCACAAATTCTTTCGTTTTTTATTGGTTTTTTTCCCTTTCTATGCTATGATTTTAAGGAAGAGTTCATGTGCGGAAAGAGGGGCGCAAACTATGGTGCGAATGGCGAGTCGTCTGCTACGGTGGGAGCGGAACCGGTTACGGAAAAAAACGGAAGAGGCTAAAAAACGAGGCGGAGTATCGGCTTCGCTTTTTTTGGAGGGAGAAATGAATGCTTTGTCGGATGCGGATTGTTTTTTCTTTTACGGCAGCAGATTCCGTCCGAAAAGTTTGTTGACGGTGTTTTTCCCGGATGAGGCCCATGCGGAAATTACGGTGGCGGAGTTTGAAGAGGAAGAGAATGCGGTGCCTGAATTGTACCGGTATGCGTTAAAAGAGTGCAGACGGGTCGGAGTGGAGCAGATTCATACGGTAAGAAATCCGATACACGGATTTGATACGGAACACAGAAAAGGGATACGCCTTTCTTATGAGTGGTCGGAGTACATGCTTTGTATCGAAATGAAAGCGTTGGCAGAGCAGGTGGCGGCACGGTTGCCTGACAACGGGGAGGATAATACGTTGGAACTAAGGAAAGAGGAGGCACCGGAGGGCGACGGAACACTCCGGTACGTACTTTTTCTGAAGGGGCAGGAAACGTCGGAGTGTCGGATTCTTCCCGCAGCGGAAGGAATGCAGTGTTATCTGTTCGGGCTGAAAACGAAGACAGAGTTCCGAAGAAAAGGAATGGCAACCCGATTGCTGGCAGAGATTGCGAAAGAATATGCCGTACGGGAGGGTGCGGTGATGCGGCTACAGGTATCTTCGAAAAATGAGCCGGCGGAACGGTTGTATCGGAGCCTGGGGTTTGCGACCGAGGAAGAGAGAGAATATTATAAGACCGAGGAGTGTTAGATGGACGTGAGTGAGGAAGAGATGAAGACACGGAACAGAATGTCCGACAAAGAGGCAAAGGAGCGTGCGTTTTTACGTCGTCAGAAAGCGAAGCAGGAGAAGGAAGAAAAGGAGGCGGCCGCACGTCTGGAGCAGCAGAGGGAGAAGGAAGCGGAAGATGCACGTTTTATGAAGGAGGCTCTCCGGCAGGCGAAAAAGGCGGCAATGCTTTCTGAGGTGCCTATCGGTTGTGTGCTGGTAAAAGACGGTAAGGTGGTTGCCAGAGGCTATAACCGTCGGAATACGGACAAAACCACTCTGGCCCATGCGGAAATGGCGGTGATTAAGAAGGCCAGCAGGCTGTTTGACGACTGGCGACTGGAGGAGTGTACCCTGTATGTGACACTGGAGCCGTGTCCGATGTGTGCCGGAGCTATTGTGCAGGCGCGGATTCCCAGAGTGGTAGCCGGCTGTATGAATCCGAAGGCGGGATGTGCGGGTTCTGTGTTAAATATACTCAATACGCCGGGGTTAAATCATAAGGTAATGTTTGAAAAAGGTGTATTGGAGGAGGAATGTAGCGAATTGTTGCAGAATTTCTTCCGGGAATTGCGTCGAAACGGCAAGAAGATTGAAAAATAGCTTTCCTTTACGACGAAAAAGGAGTATACTATTCTTTGGAATCATTATTTTTACGGCGGGGTGAAAAATGGCGATTACTATGAAGATGAATGCGATGAATCAGGTACCTGTAGGTGAGAAACTGTTCGAGGAAGGAATGAAGTCGGACGGTGTTTTTGTCGTGCTCAAGGGCAAAGGGAAGTTGGTGAATTCCAGTGTTTGTTTGCCGGTAGTAAGCGGTGATTTTCTCGGAATCTGGGACATGCATGCCGGTACCTATAACACCGACTGTATTGCCACGGAGGAGATGACGGTTTTTGCATTTTCCGCCACCTCCGACGAGGAGCTTTTGGCGTTTCTGGACGGCAATAAAGAATACAGCGGAAGAGTAACAGCCACGCTGGGACGTTTGATTGCGGAGCTTTATGCAAAGCTTCAGTGTTACGCGCAGGAGGCAAAGGTGTTGCCGAATGCGGTAGAGGAATTGTATCGTCAGTATTGTATCCGTTGCAAGGCAGAGGAGCTGCGTGCGGCGGATTTCCCGAGTGCGGGAAAGGATAGTTGCTCCTTATCCGAAAGTCCGGAATGGCTGGACTATTATTTGGAGGCCGGAAAGATTCCGGCGGAGGCACAGAAGAATTATTTTACCTGCGGAGCAAAGGTGGCATACCGTCACATTAAGGAACAGGTGACTATTCTTCGGTGGTTGTTTGAGGAATGTGAGAAGCAGGGAGCGTTTTTACGACGTAGGGGCTCTGTTTTAATGAACGGCGGCGCGGACAATCTGTTTTTCTATTTTTGTGCGTTGGAGGAAAAGGCAAAGACGGAGGAGACGAGGAAGGCAGCGGTATTGCTGCGTGACGTGGCCGAGAAAAAGCTTGCTGAGCTGGCCGCATTGTTTGAAAAGTGTGCCGGAGAGCCGTTAGAGACGTATCAAAAAAAGAGAGAGGCCAGAAAGCAGGGGGCAGGGTTGCTTGCAGAGGGCGAGGAGCCGTGCGAAAATGCATTGGAGCAGATTTTGTCCTTTGCGGGAGTGTCCGAAGAGACGGGGGCGGAGTTTACTGCTCTACTGAAGGCTTTTGCGGCGTTGGAGGATAAGACGTCCACGGAGGATGAAACCCGCCGGCTCAGAAGAAAACTTTCCGATATTTTTTATCAGATATATGAGATTGTTTTCCGAAAGACTTACGGAATGGACGATACGGACATTGCGCTTCCGATTCGTCTGTTTTTGGAGTTCGGATTTGTAGATGAGACTTTGATTTCCAGACCTCAGCTTTTAGAGCTGGAGAAGCTTGTATTAGAGCCGGTAAACACGGAGGAGACAGGGTGTCACATTTTCACGATACGGGAGTGGTTGTCCTGGGTATACGAGGGCAAGAGAGAGCCTTCCAAGAACGAGTTTGACCAGGAGTATTCCGAGATGCTGCGTGAGCAGAAGAAGACCGGTCAGATTACCGAGGAAGAGGAAAAGGCGAAGTTTAAGGATTACGAGGAACGGTTGCACTATGAGATTCAGAATTTGTTCCGCTATAACCATCGTCTTGTAAACGGTCAGCTCAGTATCTTTGTACCGATTTTATATGAGGAACTGTTGGGAGGAGATCCGGAGCGTTCCTTCCTTTCCAAAGCTACGGTACAGGCGACCGTGGATAAGCTTCGCAGTATGGATTTCTCCCTGTTCTATCGTGAGTTTCTGTATATGAACAAGGAGCTTGGAATCGAAAAAGAGTATAAGATGACAGAGATATTGCCGGATATTATTTTATTCCCGACCATGGGAAGCAAGAGTATTGTATGGCAGGACATCAGCTGTCGCAGAAGAGATACGCCGGGACGTTTTTTGCTTCCGCTGTTTGCGGATGTGGCTGTTGACGATTTGCTCATTCGTGTCTGCGGCAGATACCGTTGGGAGCTTTGTCGTACGGTGCAGGGAGCGAACTGGAACAATATCCAGATCAAATCTCTGACCTCGGAGTATACGGACTATCTGATGTATTATAAAAAGAACCGGGATATTTCCGAAGAACGGAAGGAGCGTGTAAAATCACAGCTTCAGAAGGGCAAAAATAATTACCGGGAGGTCTTCGCCATGGACTATGAGATGTGGATGAAGAATGAGGTAAACGGCGCTATGAAGTTAAATAAGGTGGCCAGAGAGATTATGGCGACCTATTGTCCGTTCGAGAAAAATATCCGTGTCCAGTTGATGCAACAGCCGGCCTTTGAAGATGCCATGGCAAGATACAGAAGAGAAAATGCCAAGAAGATTCGTGAGACAGAGCTTCGTCACTTCGCGATTACAAAGAACGGTATTGAGCTTCCGCAGGAGTTGGCCGATACTCTGGCATATTATAAAAATCATTAAACCGGGAGAAGTTTACCGGGAGGAGGAACACCATGGACGGCACTTATCAGATGCTGCATGATATCATAGATTTTCATAATGACCGTATGCGGAATCTGAGACGGTATTATCCGTTTTTCTGTCTTCAGAATACTGCATTTCACCTGTTTAAGGAGGGAAAATATGCCTTTCTGGATATGGGTTATATTACGCTGGCGGTGCTTCGTTTCTTTATCGAGGAGAACCAGTTTAATGACCGGGCACTTACATATCCGGAGATTACAGCGTTTATTTCCGGCGTGCTGACAAGAGATTTTGATTTGCTGTTACCGCCGGAGGAAGAGAAAGAGCTGGTCGATTATATTTTTGATAAATTAAAGAATGACGGAAAACCCTTTGTGATGGAGTATTTCGATCCGGTGAAGAAGGCAAATGCATCGGTTCGTATGAAGCTGATTGATGCCACCTTATCCGGCAGTACGGTTTTGTATTCCGTGACGGCGGATGCAATCGAGTTCTATCTGGACACGAAGGAAGTCCGTGACGAGAGTAAGATTAATATCCAGCAGATTTTGTTGGAAAAGATGATACATACGAAGAATTTTAAGGGCGGAATCGATGTAATCCGCCGGATTAACAGTGAGGTGAACCGGCTTCGCCTGCAAAAGAAGGAAGTGCTGGCGTTACTCGGTAGCAATGTATTTGACGGGGTGAAGGCTTTGGAGGAGTTTAACCGAACCGGTATGCGCTGGTTTTCCGAGGAGCAGAAGCTGTTTTCCCATAACATGGAGCTGATGGAGCGGGCCCGGGCAAAGGCGGAAGAGACCGCGGATGGGGCAAAGGATATGGAATCCCTGCGGGGGATTTATCAGCTGGAGACAGAGCTTAAGAAGGCAATGGCAAATCACGGGGAGTTACTTTCCGACTGTATGGATTTGCAGGTACGTGCCGATGAGATGATTCATAAATACAAATACAGCAGACTACGCGGAGCTTTTGATTTCCGCGGATTTGTGGCGGCGGCCGAGGAGGCACAGGATGTTACATTGCTTGCGCATCTGATAGAGCCGTTGCTGGCACCGAAGCTGCAGAAGCAGTTTTCCCTCTTGCAGACGGACGAGCTTTTGTCTTTGCCGGCTGAAGGAGGAGAGACCGCAGAGGTGGTGGAAGAGGCAAAGGAGGAAATGTACCGTTTTGACGACGAGATTGAAGAGGAGCGTATTTCCGGCAACTATGCCGCTATCGTAAAGACGTTATTTGATGAGCTTTTGGTGTCGGAGCGAGTGTCCCTTTCCACATTGAACCGGAAGCTGGAGCTGAAGTTTTTTGACGGTATTTTTAAAAACAGTGATTACTATTCCTTCCTGGTACATATTTGTCAGAAGAAGGAGTACGATTTGGACCGGGTCCTCACAAAGCAGGATACTTTTTTTGAGGGTATTCTGGCAGAATTACTTGCGGAGTCCGGCATGAAGAAATATGCCGGATTGCGGTTCCGACTGGTGATGAAGCCGGAGGCGGAAGAGCTGGTGCATAAGATTGCGGGGCTGGAACGGGATGCCAGCTTTGTAACAACGGAGATTGTATTCGAACGGATAAAGGAAGAAGAGGCGGAATAGATGGAACAAAAGAGCTTGGAAAAGGCAACGGAGCTTTTGGCAGCACTCTTAATCGGAGAGCCGGTGGAGGCAAAGAACGGAAAGAATACGGGACTTTACGAGGCGTATCATGAATCCGGAGAGGTCAGTGATGCCTTGGATTTGATGCTCAAAAAGCTGAATCTGCGGGTATATGAGTATAACTACGGATTGTATGTGGCAGTGGGCGAAAAGAACCGTGTCTTCGGATATTCCAATGAGGACTTAAAGCGCATGATGGGACTGCGTTTAAATAAAGAGCTGTATCTTTGTTATTATTTGATTTATCAGGCGGCGGCACTCTTTTATCAGGATTCCGCCACCTACAATTACAGAGAATATATAAAGCTGGAGGATTTACTGGAAGCGGTGAACCATGGATTGTCCGGAATGGTGTCGGAGCTTCACCGGTTGGAGAGTGAGACGCCGGAGGAAACCAGCTTTAAGGCGCTGGCGATTTCCTGGGACGAGCTTCCGGTGATTGCCAATGAGGATACTCAGGGCGTGCGTGCCGGCCGCGGTTCCAAGAGCGGTTTTGTAAAGCTGGTATTTAACTTTATGGTGTCCCAGGGCTTATTTACCGAGGTGGGAGAGCGTTACTATCCGACCGGTCGGATGCATGCGTTAATCCGCAGATATTTTGAAGAGGAAAAGGGCAGACTGTACGAGCTACAGCTGCGAAGCAGCAAAGGAGGAGAAGACGGTGCCGCATATTAACCGTATTCGTGTCAATAACGTAAAATATAATTTCGGAACCCAGGCATATGATGACTTTTTGATGAAGCCCTTTTGCGGGAATACGTTGTACGACCTTGCAAACGGCGGCGGAAAAAGTGTACTTATGCTGCTTCTGTTGCAGAATGTGATTCCGAATTGTACCTTAGACGAGAAACAGCCGATTGAGAAATTGTTCCGTACCGGTGAAGGTAGTAAGACCATCCATTCCCTGATTGAGTGGAAGCTTGACGATGAGAATATTCAAAACGGTTTTCAATATATGACCACGGGCTTTTGTGCCAGAAAGGCAGCGGAGGCGGAAGGAGAAACGAAGGATACCGCATCCATAGAGTATTTTAATTATTGTATATTTTATCGGGAATATAATCCGAACGATATCCGTAATCTGCCTTTGGTAAAGGACAAGGAGCGGATTACTTATAGCGGACTGCGCCGCTACTTAAAAGAGTTGGAACGTGATAACTCTTTAATCGTGCGCATTTTTGACCGGAAGGGCGAGTATCAGAGTTTTATCGCAGATTACGGCATTTACGAGAGTGAATGGGAAATTATCCGTGGGATCAATAAGACCGAGGGCCATGTGCGTACGTACTTCGAGAGTAATTATAAGACCACCCGTAAGGTGGTAGAGGATTTGTTAATAGAGGAGATTCTGGGCACTTCCTTCCGCAGAAAAGCGGGTAAGGAGGATGCGGAGGATACCATGTCCCAGACTCTTCTGGATATGAAGGATAAGCTGGTGGAGTTGGCAAAGCAGAAGGATGCCATGCGCAGCTTTGACCGTCAGGAGGAAGTGCTGTCGGAGTTTTCTTCCCGGGTGGAGCTTCTCGGTTCCGTATACGGGGAGCAGCAGGAGGCGAAGACGCAGTTAAACCGTATTTATAATGCAGCGGTGCATTATCTGGACGGAAGAGAGGCATCGGTAGAGCAGTTAAAGGCGGCGGAGGCTGCAGTGTCGGAGGAGTTGCGGGGGTATGAGGCAGAGCTTTTGTCCGCAGCGATTTCCGAGGATGCGGAGCTGGCAAAGGAATATAGTACTCAAGTGGAGCGTCTCACGGCGGAGAAGGAGCAGAAGCGTGAGCGCAGAGAGTCGTTGGTAGCCCTTCTTAAGCGGAAGGAATGTGCCAATGACTATTTGGAATACTTAGAAGAAAAGAAAAAGCGTGATGAGACGGCGGTGACCCTTCAGGCCATGACGGGAGAAAGTGGTCTTCAGGAGGAGATTTCCGCCCTGGTGCGTGTTTATAAGGAAAAGAAGGAAGGTTATGAGGCAGAGCTGACCGAGGCTGTTTCTAAGGCGGAAAGTGCAGCGGCGGGAGCTCTGTTAAAGTATAAGACGGCTGAGAATTCCCGAAAGGATGTAGAGAGGGAGGCAGATGTCGCCGAGGTGCTTACGGAGCAGACAAAGAAGGAATTGTCTGTGCTGTACGGAAAGATAAAGGAGCAGAAGGATGCGGTTGGACTGTTGCTTGCGGAGGATGCATTTGCCCTTGAGAAGGAATGCAGAGAACGCGGTGTAACAGCGTCCATGAAATACAATGCTTTAAAGGGTGAAATCGAGAAGCTGACCAAGGAGCGTGAGGAAGCGGTTTATGCCGTACATCAGGCACGGGCGGAGCTCCAAAAGTACCGTGACGAGCAACAGGCGGCGGAAGCGGAAAAGGAAGCGCTTTCCGAGGCGAAGCTTCGTGCGGATAAGCTTTCCGAGGCTTACGGAGAGAAGGATTACCGTGCCCTTCGGATGGCGGTACGCGCCCGTTGCAGAGAGGCATATGCGGAGCAGACCAGGTTGTCGGAGCAGTTGCAGGCAGCAAAGGTGAGACGTCAGGCGGTAGAGGCAGGAGAGCTGTTTTCTTCTACCGAGGCGGCAGAAACGGTAAAGGAATATATTTGTACAAGACATAAAAAGAAGGCCATGACCGGTGCAGAGTATTTACAGACGAAAACGCCGGAGGAACAGGAGGAGCTGCTAAAGAAATATGCAGGTCTGACCTTTGCGGTCATTACGGAAGGGTTTGAGGCGGTATTTGATGATCACCTTCTGGCGGAGTGTGTGCCGGAGGGGGCAATGGTACCGTTGCTTCGCATGGAATCCTTGCGCGCAGGAAAGGATTTGTTCCACAGAGAACAGATGCTTCTTTGCGTACGGGACGGTGCGGCTTTGTTTGAAGAAAAGGCACGCCAGAAGGAAATCGTGCGTCTGTCTCGAATCGAAGAAGAGGCAGAGTACGCCATTCGTCGTCTGGAGACGCTTTTGGAGGCTTACGAGGAGGATGAGGAGTTTTTAACCGGCTTCGTAAAGCAGTATTACGACACTATGTACGCAAAGAAGGCAGAGTACGGTACAGACCGCACCGAGGACGTCTTACAGGAAAAGCTTCGGGAGGAGACGGAGCGTCTGGCTTCTCTTACGGAACGCGTAAAGGAGGCATCCGAGGAGGCGGAGGCTTGCCGGGATGCGATTACGGTAACGGAGAAGGAGGCGCTTTCCTACCATGCCCTTGTTACGCTACACGAGCAGGCGGAGGAAAAGGAGAAAGCGATACAGGAGTATCAGAAAAAGACGGAGCGTCTGGCCCAGTGGAAGAAGGATGCGGCAGAAGCGGCAGAGGCACTTTTGGCGGAGTGCGAGGCAAAAAAGGCAGAGGTAGACAGCCTCCGTACCCGTGCAGAGGAGCTTGCCCGTACCTGGGACAGCTATTCGATTTATTACACGGAAGGACCGGTAGAGGCGGTATCCTATGATATTGCAGAGTTGTCGGTACAGATTGACGGAAAGATTGCGGCGCTGCATACGGAAGCCTCTTCGTTGGAGGATAAGCAACGTTTGCTGGATTCCTATGTGGCAGCCATGAATCGTTTGCTTCGTAATATTCGCAGCAGAGATTTCAGTGTGGCGGAGCTGTCGGAGTTGTATGAAAAGAATGAAGTATACGAGACATCGGAGGCGGAGCTGACCAGACGCGGCGAGGAGATTGCCGCTTTGGCAGAGGAAACGGAACAGCTGGAACGTCAAATCAAACAGATGCAGGAGAAGCTGTATCGTCTGGAAGGAAAGAACAGCCAGGCGGAGGCGTCCATTATAGAAAAGTACGGGGAATATCATCCGGTAGAGTTGACGGGGGAGGCGCTTTCCGCTTTTATTTCCAAACGGCGGATGCAAATCGAGCAGAAGCAGAAGGAAATCGGAGAGCTCAGGCGTTCCCAGACGGAGCTTACGGAGGAGCTTTCCGCATATACCGTAATCCGGAATGAAATTGCCCGGATGTTTGAGGGGACGGAGACTCTGACGGAGGAGTGCGGCAGACTGGAAAACAATGTGCGTCTGGCGGAGTGCTACAAGGAAGCAAGGGAGCGTTATGCTGCTTGCGGAAGAGAGCTGTTAAAGCGTCAGGAGGAGTTTTACCGGAACCGTCAGAAGACCATGGAGACTTTACAGGTACTGGGAGCACAGGCCCTTTCCGAGGAAATCGGCAACAGTGTCATGATGCCGCGTAGCGGAAGAGAGACGGAGGAGGTCATTCGTGGTTTAAAGGAAGTGATGGAGTGTTTGCAGCTTGAACGCACCAGAATCGAGGCGGGTCTCGGTGATTTGGAGACCATTAAGGAGAATTTCGAGAGTCAGTGTCTGCAACGTTGTTTGAATATTAAGGCAGACTTGGAACGGCTGCCGAAGCTTTCCAAGATACTGCTTGACGGCGAGCAGATTCCGATGATTTCCCTACAGATTCCGTATGTAAAGGAAGAGTTTTTTAAGGAACGGATGACGAATTATATCGATGAAGTGATTCAGGTGGTGGACGGTATTGCCAATCCGGCGGAGCGTATGAAGTATATTCGTACGGCGCTGTCTTATAAGAAGCTGTTCTCTGTCATTGTTTCCGATATGAACGGAATCAAGCTTTTATTGTATAAGAGAGAGCGTATTAAGGAGCAGAGCAGACATCTGCGCTACGAAGAGGCGGTAGGTAGTACGGGACAGTCTCAGGGTATTTATATTCAGTTTTTAATTGCGGTAATTAATTATATTTCCAGCATCTATTCCCCGAAGGGAGATGCGGCGGGGCTTCGTAAGGTAATTTTTATCGATAATCCGTTCGGTGCCGCAAAGGATGTGTATATTTGGGAACCGATTTTTGAACTGCTTCGTGCCAATCATGTGCAGCTCATCGTTCCGGCCCGCGGTACCACGCCGGCCATTACGGGACGGTTTGATGTAAATTATGTGCTGGGGCAGAAGTTAATCGACGGCAGACAGCAGACGGTTGTGGTGGATTATTGTAGTCGTGTGGAAGCGGACTCGGTGGAATATATTCCGTTGCAGTTTGAACAGACCAGCTTGGATATATCGGAGGTGTAGTATGGGAATTGAGCGTTATCGGGCAATCGTACGATTGGAAGAAATACGGTCGCTTTCGGAAGCGGGAGAGTATGAGGCGGCGAAGGAAATTGCGGACAGTATCCGAAAGGAACGTTTGAAGGACGTTGGGGATCTGTTTTTGCTGGCCGAGGTATACAGAAAAAGCGGAGAGCTTGCTACGGCTAAGGAGATTTTGCTTCGCATTTATGAGAAAAAGGTGACCTGGCGCGTACTGGAGGAGTTGATGGAGGTTTGTCTTGCGGAAAAGAATCCGGAAGAGGCACAGACCTACTTAAAGCAGTACGGAAAGCTCTCCGGAGGAGATCCGCGAGGATACATTTACGAGTACCGCATCGGACGTCAGTTACATCGTCCGGATGAGGAATTGTTGCCGGTATTGCAGACACTAAAGGCAGAAGAATACACGGAAAAGTATGCCTATGAGCTGGCGAAGCTGTACCACAAGCTGGGCCGGGAGCAGGAGTGCATGGCAGAATGTGCGGATTTGATTCTCTGGTTCGGTGAGGGAACCTATGTGGAGCGCGCCAAGGCATTGCAGGCATATTATCGCGGAGAATTGTCCGCAGACGATATCAAGCAGGAGGCAGAACGTCGTATTCAGGAGGCGGAAGACCGCAGAGCGAAGGAAGAGGAAGACCGCAGGGCATTTGAAGCGGAACAGCGTCGCGTTGCCGAGGAGCAACAGTTGGCAGAGGAAACGGCCCGGCGTTTGGAAGAGGAAGAGCAGCTGGCGTTGGAAGACGTGTATCGTGCGATAGCGGAAGAGCATTTTGAGGCGAAAGAAACGGACGGTTATGAACAGGCAGAATCTTATGTTGCGGTAAATGGGACCGGGGCGCAGGAGATTTCTGCGGAAACCGAGTATCCGGAGCCGGAAGAGGAAGAGAAGGCGGTACCGGAGGAGACCTATAGAGAACAGGGAAGTTTATTCGGAGAGGATTTCTTTGAAGAAGCTGCGGTAACGGAAGAACCGATGTGGGAAGAGGATGCATCCTTGTTTGCGACGGAGGAAGTGCCGGAAGAGAGTGTTTGTGCCGGAACGGTAAATGAGCCGGAGGATGCGGAGGACTATGAGCAGATGTCTTTGTTTGTGACCCGGGACAATCCGGTGTGGGAGGAACCGGCGATGTTAACGCCGTTAGGAAAGGAATTATCGGTAAGACTGGAAGAAAGGGGGCTCGTATTCGAGGAGTTACTGCATGAGTTTGCCTATATCGAACGGGTACGCAAGCAATTGGTGCGTATGCTGGAGGTGGTGGTAACGGTACGGAAGAAGTGCCATTGCCTGATTATCACCGGGGAGGACAACAGCGGAAAGACTTCACTGGGAACCTACCTTGCGAAGTTGTTATATGAGCTTTCTTATGTGAAGACGCCGCGGGTAGCTAAGATCAGTGCGGAACGGTTAAATAAAATTGATTTAAACGAGAAGAAAGAGCAATTAAAGGATGTATGTCTGATTGTAGAAAATGCGGGCATGATGACAGATGCTACGGCAGAATCACTTTTACAGTTTATTCATCATACCAATGTGCTCGGCACCGTGATTTTGGAGGACAATGCAACTGCCATGAGCAGTCTGCTCCGGAATCAGGCAGAATGCAACAGAGAATTTAACAACAGGGTTCATCTGCCGAAATATGACAGCGGAGAGCTGTTGACATTTGCTCTGGGATACATTAAAGCCCAGGATTATGAGATTGACCGGGAGGCAATGAAAATTCTGACGGATAAAATCGATTATGTGACCAGAGTAGAGCAAAAAGAGGGTAGATTAGCGTCGACCATGGAGACGGTCAGAGAGGCGTTAAGGAATGCGGATAGCCGGAACGAGGGGACGATACTTGCGATGGCAAGTGCCGGGAACTTCCTCGCCGCAGAGGCACTGGAGCTTACGGCAGAGGATTTCGGAGTTATACGGTAAATCTGATTTTGATTTCGTCCTTTAAGTTTTGTCCGCCTTTGGAGCGTACGTTTTTTGTTACATTTAAAATATATGAGGTGTTTTTTGCATAAGGATCCAGCGGTTCGATTTCCACTTCATTTGTCTGCGAATTGTAGCGAATGGCGGTGCGTAAAATGGAGCCGCTTTCTTCTGCGGTTACGAACATATTCACATTATTTACCGTGGCAGGGTTTAACGGGGCGGTAAAACGCACTCGCCAGATGAACTTTCCGGTTTTAAACTTGAGGTTTTGTTTGACTCTGTGTCCGGTGTCATCGGAAAGATTTTCGATTTCCAGCAAATTCATAAGCGTTCTCCTTTCGATTTGACATATTATCTTAGATTAGTATATAGTATAGTATATTTTTGTGAAGTTTACAAGAGGTTCACCGGACTTTGTGACGGGGAGAAGAAAAAGAGAGAAAAGAGGAATAAAAAATGAAGAACAATAATATAATTTTAATCGGTATGCCGGGAGCGGGAAAGAGTACGCTCGGTGTGCTTCTGGCAAGAGCCATGAATTATCGTTTTTTGGATACCGATCTTTTGATTCAGGAAAAAGAGGGAAAGCTTTTGTGCGAAATCATTGAGGAGAAAGGCCTGGACGGCTTTTTGAAAATCGAGGGGGAGGTTAATGCGGGAATTCATGCGGAACGTACTGTGATTGCCCCGGGGGGAAGTGCGATTTATTCCGAAAAGGCCATGAAGCATTTTTCGGAAATCGGTACGGTGGTATATCTTCACGTGCCGGTAACGGAGCTTTCGAAACGTTTGGGAGATTTAAAACGGCGTGGTGTAGTATTAAAGGAAGGGCAGGATTTGAACTCCTTATATGAGGAACGTCGGGTTTACTATGAGCGATATGCCCGGGTAACGGTGGATGTGACTAAGGATGAAATCGGTGAGGTATTAGCGGAATTGGTGCAGAAATTAAAAGAAATCGGACGGTAAGAGACGGGATTTTATTCTACAGCAGAAGAATTGGTCTACTGTTTTAGAATGATATGGCAGAAAGTACTTTACAAAATGAAAGTTTGTGGTATAATCAAAGTAGGAATGGTAGATTTGCACAAAAATGCGTCCTAAATTATGTGCAAATTGCACAAAAACCATAAAAGAAGTGTTGCGACAAGCAATCGCGACGACAATAATCAGAATAAATCCAAGTTCGAGGTGAATTATGGAACAATATATGATCAAAGGTGGTAAGCCGCTGGTAGGTGAGGTTATCATCGGAGGAGCAAAAAATGCAGCATTAGGCGTACTTGCGGCTGCAATTATGACGGATGAACCGGTGCGTTTACATAACCTTCCGGATATCAGTGATGTGGATATTTTATTGAAGGCAATCGAAGCACTGGGGGCGGTAGTAGAGCGTCCGAACGTGCATGAGGCACGCATTATGGGTGGCAGCATTACTACTTGTATTGCCGGTTATGATGATTTAAGAAAGATTCGGGCAGGGTACTATTTATGCGGTGCTTTGCTGGGTAAATATAAGAGAGCAGAGGTTCCGCTTCCGGGCGGTTGCAATATCGGCAGCAGACCGATTGACCAGCACATCAAGGGCTTTGAGGCACTGGGTGCAAAGGTAGTGATTCAGCACGGTATGATTATTGCCGAGGCGGAGAAGCTGGTGGGTGCACATATTTATTTTGACTGTACCAGTGTAGGTGCTACCATCAATGTAATGTTGGCAGCAAGTATGGCTGAGGGTCAGACGGTATTGGAGAATGCGGCAAAGGAGCCTCATGTCGTAGAAGTAGCGAATTTCTTAAACAGCTTAGGTGCCAATATTAAGGGTGCAGGTACCGATGTCATCCGCATTTCCGGCGTGTCTTCCTTACACGGAAGCACCTATTCCATTATTCCGGACCAGATTGAGGCCGGTACGTTTATGTTGGCGGCAGCAGCCACCAGAGGCGATGTTCTGATAAAGAATGTAATTCCGAAGCATTTGGAGGCGGTGTCTGCGAAGCTCGTGGAAATCGGCGCTGAGGTAGAGGAGTTTGACGATGCGGTACGCGTGGTGGCGTCCAAGCGTCTGGTACATACCAACATTAAGACGTTGCCGTATCCGGGATTTCCGACGGATATGCAGCAGGTAATGGCTACTGTGCTGTGTGCGGCGGAAGGGACCAGTATTGTGACCGAGACCATTTACGAGAACCGTTTTATGTATGTGGATGAGTTGACCCGTATGGGTGCCAGCATGCGTGTGGTAGAGGGGAACAGTGCCGTGATAGAAGGCGTTGATAAGCTGACCGGAGCTATTGTTCGTGCCCTTGATTTGCGTTGCGGTGCGGCACTTGTGGTAGCAGGCCTTATGGCGGATGGCTATACCACCGTGGAGCATATCGAGTATGTAGAGCGCGGCTATGAGAAGTTTGTACACAAGATGTGTGAGCTGGGTGCGGCCATCGAGAAGGTAGATTCCGAGGATGCCAAGGCGATTCAGAAGTTTAAGCTGCGCGTAGGCTAAGAAAACAGGTACCTATCAGAGAGAAATTCTTTGATAGGTATTTTTTTGTCCGTAATACTATTTTATGAGAGAGGAGTAACTATGATAAGACAAGAGTTTGAGGTGTGGATAAAGGAAAATCATCTGGTAACGGTGCATACATATAGCGAAGACTATACCTATGTCGGCGATGAGGCAGAGTGCCAGAAGCAGGGTTACGGAGTATTTCGCGGGAATGACGGATATGTTATTCGGTCCTATCGTCGAGGGGAACGTGGTCCGGAGCGCGGTGTTTTCTGGGAAGAAGGCCTTACGACGGAAGAAGAGGCTTTCGATGCCTTGAGAAACAGCCTTATGCGCTACGCCGTCGAGACTTACAACCATTCTTTAAAAGATAAGGTGTTTGAGTTTTATCAAAGCGTTTTTCTGAAAAAAATACAGACTACACTCTGGGATAGTTCCGAGACGGATATTTCGTATGAGGAATATATCCGCCTCGTGGACTACTACTTTTCCGATGAATTCTATGCGGAAACGAAGGATTGTAAGCTAAAGGTATATTCTTCCAAGTTCCGCGAATTGATATTTGAGATAGAAAGTTATACGTATTATGAAGGAAGGTATTCGATTCCGCTTTTGTTAAAGTTTGATGGCAACAGGTATCTGGGTAACAGAAAATTAAATCATACTTTTAGGGAAATGCAAAAAGATAAGGATGCGTTTTACCTGCTTTATTATAATAGTTTGGTCGCGTTTGAAAAATATGACTATCGCGGAAATAAATTATATGATGTGGAATGGACCTGGGATTGTGATTTGAGGAACAGCTGTATTGAAATGTCTTTTATCAATACGGAATTTGTCTCAAAAACCGGTTGCTATACTTCATCGGCGCGATATAGTGATAACGAGTATATTTCCGTAACAAACGGACTGGAATATGCAATCTATGACCGCACTACGGGAACTATGGTGGAAAATACCGAAAGGAAAGAATAATGAATGGTGACAAAAAGTGCTGCCATACCTACGATTTAATCGTAAAGTGCGACAGCACCTTTTTGCATGCACGAAAATTGATGTTACTTTACCTGTTTCATAGGGAATGTAATTTCCCAGTCCCCTTCAATCAAAAGACCGCTGTTCGTAAATTCTGCATAAATCTTGTAATTTCCCAGTTCTTCGTAAGGCAGTTCAAACACATACTCATCATAACTGTCGGTAAGAGAAGAATCCCAAAAGCTGACATCATAGGAGCAGTCCAGTACCTCTCCGTCTTTGCCCTGTAACCGAATCCATCCGTGATTATCCGTGTTTCCGATATCCTCATAGCAAATCTGCACATGAAGCTTTCCGTTTTCGTAACCGAGACCGGTGACGGAGATGCCCGGAAGCGGGGTTAAAAGAGGTGCGGATGCAGGCTGCAAAAATACAGGATTGTCCGGATGGGCAGCGCCTCCACCGCCCCGGATTTTAACGTTATCTATAAGGACCGGAGTGTCGGTCACGGAAGAAAGAGAGATATCTTCCAAGACTCCGTTAAACGTTCCTTTCTTGCATAAAAGCCTGGAAAGGGAAACTGTGACTTTACTTCCGGAGAGAGAGGAGCCGTCCATTTGCTCCATCAGAACCGCAAAAGCAGCAACGCCTGTGGATTCGTTGTAATCCAGCAAATGACAAGTAGCAGAGCTGTCCTTTATGTTGCGGATATTGTAACTATCAAATAAGTCTACGGTCTCGTCAATCCGATCACCGGTCAAATCTTTGATACAAATGATTGCTTCCGCGGTATCGCCGTGAATATATGCGGAGTCTACCTCTACCTGAATCCCTTGGTCCACACAGGAGAAATTGACCGGCTTAAATTTTTGGGCAAGGGCCGGAGAGATACTGTAAAGTAAGTGATATGCCGGCTCCACATCTGCGGCTGCAAGTGCAGGGACCGAGCCGAAGCAGACAAGGGCGATGGCAGCGGCAACGGCCAGTTTTCGGAACGGAAAAGCAATCGTTTGTTTCTTTGTTTCTTTTGCTTCTTTTATCATGTTGTCATCAATCATACCGATGGCTTCAGAGAGTTTGTCAATATTCAATCAGAACACCTTCCTTTTTTAGTTTGTCTCGAAGTTTTGTACGGGTGCGGAATAACATGGATTTTACTTTTGTTTCCCGGAACCCGAATTGACGGGAGATGGAGCCGATGCTGTCAAAGTACCAGTAACGGCAAATGAAAATGTGCCGTTCTATGGCCGGAAGAGTGGAAAGAAAAGTGTTGATGTGAAGAACAATCTCTTTTGCCTCCAGTTCGGCGTCGATATCGTGTTTCGCGGGAATACAGTCCGCGAGTTCCTCATATGTAAGGGCAATCTCACCTTTGCCTCGCTTTTGTGCCTGCTTGTCACGACGGCGTTTCAAGCTGACGTGCCGGGTGATTTTTCCCAGATACGAAGAGAGTACCTCCGGTTTATGGGGAGGAATGCTGTTCCATGCTCCTAAATAGGTGTCATTTACGCTTTCCTCAGCATCCTCTTTGTCATATAAGATATTGTAAGCCACAGAGTAGCAGTAATTTCCGTACTTTTTTGCGGTGGCGGAAATAGCAGTTTCATCTCTGTTCAGGTACAAATCTATAATTTCTTTGTCGTCCATGGTTCCCCTCCCTTGGTTTGATAAGAGCTCTCTCATCTATATAACTACCGAAATTATTCTTATGGTTGCATGATTTTTACAAAAAGAGACAAACGTAAAAAGTGCTGCCACGTATTTTGGCGGCAGCACCGTGAATAAAGCAAAAAGATGTAACGTTATGCCAGTCTTTTGGCGAACTCGCATACCAGATTTACCGTATGGGTAATGGCTTTTGCCTCAAAGGTCGGGTAATCTTCGCTGGCGGAATCGTCCGCCTTATCGGAAATGGCACGGATAATTAAGAACGGAATCTTGTTGTTGTGTGCGGCCTGGGCAATGGCAGCCCCTTCCATCTCGGTACACATGCCGTGGAACGTAGAGGTGAGCCAATCTTTCTTTGCTTTGTCCGCAATAAACTGGTCGCCGGTGACGATGCGTCCCTCATGGACGGTAATCTCCGGATTTACGTCCCGGCAAACCTCTCCCGCAAGAGTACGGAGTGCTTCGTCCGCTTCAAAAACAGAGGTGTCCATGCGCGGAATTACGCCTATCTCGTAGCCGAAAGCCACCGCGTCCATATCGTGCTGCAGAGCGTCTGTGGAAAGTACAATATCTCCGATATCGATGGCAGCATCCAAAGAGCCTGCGATGCCGGTATTTACAATAGCGTCGGTGCCGAATAAATCGATTAACTGCTGGGTGCAGATGGCGGCATTTACTTTACCGATACCGGAGCGGACTACTACCACCGGCAGGCCCTGTAAAATTCCTTCGTAAAAGGTCAGGGAAGCACGCTCGGTAACCTGAACCTCTGTCATAGCTTCTTTGATACGTGCAACTTCTTCTTCCATTGCACCGATAATTCCCAGTTTGTTCATACAGTCTCCTTGCGGATTCGGTCATATTTTGTCCGGGTGGATGAAAAATCCTACAAAACGGACAATCCGAAAACC
Source organism: Lachnospiraceae bacterium (assembly GCA_045596385.1). GTDB lineage: Bacteria > Bacillota > Clostridia > Lachnospirales > Lachnospiraceae > SIG307. Next base: position 36,497 of record JAZOCC010000033.1, read on the forward strand.
GACATTTTTTTCAGTGTAGCACAAAATAAAGAAAAGCACAATGAACTTTCTGTGATTTTGCTTGATTTTCCCGATGGGTTTTCGTATAATAGGGGCAGATTTGGTAGGATTGACAGTTGCCCCGGCGTGTTACAAAACAGTAGGAAGCAATGCACACGGAGCGGAAAAGGAGCATATACTATATGAGATACAAGACAACGGGAACCTGTTCTTCTGCTATTGATTTTGAAGTGGAAGACGGAATTGTAAAAGAAGTGAAGTTTATCGGTGGCTGTAACGGTAATACCCAGGGCGTTGCGGCATTGGTAAAGGGCATGCCGGTGGATGAGGTGATTTCCAGACTGGAAGGAATCAAGTGCGGTTTTAAGCCGACGTCTTGTCCGGATCAGCTTGCCAAGGCATTAAAGGAATGGAGGGCATAGCGCCTTATGAAACATATTGTATTTACCGGTGGCGGTACCGCCGGACACGTAACTCCGAATATTGCACTGTTTCCGGCGGTAAAGGAAGCAGGCTATGAGATTTCTTACATCGGTTCTTACGAGGGCATCGAAAAGGAACTGATTACCGGACAGGGAGTGACCTATTACGGGATTGCTTCCGGTAAGTTCCGCCGCTATTTTTCCTGGAAGAATTTTACCGACCCGTTCAATGTGGTAAAGGGCTATTTTCAAGCGAAGAAGCTGTTAAAGAAGCTGAATCCGAATATCGTATTTTCCAAGGGCGGATTTGTATCTGTGCCGGTAGTAATGGCGGCAAAAAAATGTAAGATTCCGTGTATTATCCATGAGTCCGACATTACGCCGGGTCTGGCAAATAAGCTTGCCATCCCGTCCGCTACGAAGGTGTGTTCCAATTTCCCGGAGACCTTAAATTATCTCCCGAAAGAGAAAGCGGTGCTGACCGGTTCTCCGATTCGTAAGGAATTGTTTACCGGTAATAAGATTAAGGGTCTTGATTTTTGCGGATTTACGGCTAATAAGCCTGTGCTTCTTGTCATTGGCGGAAGTACCGGAGCAGCTTCGGTGAACAATGCCATTCGTGATTTGTTGCCGACGCTTTTGCAGCAGTTCCAGATTATTCACCTCTGCGGAAAGGGAAAAACCGATGAAGCCTTTAACGGTCGTGAAGGTTACGTACAGTTTGAGTATATTAACAAGGAGTTAAAGGATTTGTTTGCGGCAGCGGATATTATTGTGTCCCGCGCAGGTGCAAACGCCATCTGTGAGCTTCTGGCATTAAAGAAGCCGAATATCCTCATTCCGCTGTCTGCGGCAGCCAGTCGCGGCGACCAGATTTTAAATGCGGAATCCTTTGAGCGTCAGGGCTTTTCTTATGTGTTAAAAGAAGAGGATGTGACCAACGAAACCTTGCTGGCGGCGGTGAATGAGGTATATGCAAACCGTGACAAGTACGTGGCGGCTATGAGTGAGAGTAAGCTAAACAGCGCAATCGAGACCATTACGGAGATGATAAAGACGCTGTCGAAATAGACACAGGGAAGGGGCTGTCGCATAGATTGAATGCGACAGCCCCTTGTCCTGCACAATGGCGAGAGCGTGCTTTATCAGATGATGATATATGACACATAGTGAAATTTTAGAAAGGAGTTCCGCCATGAAGTTTCTTTTGGTAGCGATTAATTCAAAATATATTCACTCTAACCCGGCGGTGTACAGTCTGCGGGCTTATGCGGGACCGGAGCTTGGGAAAGCTACGGAGATTGCGGAGTATACCATCAATCATGCCTTTACGGAGGTGCTTGCGGATATTTTTAAGCGGAAGCCGGACGTACTTGGATTTTCCTGCTATATTTGGAATATTGGGATGGTTCGGGAGCTGATTGCGGAGCTGCATAAGCTGATGCCTGATGTGCCGGTTTGGCTGGGCGGTCCGGAGGTGTCCTATGATGCACGGAAGGTCCTTTGTGAGCATCCGGAGGTCTCCGGTGTCATGGTGGGAGAAGGAGAAGAGACGTTTCGGGAGTTGCTTGCGTACTATGTGGAGAAGGAGAAATCTTCGGTACAGGCAGTGGATAATCATGGAGAAAAAACGCATGAGCAGTGGAGAAGCCGGAATGAGAAAGTGGATAGTCCGGCAGGCGGAACCGTTGGAACCGATGCAGAAGGTCTTCGGGGAATAAGGGGCTTGTGTCTTCAATCGGGTTACACAACGCCCCGGGAATTGACGGATATCAGTACCTTGCCTTTTTTATACGAGGACTTGACGGCCTTTGAAAATAGAATCATTTACTACGAATCAAGCAGAGGATGTCCGTTCCGGTGCAGTTATTGCCTCAGTTCCATTGATAAAAAGGTGCGTATGCGGGATATAGAAACGGTAAAGAAAGAGTTGCAGTTTTTTCTGGACCATCAGGTAAAGCAGGTGAAGTTTGTGGACCGGACCTTTAACTGTAACCATGCCCATGCTACGGAGATTTGGAAGTATATTTTAGAGCATGACAACGGTGTGACGAATTTTCACTTTGAGATTTCTGCGGATTTGTTGAATGAGGAAGAGCTTACGCTGCTTTCCCGGATGCGGCCGGGGCTGGTACAGCTGGAAATCGGGGTGCAGTCTGTAAATCCGGAGACCTTAGAGGCAATTCACCGAAAGATGGATGTGGATAAGCTGGAACGCATTGTGGCTCGGATTAACAGCGGAAAGAACGTACATCAGCATTTGGATTTGATTGCAGGACTTCCTTACGAAAATTATGAAAGCTTCGGACAATCCTTTGACCGGGTGTATTCCATGAGACCGGAACAGTTACAACTGGGATTTTTAAAGGTGTTGAAGGGTTCCGAGATGCATACTCGGGCGGAGGAATTCGGTATTTGTTATACGGACAGGCCGCCGTACGAGGTATTGTATACCAAGTGGCTATCTTTTACGGATGTGCTTCGGTTAAAGCGCATCGAAGAGATGGTGGAGCTTTATTACAACAGCAATCAGTTTGTACATACATTGCAATTTCTGGAGAAGGCGTTTCTGTCCCCGTTCCGGATGTATGAAGCGTTGGCGGTGTTTTACGAAGAAAAGGGTTACTTTGTAACCAGTCCTGCGCGAAGCTACCGGTATCAGGTGTTGCTTAATTTTGCCTGCGAAACGGACCGGTCGCATGAGGCGGTATACCGGGAGCTTTTGACCTATGATTTGTATTTGCGGGAAAATGTAAAGAGCCGGCCGGACTTTGCAAAGGACCTTACATCTTACAAGGAGGAAATGCGGGAGTTTTATCGTAGGGAGGAAGAGGAGCGTGCGTATTTGCCGGAGTATGAGATGTATGATTCCAAGCAACTGGCGCGGATGACCCATTTGGAGCCGTTTTCCTATCCGGTGTGGGAGATGCGGTTACGGAGAGAGGTAAAGACGGCGGAGAAGCCGGTGTATGTATTGTTTGATTATGAAAAGAGAAATCCGTTGACGGGAGATGCACGGGTGGAAGTTATATAGAGGCAATGTTGAAAGACTGGGAGCGGCGTTTGGAAGTTTCCAAATTACACCCTTGACATCACGGCAAAAAGTAAGTATACTGAGAATACCGTGCAGCCGGGGAGTTAGCGGTGCCCTGTACCTGCAATCCGCTACAGCAGGGGTGATGCTTTGCCTCGGGCGCTTTGTTGCAATGCCGGCTTTGATAAGTGATGTTGACGTTTTGGTCTTGCGCAACGGAAATTCGTGAACCGTGTCAGGTCAGGAATGGAGCAGCACTAAGCGAAACCTTCCGTGTGCCGTAAGGTTGCCGGAGCCGAGTTAACTGTCAGAGTAACGATTGTGACGAGCGTTCAAAGCGAGGCGCACGGTCTTTGAAGAATGTCAGGGGCTGTCCCACGAAGTGGGGCGGCCCTTTCTATGTTTCGCCTTGCGGAGCTCGGTTATGAAACGGTTGTCGAAACTAATAAATAGTTTGTTTTGCTGAGCGCAACGCTCCGTCGAACTTCCTCTAAGAACGACTAGGACGCTCGGGAGCGACCTCGCGCCCAGTCTTTTCTAAGAGGTGATTTCGACTGCGCTAAAGACGCGCCCCTTCGGGAAATGCAAAACATACTATTTATTAGTCTTGACAACCTGTATGTACATTCCGAATCGCAAGGCGTGATTCTCAAAATGGGTGTGCCACACTATCGTGAAACACCCATTGTTTATATATAATAAAAAAGCGGAAGGCCTATTACGGTCTTCCGCTAAAATAGTATCTTTTACAAATTTTATTCTTCCGTAGTCTCTTCTTCGATCTCGTCTACGTTCTGGTCGGTGACTACGCCGTTTACGTCGTTTCTCTTAGCACAGTATGCACAGAGACGGGTACGTCCTTCTGCGATTGCCTGCTCTACGGTACCTTCCGTCAGGGTCTCGGTCTGGTTGAGGGAGTGACAATCGTCGTCGATGTGGTATACCTTACCGAACGGGCTCCATACAACATTTCCTTCGATGGATTCCATGGCAGCCTGCTGCTGCTCCTCGGATACCGGGTTCCAGTCAACGCTTGTCAAACCGCCGATTAAAAGAGCGATAACAGCTACTACGGTAGCAATTGCTTTGGTCTTCTTATCGGTATTCTTGTTAGTCAGTGCCAAAATAACAAACGGGATAAATGCAAAGGCACATACGATAACACCCATGTTGTTCCAAAGCCAGAACAACGTTTTGTTCTTTTCGCTGGCCGGCTTGATGTGATTGGCCTTTTTCCAAAGCTGGGAACCGATGATAACACAGATAAGGTCAAGAACCAGTGCAATAATGATCTGGTATAAGGTTGGCATGAAGGTGAGGTTAATCTTACCGAATAACATAAGTACTGCCGCAACTTCGAAGCCGATTGCCAGTAACCACAGGATCACTGCGCCTACGCGAAGTCCGGTTGCGTTACCGACCGGAGCTGCCTGCTTCTTCACCGTTGCTTTCTTGCGGGCACCGGTAACTTCCTTGCCGGTAGATGCGGAAACGACTTTCTTTTTTTTCTTTGTCTCTGCCATAATATAACACTCCTTTGTAATATTTTGTTCCCGGACGCTATTATACACTTCATTAAAAAATATATCGGCAAAAAGAGAGCAAGACTTTAGAACTATTTTGTCGATTTTCTTGACTTATTTTTGATTCTGCTTCATAATGAAATTATAGGAACAAAAGATTCCCTGCGGGGAGATTACGGAGGTTTGTTATGGATTTAAAGAAGCTTACAAGTACATTATTAAGTTCGGACAGTATTAAGGGATTGAGCAGTGTTACGGGTGCATCCAAGGGTGAGGTCAGCAGTGTATTGACCGAGGCGCTTCCGGCGCTCCTGAACGGTGCAAACGGACAGGCAAAAGATTCCGGTACCGCAAAGGGTTTTGCTGCTGCACTGGCACAGCATGCAAAGGATGATACCGGCAATCTGGCAGGCTTCCTCGGAAATGTGGATTTGGGTGACGGTGCAAAGATTATCGGCCATTTGCTCGGCTCCGATAAGGACAGCGTGACCAAGTCTGTCGCAAAAAAGACCGGCGTATCTGCATCTAAGGCGGGAAATATTTTGTCTGCAATCGCTCCGCTTCTCATGAGCCTTTTGGGACAGCAGGCAGACGAGGATGAAGAGAAGGAGTCCGGTGTAGGCGCATTACTTGGCAACCTTTTGGACAACGTGGATGTAGGTTCGTTATTATCCGGTCTCACATCTACCAACACATCTTCAACTTCCGGCTCCTCTACCGGCAAGAAGAAAAAGAAGGCCGCTAAGAAGGATTCCGACAGTAATGCAGGCGGACTGATGGGCTTGCTTGGGAAGCTGTTGAAGTAGAAAAGAAAGACTTTTCGGAGTTGAAATGAAAAAGAGAAAACTATGTTATGTAATGATTCCTGTTTTACTACTACTGATTGTGGCGGCAGTAATCTTCGGAGTATGGCAAATGTCAAACCCCACAACGTTACATGTTGCCCAGTTTGCAAGCGGTTCCAGCGGAAAGTTCTGGACTTATGAATTGAGTACGGACACTGTGATTAAAGAGATTGCATACGAGGAGAATATCTTCGGTTCCGAGCAGGAATGGACCTTTGAGCAGATTGGCGTTGGTGAGGTTACAATACGATGGAATGCGCATGAGGGTTTGAGGTATAATGAAAGCGGATCCTACAGTATTACCTACTACTTCGATGAAGATGGGCACTATACAATAACCAAAGATACGAGAGAGTCTCAGAAGTAGGTTAGTGGTGAATAAAAAACTATAAGAAACTCCGGCGAAGAAAACTGTACGCCGGAGTTTTTCTAATCCTCCTCAATCACATGAATCTCCAAATAGTCAAACTCAATTCTGTCCACAAAATTGTCCTGATAGAACCGGGTGCGGTCATGCTTTTTAAAATCCGCAACCGTGGAATCGAGCCAAATGGGCTTGGACAAATCGAATTCATAGCAGACCGTGTCAATGGCGGCAAAGATTTTCTTCGTGCGGTTTAAATCCGGAGTATCGTTTTCTACTACTATATCTTTTATTAAATGATTATCTTTCCAAAGCTTTGCCCATAAACGAAACATAGTATTTTCTCCCTTGTTTTTGCGGATTATTATTGTACTTCAACAGTATACCATAAAGGAAAAAATATTTCAGCAAAAAAATATATTGACAAAATAGTTCATACTATGGTATAAAATGGTTACAACAAAATAACCCGTGAGGGAGTAGTGGCGCAAGGTATTGCGTGGCAAGTCAACACACTGGCCGCCCTTTGGTCTGGCTTGTCTTAATCAACGAGACTCATGTATTGCTCTGAAATGCGTACATGCTGTGTCGTTTTTTTATTTCCCTTTGTTGATTCGACCGGATGTTGCTTTAGAGCATATCCGGTCATTTGTTTTCGGAATATAATTCCGAAAAACAAATGACGCTCCGCGGGATGCGCACTCGCGCGAGAGGAGGATGTCATAGACGACCGCGCTCGGCGCGAGAGTCTGCGAGCAGACTCTATTTGAATATCCGGAGGTTAGTTGAAAACTACGAAAGGCGGAAGAGAGTATGTTTATTGAAATCAAGGGAATCAAAAGAAGCTTCGGCGAAGGTGAGAGCAGAGTAGAGGTCTTAAAGGGAATTGACCTGGGGATTGAAAAAGGAGAGTTTTGTGTGCTTCTGGGACCGTCTGGGTCAGGTAAGACAACCTTGCTTAACATTCTCGGAGGAATCGACAGTGCGGATGCGGGCTACATTGCCATTGATGGGGAACGAATGGAGGATATGAACGAGAAAGCACTGACGCAGTATCGCAGAAAGCATTTGGGGTATGTGTTTCAGATGTATAACCTGATTCCGAACCTGAACATTAAGGAGAATATCGAAACAGGAGCGTATTTAAGCGACAATCCGCTTAATGTGGATGAGCTTTTGAAAGTGTTGGGCTTGTATGAACACAGACACAAGCTACCGAACCAGCTTTCCGGCGGTCAGCAGCAGCGTACCGCCATCGGCAGAGCCATTGTAAAGAATCCGGATATTTTGCTGTGTGATGAACCGACGGGGGCGTTGGATTATAATACATCAAAGGAAATTCTAAAGTTGATTGAGGAGGTAAATCAGAAGTACGGAAATACGGTGGTTATGGTAACCCATAACGATGCCATTAAATATATGGCGGACCGTGTGGTGAAGCTACATGACGGAACTATCCGCGAGAACTATAAAAACGACAGCAAGGTTTCTGCTACGGAACTGGATTGGTAGGCGAGAGAGGGGGAGATGCAGATGAAACGGAACGTACTGAAAAGAAGATTTTTTCGGGAATTGAAAAGTGAATTCGGAAAATATCTTGTTATCTTTTTGTTTCTCATCGGAGCCATCGGGTTTGTTTCCGGATTCTTAGTGGCGAGTAACAGTATGCTGGCCGCCTATGACGAGAGCTTTACCAAGTACCGGGTAGAGGACGGTAACTTTGAACTGAGTGCACCGGCAGAGGAGGAACTGCAAGAGGCGCTCGTCAAAGAAGGTTTGACGTTGTACGAGAACTTCTATTTGACCGAGGAAGTAGCTGAGACCGGTGCCAAATTGCGAATTTTTAAAACCCGCACAGAGGTGAATCTGGTGTGTCTGATGGAGGGAGCACTTCCTGAGACCGCGGATGAGATTGCCGTTGACCGGATGCATGCAGAGAACAATAACCTATCGGTAGGAGATACCGTAACGGTAGGAGACAAGACACTTAAAATCTCCGGCCTGGTTGCCTTGTCGGATTACAGTTCTTTATATGAAAAACCATCGGATATGATGTTTGATGCTACGAAGTTCGGTGTGGCGGTGATGACGGGGGAAGGCTTTGCCGGGTTGGGGGATACGCATCTGCATTACAGCTATTCCTGGGTATATGATACCCCGCCGGAGAGTGAAAAGGCAGCAACCGAGCGGGCGGAAGATGTATTGGAGATGTTGATGGGAAGTGCCGTGCGGACCGGAAATGCGCCGGTAAATTTTCTTCCGGCAGCCTCGAATCTGGCGATTCAATTTGTAGGCGATGATATGGGGCGGGACAATAAAATGATGGCAGTGTTTTTGTATATTATCATCACAATCCTGGCCTTTGTGTTTGCCATTACCATCAGCAATACTATTACGAAGGAAGCGCTCGTTATCGGAACCTTGCGGGCCTCCGGATATACAAAAGGAGAATTAATACGGCACTATCTGGCACTGCCCATGACGGTGGTTGCGGTGGCAGCGGTGGTGGGAAATGTGTTGGGCTATACCGTGTTTAAAGATATAGCGGCGAAGATGTATTATAACAGCTACAGCCTGCCGACCTTTGTGACGTTGTGGAATGCGGATGCCTTTGTGCGCACCACGGTGATTCCGGTGATTATGATGTTTGTGATTAATCTGGGAATGCTGGTACGAAAGCTTTCCTTGTCGCCGCTTCGTTTTATCCGAAGGGATTTGAGTAAGAGAAAGAAAAAGAAAGCACTGCGGTTAAACAGCCGGATGCCTCTGATGACCCGGTTCCGCCTGCGGATTCTTTTACAGAATTTGCCGAATTACGTCGTCATCCTGGTGGGAATTTTCTTTGCAAATGTACTGCTGTTGTTCGGCTTTGTATTGCCGCCGTTGGTGGACAATTATGAGAAGGATATTACTTCAAACCTGATTGCGGAGTATCAGTATGTGTTAAAGGCTCCGGCGGAGACGGCAGAAACAGAAGCGGAAAAGTACAGTGTGATTGCGTTACAGACCGTGGAAGGAAAGTTAAAAAGCGAAGAGGTTATGGTGTACGGTGTGGCAAAGGACAGCGCCTACGTCAACGGTGAGTTCGGAGAGGGTGTTTTGATCTCTGCGGCATATGCGGGAAAGCATGGCCTGTCTGTTGGAGATACGATTACCTTAGAGGAGTCTTTCGGAGAGCAGACCTATACTTTTTCTGTGGGCGGTGTGTATGACTATCCGGCGGCTTTGGCCGTGTTTCTGGAACGGGAGGAGTTAAACGAACGGTTCGGTTTGGATGAGGGGTATTTTAACGGGTATTTCAGTGACGTGGAACTTACGGATTTGGACGAACGTCTTATTGCAACAAAGATTACCGAGGATGATCTGACCAAGACCACAAGACAGTTAAAGGTGTCCATGGGGGAATTGATGGACCTGTTTTTGGTGTTTGGTGTGGCAGTGTTTTTGCTGGTCATCTATTTGCTGTCAAAGTTGATTATCGAGAAAAATGCCCAGTCCATCTCCATGACGAAAATCCTAGGCTACACCGACGGAGAAATCAATAAGCTTTACGTATGGATGACTTCCGTGGTGGTTGTGGTATCCTTAATCGGAACGATACCGCTTGTAAATTGCATTATGAAATACTTGTTTGCGGCGATATTGGCAGACTATCCGGGGTGGTTGCCGTACTGTGTACCGTTTAGTGCATACGTCCGCATGGCGGCACTGGGAATTGTGGCCTACGCAGTGGTAGCATTCATCCAGATGCGGAAGGTGAAAAATGTTCCGAAGAGCGATGCATTAAAGGCGGTGGAGTAGAGGATATGGGGAGAAAACTTCTCCCAAAACCACAGTTGTTATTTTTCGTTCAATGTGATAAAATACAATACGGAGGCAGAAGGGATGTCCTTCTGCCTCTTTTTAGAGAGAAAAGGGTTTTCTTTCTGAAATAAGCGCTCCGCAGGGATGCGCACTCGCGCAATCGGAAGATGTCGCGAGCGACTGCGCTCGGCACGAGAGTCCGCAAAGCGGACTCTTTATTGGATGCGTGAAAGGAAGGATAGTATGTCGTACACTGCGTTATATCGAAAATTCAGACCGGATACATTTGATGAGGTAAAGGGACAGGGGCCGATTGTGACTACACTGCGCAATCAGGTGAAGGCGTCCCGTCTTTCTCATGCCTATTTGTTCTGCGGCACCAGAGGTACCGGTAAGACGACCATTGCAAAGATTATGGCAAAAGCGGCCAACTGTGAGTCCCCGGTGGAAGGAAATCCGTGTGGCGTCTGTCCGATGTGTCAGTCCATTGCGGCAGGCACGTCTATGAATGTTATTGAAATCGATGCAGCGAGTAACAACGGTGTAGACAATATCCGAGAAATTGTGGAAGAGGTGCGGTACTCCCCGACGGAGGGACGCTATAAAGTATATATTATCGACGAGGTGCATATGCTCTCTACCGGTGCGTTTAATGCACTGTTAAAGACTCTGGAGGAGCCACCGTCCTATGTTATTTTTATTTTGGCGACCACGGAAGCCCACAAGCTTCCGGTGACTATTTTGTCCCGCTGTCAGCGGTATGACTTTTCACGGATTACGGTGGATGAGATTACGGAACGCTTGACGGATTTGGCAGGACGAGAAGGTGTACAGGCGGAGGAGAAGGCCCTCCGGTATGTGGCAAGAGCCGCAGACGGAGCCATGCGAGATGCGCTGTCTCTTCTGGACCGGTGTATTGCCTTTTACCCGGGCGAACTTCTGACCTACGACAACGTATTGGAAGTGCTGGGGACGGTAGACACGGAAGTATTCGGAAAGCTTTTACGGGCTATTCGTACGGGAGACGTGGCAAGCGCCATGCGGGTATTGGACGATACGGTGATGCGTGGGCGGGATTTGGCCCAGTTTGTCATTGACTTTACCTGGTATTTGCGTAACCTTTTACTGGCAAAGTCGGTAGATTCCCCGGAGGAGTTTTTGGATATTACCAGCGACCAGATGCCTGCGTTTTTGGCGGAGGCCGAGGCGACACAGGCAGAGACGTTGGTTCGCTATATTAATGTTTGTTCCGATTTAACCAACCGCATCCGCTATGCGGGAGCAAAAAGGGTTATGATTGAAGTGGAGCTTATCCGTTTGTGTCGTCCGGAAACGGAAACGGACTACAGCGGACTCCTTGACCGGGTACGTCACCTGGAGGAGCAACTGGCAAACGGTGTGGTGATGCAGGCAGGTACGGCGGCACCGGGCGGAGTGATGCCACAGGTAGTGCCGGAGCCGGAACCGGTGGTGGCGGCAGCAGAGCTTCCAAAGGCACTGGGTGAAGAGATAAAGGCAGTGGCGGAAAAGTGGTCTTCTATTGTGAATTCCGCATCCGGACCGTTAAAGATTTATCTGACCACCGCAAAGCCCAGCGTGGATGAGGGTGGAACGAGACTTATTCTCGTGTACAAAGACGAGTTTGATAAGTCGGCCATGGAAAGTGGGTCTCATTTGGAGTCCCTGCAGAATCTTATCGGTAAGCTGACCGGCAAGCAGGTGGAGATTACGGTGGAATTGGCCCAGAAGGGCAGAGGCAATTTGGCGGCATACCCGGACCTTTCGGAGTTAAAGGCGAAGGTGCCGATTGAATATGTAGATTAATTATAAGAAAGAGTTTAAGGAGGATATTTGAAATGGCAAAAAGAGGTGGATTTCCGGGAGGCGCAATGCCGGGTAACATGGCGAATCTGATGAAGCAGGCACAGAAGATGCAGCGCCAGATGGAGGAACAGCAGGCGGAGCTGGAGACGAAGGAGTTCGAGGCAACCGCAGGCGGCGGAGCCGTTACCGTAAAGGTGTCCGGTAAGAAGGAAGTGGTTTCCGTAAAGCTTTCTCCGGATGTAGTGGACCCGGATGATGTAGAGATGCTTGAGGACCTGATTGTAGCGGCAACCAACGAGGCGCTTCGTAAGATGGAGGAGGAATCTTCCAAGGTAATGGGTAACATCGCAGGCGGCCTTGGCGGTCTTGGTGGAGGATTTCCGTTCTAATGGATTATTACAGCAGTCAAATCAGTAAATTGATTGAAGAGTTTGCTTCTTTGCCGGGAATCGGCGCAAAGTCCGCCCAGCGTCTGGCCTTTCATGTGATTAACATGCCGGCGGACCGGGTGGCACAGTTTGCGGATGCCCTTGTTTCGGCACGCAATAACGTGCGCTACTGCAAGGAGTGTTGCACCTTGACGGATCAGGAGGTGTGTCCGATTTGTGCCAAGGAGGACAGGGATCACCGTACTATTATGGTGGTGGAAAACGCAAGAGACTTGGCGGCCTATGAAAAGACCGGGAAGTACAACGGTGTGTATCATGTGCTTCACGGGGCCATATCGCCGATGCTGGGAATCGGTCCGGCAGATTTGCGGATGAAGGAGCTGATGCTCCGTTTGCAAGGTGATGTGGAGGAAGTTATTATTGCAACGAACTCCAGTCTTGAGGGTGAGGCCACGGCCATGTACTTAAGCAAGCTCATCAAACCGGCAGGCATCAAGGTGACCCGGATTGCCAGCGGTGTGCCGGTGGGCGGCGATTTGGAGTACATTGACGAGGTGACGCTTTTACGTGCGCTTGACGGCCGGACGGAGCTGTAGCATAAGGCGATTTGAAAGATGTCGCAAGCGACTTTGCTTGACGAAAGGGTCCGCAATGCGGACTCTTTTTTCTCTATCGGAAATAAGGAGTGAGAAAATGACAGTAAAAACGAATAACGAAATCGGTTGGAAGAAACATCCCCGTCCGCAGTTGCGCCGGGGATTATTTCACATGATAGAGGAAGGTTGGCGTTTGAACGGACGGGATATTTGCGTGCCGTTTCCGCCTCAGGCACCGCTTTCGGGATACCAAGGAGACATGGTCACAAGGCTTTGTTATGAGGTTTCTTTTGTTTTGCCGAAAACTTTTACGAAGGAGCGGATACTGCTTCATTTCGGTGCCGTGGATCAGGTAGCAGAGGTCTTTCTAAACGGTCAGTCCGTCGGTACCCATGAGGGAGGCTATCTGCCTTTTTTCTTTGATATTACGGAGGCGGTTTCCTATGCCGGAGAGAATCGGTTAGAGGTAAAGGTGACGGATGAATTATCAAAGATTTTTCCCTACGGAAAACAAAGCAAGACTCCGGGTGGTATGTGGTATACCGAAGTAAGCGGCATCTGGCAGACGGTTTGGTTGGAGAATGTGCCGGAGCGGTATATCAAAGAAGTACGCCTTACACCGGATTTAGAGGGCGTACGGATACAGATTGCGGATGGGAGCTGTGCGGAGGGCATGACTGCTGATAGGGGATATCGGGAAGTGGAGGAAGAGGCATCCAACATCATTACAGTCGTCATAGGTATCGGAAACGGAGAGATAATGACGGAGACCCTTTCCGGTACGGAAGGATATGTGCGTCTGGCGGGCCGTTGCAGCGATAGCGGAACGCCGATTACACCAAAGCATTGGACACCGGGCACTCCGCACATTTATCCTGCAAAAATCAGGTACGGGGAAGATGAAGTTGAGACTTATTTTGCTTTGCGGTCGCTGGGACAGGAGAACAGGGGCGGGAAGCTTCGTTTGACCTTGAACGGTGAGCCGGTGTTTTTGCACGGCCTTTTGGACCAGGGATATTTCCCGGAAGGGATTTATCTTCCGCACAGGGAGGAAGAATACGAAAAAGACATTCTTCGTATGAAGGAGTTGGGCTTTAACATGCTCCGAAAGCATTGCAAGGTGGAGCCGGAGTGGTTCTATTATTATTGCGATATACACGGAATGCTGGTGTTACAGGACATTGTAAACAGTGGCGGATATTCCTTTGTGCGGGATACGGCATTGCCGACGGTAGGGCTACAGAAGCGCCGGGACGGTAAGCGTGCAAAAACAGAGGACGAAAAACGTCGTCGCGGCTTTTTTGAACAGCATATGAAGGACACGATTCATCATTTATACAACCACCCGTGTGTGGTAGGTTATACGATTTTTAATGAGGGCTGGGGCCAGTTTGAGGCGGATCGGATGTACGAACTTGCGAAGACGATGGATCCGGTACGTTGGTTTGACACTACCTCCGGCTGGTTTGCCAAGAAAAAAAGCGACTTTGACAGTCGCCATGTGTATTTTCGGAATAAAACATTAAAAGGAAAAGACAGGCCGTTGTTTCTATCCGAGTGTGGCGGATTTTCCTATCGAATCAAGGAGCATTGCTATTCGCCGGACAAAAGTTACGGTTACGGTACCTGCCGTTCGGTAGAAGAGTTGACCGAACGGATCGTGCAGATGTACCGGAAAATGGTGTTACCGGCGATATCGGAGGGATTGTGCGGTTGTGTTTATACCCAGGTCAGTGACGTGGAAGAGGAGGTTAACGGACTTTACACATATGACCGGGAGGTCTGCAAGGTAGATAAGGAGGCCATGCGACGGTTGGCAGAGGAGCTTTGCTCCGCAAACAGGTTCAGACCGTAGCGGATGCCGAGATAAATCCGGTCGGCTAAGGACATGACGGTGTGGAGTCTGGTGGTTTGCAACAGCATCCGGTCCAACAGTCCGGAGAGGTTAACGATGCCGGTGATAAACACATCTCCTACGGCAATCAGTTCTTTTCCGACACCGGCTCCCGGTTTTAAAGAGCCGATACCCAAAGTGTAATAGCCGATGTGGGCCTGCTTCCCTAAAGAAGCATCTATGGCAATAATATAAGGATTCTTATGGCGACTGTGGATTTGCTCTACCACGGTCGCCAGATTTTTTGCATGAACCGGCGCTTCTAAGGTGCCGTAAACCATGTAATCCCGGTGAGAATGCTGTTCCAGTTTATATCCGATTAGCGGTCCGAGAGAATCTCCTGTGGCCCGGTCGGAGCCGATACAGAGAAAAATCAGCGGCCGGTTGGGTGTGAGCTGCTCTCGTAACAGGGTAGAAAATGCTTGTCCGAATTGAAGGGAAGATGCGTAATCTTCCGCATTATAATAATGAACGGTATTCAAAGTATGGTCCTCCGTGATTCAAAATGGGGTGTCTATACTAAAAGTATTCCCTCGCTTAGGAAAAATAGAATTGTTCATTTGGGAATTTCTGTAAAACTATTGACAGGAAGCGACGGAAAGAAACGTAGTTTCCTTTATTCTTTAAGAAAGTGATGCGATAAGCGGTGTATTTTACCGAATGCCGTATTTCGATTCTTTTTTGCGGCGACAGGGTTTGGCAAAAAAAGCAGAGCTTGTCCGTTATCATAAGGGCAAGCGGAAACAGACCGTAAAATGTAATGTGGCAGAAAGGAAAAGAATATGGAAGAGAAAATTGTGCAAAGAGACGAAACGGAACGTTCGGGAGAGGTTAACCGGCTATTGAAACTGCCGAAACATATCAAGCAGATGGGGCTCCCGGGAAACAGCCCGGAAATCTACATAGAGGACTACGCGGAAGGGTATCTGCGCAGACTGGCGGGCAGTGATTATACGGAGTGCCGGGTGGCGGTGCTGGTGGGTGAATTTATGAAGTCGGAAGGAAAACGCTATGTGTTTATCCGGGGAGCCATTGAGGCGGAGGATGTAATGGTGGATAATACCGTTTGTTTTACTTCTCAGGTGTGGGCAAGCGTGTATGAAAAGATTAAGCGGTATTTCCCACAATACGAAGCGGTAGGATGGTTTCTCGGCGGGCCGGAGTTTTTGACGGAGGTGACGGATGAGATTCGCCGGATTCATACGGACTGGTTCGGTGGGAGAGACCGGGTACTGTACCGTGTGGACCCGGTGGAAAAAGAGGCGGAATTCTATTTGTACGATAAAGGCGAGTTGAAGCAGTGGCCGGGCTATTGTATTTATTATGAGAAAAACGAGGAAATGCAGGATTATCTGGTAGCCGGAGCACCGCCGTCTGTGGATGCGGGTTATACGGAGCCGATTTTGGCGGAGCTTAGTAAAAGGGTGGGCAGGAAAGAGGATGTGACGGATGAGGAGGAAACAGGAGAGCGTCCCAAACAGCAGGCTGAATCGAAGAAGGAGTTTGTGTCTGCGGAAAGTTACCGGGAAAAGAGAACAGGAAAGACGGGAGGTAACCACGGTACCGGGATTGTAGCAGCAATGGCACTTCTGGCTCTGGGAGCATTTGCGCTGAGAGAAAGAGAACTGGGGCGCGAGGGAAACGCCGGAGTTCCGACTTTGAATCCGACTCCGGTGGCGACCTCTTCCGTACAGACAGGAAGCGAGGGAGAAGCACTGCAGGTAAATGCAGGGGTGAATCCGACACAGTCTGTAGATGCACAGGGTGAAAGAAAAGGAGACTTCTTTGAAGGGGAATTTATTCCGATTACCGAAGAACCGTATGTGCCGGAAAAGGATAAGGAGGATGTACCGGTAACCTCTGCACTGCCGGAATTTACACCGGTGCCTACGGAGACGCCGGTGGAGGAGGCTCCGGTCATTGATCCGGATACCATGAGCCTATACATTGTACAGAGCGGAGATACGTTAGCCGGAATCTGTCATGATTTTTACGGAAATCTTGCCCGGATGGAAGAAGTCAAAGGACTGAATCAGATTCCGGATGAGAATTGGATTTATGCGGGACAGGAACTCTATTTACCGTAAGGTTTCACAGAATATTCACGATGTGAACACAAATCTGACGTGATGAAGAGATAGAATACAGGTAAGAAATTGAGCTACAAGATACATAGGAAGGTGACAGTCATGAGATATAAAATGAGAAAGAGCGGAGCTTTGCTTCTTTGCACGATACTGCTGTTAAGTGCTATGGCGTGTAAGTCGGATTCTACAGAAGGGAAGTATCCGGAGACCTCCGGGAAAGCTGAAACGGTGCAGCAGGGTGACGAGAAAAGCGGAAGCGGTGAAAATGCTCCGAGTTCTGTGACACAGGTACCGGAGGTTAGTGAAGTTATTGCGGAAGTAAAGCGTCAATCGGTTACGGAAAGTGCCGAGAGGACTGCGGTGATAACACTTAGTGATGCTGGGATTGAGATCGTGGGAGACGGATGTGAGGCAGACGGAAGCTGTTTAAAAATAAAAGAGGCCGGAGTGTACGAAATCAGCGGCAGTCTGTCAAACGGTAGTATTTATGTGAATGCGGACAGGGAAAGTGAAGTACACCTGATTTTTAACGGGGTGACGGTACATAACGAGACGAGTGCGGCAGTGTATTGTAAGAAAGCGGCTAAGGTGACAGTTACTTTGGCGGAAGGTTCCGTGAATATGTTGTCCGACGGTGCGGCATATGTGTTTGCGGAAGGGGAAGACGAGCCGGATGCTACGTTGTATGCGAAGCATGATTTGGTGATTAACGGAGCAGGAAAACTGGCGGTGACCTCTGCTTATAAGGATGCCGTAAAGGGAAAAGATGCTCTGTATATTCTCGGGGGAGAATTGACGGTGAAGTCTGCTGAGGATGGTATTGTAGGACGTGATCTTTTGTATGTTGCGGAAGGTATCGTTACGGTAGATGCGGCTGCAGATGCATTAAAGGCAAGCAATGATGTAGATGAGGGACTCGGTAATATTTCTATTGACGGAGGCTCCTTTACATTGACGGCCGGAACCGACGGCGTACAGGCAGAAAATGATCTGACGATAACCGGAGGTACTTTTTTGGTTAAAACCGGAGGCGGCTCGATCAATGCTTCCGTAAAAAACGATTCCTTCGGCTTTGGCGGCGGAAAGGGCTGGGGTAAATGGGGTGATTGGGGGGCTTCCGGTGAATCGGATACGGAAGATACCGATACCGCTTCCGCAAAGGGCCTGAAAGCGGGGTCTCTGGTATCGGTTACCGGTGGCCGGTTTACGTTGGATACGTCCGATGATTCGATTCATTGTAACACAAACGTTATCATAAGCGGCGGTGAGATTACAATCTCCTCCGGAGACGATGGAGTGCACGCGGATGAGACCTTAGAAATAAGTTGTGACAGTAAAATCCGGATTACAAAAAGTTACGAGGGATTGGAAGCATTAAAAATTGTAATTTCCGGTGGTGAAATTGATATTACGGCCGGTGATGACGGATTGAATGCAGCCGGCGGAGCGGATGGCTCCGGTTTCGGACGTCCGGGAATGGGGATGTTCGGAGAAGGGGAAGGAGAAGTGATTGTTAACGGAGGCACGATTCGTGTAGATGCCGGTGGTGACGGATTTGATTCCAACGGAGACCTTACTATAAACGCCGGTGTGATTACCGTATTCGGATCCACCGGCGGTGGGGAAGGTGCACTGGATTACGGAGGGACCTTTTGTTTGAACGGCGGTACGGTGTTTGCGGCAGGAGGATCTGTTATGGGGTTGGCACCGTCGAATACTTCCGGGCAATATTCTCTGGCAGCAGGACTTGCTTCTCAGGAGCAGGCCGGCAGTAAGGTGGAGATTGTTGTGAACGGAGAAACGGTATTTTCGGAAGAGGTGCCGAGACAGTTTAATTATGTTGTTGCATCCTCTGAGGACTTTGTAAAGGATGGGGCGGTATCTGTAGCGGTAAACGGAGAAGTATGCTATGAAGGGGTTTTGTCCGATGTGGTGACCCGCTTTGGTGCCTCCGGCGGAATGGGCGGCTTTGAGGGAGGTATGCCTCAGTGGCCGGACGGAGAACTGCCGGAAGGAATGTGGCCCGGATTCCAAGGAGGAGAAAGACCGCAGATGCCGGAGGGCGAGTGGCCCGGATTCCAGAGAGGAGAAAGACCGCAGATGCCGGAGGGCGAGCGGCCCGGATTTTCGGGCGGAGAACTGCCGCAGATGCCGGAAGATGGATGGTCGGACTTTCCTTGGAATGAGAATCAATCCTAAAACCCGGATTGACGAGAGGGAGACTTTGTATTATGATGTAAATAGGGAAAGCATGCGCAGGTGCGAAGCGACGCCTGCGCGTCTTTTATATAACAGAAAACTACACAGGGAATGATGATACAATATGTCCGGGAGTAAAAGGGAGGTGCGGAAGAGTATATGAATAAGCTGAAAATCATTGGTCTTGTGGCGGTGGTGCTTTTGATAGCCGGAGTGGCGGGTTATTTTATACTCGGGAATAAGGACTATGAAGGCTACGAAGTGGTACAGGAATTGGAAATCAGTGATGTTCTGGAATATGCGGAGGTTGACGGAGCGCTTGTTCGGTGCGGACGGGAGGGAGCCCAGGCCATAGCGAAGGACGGTACGTTGCTTTGGAATGTAACCTACGGCACCATGAAAAATCCAAAGTTTGCTTTTTGCGGTTCGGTCATGGCGGTGGCAGATATCGGTGCAAAACAGTATTTAATTTCCGACGGTACCGGTTCTACAAAGACTTTTTCCACGCCTCATCCGATACAGATGATCTGTGTTGCGGAACAGGGGGTTACCGCTGTTTTAATGAATGGGGAAGAGAAGGATTATATTTATTTATACGGTAAGGGCGGGGAGCTTTACGCCGAAATCGAAACGGTGGTGGCGCAGGATGGTTTCCCTCTTGCTATTGCCTTGTCCAAAGACGGAAAGAAGCTGATTACTTCTTATATGAAGGTAGAACGGGATGAGCCGGTGAGCAGTGTTACCTTTTATAATTTTGATGAGGTCGGGCAGAACCGTAACAGAAATCTGGTGGGACAGGTACAGTATCCGGAATGTGTGGTGCCGCGTATTGAGTTTTGGGATAATGACACGGTGCTTGTTATGGGAGAAAACATCATGGAACTGTTTGATGTTGAGGAGGTTCCGAAGCCGTTACATAAAAAGGAGATTGCTGCGGAAGTAAAAAGTATTGCGTTTGGAGAGTATTTTTGTACAATCACTAAGAATAAGGACGGCCAGGAGGTGTTGGAGGCCTATAATAAGTCCGGTGAGGTTTGCATGAAAAAGGTGATTTCGTTGCCTTATGTGGGACTACATACGGCCGGTGACGAAGTCGTATTGTACAGCTATTCCGGATGTGAGGTGTATGATATAAAAAAGGGCAGTATTATGTATCAGGGAACCTTTGAAAACGGAATCCGGCAGATGTTTGTCATCGGAGGCAACCGGTACTATTTAGTAGAGAATCGTTTGGTCCGTGTAATTAAATTGGTATAACAAGAGAGGAGGATGTATATGAATTGGATTTTAATAGCGGTTATCGGTATTATTGCGGTGCTGGCGTTCGTGGGACTGAAGAAGGGTCTGATTAAGATGGTGTTTTCGTTGGTATCTACAATCGTTGCGTTGCTGGTGGCGATGTTGTTCAGCCCGGTAGTTGCCGGTATGATGAAGAGTAATGAAGCAATTGTGGGTTTCTTTGATGAAAAAATCAGTGCGGTTGTGGATTTTACCTCCGAAGAGGCACAAGAGGAGACGGAAAGCAAGCAGGAGTCCCTGATAGATTCTCTTCCGCTTCCGGATACCTTTAAGGAATCTCTTTTGGAGAACAATACCTTAGATAATTATGCTACCATGCAAGCGCAGAATTTTGAGGAATATGTTTGTCGTCAGATTACAAATATGATTCTTAATGCGATTGCGTTTGTGATAACACTGCTTTTGGCGATTGTCGCATTGGCAATTTTGTGTAAGACGTTGGACCTTTTGGCAAAGCTTCCTTTATTAAAGCAAATCAATGCAGCGGCAGGACTGGCAGCCGGTGCAGCGGAAGGGTTGTTGCTGGTTTGGATTTTGTTTGTAATTCTTACCATGTTTGCCGGAACGGAGTTCGGCAGTGAGGCTATGAGCATGATTGCGGAGAATCCGTTACTGGACTTTTTATATAAGAACAATATGGTGTCAAAGTTTATTGCCAGAGGATAAATGACGGTGTATGATAGGTGGAAAAGCGTAAAAGAAGCAAGGGCGGAAAAAGTGCTTGAAAAATAGGCACTTTTCTGTTATGCTAGAAATGTAAGCACTTACATTTTGCTATGTGCTTCGGATACGGTAGTTTTGGGCAGAGCCCTATTATAAAAGAAAAGAGGAAAAGAGATGGACGTTTTAACACAGTTTCAGAAGCTCGGAATTATTCCGGTAGTAAAGATTGATGATGCAAAGGATGCGGCTCCGCTGGCAAAGGCGCTTTGTGAGGGCGGTCTTCCGGTGGCAGAGGTGACCTTTCGTACGGATGCGGCAGAGGAGGCAATTCGTCAGATGGCGCAGGCTTGCCCGGAGATGCTGGTAGGAGCAGGCACCGTGTTGACGACGGAACAGGTAGACCGTGCGGTGGCAGCAGGGGCAAAGTTTATCGTAAGTCCGGGTCTGAATCCCCGTGTAGTAAAGTATTGTCAGGAGAAGGGTGTGCCGATTACTCCGGGTACCTCCAGCCCGACGGATATCGAGCAGGCACTGGAGCTCGGTCTTGAGGTTGTGAAGTTTTTCCCGGCGGAAGCATCCGGCGGTATTGCAAAGATTAAGGCCATGGCGGCGCCGTATACGAAGGTGAAGTTTATGCCGACCGGCGGTATTAATGCAAAGAATTTGATGTCCTATCTTGACTTCCCGAAGATTATTGCCTGTGGCGGTAGCTGGATGGTAAGCGATGCTTTAATTAATGAAGGAAATTTTGATGAAATTAAGCGTCTTACGCGAGAAGCTGTAAATACCATGCTTGGTTTTGAAATTGCTCATGTGGGTATTAATGCAAACAGCGAGGAGGAAGCGGATGGTATTGCGGGCTCCTTTGAGAAGCTGTTCGGTTTTGCAAAGAAGACCGGGAACAGCTCTGTATTTGCAGGCTCTGCAATCGAAGTAATGAAAACTCCGTATCTCGGTGCTCACGGTCATATTGCGATTCGTACCAATTATATTGATCGTGCAAAGTACCATATGGAGTTACAGGGCTTTGAGTTTGATGAGTTGACTGCAAAGAAGGATGCAAAGGGCAACCTTGCGGCAATCTACCTGAAGGGACAGCTCGGAGGATTTGCTGTACATTTGGTTCAGAAGAAGTAGTTTCTTCTATAATAATTAAGAGAATTTGGGAAACGGAATCGGAGATTGATATATATCGATATTTCAGTCTCCGATTTTTTAATAGGGAATTGTTTCTTACGTCAAAGCACTAGATGTAGAGGTGAAATAATACTTTCATACAATAGAATGATGTTTCGGAAACCCTTGAAAAACAAGGAAAAATTTAACTTAAAAAAGTTTTAAAAAAGGTGTTGACAGTGGCAAAAAAAGGTGTTATACTAACGAAGCTGTCACCGAGAAGCGATAAAAACTGAAAAATCTTAGAAATAAGAATTTTAAAAAAGTTTAAAAAAGTGCTTGACAAACACAGATGACTGTGGTAAACTGGTTAAGCTGCTTCGGTAAAACGGAAGACAGCAAAAGTAATGAACCTTGATAATTAAACAGTAAGACAACCCTGAAAATTCATTTGAAATTTTCATTCTGAG
>JAZOCC010000034.1:0-109548 GCA_045596385.1 Lachnospiraceae bacterium
TGTTTCTTTTTCCTTCTGTCATTTGTACTTTGTGTACCGGTTTCTTTTCTCTTGCCATAATAAAAGGCCTCCTATGATTTTTATTTTATCATAGAAGACCTCTCATGTCTTTATTTACAGAAAAACTTTCACAGGCTCGATGAAGAAGTAAAGAAAATAAGGCAACCGGGATTATGTATCTCGGTTGCCTTGTGCATTTTTTTGCCATCCTTTTCTTATGAATTCACTAACTCATCAAATCTCCTCCTGCAAGATTCAACGAATTCATGTAATTCACTTTTGACATTTTCCTCCAGCCAACACAATGTTTTCCCCAGAATCTCAGCCTTGTCTTTGGTATCAGTATCTTCAATTGCTAATTTTTGCCCCATCCGAACAATATCATCGTGGCATTCATTACCTCTTACATAATGCTTTAAATTAGCTGTCCATAACTTAAGTATGTGCGTATACTTGTTGTTCTTTTCGGATGCTTGTTGCTTCGTAACCGTAGTACAATGCGGTTCTGCACTACAGCATAAATCAACAATCAAAAAAGGATTCTCTTTATCTATTGCTATCGACACAATATACCTATCCGGTATAAGACTCGGAGCATAATCGCTATAATAGATACTGCACTTTCCCTTCAGCAATTCTACAAGCTCTAACATAAACTGTCCGTTATCGTGTCCCGAAACATCTACTTCGATATCAATATCGGACAATTCATCATATGTATTCGCAGCCAAACTCCCATAAATACTACATTTCCTAACCATAGGAATTTCGTTCAAAAAGGTAATTATTTCATTAGCCGTATCTCTTAATGAGTTATACATTATGTTTTCCTCCCACCTATAATATCATTTCGAAAATCTGATTCGCACATTCTAACGCAGTCATACTATGCGTATCTACCGTCAGGTTATATCCCTCTTTCGGAAACAAATAGGTATACGACGATTCGGCAGAACCCAAACATCTGTCTTTTCGTTCTTGTTCTCTTTTTTGCAAAACCTCCAAAGGGCATGTCACATGCACCAACCACAAATGGTGGCAACTCAACCTCTCCGTTAATTGATAAAAAATCCGCTCACTGGTAATCACATGATCAATAATCACGCCTTGATTCTCCTCAAGAGCTTGCAATACACTTTCGCAGAGAACATCCGAAATCTCGAATACATCATCTTCGTATATTACATCTTCCGCTGTCATCTTAAGAAAATCATCAATTGATACAATCTCGTATCTTTCATCTCTTTTGTCCGCTATTACCGTTTGTAACGCTTTTGCCAACGTAGATTTTCCGCTACTGGAAGATCCGTTAAGCAATATGATATATTTTTCCATTGTTTTTGCTCCGTTCAACTCAAAGTTTACGATTATTTTTCAAGCCTATTCTTCACAAGCGCTGCTGCCTGCTCTAACGCCCAATTCTGCATTTCAACAAACAATCTTCCCTTTAACCGGTCATATTCTATCCAGCAGAGCCTATGGTCCGCTTCTGTGGGTTCTCCTACTTTCTCAAGCAACTCTCCGCAGTAATAGGTCTGAATCGGATGAAAATACGGAATGGTCGGATGGGTAGTATAGGCTTCCGCTGAACACACTTTATCCTTCACAAGAGACAAAAAACCTGCTTCTTCCATACACTCTCTTTCAATACATGCCGAATGACTCTCCCCTGCTTCTACTCCTCCACCCAAAAGAAAAAAGCCCTTCGACGTTTGAATCACACCGACCTTGCTACCACGGAAAGGAATAAGATACGCCCCTTCCCGGTCTGTATATTCCGCTTTTTCTTTCACTCCAAAAACTTTGTGCATCATAACCTCCTCATAAAACCATCTTCACCAAACTACCCACGAAACGTTTCCATCTGCCCGCAAAGCATCTGATAGAACCCAAATTTCTCATAAAACGGCTTTAAACTTTCTTCATAAACAACAGAAATCATATAAATGCGTTTTTCTTTCAGATATGTAATCATCTGATTCATCAATTCGGTGCCTACCCCTTTCCCTTGATACTCCGGATGAACCATCAAATCCTGAATATAAGCATCTGTCACACCGTTTGACACACAATCAATATATCCGATCAGTTTATCTTTTTCATAAACGGCAATATGATAATAGGATGTCATCAACGGATTCTCATACTCCTCTTCCATCCTGTTCCAACCTACAGATTCACGCAAATCCGATAAAGCTTTTGCTGATATAGTTTCGTTGTATTTATATATCATTTCATTTTCTCCCTTCTGCACAAATTGGATTTTATCGCTCAGACAAACTGAAATCATGCATTTTCTACAATCTAAAAGATATTACATAATGTTATTTGTTTTTTCATAAGATTTTTTCATACATATTTCAAGGTTCTCTGTAATCAACTCCTGATTCAAGTGCTTCATTCCCGCCTCAGTAGTTCCACCTTTTGTAGTAATACGACAGACAATATCATCAAAAGAACAGTCTTCTCTCTTAACCATATTAATAACATTCTCAAAAATACGAATGGTTATTTCTTTGCTTTTTTCATCGTCATTGATAAGTGTATTACTAGCTTTCTGATATGAATTCATCATACAAGCCGCAAAAGCCAACCCGCTTGCAGCTGTTACAGTAATATGATTTAACGAATCTTCGTCCAACCTCAATACATATCCCAATTTCTTCAACACCTTAAGTACATCTCGAATTATTTCATAATCCTCTTCTTCGTATGTAACACCTATAACACCATTTCCATCTTGAATTGCAATATTGGGCATAACTCTAAACACTTTAACTGTATTTTGTTTTTCACCTAACATATTCCTTATTTCAGCGATTGTAATTCCAGCCATAAAACTTACAACTATTTTTGCGTCAATTTCATAGTCTTTAATTTCATTCAATACCTCTTTAGCATTTTTAGGCTCTGTTACTAATATAATCACATCTGTTCGATTAACTAACTCCTCTTTATTGTCAGTTACATAAATATCCTTAAACTCATCTCGAACACTGTCTCTTGTCTTTTGCGTTCTGGCGTTAATGTCAATATCTTTTTGGCTAAAACCAGTTAATATCAATCCTCTGACTAAAGCCTTACCTAAACGTCCGTATCCTATAATACCAATTCTCATGTTCCCCTCCAAATATTAATTTATTTCTCCTTATTATATCACAACGACTTTGAACATTCCACCTATATCTCCGCTCTTTCCACAAGGCTGTCGCATCCTTTTCTGCATCTACCCGTTTCTTTTGTGTCACTAGGGGGCGAGTTGCGCGTCCATGCGATTTTTGAATTTTGCGTAGGATGTTAGAGTTTCTTATTACTCCGATAGGTAACAGCAACGCCCGGACAGGATGTCCGGGCGAGGTCGCCATAAGGCATGGATGCCGCATAAGACCGGTTGCGTCCCTATATTGCACACATGGCGGAGTAATTAGAAACTCTTCATCCGAAGCCCATGAAAAAATGCATGGACGCGCAACCGTTCCCTTTGTACAAAAGAAACGGGGCCATCGCACCCAAGTGCGACAGCCCCCGTAAATTCTAAAGTCTCTTCTCCGCCAGTCCGATTCGAACCAATGACCTTCTCAGAGCCAACTCGGCTCTTGCCATATTCACTGCCGAATCGCCGCTCTTTAAGCGACGTTCTGCGCGGATTTGCGCTTCCTTTGCGCGGTTTAAATCAATCTCTTCCGGCCACTCGCACGACTCTGCGAGAATGGTGACATGGTCCTGCATAATTTCTACAAAACCGGAGTGCATGGCTGCCTGACGGTCACCCTCTGCGCTTCCTTTGATGTTTAATACGCCCGGTACCAAGATGGCGGTAAGCGGGATATGGTCTTTTAATACACCCATCTCGCCTTCCGTGGTCCGAAGCTCTACCATTTCCACATCAGCATCGTAGAAGATTCTGTCCGGAGAAATTATTTTTAATCGAAACAGTCTTCCTGTATCTGCCATAGTTTCTCCTTTCCGTGCAAAGTCGCCTTATTTGTTGTTCACTCTTGCAAGTACGTCGTCGATGTTACCTGCATTGAGGAAGAAACCTTCCGGAATATCGTCGTGCTTTCCTTCGAGGATTTCCTTGAAGCCCTGGATGGTCTCGGAAATCGGTACATAACGTCCCGGAAGACCGGTAAACTGCTCCGCAACGTGGAACGGCTGGGACAGGAAACGCTGTACCTTTCTTGCTCTTGCTACCAAAAGCTTATCGTCCTCGGAAAGCTCGTCCATACCGAGAATTGCGATAATATCCTGCAATTCCTTGTACTTCTGAAGGATTTCCTGTACGCCGCGGGCTACCTGATAGTGCTCCTCACCTACGATACGCGGGTCAAGGATACGGGAGGTAGACTCCAGCGGGTCCACTGCCGGGTAAATACCAAGCTCTACGATGGAACGGGACAATACCGTGGTTGCATCCAGATGTGCGAAGGTGGTTGCCGGAGCCGGGTCCGTAAGGTCATCCGCCGGCACATAAACTGCCTGTACGGAAGTAATGGAACCGTTCTTCGTGGAAGTAATACGTTCCTGCAGCGCACCCATCTCCGTCTGTAAGGTCGGCTGATAACCTACCGCAGACGGCATACGTCCAAGCAGCGCGGATACCTCGGAACCTGCCTGGGTAAAACGGAAGATGTTATCGATAAAGAGTAAGACATCCTTTCCGGACTTATCACGGAAGTACTCCGCCATGGTAAGGCCCGTAAGACCTACTCTCATTCTTGCTCCCGGCGGCTCGTTCATCTGTCCGAATACCATGGTGGTCTTCTCGATAACGCCGGACTCAATCATTTCGTAATAAAGGTCATTTCCTTCACGGGTACGCTCGCCTACACCGGTAAATACGGAATAGCCGCCGTGCTCCGTTGCAATGTTGGTAATGAGCTCCTGGATAAGAACCGTCTTACCTACACCCGCACCGCCGAACAAACCGATCTTACCACCCTTCTGATACGGGCAGAGAAGGTCAACGACCTTAATACCGGTCTCTAACATTTCGGTCTGTGTAGACTGCTCCTCAAATTTCGGAGCCGGTCTGTGAATCGGGTAATATTCCACTCCTTCCGGAGCATCTTTTTCATCAATCGGATTACCGAGTACGTTAAACATTCTGCCGAGGGTCTTCTCACCTACCGGAACCGAAATCGGAGCACCGGTTGCCAGTGCGTCCATACCGCGCACCAAACCGTCCGTCGGTCCCATGGCGATACAACGAACCGTATCGTCACCGAGATGCTGTGCAACCTCTACCACAAGAACGTCGCCGTCCTGCTTGGTTACCTTAATTGCCTCGTATATTTCCGGAAGATTGCCTTCCGTAAACTTAACGTCCAAAACCGCACCGATAATCTGAGTGATTTTTCCAAGTCTGTTTTCTGCCAACTTTTCTGTCACTCCTTTTCTGTAAAAATTTGTATACTCCGCAAGTCACTATCAAGACTCACTTGTGAGTCTTGTGCGCCGGATTCGGGTCAGCGCAAGCTGACATACTACAAATCCGAATCCGTGTGCATCCACCGCGGAGCGGATGCCATAGGATTTATCCGATGGCATTTGCGCCTGCTATAATCTCTGTCAATTCCTGCGTGATGGAGCTCTGACGGGCTCTGTTGTACTTGAGACCCAAATCAGCAATCATCTCATCCGCATTGTTGGTCGCCGAATCCATTGCCTGCATTCTTGCACCGTTCTCACTGGCAAGTGCCTGCACCAGACCGCCGTAAATCAAACTGTTAATGTATTTCGGAATAATCAGCTCTAACGCCTCTTCCGCCTCCGGCTCGTAATTCATCATGGTCAGCGCATCCTCGGACTTTACTTCCTCTTCTTCCGATTCCTCAAAGGCCACCGGAAGCAAGCGGATAAAGGTCGGGATATGACTTACCGTATTCTTAAACACGGTATAGGCAAGATAAATCTCACTGATTTTTCCTTCCGTAAAGTCAGACAATACCTGCTTGCCGATTTCGGAAGCATCGGAGAACAGCGGCTCGTTCATTGCTTCGGAATAATCCTGTGCAATCTCATAGCCCCGTCTTGCCAATCCGTCACGGCCCTTACGACCTACGGCATAAATCACAACATCATCCTTACGCATCCCGCTCTCCGTCACAAGCTTCATGACGTTGGCGTTATATCCGCCCGCAAGACCGCGGTTGGAGGTAATGACGATAATGCCCTTCTTGCCCTCGCCCGCACCGTCCAGATACGGATGATTGATATTCCCGGATTTCTTTAACATGGATTTTACGGTAGCGTACATCGCATTGAAGTACGGTTGCGACTCTTCCGCACGCGCTTTTGCTTTTTGCAGCTTTACGGTAGCGACAAGCTTCATCGCCTTTGTAATCTGCTCTGTGCTTTGAATACTTTCCCTGCGTCTCTTTATGTCACGCATGGATGCCATAACGTATCACCTACACTTTCTTTGCGCTGTGCTTATTTGTTAAACTCTTTTTTGAACTCTTCGATTGCCTTTACCATAAGCTTCTCGATATCCTCGGTCAGCTGCTTTTCGGTACGGATACCTTCCGGAAGCTCCGGATACTTGGTATCGATAAACTCGAAGAGACCCTTTTCAAATTCCATAATATCATCTACTTCAACGTCCAGTAAGAACTTCTTCGTTGCAGCATAGATAATAATAACCTGATACTCAACCGGCATCGGCTTGTACTGCGGCTGCTTTAAGATTTCACGGATACGCTCACCCTGGGCTAACTTCTCCTTCGTATCGGCATCCAAATCGGAACCGAACTGTGCAAAGGATGCAAGCTCACGGTACTGAGCCAGGTCGATACGAATCGGACCCGCAATCTTCTTCATTGCCTTAATCTGTGCGGAACCGCCTACACGGGATACGGAAAGTCCCGGGTTTACCGCCGGACGGAAGCCGGAGTTAAACATCTCGGTCTCCAGATAAATCTGACCGTCCGTAATGGAAATTACGTTGGTCGGAATATAAGCGGAAACGTCGCCTGCCTGGGTCTCGATAATCGGGAGTGCGGTAAGGGAGCCGCCGCCAAGCTTATCGGAAAGTCTCGCCGCACGCTCAAGCAGTCGGGAATGTAAGTAGAATACATCACCCGGATATGCCTCACGCCCCGGCGGACGCTTAAGGAGCAAGGACAGGGTACGGTATGCGGTTGCATGCTTACTCAAATCGTCGTAAACGATAAGCACGTCCTCCCCGTTTTCCATCCATTCTTCACCGATGGCACAGCCCGAATACGGAGCGATGTACTGAAGCGGTGCCAGCTCACTTGCGGTTGCCGCAACAATGGTGGTGTAGTCCATCGCACCGTGCTCCTCCAACGTCGTTACGATGGAAGCAACCGTGGAAGCCTTCTGGCCGATGGCAACGTAAATACACTTCACATTCTGGCCCTTCTGGTTAATAATCGTATCAATGGCGATTGCCGTCTTACCGGTCTGTCTGTCGCCGATAATGAGCTCTCGCTGACCTCTTCCGATCGGTACCATGGAGTCGATTGCCTTAATACCGGTCTGAAGCGGAGTATCTACCGATTTTCTGGAAATAACGCCGGATGCCACACGCTCAATCTGGCGGTATTTGGTAGTTTCAATCGGGCCCTTGCCGTCAATCGGCTGACCCAGTGCATTTACGACACGACCTGCCATTGCATCGCCTACCGGCACCTCTACAACGCGGCCCGTCGTCTTTACGGTATCACCCTCACTGATATTACCCATATCACCGAGAAGTACCGCACCTACATTATCTTCCTCGAGGTTTAACACCATGCCGTAAACCTCTCCCGGAAACTCTAAAAGTTCGCCCTGCATCGCTTTTTGTAACCCATGGATACGCGCGATACCGTCAGCGACCTGAATTACCGTACCGACATCGGACACTTCAAGCTTCGTACTGTAATTCTTGATTTGTTCTTTGATGACGGAACTGATTTCCTCCGGTCTTAAATTCAAGGTAAAAGCACCTTCTTTCTACAAAGTCTTTATTTCGTATTCTATACGGAAAGCTGCAGCTTTGACAGGCTGGCTGCCATACGCTCAATCTTTGACTTAATGCTCGCGTCAACGACTCTGTCACCGATTCGGATGACCATACCGCCGATTAAGGAAGCATCGATGTCATACTTCATCTCGAAGCTCTCGTACTTGGTCTGAGACAATAGCTTGTCCTCGATACGCTTCTTCTGCTCCGCACTAAGCTCCGTTGCGGAAACAACGCTTGCAACGCCGATTTTGCGATACTCTCTCACCTTATCCAGGAAGAGGGTAAACACCGCCGGAATCTCAGCACATCTGCCCTTCTCTACAATCACGGTAAGAAGACCTGTTACTGCGTCGTCCACACGGCCCTTAAACACCGCTTCTACGACGGAAAGCTTCTCTTCCTTCGTAATCTTCGGATGGGTCAGAAGTTCCAAAAACTCCGGATTCTCCGCAAATGCAAGCTCTGCTGTCTTAATCTGCTCGGCCCAGGCGTCGACACTGTCCGTCTCCACAGCCAGGTCAAACAACGCTTCTCCGTATACCTCAGCCGCTAATTTTGCCATGTGTCATCACCCATTTCATTCAATGCTTCGTCAATTAACTGCGCCTGCTTTTCACTGTCAAGAGAGGATGCCACAAACTTTCCTGCCATAGCGGTTGCCACCGCTACCATTTCCTGCTTTACCTCATCCTTCATCTTGCTCTTCTCTAACTCAATCTCGCGGCTGGCACGATCCATGATACGGGATGCCTCCGCCTTTGCTTCGTTTACAATTTCATCCTCACGCTTTAATGCCTTCTTACGGCCCTCACTTAAGATTGCCTCAACTTCCTTATCAGCAGCCTTTAACTTAGCGTCATACTCTGCCTTAAAGCTTTCCGCGTCCGCCTTTTCCTTTGCCGCATCCGCCATCTCGTTTGCAATCTTCTCACGACGCTTATTTAACAAATCGCGAGCCGGATTAAACAACAGATAGGACAGCAGGAAAAACATAAAGCCGACTGCCAAAACTAAAATAATAGAGTCCAATAAAAGCTGCGGGCTGAGTCCGAAAATGTAACCTTCCATCTTAGGTTCCGCCTCTGCTTCCAAAAAAGTAAGGTTGGAACACATCGTTAAAAGTCCGTTCACGTCCCGGCCTCCTTTATGATTTATTCGCTATCTTCTTATAACTTGCCGAGTAACGGGTTTGCAAACAGAAGAATGATTGCTACCGCAAAACCATAAAGACCGGTGGTCTCTGCTACCGCCTGACCGAGAAGCATGGTAGACATGATGTTACCCTTTGCACCCGGATTTCTACCAACCGCTGCCGCACCGTGACCTGCTGCAATACCCTGACCGATACCAGGTCCTACACCTGCGATCATCGCAATGCCTGCACCGATTGCGGAGCATGCCAAAATTAAACCTTCATTCGTAATCTGACTCATCATAAATAAATCCTCCAATCAAAAATTTTACACTGTGATGTTACTTATCCCTGTGCTTCGTCCTCAGGGAAATTCTGTGCAATAAATACCATGGTTAACATACAGAATACATACGCCTGTATCGCACCGGAAAACACATCGAAATACACATGCAACACACCGAACACCGGCCATAAAAACGCCTGGATTAACTTCGGTATCAAGCCGTACAACAATCCCATCATAACCGTACCGGACAAAATATTACCGAACAGACGAAGGGACATGGACAGTGGCGTCGCCACTTCACCGATAATATTAATCGGGGTAAGCAATACCGGCTGGAACAGCTTGGTTACATGACCGGACTTCTCGTACTTGAAACCGTTGTAGTGTATGAGTACAAAGGTAATCAACGCAAGAGGCAAGGTCACACCGTAATCCGCCGTCGGCGGTCTCAGTCCGAACAGGCCGCTGATATTGCACACAAGGACTACCGCAAACAGAGTACCGATATAATTCGAGAAACGGATTCCACGTTTTCCCATGTTGGCCTTTGTCAGGTTGTCAATCAGCTCTACCAAAAGCTCAATCACATTTAAAAACGGACCGGGCACAGCTTCCGGATTTGCCTTTTTAATCGCACGATTGGCGAATAGCGCAAACACGGTGAGAGCAATCATAACAATCAAAAGGCTGACATGAGTCGTCGTAATCCAAAGCGTCTGTCCGCCAACCTCAAAATGAAAATAGCCGGTAATCCCGATATCCACTTCCTGGGCCAGGAAAACACTTTGGGATAGCATTCCAGTTCCCACGTTATCACACTCCTTTCCTTTATTCTACGTTTGTTAAAACGCGATTTATTTCACCCTCGTAAAAGGGTTGTATTTATGAATGACGGGCCAAAACAGTGCGGACAGCTTTAGGGAAAGTGTTCCCAAAACCGCACCGAACAAACCGTGTATTCCGAGAAAGAATACAGCGATTCCGATGACCGCTATCATAATTACCATACGTATCACAGACGAGCGCTTCATATACCCCGACGCCTGTTTCTCCGGGTACTCTGTGGCCACCAATACCGAGTGGTACATATAACCGGCAAGACACACCGCCGTTACTGCTCCTGCCAGAGTTCCCAGTGTAAAAGTCAAACTCCCTCTTAAAATCAAATTCCCGATAATAAGCAACAGCACCGCAATCACCACAATCCCCGCGTACAAATCAAGCAGGGTCTGCTTTACCTGTGCCTCCTGCTCGGCTCTTGTCAGAACAGGTGCTTCTTCCACAAACTCGTTATTCTCTCCGTATTCCTCGTCAAAGTCATAACTCCAGCCTACGGAATGCTCCTTTTTTTCTTCTTCCATCAAAAGAAACACCTCACTGCTACAATCTCTTCCACCCATTATTATTTCTCATGCTCCGCGGACCGTTTCCCCTCTGCCGCCTGTCTGCCCTCCGCCTTCAGGCGCTCGATATACGCAAGCTCCGCATCCTCTCTGGCCTTATCCTTTGCATAAAAAGGCTTCAGCAGATAATAAACATTGCGAAAGGCCGCCGCGATACCGAGAAACAAAAGCACCGGCATTACCCAGCCGGTACCGGCCTTCTTGTCAATCCATCCACCGGCAAGAACGCACAAAAAAATCGGAACCATCATACTGATACCAAGCTGTGTCACAAGCATCAGCGCCTTGATGACCTTACTGTTTCTCATTTTCCACTCCTTGTTCGCCATACCGTAAAACAAGTCCAAAAAACACCAAATATAGTTTACCACAAAAATTAAATTATGTATAGTTTTTTCTGCACTTTTTTCACGAATTTTGCATGCTTTTCTTAAGTTGTATTGACAAAATTTTCACACTCGAATACAGGAAATCCCCTTTCCTTTTCACACAAAATATGGTATACTGTATTCAATAAAAATTACGTTCCGAAGGGCTTATAACGAGCCTCTTAAAATGCCTTGTTTTTCTTACAAAGGAGGGCTTTTTATGAATACAAACGTTCAATTATTTCGAAAACGCCACATTCCCGAGGAGTGTATCCCGTTAAAAGAGGACCGGATTCTGTATTTAGATGAATCCTGCCTGGTCACTGCCTGGAATGTATTAAAACCGCGGTCGGACTTTGCCTCCGGCATTTCCCTTTTTGATTTTAAGAAACACTGGAAAATCACCAGGGTAGCAAAAGCCGACGGCAGTCTCTACCACTGGTACTGTGACATTATGAATATGCATATTACGGAAGACAACGACCAGGATACCACCACCTATCTGATGGAGGACTTGTTGATTGATATTGTCCTGGAGCCGGACGGTTCGGTCCATGTTCTGGATTTGGACGAGGCTGCGGAAGCGTTCGAAAAAGGCCTCATTACAGGAAATGATTTGACCCTGGCCCTAAACGCCGCAGATGCGCTGCTTCGGGTTATCCGGAACGGAGAGTTTGCGGACTATCAAACGCGTGTGGAACAATATTTAAAGGCTTAAAGAGACTGCAAATGTAGTCCCTTTAAGCCTTTTTCATGCTGTCATTTTCCTGTTCAATCTTCTACCGGATTCTCGTTTTATTATATGTTTTCGAAAATACACTGCGCGCTCTGCACATGGTCACTACCATCAGCACAAAAAACAGCAACAGGTACACCGGAAAAATCCCCATCCCCAACATCTGCCCCAATACACTGCAAAGTACCGGTGTGGTCATAATGGCAATGCTGGCCACCGCCATCTGCGTGCCGATAACAGACGGGGACAATTCTTCCCCGAAATTCTCCGGCGTCAGATAATTAAAATTCGGGAACAGCGGACCGTTGCCCAGGCCCACCAGAAACAATGCGACTCCGGCAAGGGACCCTCCCACCGGTAAGCAGAGCAAAATCAAGGCAAGTCCCATCACAACCTGACCGATCTTAATGATTGCCCAACTGTGCAGTTTTGTCGCCACCACGCCGGATAAGAATCTGCCCACAGCAATTCCCACATAGTAAAACGTAATGATTCCCGCCGCCTTTTCCGCCGGCAAGCCTTTATGTTCTACCAAAAACGTACTACCCCAGCTTCCGCAGGTGCATTCAATGGTGCAGGAACAGATGAACAGGCTCCACATCACCTTTACCCCCGGAATCCGCACGATTTCCTTTAACGGCAACGCCTTTACTTCCGGTTCTTCTCCGCCGGATTCCTTGCCGTGCACCTTTTTCCAAAGCGGAAGCGAACAAAACAAGACGATTGCAATCACCGCCTGAATCAGCACCGCAATACGATATCCCCCGCGCCATCCTGCCTCTCCGTTTAAAACCAAAGACAGAATATACGGACTGACGGAAATGCCCACACCGTAGAAGCAGTGCAAAAAGCTCATCTGCGTTGCGGAATAATGAAGTGCCACATAATTATTTAATGCAGTATCGATTGCCCCCGCTCCAAGGCCCAAAGGAAGGGCACACAAACACAGCGGAAGAAAACTTCCGGTAAAGGACATTCCGAGAAGTGCCACCGCGGTCAACGCCGTACTGAACGCCGTTACTTTATTCGTGCCGAACCGGTTAATTACCTTTGCACTGCAAATACTGGAAATCGTCGTTCCAAAAAAGGACAGCACAGTAACAAAGCTACCGAAAGAAAACGGTAGTCCGTATTCCGTATAAATTGCCGGCCAGGCCGCCCCGAACAGAGAATCCGGCAAGCCCAGGCCGATAAATGCCATATAAATTACCATCAGTAATATTGTTGCCATAACTCTCATCCTCCGCAGTTCAAAGAAAGCCGGGAATATCTCTATGCATACTCCCGGCCATCCCCTTGCTATAAACTTAGTAATTTTCTTTTCTTACTTCGAAATATGCCTGCGGGTGCTTACATACCGGACAAACTGCCGGAGCCTCAAGACCCACAACCACATGACCGCAGTTCCGGCATTCCCACATAGTCACGCCGCTCTTTTTGAACACTTCCATTGCCTCTACATTATGTAACAACGCACGGTATCTTTCCTCGTGCATCTTCTCAATGGCAGCCACACCTCTGAACTGTGCCGCAAGATCCGTAAAGCCTTCTTCTTCCGCATCTTTCGCCATACGCTCATACATATCGGTCCACTCAGCATTCTCACCCTCTGCCGCATGAAGTAAATTCTCTGCCGTATCGCCAAGCTCGCCCAGCGCCTTAAACCACAGCTTTGCGTGCTCCTTTTCGTTCTCCGCGGTCTGTAAGAACAATGCCGCAATCTGCTCATAGCCTGCCTTCTTTGCTACAGAAGCAAAATAAGTGTACTTATTTCTTGCCTGAGACTCTCCGGCAAAAGCTTCCCAAAGGTTTTTTTCGGTCTTTGTACCCGCATACTTGTTGATTCCCATAGTCGTAGTCTCCTTTTCTGTTTGTAATTTAGTCCTCCATCATGCCGATACGTCTTGCATGACGCTCTTCGTTAGAGAACGGAGTGTCCAAAAACTTATCTACAATCATCAGTGCCAGGCCCGGGCCTACGATTCTGCCGCCCATGGCAAGGATGTTTGCGTCGTTATGAAGTCTCGTTGCCTCCGCACTGAATACATCATGGCAAAGAGCCGCACGGATGCCCTTAATCTTATTGGCGGTAATGGAAATACCGATACCGGTTCCGCAAATGAGAATACCCTTTTCACACTCGCCGTCCGCTACCGCATGAGCTACCTTCTTACCGTAAATCGGATAATCTACGGACGCAGAAGAATAAGTGCCGAAATCCTTGTATTCCAGCCCTCTTGCCTCTAAGTGCTTCTTTACCTCCTGCATTAATTCATAACCACCCTGGTCGCAACCTAACGCTATCATGTTCCTTTCCTCCTTGGAATTAATTTAAAGTATCTTCATCCTGATTCAGTTGGATGATATGGTATCCCGCTGCTTTTAAGAGACGATTCATAATCGCCGTCCCCAGCGGGTTATCCGCAAAGCTCTCCGAATAAATCACACTGACACCGGTCTCGTCAAAGCTACGCAGGGTATCAAACAGCCCCGCTGCAATGGACTCGGCATTGGCCCTCTCTCCCACGCAAAACACCATACCGCCGGTATAGTACTTTTTCGTTTCCTCCGTGGCGAGTATTCCGGTAATCCGTCCCTCTGCAGCGTTCTTTACCGCCTCCGCATTGATATATCGAACCACCTCGTCACTTTTCCCTTCCACAATATAAAGCGGCGCCTTCGGCGCATAGTGCCGGTACTTCATCCCCGGCGCCTTCGCCACAATATTTTCGGAAGCACTTCTTTTCAGTACCGCTTCGTCAAACCGGACTTCCCCCAGCACCTCTGCCAGCTGCTCCGCATTAATATACCCCGGGCGCAAAATCAAAGGTACCTCGCCCGTTAAATCCACAATCGTTGACTCCAAACCGATTTCCGATGCACCGCCGTCAATAATCATATCGATTTTGCCGTCCAAATCCTCGATGACATGCTCTGCCTTTGTGGTACTCGGACGTCCCGACGCATTGGCGCTGGGTGCCGCCACATAAACACCGGACAAACGAATCAATGCATTTGCAATCTCATCCGCCGGCATCCGGATTGCCACCGTATCAAGCCCCCCCGTGGTTGCCTTCGGTACCTTGTCGCTCTTTTTTAATATCATGGTGAGCGGCCCCGGCCAAAAAGCCTCCGCCAGACGGTACGCTGCCTCCGGCACCTCCGATGCAAGCTCCGTAAGTGCCTCCGTATCCGCAATATGCACAATCAGAGGGTTGTCGGACGGACGTCCCTTTGCTGCGTAAATCCGCGCCGCGGCCGTCTCATCAAAGGCATTGCCTCCGAGACCGTACACCGTCTCCGTCGGAAACGCCACCAAGCCTCCCACGCGTAACCGCTCCGCAGCGGAATACAACTCGAAATCCTCAAACTGTGTTCTGTTTATCTTAATAATCTCTGTTTCCATCCGGTTTTAAAACCTTCCTTCCGTTCCGGGCGTTACTTTTCTGAACCCGTTTCCCTATCCAAACGATCCGTCCCTTCGGATAGATACTGTTTGATGCCCTGATACAAAACATCCGCTACTTTTTCCTGATACTCCGTCGAAGACAGCAACGCCTCCTCCGCAGGATTGGACAAAAAACCGCACTCCGCAATTACAATGGGACATGCTGTCTTCCGAAGAAGATAGTAATCACTGTTTGCTTTTGCCTGTCTGCTGTTCCCGTCCCGAAGCAGCTCCGGAAACTTCTTCTGTAAAAGCTCCGCAAGCCGTTTGCTCTCCGCCGAATCCTTATAATAAAACACCTGTGCGCCTTTACATGAGGCATCCGGAAAACTATTCTGATGAATACTTACTACCAGTTCCGGTTTCGCCTCTGAGATTATCCTGACACGTGCCGTCATATCTTCTCTCTTTTTATTCGTTGCATTTTCGCTGTACAACCCTGTATCCGCTTCTCTGGTCATAATCACCGTAATCCCGTCCGCCGCAAGATGTGCCTGCAGCTTCCGTGCAATCACCAGGTTCACATCCTTTTCCAAGGTACCGGACGTTCCCACCTTGCCCGGGTCTACTCCTCCGTGCCCCGCATCTATCACGACTACCGTTGCTCCGTCGTCCGCATTCCCGGAAAATACCGAAGCCAACCTTTCCCCTGCCTTGCTTTTTGCGAACAATACCACTGCACAAAGACCAAGTAATAACCAAATGTGTTGATACGTTTTCAGTCTGTCAAACAGACCTTTCCCCGCTTCTTTCATACCGCACCGAACTTGTTTTTACACAAATATATGCGTCACCTTACTCCCCAAGAACACCAACCTCGAACAGCGGCCATACCTCGTCCGGTTCAAATCCAAGACGCCATGCGGCCACACCCGCCAGCTCCTTATTTCTGATATATGCTATCTTCTCCTGCAGCGACTGCACATCCTCCAGCCACATCTTACAGGTAGCTCCGCCCTTCGTATACTCCGCGTAATACTGTCTGGTTTCCTCGTCCCACACCGGAGTCACCTTATTTCTGGAAAGCTCCGATGCCGCAGTTACCATGGCAAGCGCTTCAGAGGTCAGCTTTGTCACACCGTTCTCTTCCGTCTCGGTCCAAAGTCTCGTATAGAACGGCACCGCCATAATCACCTGCTC
The DNA here is from genome assembly GCA_045596385.1 of Lachnospiraceae bacterium. Classification (GTDB taxonomy): domain Bacteria; phylum Bacillota; class Clostridia; order Lachnospirales; family Lachnospiraceae; genus SIG307. Next base: position 16,492 of record JAZOCC010000034.1, read on the forward strand.
CTTCGGCACCATGGTTAGAATATTATCCACTGCCGTTGTCAGATACGTATAGGATGCCACCGAGCCTGCGGTTTCGGAGCCCGCATAATGCTCGTCGTATGCCATAATCACCACATAGTCCACCACTTCACCCTGGGCCTTCCAGTCGTAGTAGGCCGCATGAGCCGACGGTACATAGTTATCTACGGAAAGAACCAGACCGTTTGCCCGGCACTTTACCGACAATTCCCGCAGAAATCGGATAAAATGCGGCCCCGTCTGTAAAGAAAGCATCTCAAAATCAATATTGATTCCGTCCAAATCATACCGGATAGCCTCCGCTACCAACGCATTTACCAGTTCCTCTCTTTCCTTTGTGGAAGAGAGTATCGCAAAAGAATTCGCCGTAGCATCAAAGCCTTCGATTCCCGCAATATCAAAATTATCTACCAGTCCCCATACTTCCAAACCGTGCGCTTTTGCCGTTTCCACATAAGCCGTATCAGCCAGGGAAATCAGCGGATTCTCCGCTTCCGGTGTATTTACCCGGAACCAGGTCGGTGAAACCACGGTCAGCTGTTCGTTGTCTTTAATCAGGTTCTCCAATCCCGCATTGGCACTTTTATTTGTCACCTGATGCCAACCCAGTACCACATCTTCCTCAGACAGAATGTGAGTGTATTCCTGCGGAAGGAAGTCGGAAACATACGACTCATGATAGGTCTCCGTTAAATCTTTTTTTCGGACAAACCCGTAAATCCCGTCCTCCGTCATAACTTTTACAAACTTTGTGCTGGTTTCCGTTCCCGCATCTACATACCATACAACACTATCCTTTGTCAGGTCACACAAAATCCGGCTCTTAATATCCGCAGTTTCTCTTACAGCCGTATCCTTCTCCGCTTTTAAAGACAGCATGTCCTTTGTCCCGGTTCGAAGCAATACTCTGTCCGGGTTCTCATAAACGGTATAAGTCACATCGGAAAACAGTGCCACAAACTCCAGCGACACATAGGGCACGCCGGCCTTTGTCAATATAGGCGCACATGCAAGTTCCTGTTTCGTCTTGTTGCTGTAATAAACCGGCTCCATCGGATAAGCCCGGATAATTTCCGTCGGTGTCGCATAGGACAACACCATCTCCTTCTCATCATAATAAAACTCTTCGTTAATATGCGTAAGCACCGTTTCCAAATCCAGGTAAGCCCCCCCGTTTAACAGCAGTGCGTTTTTTTCGTATTTCTCATGCCAGAACGTAACATACGCCTCGCCCTCCGGAACACTCACAACCTCTCCCGGCGATACATACTCATCACTCGGAGTATATTTCCGAACCAAGGCAACACAAAGAGCCGCTGCAATCAAAAGCAACGCGACAAATACTCCTATTATGGTAACTCCGGTCTTTTTCTTCACTAACATTTCCTCTTTTCTGTATATCTTACTGTATTTTAGTATATACAAGTTATAAAAAATAATCAACCCCATTTTGCCGTCATACCGCACTTTAAGCAGTCACTTTTTGAGAGAACAGCCATCCGCATCCGGTATCGGCACAACGGCAAACGGAGTCACCCGTCGGAGGTAGAACCTGTGTGATATGCAAAACAACCTCCGGCAGGTTGCACTACCGGGAAAAAAGCTCAAAAGAATGTACGGAACAGCTTCTCTGTTTCCCGACCCGGAAGCAATACATCCCCGACAAACGGCAGCTCGATGACCCTTCCGAACCGCATAGGCAGCATTTCTTTTTCTCCGCCGGTCAATACCGCCGTAATCTCATGCCGTATCCTCCTGTCGTTTACCCATTGGGAAAGTACGCTCCAGTCCCGTAGCCGCCACGGGTACGCCGCCCCAAGGACAAACCGGCTGTCACACCGCAGAAATTCACGGGCATATGCCTCCGTCAATACTCCGAAATGCAGAATAATTGTAGTAAAGCCTTTTGCCGCATAGGTGCTGATCACAGATGCGTTTCCTTCCGTAACATAACAAATCTTTTGTAGCCAAAAACTCTCCGGTACAGTTTTGTTTGCTCCGAACAGGCTCTCATAGAGCCCTTCGAAGGTGTGCCGGCCCGACATATCGATACATGCAATCCGTCCTTTTTCCCTGTCTCTCACATATGCCGCCAGCAACGTACACAACGCACCGCTTTCCGCACCTTCATGTACACCGGACACACCGATATATCCCGGTGTCTTCCGGTCTTTCCGGTGTGAAGTTTTCGTTGCGCCTTGTACCGTCTTTTGTAATTCTTCCTTTAATGCAGTCACACTCGGATACCGTTTCCCCGGATTTTCCTGCACACAGCGCTCATATATTTTTTGCAGCTCTTTTCTCCCTTTACCACCCGTTCCCAGCATAACGCCGATGACCCGTCCGATTCCGTAAATATCGGAGCGTTCCTGCGCTCTGCCGCTATACTGCTCGGGTGCTGCATACCCCTGAGTACCGAACACCACCTGCGGATATTCCGTTTTCCGTATGGCTCCGCCAAAATCAATCAACGCCAACGAATCCTCGCGAATGATAATATTTTCCGGTTTTACATCCAGATAAAGAATTCCGTTCCGGTGCAGATATTCAATAATTTCACATAGTTGAATGGAATAATGCGATATAAAAGATGTCGGAAGGCATTTCTGCCTGAAAAGAAAATCATATAAGGTTTCCCCGCCCATATCTTCTTCAATGATGTAACATGCAGTCTCATCTTCCTCGATATCATAAATGCGAGGAATTGCCGCATGATGCAGCAATTTTAACATGTGTGCTTCCCGTTTACGCTCTTCGTAAAAAGGCCTGTTCTTCAACAGACGCTTCACGATACGTTGCTCACCGAGTATCCTGTGTTCTGCCAGAAATACCTCGCCTCCGCTGCCGTTTGCAAGCAACTTCAGTATCCGGTATTTCCCGAATAACAACTCTTCTTCCATCTTCTCCTTTCTGCCTGTTCTACACAGACCGATTTGTCCTTTTTACCTGTCGGATTGCCGGTGATTTCTCACCTGCTTTTATTATAGCGCCCGAAATCTTTCCGACGCAAGCTTTTTTTGCCTCGCAATTTTCACAAACTTTTTCCGGATTTTTGTATACTATTCACAAGCCGAAACCCCTGATTTTTCCTTACCTTCTTTATACAAACTTCACAATTTATGTTATTGACTTTCGTGTAATTTTACTATATACTTTGTATAACACGAAGAAGGGGGTGCATACTCATGACAATCGAGCGATTAAGCGATACACAGATTCGATGTACGTTAAACAAGCAAGATTTACAAGAACGTCAGTTGCAGTTAAGTGAATTGTTCTATGGCAGTGAAAAAGCAAAGGCCCTATTCCGTGATTTGGTACAAATGGCATCTTACGAATGCGGATTCGAAACCGAAGATATGCCTCTTATGATTGAGGCCATTCCGGTGGATGCGGATTGTCTCGTTTTGGTTGTAACAAAGATGGAAGATTCCGAGGAACTGGATTCCCGGTTCTCCAACTTTACTCCGTTTGAAGAAAAAGACCGCCAACCGGAAAAGATGCCGATTCCTGCTTTGGCGGACGAGATTTTAAACTACTTTTCTCAGTTTAAGGATATGTTAAACCAGAAGGCCGAAGAGCTTTCCAAGACCTCAGAGGCTTCTGCTGAAAAAACACAGGAAACACTGACCAAGGTATACGTATTCGATTCTCTTCAGGCAATCTGCCGTTTTGCCGCAGTCGTAGTTTCCCGTTATCACGGTGCCGCAAAACTGTTTCGTAATCCTGCCGATGAGACCTATTATCTCCTCCTTCATATGGCAGGACATACCGCGGAGGATTTCAACAAGCTCTGCAACATTGCGTCCGAATACGGCCGCTCCGCCGCAGCAGGTAATGCATCACTGCTCTATTACAAAGAACACTTCACTCCGGTTGGAGATGCGGATATTTTAGATGTTCTTGCGAAATTAAACTAAGATTTAACTTTCGTTTTCAGTAAAAATCAAGGGGCCTGTACGGCCCCTTTTCTCATCCTCTTAAGACAAGCTGTATTGTTTTGCGTTCCAAACACAATCTTTTACATTTCCTACAAGACCTCGGTCTTCTTACAGATTACCGCAAAGCTCTCCGGCTTCTTTCCCGTCAGTGCGATACTTCTGCTATCCGGCTGGGACGTTCCTACAAGCACCTCATAAGCGCCCTCATTTAAGACAAAATTTGCCTCTGTATCATACAAAGCAAACGCCTCGTCCTTTAAGGTAAGCTCTACCGTCTCTTCGGTTCCCTTTGCCACCCGGACCTTCTTCAAGCCCTTTAGCTGGAACCACGGTGCACCCTTTACATCCTTTGCCTTTACATACACCTGTACCGTCTCTGCTCCGTCATAAGCGCCGGTATTTGCCAGAGTTGCCGTAACGGTAAGACAACCGCCCTTTGCAATCTCGTCCCCGGATACAGACACATTCTTTAATGCAAAATCGGTATAGCTGAGGCCGTAACCGAACGGGTACAGCGCTTCCTTTTCCATATAACGATAGGTTCTGCCCTTCATACTGTAATCGGTAAATGCCGGAAGCTCCTCGGACGTCCGATAGAAGGTTACCGGAAGCTTGCCCTCCGGTGCATATTCGCCAAACAACAACTGTGCCACCGCACGTCCACCCTGAGCACCCGGATACCAGGCCTGCACAATGGCCGGGATATGCTCCTCTGCCCATGGGAATGCCAGTGCGCTACCGGATAACAGCACCAGAACCACCGGTTTTCCGCTCTCGTAAATGGCCTGAAGCACCGTATTCTGAAGACCCGGAAGCTCCAGATTCGGCTTATCGCCGCTGGCAAACTCATTACCCTGGTCACCTTCTTCACCTTCCAGACCGGAATCCAGTCCCATAACCGCAATTACCACATCCGACTCGTCACATACCGCACGCACCTCCGCAATACGGTCGTTTTCCTGTCCGAGGCCGGACACCTTATTCTTAAACAAATGACAGCCGTCGGAATAACGTACTCTCACGTCATCTCCTAAGTATTCCTGAATACCCTCCAAAACGGTTACATACTCGGAGGCCGTTCCCTCGTAGTTACCGATTAACGCCTTACGATTGTTGGCATTCGGTCCGATGACACCGACGGTCTTTAACTTCTTCTTATCAAGCGGAAGCGTTGCATTCTCATTCTTTAAGAGACAAAGCGTCTTCTTTGCCACCTCCAGATTGAAGGCTTTTTGCTCCTTGCTGTCCACCACCGAATAGTCAATGGTATTATACGGTACATGCTCCGGTGCATCAAAAATACCGAGACGCATCTTGGATACATACAGACGCTCCACTGCACGGGTCAACGTCTCTTCGCTTACCAGGCCCTGCTTTACCGCCTCTAACAGATTCACATAAATGTGACCGCAATTTAAATCGCAACCGTTGTTCATCGCCAAAGCTACAGACTCCACCGGAGAGGTCGTTAGACCGTGCCCCTCATGGAAATCCTTAATTGCCCAACAGTCACTGGTAACATGACCGTCAAAGCCCCATTCCTCACGTAAAATGTCCTGTAATAACGTCTTACTTCCGCAGCAGGCTTCGCCGTTGGTACGGTTATAAGCACCCATAACGGTCTCTACCTTTGCTTCCGTTACACATGCCTTAAAAGCCGGTAAATACGTCTCATACAAATCCTGCTTCGATACCTCCGCATTAAAGCTGTGACGCACGTCCTCCGGACCGGAATGTACAGCAAAATGCTTCGCACAGGCTGCTACCTTCAAATACTTTTCATCCTTACCCTGCATACCCTCAATAAAACGCACACCAAGACGTGATGTCAGATACGGGTCCTCACCATAGGTCTCATGTCCCCGGCCCCAACGAGGGTCACGGAAAATATTCACATTCGGCGCCCAGAAGGTAAGTCCCTTATAAATGTCCGTATCACCATACTTTTGTTGCATATTAAACTTCGCACGTCCTTCGGTAGAAACGTGATCTCCCACTTCCTCCATCATGTCCTCATCAAAAGCAGCCGCCAAACCGATTGCCTGCGGAAATACCGTAGCCACACCGGCTCTTGCCACACCGTGCAAAGCCTCATTCCACCAGTTATACGCCTTAATGTCCAAACGCTCAATAGCGGCAGACCAATGTAAGGTCTGGAACACCTTCTCCTCCAGTGTCATTTCTGCAACTAATGCCTTCGCTCTTTCCTTAAAAGAAAGACTTTCATCCTGATACGCTTTCATGTGATACTCCTTTCATGCTTTGTTATTCTCTGTTTTCATATTTAAAGTTCCATAAGATAAAGCAAAGGCTGAATCCCGAAATCATCACTCAGAATTCAGCCTTACATCATTTCGATTCTGATACCCTAGTATCCCTTAATAGACTTGTCTCCCAGTGCTGCAAAGAATGCTTCCTTTACCTTAAACTCCGTATCAAACAAATACGGATAGCTCTCAAGCTTAACACCGAACAGTCTCTCACCGGAAACCTCATCGAAATACTCCTTCGGCTCATTCAGATAACTGGTATCATCCGTCAGCCCTTCAAAGGTAATACTTACGATATCATAGCCCTTCTTCTGCTCATAATTTACCAGGTTTGTCATTAACGCCTTATAACGCTTTACGCCTCTGGCAATCAATTCCTCCGGCGTCAAATCAAAATCTCCCATATCTCCCGTATTGGTATCTACGTAGAACTCGGTTACATGCAATTCCAGCCCGGTCGCCGCCAGCATCTTAAACATATCATCCATATCAAACACGTTCGGAACGTTCGGATTGTAATGTCCCTGAATCGCAACACCGTCAATTAACTTCTGATCCTTTAACAAGTTAATCATAACCAAAGCAGGCTTCTGGGTAGCTGCCAAATGCAAATCAATCTGGGACAGGAATAACTTCTGGTCTGCCGTCGCATACTTTCTTGCAAGCTGACAAGCAGTTACATAATACTCCTCGCCGATACCCTGATACCAGTAATTGGAACGGACCTTTGCATCATTTGTCTCTGCGGAATTAATCGGATCATCCAAAATATCCCAGGAAACAACCACACCCGGATAATTGGTATTACAATATGTAATCACATCCTTGATATAATTCTCCATACGCGCCGCAATCACGTCCGGTGACGCATAGTCGATGGTCTTGGTAACCGTCCCGTCTTCATTGGTAGCCTCGGTTACCTGCGCACGATCCAAATCCTTGGTAAATGCCCATTCCGGAACTTCATGAGTGATTAACCTCGGACCGCGTACCGGAATATTGTTCTCTTGTGCAAACTTTAAAATCACATCCGCACCGGTGAAATTCAACGCAATATGCGTCTTATCCGTCGCCACCTTAGAAGTCTCATAATCCATGATATTGTTCGGGGAAAGGTCTCCCTTTACACTGATGGAATTAAACTGTTCCCTCACAACAGCCTGTCTCGCTTCATCCGTCACATCTATTACTAACGCATCAATACCGATGAGGAACAAGTCTTTATAAGCCTCGTCCAACTCCGGTAGCTTATTTTCTTTTTCATAGTATTCTTTAAACTGTTTTGTCTCGTAAACATTCACTGTTTCAACCGTATCTCCCTCACCCGGCTGTTCAACAACAGCACCCGGAGTCGGTGTCGGAGCCGGCGTAACCGTCGGTCTCGGTGTAATGGTAGGAACCGGTCCGTGTTCTACAGAACCGGAACAGCCTGCAAAAAGAAGCATTGCTACAACCGCAACCGTACCTGCTATTTTCCCTTTTCTCATACAAAACACTCCTTTCCAATCACGCTCCCACCTATTTTTAGGTAACACATAAGGGGCAGTCAAGCTACCCCTTATGTAAATATACCTATGTTATTAGATTACTGGTTAACCTCAGCAAGGATAGCATCCCAAGAATCCTTAATAGCTGCAACCTGATCAGCCGGAGTTACATTGCCGAACGGATACTGCCATAAGAGGTCCGGACCCAAATCGTTCGGAACGAGGGTCTGGTTCAGGAAGTGAGCGCTTACGCCGTCGTTGAACATAACGATGGTCTCGTCAACTGCTCTTTCATCCTCGAAGTGGTTGTAGTAAGTTTCCTTCCAGTCGTTCGGGTCATCATAACCCGGAGTAGCCATGGTGTATACATTGTATGCGAATGCAATGTTACCAGCGGTCTCTGCATCGTAGCAGGACGGAATGATGGTGATGTTATCACATACATAGCTGTGGTAAGAAGCTGCTCCGTCCGGCTTCGGCGGCATTACGAAACCAACGGTATCTTCCATGTCGTCACCGTAGATGTTAGTCGGCTGACAAACATACTCTTCGTTGAACTGCATAGCTGCCTTACCTTCCTGGAATGCCGGAATGAAGTAATCCCACTGGGAATCAGCCGGCTGCGGCATCTCGTAACCCTTGTTGTAAAGATCTACAGCAAAGTTGATAGCATCAAGAACTTCCTTGGAACCCATGTTGTTAACAAGGTTGCCGTTAGCGTCCTTTGCAAAGTAGTCTGCACCGGTGGAAGCTACTAAACAGGTCATGGTAGCTGCACCCTGGGAAACGGTAGCGTAAATATCGGTTACACCGTCAGCGTTGGTATCGCGGGTTAACTGAGCACAAAGCTCTTCAAACTTGGACCAGGTCCAATCACCGCTAGCCTGTAAATCGTACGGAAGATCCGGATTAAGACCTGCTTCTTCGAAGAGTCTCTTATTCCAAACCACACCGCCTCTCGGCTCAGACTTCTGTGCTCTCATACCGTAGATGCTGTCGCCCTTGGTCATAAGGTTCTTAACTGCAACGCTCCACTTATCTTCTTCGAAGTCAAGCTCATCAAGAGTAGCAAGGTCATAGAAAAGACCGTTGGACATCGGCTTTGCTACGAATCTGTAGTCAAGCTCGAACAACTGAGCTGCCGGCTCACCAGCAGTGATGGAGTTTACACAGGTATCGGTCATTTCACCCCAACCAGCAACAGTCTTTGACTGCATTCTGAAGTTGTACTTTGCGAAAATCTCCTCACGATACTTTGCGGTAGCTTCTTCCTGAGCGTTGGTCGGCTCAGCCGGCTCTTCCGGAGACCAGTGGTCACCGATAATAATTTCCATACCACCGAGATCTCTATCCGGGATCGGGGTTGCCTTCGGACCCTCAGTCGGCTTCGCCTCTTCAGTCGGCTTCGGAGCCTCAGTTGCCGGTGCATCGGTCGGCTTTACATCAGTCTGCTTATCACCACAAGCAGCAAGGCTACCAAGAACGGTCGTTGCAGCAAGGAAAGCTGCAGCATACTTCTTAATTCTCATACCAAAATTCCTCCTTTTATTTTTTGGGTTTGGCGTCCCATTTTCGACGATAAATCGTCAACTCCTCTTTGTATAGCTAACGCTTCTGCGTCACTATCAAAATACTTCCAAAAACATTATACCTCATTTTATTGCAAAATGCTAGCTTTTTTTGAAATTCTTTTCATTTTTTTGTTACATTTTGATACCGGTCTGGCTCAAACTCTCAACAAATCCCTTCTGAGCGAACAGATAAAGGATTAAAAGCGGCACAATTGCCATCAAAGTACCGGTAGAAATCATCTGGTTTAAGAAACCGGTACTAGCCTGGGTACCGAGACCGTTGGACTTTACAAATGCATCGATACGTCCTGCAATCGCATTCAAGCCCTTCGGCAACAGCTCAATCTTTCCAAGGAACATCTTGGAATAGAAGGAGTCGGTCCACTGCCATACGTATGCAAACAGGAAACAGGAAACAATCATGGACTTTGCATCCGGAAGCATAATCCGGATAAAGGTCTGAAGATTGCCGCAACCGTCTACGTAAGCCGCCTCTTCCAGTTCCTTCGGCACTCCGCGGAAATACTGACGAAGCATGAATATGTACAAACCACACTTAAGACCCATACAGGTCGCACACATCATCAGGTACGGAGCCATGGAACTCTGAAGATTTAAGCTGTCTCCGGTAATCGCCTTAAAGATACCGAAAATATCAAAGTAACGGAAGTTTAAGTACAACGGGCTCATGATGGTCTGCGGCGGTACAATGATTAACAAAAGTACACAGCCGAACCAGAAATTCTTGAGCGGGAACTTAAATCTTGCAAAACCGTAACCTACCAGGGTAGCCGCAATTACCTGTAGCACCGCACAAAGAAGAGATACCCATGCGGAGTTAAACAAACACTTCCAGTAGTCGATCAACTCATCTACCATCTTAAAGTTACTTAAGGTCCAGTTACGCGGAACATTAATAACCGTAGCATCATACAAGTCAGACTCTCTCATAAGGCTGACGGAAAGCTTGTTAATTAACGGCTGGAGAATCAGGAAACACAGGCCGAACAGTAGCACTGCGCGAATAACGCGAAATCCGACTTCTCCGATTTTTTTCTTGAGAAGGTAACCGTTGGTCTTACGGTTTCTCTCCCAGAAATCCGCTCTGTTTTGAATTTTAACTTTTTTACTCATAATAGTACACCTTCTTTGAAATGATGGCGGCCAGAATACCCAGGACAGCCGCAACGATTGCGAAATAGCTCCATGCCATTGCAGCACTTAAGCCGTATTCCATTTGCGGATTTACCTTCAGGGTGATCAGGTCCATGACTTGATTATCTGTTCTCATAAGGAAGTCAACCGTAGTGTAAACTAAGTTTACGAGTATCATTGAACTAACAAGCGGGAAAGTAATCTTCCAGAAGCTCTCCCATGCGGTACAGCCCTCAATCTTCGCAGCCTCGTACATGCTGGTGGATACGGTCTGTAAACCGGAAATAAAGATAATAATCTGTATACCGGAGGCAAGTGCAACATCGTACACGCCTTCGATAATTTTAAATACCGGGTCGAGAATCTTACCTCCGATACCCGTGGTACGTAAAATCGTCTCTAACGAAGCGGTAATACTGAAGCCGTCACCGGACTCTGCGATAACGTCCTTCATACCGGACATCAAGGTGTTGTTGTACTCAAGACCTACAATAACACCGGAGGAGAGAATTACCGGCAGGAAAAAGATTGCTCTTACAAAGCCTCTGCCCTTGAACTCCTGATTCAGAAGCAATGCGATAAAGAAACTGAATACGATAATCGCCGGCACCTGAATCGCCATGTTCTTAAGGGAATCTACCAAACGGTTTTTATAATCCGGATCGTAGAAGAACGCTCTGTAGTAGTTGGATTCTTTCCACGTGGTAATACGTTCCATAATAAAGCCCGTGCCGCCTTCCTTCTGGGAAGCAGCAATCACAACCTTACTGAGACTCATTTGGAAGGACTCAATCATCGGCTTTACCAGGAATAAGAGGAAACCGACGATAAACGGAGAAATAAACAAATATCCCGCAATTGCATTACGTCGACGTAGATTTCTTGCTTTTCTTTTCTTAGCCACTTACTTCTCACTCCTTTCTACCAAATAGTCTCTTGCCGGAATCGTAACCGTCTCATCCGTGTACTCGGAGGTCGTTGTATTTACATAAACAACGGTATTGTCCTCGTATACGGTAGCGGTAACGCCGTTGGCGAGAATGCGATGTTCCGTAATATATTTGTTGTTAAGACCTGCCATTTCCTTTTCGTAACGCTGTGCGTACTCCTTTGCCATGTCCTTCCAACCGTCATAGTTCGCACCGAAGAAATCCATGTACTCCGTGCCCTGTAACAAGCTGGCCGGCTCTGCATAGAAGGTAAAGGAAAGTCCCGCACCGGTCTCTGCACACTTTAACACGGTATCCGTTGCATCACCGCTTAAGTTAATTGCACTACCGGTATAATCTACAAGACCGTGCATTGCGATTTCATAGAACGGAACCTGTGCATCAATAAGAACGTATTCCTTACCGGAAAGATTCATATTGGTAATGAGATCCGCATACGGAAGTACATATTCGTTACCTGCGGTAACCATAACCGGGGTACCTGCCGCCTTAATTTCCGCAAGCTTCTCTGCCTGCATATCCATAACCGCTTCTCTGGTGGTCAGTCTCTTCTGGTTGTAGTCACCGCTTAAGAGATAACCTACATCCTCAAAGCCGACACCCACGCCGTAGGAGCCTGCGTACTCTGCAATGCTATCCATTAACGTTACACAAACCGTCGGTCTGAGTAAGAAGTGAGACTCCATTCTGGATTCATTCAGCTCTGCGAACCAAATCTTGGAGAATTCCGGAATCTCTACCACTTCACGGCTGAGATACTTTGCTACGTCACGGGACTTTACAAAACCGTCCGTCAAACCGCTGTCGTATACATTCTGCACACGACCGGTCAGATAAAGCTCCACGCCGAGGCTGTCTGCAAGAGATGTCAGCGCATTTAAGCCGTTCTTGCCACCCATTCCCTTGGTAATGTCAATATCCTTCGGAAGGGAGTGATCGATACCTCCGTTCATCCAACCGACATAACGAAGGGAAAGATTGGAATATCCGTCGTCTCCCAAATCGGCGAGAATCGTCTGTGCATCTTCAAAGCTGGTTAATACTTCCGGAAGCGTTACCGGCATACCCAGAACCTGCTTAACTCTGTCCACCGCACCGATTAACTCTACGGAAATCGGAAGGTTTGCATTGTCGTTCTTTGCAAGTCCGGTATACTTCTCCAGTAAATCTTCTCTGTAAGCATTTGCCATATCGGAGTAAGTGGTTCCTTCCAGGAAGCGATAGGTCTGCTTAATGCCGCCTTCCGGCAATTCCTTCTCGTAAGCAATAAGCGTGGTATCGTTCTTTGCGGAAATATCCATCTTACTTCCGTGTACTACTTCGTAGCTTGCATATGCATAGTTGTAACTATGCTTCTTATTTGCGACATCCGCCTGAATGGTTGCAATGGTACTGTAATCATCAATAATACTGATCATGGAACCGTCAGCATGGGAAATACCGAATACCGGGAATGCCGCTCTGGTTTCGTCTACGACTACGTCACGCTTCATGCCGTAATCCCATCCGTAGAGCTGTGCATAATAGTTGGTAACATTGGTCTTTCCGTTGTTGAAGTTAATGATACCGCCGGAACCTTCCGGAACAAACATGAAACCGGTCTGATCCGTAAACGCCGCACCGAAGTACGGAAGAATCGTAAGCTCCGTAATCGGACGTTCCATATCAAACTCCATATCCGCAAACGGAACCTCAACAACCAATTCATCTCCGTCTAAACGATAGATAATGGAAAGGTTATACACCTTGCTGGCCTCTTCATTTGCGGCTGCATAAATCGCAAGGTCCTTCTCATACTCTTCCTCGGTATAGCCGATTGCTGCGAAGGCTTCCTCTAACTTTTCCTTTACGTGATCCTTGGTTGCGGAACGCATCTCGTATACACAAGTGGTCTCCAAATCCGGATACATTGCAAGGAGTGCTGCCTTATCATCGGTCGGAAGCAGGTCGTTGATATCGATCTTACGATATGCATTATCGATACGCTTCTGAATGCTTCTGTCAAGCTGGTCATACAACTCCATCATTCGTGCTTCCGGCACGGACGGCGGAATGATAAACTTCTTGGAAACCTTACCGATGGAATAGTTTACCTTTACGCTATTCGCATCCGGCTTCTCTAAGGTATAGAGGCCGTTTGTGACACTGTGCTCAAAGGTATTAAAAATCGTGGACAAATCGTTTGCCGTAGAATACTCCATAATGATGGTGGACTGCAACGCACGCTTACTTGCGGCATCGGCAATCGGGTCATCCGCAGCTCCGGTCGGCGTAGAATACCAAACCTTACCGGTAGACTTCTGGGTTACGGTAAACTGGGTGGTGGCCTTATCCAATTCAAAGATAAGGTCCTCACTCTCTAACTTAAAATCCATTCCTACATAATCCGCTTCTTTATATTCACGAAGCTCTATTTCCTTTTCTACCGTTTCTTCGGTACAACCGGCAAGAGCACCCGCCAAAAGAAGGAATCCCAGTAATTTAACAAACTTTTTCACCTAATTTTCCTCCTTTCGTTTAGTTGAAGCGGTAAATAAGTTCCTTACCTACGGAAATGAAGAACGCAACCGCATCACTTACTAAGCTGAAGAACAACATAACTAAGAATACGATAATCATCATTCCCACAACAGAGAATGCAATTGCAAGAATTGCCTTCATCAGAGAGTAGTCATGAATCTGCATTACGGAAATCAAAATCCATACGAATGCCCATACAAGAGCGATTACCTCAAAGTATGCAAGGAACGCACCCTCTTCTTTTGTTAATACGTTACTGAGAATGGTAACCGGGTTCATAATGAGGATGTACGGCGTCAGGGAATAACACATACCCATATAAACATCCTTCATACGTCCCTTACCATCAAACAACGTGGTCAGACACCAGTTTGCCACTACATAAAGCAGAAGCGGTGCCAGAATACCTAAAATCTGAGACCAGATATTAATACGCTCCCAACGGGTCTGGTTAAACAGGAAGCTCTCAAAACGTAAATTCCAAAGATTCGTCATGAAGGTAAGGATTAACAGCGTATTTGCAGCTGCAATGGAACCTCTCTTCTCATGGGTCAAATCCCAGAATCCGTCAAACGGATGCGTTAATACATACAACGAATACCGAAGCGATTCCCAGTATCTGGTCCAAGCCTGCTTATTTATTTTTGTTTTCAGATTCAAACTCATACTGCATTCTCGCCTCCCATCTGATCTTTTTCACTTTCTTAACGATAACCGGGATGAATCCCAGTACTACCAATACGATAATGACATAACCGAGATAATTCTCGATCCAGTCCTTACGATAATACTTCCATGCACGAGAGTAGTTCTCGTCATCACGCATTACCTTGAAGTACTCCATTGCTTCCTCGTAATTCTGCTGACGAAGAAGTGCGCGACCGATACCGATATAAGCCAGCTCGTAGTTACCGTTCATATCAAGTACCTTCTCCCAATGTGCTGCGGATGCATCGTAGTTACCTACGGAATACTCATCCAGTGCACTGTGAATCAGGTTACCGAACTCGGTTCTTGCAAATCTGGTAATTGCACCGGTGGTGGTGTCCAGAACATACAGGTCGGTGCCCATGTGTTCAATGGAAATCGGATACATAAAGTAACCCAACTTATTACCCGGACCGCCGAAGGCGTATAACAGGTGACCCTGCTCGTCATATGCGAAAATACGTCCGCGGATACGGTCTGCTACGTAGTAGGTCTCATCCTCCATTGCGGTAATATCCACAATTCGGGACGGTCCGTTCATACCACCTGCATTGTCCCACTGCCAGTCACCGCACGGAACAAACTCACCGTTACGGATTAAGATATCGCCGCCGAGAGAATTTAACTTACGAATCGGCTTTGCGGTACCCGCATCCAGGTCAGCTTCCGCAAATACATCGGTGGTACAGTAGATAAAGGACTTCTGGTCAATGTAAAGGTTGTTATACTCCGTCGGTACAAAGTCAACCATCTGATCTCTCTGTGCCTTGGTAGAAAACTTCTTCTTTATCAGGTCGATTACACTAACGGTAACCTCGCTTGCACCGATAAATCCTACGAATTCTCCGTCTGGCTCGAACTGCATAACACCCTGGTTCTCGTTCTTTGCAAGAACGAACATACGGCCTGCACGGTCTACAACAATCTTCTTCGGCTCAAACGGATTCTCCGCATCCAGAAGAGTGCTGTCCGGCTTGCCCATTTCCTTAATAAGCTGTAAATCCTTCGTCAAATGAAGAATTCTGTAGTTACCCTGATCGACAACATACAAATCACCGTTGGTATCCACAAATACATCCTGCGGGCTTAAGAAGGTCAGCACCTCGGAATCACCGGTGAACTCGGTAATCTCTCTGACTACCGTCATGGTATCACCGTCTACCGCAATCTCTACGATACGGTTGTTACCGGTATCCACCACATAAATGCTGGTGTCACGGACAAACATGCCCTGCGGCTGCTTAAACGGCGTAATCCCAAGTGCCTTACCGTCGGTATAGGATAACGGCTGATAAGCATCCGGAGACTCATACTCCAATCCCCAATAATCGTAATTATACGTATAGGTATTTACTTCCGTTGCGTTTGCAACTCCGGCCGGGCATACGGCTATGAAAGCCATTACTCCGAGGAGAGCTGCTGCGATTTTTCTTTTAAGCTTCATAATTCTCTCCTCCTATTCCTTAATACCCGAACTAGCCATCGTCTCTAAGATGTTACTCTCGGAGAAGATGAAGATACCGATCGGAACAATCATCATGAACAAACCAACCGCTGCACCGGCACCCGCACGGGCAACACCACCCTGGGTAACCTGACTGAGCGCATACGGAAGAGTCTTCAATTCCTCGGAATAAATGTAATCTGCCTGCGGATTGTTCCACAACTCCTGTACTGCAAAGATAATCAAAGTCAGCCATGCCGGCTTTACGTTCGGCATTACGATCTTTGTAAAGATGCCCCATTCCTTTGCACCGTCAATTTTCGCTGCCTCAAGCAGAGAATTCGGAAGACCGTCCATGAACTGCTTCATAAGGAAGAGACCCATCGGAGCGGCAAGTGCCGGAACAATCGGAGCCAGGAAGGTATCAATCCAACCGAACTTTGCAAATACGAGATACAGCGGAATTCGGGTTACATAACCGTTAAACATAATCGCCGTGGTAATCATGGCGAAGAGCTTTCTTCCGCCCGGGAAGTCGTACTTTGCCAGTACATATGCACCCATGGATGCAATTAAGAGACGACCTGCGGTACCGACAGCCGTAATAAATACGGTATTGAATATGTATCTGGAAAACGGTACCCAGGACTGACCCATAATTACGAACAAATCCTTAAAGTTGCTCGTCGTAGGGTTTCGAACCAAAATGGTCTGTGGGAACTTATAAAGTTCGTCTAACGGCTTAAATGCCTGACACACCTGCATGACAAGCGGAATTGCAAACATTACGCCGAACAATGTTAAAATGATATATACGCCGAGGTCGCCGCCACGGGAACGGCCCGGCTTTCTGCGCTTTAATCTGATTTTTTTCATCGCTTCTCTCCTTTTCCTGTATTAAAAAATGTATGCTTCATTTTATCATCAAAAGCCCGGATTAATTTCCGACTCTGCTCAACAACTTCTGAACTGCCTTATTGCAAAGAAGCATTGCAAGGAAAAGAACGGTAGCGATTGCAGACGCATAGCCCATCTCAAAACGGACATTACCATAGTCCTTTAAATGTGTAACAACGGTATGTACCGCATAGTCCGTACTCGGATTACCACACAACTGCTCCGGAATATCGGATACGTTAAACGCGGAGGTAATGGAGTTGATAGCACCGAACATGAGCATCGGCTTCATACTCGGAAGGGTAATGTACCACAGCTCCTGCATACGGTTCTTCAAACCGTCTACGTATGCAGCCTCATACTGGGAATGGTCAAGTCCCTGGAAACCTGCTACGAAACCAAGGAAGCCTGCACCCAAGCTGGACCAAACGGAAACAACGATTACTACAATTAACATATACTGCGGATTGGACAACCAAAGAATCGGCTCTACACCGAATACCTGCAAGAGGGAGTTAATCCAGCCGTACGGGTCATTGTTGAAGATAATCTTCCAAATTGCCATGGTGGAAGCTACCGCAAGAGACGGTGCGTAGAATACAACTACGGCAATCGCTCTTAAGTAACGCGGCAATTCGTTAATCATCCATGCGAACAGGAAGGATGCAAGATATCCTACCGGTCCGATGATGCCTGCCAATACGAAGGTATTCTTAACGGATGTCAGGAATACGTCATCGGCAAGGATTAAGTTGATATAGTTCTGCATGCCACGGAATTCCGGCGGCTCCAACACGTTAAAGTAGGTGAAGCTTAAGAACAGGGACATTGCAATCGGAACGATGTAACACAGTGTGAATAACAACAGGTAAGGCAGAATGAACAGGTAACAGTTCTTGTTGGCCTTCGCCTTTTTCCACATAATCTGGCGTTCCATCTTTTTCTTACGCATGTAAAGCGCAAGCGTGCTGTTAGAATTACTCATGTCATCCTCCTTTCTACTCGATTTCAATCTCTAAACCGAACTCTTCACGTTTCTTCGTGATCTCATCGTTAATCGTATCTACATAGTCAAGCAAGGTCTCACGCGGATCCTGCTTCTCATTATATACCTTACGAGCCGCATTGGTAATATGACGGGTTACAAAGTAACCGCCCGGGATTTCCGGAACCTGCTCTGTCCAGGACCACTGCTCTCTTAAGACTGCCATCTCGTCCGCACTCCACGGAAGCTCCTCGAAGGAAATCTTGTTTGCGGTCTGGAATCTTGCAGCAGAGCCCATAACTGCCTCAAGCTCACGACCGTATCTGGTCTGGGTCTCGGAATCGGTCCACCACTTCATGAACTCCCAACACTTCTGGGTCATTTCCTCGGAACGCTCATCATCCTTCAGAATCATGGTAGAAGTTCCCCAAGAGGATGCGGAACGGTCGATAGTGCCGTCCTCCTGCTCCGTACCAGGAATCAGGGAGAACTCCCAAAGACCTCTGATTTCCGGAGCCGATACTGCCAAGGTATTGTAAGTATCGTAGTCCTGCATACCCAGCGGCATTTCACCGGAACGGAAACGATTTGCAAAGTCAAACGCCATCGGAAGTCCGTAATGGCTGTAGAATCTGGTGTACATCTCGAAGGCCTTAATACCTGCTTCGCTGGCAAGAGTACTCTTGGTCAGCTTATCGTTATACATGGTACCGCCGTTCTGATATACCAAAGCGATGTAGGTAGAAAGGTCCGGATTTGCCGTACCGGAAATCAAACGCTCGGTAGACGGAATTGCAACCTCCAGGTTGTTCTGCTGTAAGGTCGGTAACATATCAATCAAATCATCCCAGGTATCCGGAGGTGCCACGCCGAGTTCCTCCATAATATCGGTACGATAGAACATTACATTATATACGTGGGTCAACGGAATACCGTACAAATCACCTTCGAAATAGTACGGAGCCATTGCACTGGCCGGATACTGGGCTACTACATCTTCCCAGCCCTCAAACTGGTTCAGCGGTTCTGCCGCATCACGGAGTGCGTAGTTGACCGGGTCTCCCTGTGCCATCTGAATCGCAACATCCGGACCGGTACCTGCCAGGGTTGCGTTCAATACCATGTTGGACGCCTGAATCAGCTTAACGTTTACCGGAATACCGGTCTCCGGAGTAAATACATCATCCACAAGAGTCTTTAATACGTTACTCTGGTCACGACCGCTGGCAATCCAAACCGTAACTGCCTCTTCTCCTTCGTATACATCACCGAGCGCATCGTAGTCTACGGTAAAGGACGCTACAAAGGAACGAACGGTATGACCGATACTCTTAAAGATACTGGTCTTTACTTCCTCCGGCTGCTTGTTGGCACCGGTAACGGTGATAAGGTCGATGTCAAGCGGAGACTCACCCAAGGTCATAATAGAAGTACCCACGGAGCTGATATTGCTCTTAAAGGTAGCAAACTGCTTGGAAATCTTCTCCGGCTTCTTAATAAAAGTCTCCATCTGCTTTGCAAGCTTCTGAACGTTCGCAACATCACCGGAAATCTCACCGGTATATGCCTTATAATCATCAACCGTCTTATACAGACGCTTATATTCAACCTCCATCGCTTCCATAACTTCCGGGAATACCTTATCCAAGTCATAGTCACGATTACGGTCCGGAGTCGCACCGGTTAATACGAGAATGGTACGATACATATCATTCATACGAATAACGGAATCCTGCAACTCGTTTAAGATACCACCCATCTCACCCATGGTTACTTCCATGCGGATGGTGTGGGTACCTGCGGTCAGGTAAATATCGTACGGATTGCCTTCCCCGTCAGCCAGAGTCACATTCTGCCAGTCTGTAGAATACGGGAATGCCACCGTAGACAACTCCTCGAACGGAATCACACCGTCAATATATATCGCACGGTTGGATACACGACCACGGTTATAGGACTGACGTGCCTTTACAGTGATGTTATAGAAACCGTCTGCCGGAACCGTCATATCCCACTCAATCCACTGACCTGCCACACGCCACTGCTCACCGCCGCCGTAGTTTAACTTCGTCTGGGTTACGCTGTACGGCTCCGTATTTGCGGATGCATGATCGGAACGGGCATACAGGGACTGTGCGGAACGCACCGTGGAGTTCTCACCCTGAATTTTGTCAAAGTGATCTGCACCACCGGTCACCTGCGGACATGCTGCCAAATACTCCGCATAGGTCAGCGCATCTTCCACCGGAACGATGGAAATCTTACGGATTGCCATCGGCTCGTTGACACAGTCAAGTGCAATGGTATTGGCACCTGCTTCGAAATAATACTCATACGGGTCTGTGTAATATCCCATGTAGTCCGTAAAGTAAGCGGAACACCAATCCGGCTTCTCCTTCTGGGTCGGACGACGGTCATTACCCTGATTATCGGTAACAACTGCAGTCGCATCTGCCCAACGTCTTGTAAACGTTATGGCATCCGAACCGGTAAACGGCAGCTCCCCATTAATTAAGAAGCCACGCTCCATACTTACTCCTCTGGATTCCACCGGATAATACTCAATATATGCACGATACAATCCCGCCTCCGGAATTGTTACCTGCCATTCGGTATATCCGCCGTCTCCCTGGTAAAGAACGGTATCTTCACCCTGATAGTCGGTGAGAATCTCGGTGTTCTCTGCGGTAGAAGCAACATACTTCGCAAGATCTACCACGATTTCATCACCCTGCGGTCTGGAAGCCTTTTCATGTGTCTTAAGATAAGCGGCATATGTATCGGTACGTTCGAACTGGCCGTCTGTCTCAAGATTTGCTCCCGCGTACTTTTCACTGAAATCTTTATCGCCGCCGAACACTGTGCTGAGCAATACAACCACTGCCACGACTGCCGCGATTCCGACTACAGTAAGGAATATTTTCTTTCCTTTTGACATAGTTTTCTCCTTTCTTTGTGCATATTCCCTCTGCACAACGATTTGTCTTTACGACAAACCAAAGCCGATGCACACCGCAATGAGGCCGTTTGCACAGCCTTTCGCAAAATGTGGGTCGGCTTTCTTCCCTTTGAAAAAATAACCAAAGGGGGGCTTTTTCGGATTTTGTACATAATTAACAAAAACAGCAACTCACGAAAAAGCATTTTTTGTAGCGTATAGTGCCATTATAGTCCTATTTTCGAGAAAGCGCTTATCAAATATTGCTTTTCGAACCTTCACCTATTGCTCCGTTTTGTCGCATTTTGTAGGAATCGGTCTATTTTCAAATGGCCTCTTTACAACCTACTACAATTATATTATGATATTTGTATAATTTCAAGTATAAAATGTGCGTTTTGAGAAGTTTTTTTATGCACTTTATCCCCTCGTTTTTCTGCCGTTGGAATAGCAATTTTTGATAAAATGTATGTATTTGCATTTTATTGTTGTATCTGCGTGCAGTTTTCGTCAAATTTAACAACAATTGTAGGGAGGTATCATGTTTATGCAGAATAATAACAAGAAAGATTCTTCCGGCACCGACTACTGGATGGAGCTGCGCCGAAAGTCCCTGGAACGGAACGCCTCCTTTCGGAAGCGTATGATTACCGGCACGCATGAACAGACCCACTATTCCGAAGACAATTCTTCCGTCTATCTTTGGATTAACAAAGAACCGGGAGGTTTTCCCCTTCACTGGCATTCCACTGTCGAAATCATCATGCCGATTAAAAGCAGCTACACCGTTGTAATGAACAAAAACACCTACCGGCTGAAAGAGAATGAGATTTTTATCATCCCTCCGGGTGAACTGCATGAGCTACTGCCTCCGGACGACGGCTACCGGCTGGTACTGTTGTTTGACCTGTCCTCTTTAAATAAGTTCAAAGGCTTCACCCGGTTGTTTTCCCTATTTTCTCTTTCCAGTCATATTACTCCGGAAACCATGCCGGAAATATATGACAAGGAACGGGAGCTCCTGATACAGGTTGTTGAAGAATATGCCGACGGTGGCGATCTGGCAGAGCCTTCCATTCTCGCCCTGCTGATTCAGTTTTTTGTGTTGCTTGCCAGAAACACGGCGGATACGGTTCCGGCCTCTCTCCCCGCCATGCAGCCTAACAAACAACGGGAATACATTGAAAAGTTTAATGTTGTCTTTGACTACATCGAGCACCACTATATGGAAGATATCACTTTAGACAGCGTTGCCGCACAAATCGGCTTTTCCAAATTTCATTTTTCCCGGTTGTTCGGTCAATTTACCGACACCTCCTTTTACGATTACCTTTGTGCCCGTCGGATTAAGGCCGCAGAGACCTTACTTTTAGACCCTAATCTTCCGATTACAGAGGTTGCTCTTCAATCCGGCTTCGCAAGCATTTCCACCTTCAACCGGGTATTTAAAAAATTTAAGGAATGTACGCCTACCGAATTTAAGGAGTTCAATCGTGAAAACGGCCGTCCAAACATAAAATAATCACGGGAAAGCGCCGTCTTGATAGAAAATAGCGATTGACTTTTATATAGGAGATGGTATAATTATATGTACATAACTTGCGAGAGCCGCAAGTTCATATTTCACTTCATACAGAGGAGGATTTTAAAATGAAAAAGTGGAAAAGCTTATTCGCTGTTGCCGCTATTGCTACCTTAGTATTTTCTATGGCAGCTTGTGGCGACAAGGAAACCAGCGCTGACCCGACCGAGGCTCCAAACCCGACCGAGGCTCCGGCTGATCCGACCGCGACTCCGGAACCGACTGCGACTCCGGAACCTACCCCGGAACCGACCGCTACCCCGGAACCGACCGCTACTCCGGTCCCGACCGAGGCTCCGGCTCCGACCGGCGACAATACCGTAATTAACTTTGCCGACCTTACGGCAGGCGGTTACGGCTACGAAGCCACCGTTGACGGCGATGCTGTAAATGTAACCATTGCCGGACAGTATCAGGAAATTCAGTATGTTCTTCCGGAAGCTGTTGATTTGGCACAGTACGGCAAGATGGTAATCGACCTTACCGCAAACAACCAGCTCGATATTAAGCTGGTAAATCCGGACGCAGCACTCAATGACTACGGTCAGTTAACTCCGTTCAAGGATAACTACACCGCAGAAGGCGCTGCCATCGAAGCTCCGGTTGAAATTGATTTGGCTGAGTTTGCAGCTTATGACCTTTCCCAGATCAACTTCATGGCTATGGTAAACGACACCACCTTTACTCTCAAGAACATTACTTTTGTAAAGTCTGATTCCGGTGAGACTCCGGCTCCGACCGAAGCTCCGGTTGTAGAACCGACCGAAACTTCGGAACCGACCGAGGCTCCGGCTCCGACCGAGGCTCCGGTTGCTACTGAAGCTCCGGAAGCAACCGCTACTCCGGCTCCGACCGCTACTCCGGAACCGACTGCTACCCCGGAACCGACGGAAGCTCCGGCTCCGACCGAAGCTCCGGAACCGACTGCTACCCCGGAACCGACCGCTACTCCGGAACCGACTCCGACTCCGGCTCCAACCGAAGCTCCGGTTAGCGATGATCTTACTATCACCTTTGCAGAGCTCACAGAGGGTGGTTACGGTTATGAAATAAAGAATAAGACCGCAGACTCTGTTGAGGTTTTCATCGCAACTACTTATCAGGAAATCCAGTACATTCTTCCGGAAGTTGTTGACCTTGCAAAGTACAGCACTGCAATTGTTGATGTTGTTTCCACCGGTACTCTTGATATTAAGCTTGTAAATCCGGAAGCAGCAGTCAATGAATGGGGTCAGTTAGCTCCGTTTGCAGATAACTATACGGCAGAAGTTATTTCCGAGCCGGTATATATTGACTTAACCGGTTATTCAAGTTATGACCTTTCCCAGGTTAACTTCATGACCTGTACAGACAATACTACCTTCACAATTAAGAGCATGACCTTTGTTAAGTAATTTGAATCAAATCAATACTTACATACAAAAATCCCCCGATTCGTCGGGGGATTTTTTATCGCTATTTTCAGTATATGTAATATAGTATAACAGACCGATGGGCAAAAAATTAACTCGGCATATGTACCGAAAACTCCTAGTTTTTTGTTTTTTTCATAAAAAGATAGCTTTGGTCAAAATGCCGTACCCCCTGTAAACTCAATAGTTCCCGCCATATTGCACCCATGTGCTGCTTTTTCTCTATTGACCGTAACTTCGTTCTCCTCTATAATAATTTATAATTACTTTTATTATGCAGATACCGGAAGGAGCTTTTATGAATAAAAAAATCCAAATCTTATGTGTTTATTTATTTCATGTCGTTCTGATTTTCCTTGGCTTCTTTCTCTTACATGAGTATGCCGACGGATTTTTAATCACTGCAGGCATCTTCTATCTCGTGTACCTGATTTTCTACATACTCTCCAATCGCAAATCTTATATCCCATGGAGTCTGCTGCTACACCACCTTATCGGTTCCGCGGTCCAGATTCTCCTGCATTATTTCGAGATTATTCCGTCGGACGGGGGCATGTTCTTCGGCGGTATCGGACAATTTATTTATGCTTTCTTTGCGGTTCCGGGGTATTTCGGAGTTTTGATGTTGACACATTCGGTTATTTACCTGATTTATAAAATCAGAACCGATAACCTCCCGCAATAAAACGTCAAAAAGCCTTTAAAAAACGGCATGCCACTTCAAGTTGCGCAAACGCAAACCCAGTCCGGCACAGGCTATCCCGAAACAGAAAAGTTACTGATTATCTCCAAGGAACTTAATGTATCATTAGACTACCTACTTTTAGATGAAACAGTTTTGGAAGAGAAAAAGGAGAAGGAAGAAAAGCCTGTGGTCTACGCCACCGGCGGCAGAATTGCCATTCCCTCCTTCAACCACGAAAGTGTTATTCTTTGTCATTCCGTCAAATACGCACCTGAGCTCCTTCCTACCAAGGACCAACCGAAATATATCTTGTACGGCATTGACCGGGTGGGCTTCTGGGGTGAACACCTCAACACCTTAGGCTGGTACACCTCTCTGGAAGACATAAGAAAAGAGATGAAGGCTATTACCGACGCTATCAGCAACGGACAAGTCTCCTACGAGTTACAGTATAACGCCGAAGTCGAACTAAAAGGATTCTTCGGACAACCGCGTTTGAAAGACACGAAATAAAAACATACTCAAAAGACGGTTCTCCACACATCGGAGAACCGTCTTTCCTTTTATCTTTTTTCCACCGCACGCTTTTCTCCTATCTGCGCGGCGGCTCGGGTGTGGCGTAGTTCTTACAAGTGTCGGAACCTTTACAAAAAGCAAAAGCCGGAGCATCACATATCTTTTTAGCCTTCCCGAAGGGGCGCGCTTTTAGCGCAGTCGAAATCTCCTTTTAGAGCGGCTTAGGCTTGAGGACGCTCCCGAAAGGCTTAGCCGCTCTTAAAGGAAGTTTGACGGAGCGTTGCGCCCAGCAAAAAGATATGTGATGCTCCGGCTTTCGCTCTTGACTAACCCGCCACACTTGTAAGAACAGGGAAGCCGCGCATAACAAGGCCGCCGCACAACGTGCGGCGGCCGGAAACCCTTATTCGTAATCCACTACATTTGCCCAGGACAGCAGTAACTGTCTCTCCTCCGGCTTTCCCTTTACGGACTGGGAAGCCGCTACAATCGGAAGCCAGCGCTCAATGTACTGTCTTGCGGTATCGCTCATCTTGCAGAACAGCTCCATGTACTTCTTTGCGCCCTCGGTATCTCCCGCCAGCCAGAACAACAGGTACGTTCTTGCCACGTCTGCGGATGCGTTACCCTGGGTTGCATGGGCCCAGTCGATGATGTACGCCTTGCCGTCCACATCGGAGATAATGATATTGGACGGATTGAAATCTCCATGGCAAACCTTCGTATGCTTCGGCATACCCTCCAAACGGGTATGAAGCTCGTAACGGGTAGTCGCATCCAGCTCTGCCTCGGAAATCTTACGGTTCATCTTATCCTTCAGCTTATTAAGACCCGGTGCACGCTTCTCATGTACTTCCATCTGAAGCTCCACTAACATCTTCAAGTACTCATCCTTTTTCTCCGGATTTTCCTGCATCAGCTGCATCAGCGTCTTACCCTTAATATACTCGGACACAATGGCCCACTTACCGTCAATCTTCGTCACTTCATGAAGCTGCGGAATCGGGAGGCCGGTTTCTTCCACACGGGCATGGTTCAGCGCCTCGTTTAAAACGTCTGCCTTGGAATAATCCTCATTAAACACCTTAATCACACGGTCGCCGTCCTGATATACGGTCTTTGCCGCTCTTACTGCAATCGTCTTATCCAGTTTCATAGTTTTTGCCCTCCTTTACACGGTCTCGTGCTTACCATAGTACGCATTCAGATACATCTGCTTAATTTCGCTCATGAGCGGGTATCTCGGGTTCGCACCGGTACACTGGTCGTCAAATGCCTGCTCGGTCATCTCATCCAGTCGGTTAAGGAAATCCTTCTCATCCGGTACATACTCCTTAATAGTCTTCTTGATGCCTACCTTCTCCTTTAAGTCATCAATTGCCTTAATTAAATTCTTTAACTTCTCAGTGTCGTTCTTTCCCTTAATACCGAGGTAATCAGCCACCTCTGCATATCTTGCAAGGGTATGCGGATGATCGTACTGAGAGAACGTACCCATTTTTACCGGAGTCTCGCTTGCGTTAAACAGAAGTACCTCGTTAATCATCAATGCGTTTGCCACACCGTGAGCCAGATGATGGAATGCCCCCAGCTTATGCGCCATGGAATGACACACACCGAGGAATGCGTTTGCGAATGCCATACCTGCGATAGTTGCCGCATTTGCCATCTTCTCTCTTGCCTCTACATCATTCCCGTTCTCGTAAGCACGCGGCAAATACTCAAAGATTACCTTCAACGCCTTTAATGCCAGACCATCGGTGTAATCCGTCGCCATCACGGAAGCATACGCCTCCAATGCATGGGTTACCGCATCGATACCGGAAGCTGCGGTTAAGCCCTTCGGTGCCGTCATGTGGAAATCGGTATCAATAATTGCCATATTCGGAAGTAATTCGTAATCTGCAAGCGGATACTTTACACCGGTCTGCTCATCGGTAATAACCGCGAACGGAGTCACCTCGGAACCGGTACCTGCAGAAGTCGGGATAGCTACAAAGTAAGCCTTTTCTCCCATCTTCGGGAAGGTATAAATTCTCTTACGGATATCCACAAAGCGCATTGCCATATCCATGAAATCTGCTTCCGGATGCTCATAGAGAACCCACATAATCTTTGCGGCATCCATTGCGGAACCACCGCCCAGCGCGATGATGACATCCGGCTTAAATGCTGCCATCTGTGCGGCACCTGCCTTTGCACAAGCAAGGGTCGGGTCCGGCTCTACCTGCCAGAACTCTGCATGGGAGATTCCCATCTCATCCAGCTTATCGGTAATTGCCTTGGTATAACCGTTCTCATACAAGAAGCTATCGGTTACCACAAAGGCCTTCTTCTTGCCCATTACGGTGCCTAGCTCGTCAAGAGCCACCGGGAGACACCCCTTCTTCATATAAATCTTTTCAGGTGCACGGAACCAAAGCATATTTTCCCTTCTTTCTGCAACGGTTTTAATATTTAATAAGTGCTTTACGCCTACGTTATCGGATACGGAATTGCCGCCCCAGGAGCCGCAACCTAACGTCAGGGACGGAGCCAGCTTAAAGTTATACAAATCGCCGATACCGCCCTGGGAAGACGGGGTATTCACTAAGATACGACAGGTCTTCATACGCTCCGCAAACTCATGAAGCTTCTCGGTCTCGGTCTGGGCATTCAGGTAAATAGAGGAGGTGTGACCGTAACCACCGTCTGCGATTAAGTGCTCTGCCTTCTCAAAGGCATCCTGAATATTCTTTGCCTTATACATAGCCAATACCGGGGAAAGCTTCTCATGTGCGAATTCCTCGGAAAGCTCTACGCTCTCTACTTCACCGATTAAAATCTTTGTGCCTGCCGGAACCTTCACACCCGCAAGCTCAGCAATGGTGGTTGCCTTCTGACCTACAATCTTTGCGTTTAACGCACCGTTAATGATCATGGTCTTACGAACCTTCTCAATCTCGTCCTCTTTTAAGAAATAGCAGCCACGTCTTGCAAACTCGTCCTTTACTGCCTTATATACCTTATCCAGAACAATCACGGACTGCTCGGATGCACAAATCATACCGTTATCAAAGGTCTTGGAATGAATAATGGAGTTTACCGCAAGCAAAACATCCGCCGTATCGTCAATAATCGCCGGCGTATTACCCGCACCAACGCCAAGGGCCGGCTTACCGCTGGAATATGCAGCCTTTACCATGCCCGGACCGCCGGTTGCAAGAATAATATCCGCTTCCTTCATAACCGTATTGGTCATCTCGAGAGACGGCACATCAATCCATGCGATAATATCCTCCGGTGCACCTGCAGCAACAGCCGCCTCAAGCACAATCTTTGCCGCCTCAATGGTAGAGTTCTTTGCACGCGGGTGCGGGCTGATAATAATACCGTTTCTGGTCTTTAAACAAATCAAAGTCTTAAAAATAGCCGTAGACGTCGGGTTCGTGGTCGGAATCACCGCTGCGACCACACCGATGGACTCCGCCACCTTCTTAATGCCGAAGGCCTTGTCTTCTTCAATGATACCGCAGGTCTTGGTATCCCTGTACTGGTTGTAAATGTACTCGGCTGCGTAGTGGTTCTTAATCACCTTATCCTCTACGACGCCCATACCGGTCTCTTCCACCGCCATCTTTGCTAACGGAATTCTCGCCTTATCCGCAGCCGTTGCCGCCGCAAGGAAAATCTTATCTACCTGCTCCTGCGTATACTCCGCAAACTTCTTCTGTGCGGCCTTTACTTTAGCAATCGCCGCTTCCAGCGCCTTTACGCTGTCTACCACTTCATAGTTTTTCGTTTTCATACACGACCTCCTATTCGGTACACCTCATTTTACAGAAACATCATATTTTACTCTTTTCTATAGCATTGTTCACCTCTGCCTGTTAAAAAATTAACACACTTTTCTTTTAATGTCAATACTTTACTTCTATTTTTTCCCAATTTTTGTTTTTTCTCTATATTTCACAATCCTGCTCTTCTCCGGTTAACCTCCCTTGTATAATTTTACGGCGGACACGAAATCTTCCGTTCCGCATCCGCCTCGCTGTATTCCTATCTTTTCTCCTTTATTCCGCAGTATAGTCTATGCCGCTGAAGAATGCCGTGTTACTGCTTTCCTTTCCGTTTGCGGTTGCGAACATACCGATGGTACAGCCCACAAAACCACCTGCGGACTCGGTACTCAAGAACTTCGTGGAAAGGCCGTCTGCCAATACCTTCTCTCCGGTTCCCGCATCATAAGAAAGGGTCGCCGTCTGTCCCTTTTGAGTAATGGTAAAGGTAATCTTCTCTGCCGTCAGTTCTTCCGCCGCAACAAGTTCGATGCCGCCCTGTACGCTGTTCTTTGCCACACGCACCTGATTCTTTCCGTCAAATTTGCCGTAAACAACAGCCAGGAATGCCTCCTCACTCTGCAACAGTGCAAGGCCTGCCGCCTCGCCGTCCTGTTCCGGAGTAAAGTCTACCGTCGTCTTTGCGGTAAAGTAATAGGAGGTCTGACGAAGTCCCAGATAAGCTGCCGGCTCCTTCTCCGCCAACGTATACGGTAACAGCTTTAAGCGATACCCGTCGCCCTCGCCCTTTGCCATTCCTTTCACCGGATTACGAAGCTTTACCATAGAGAACGGAATGCCGTCCCCGTCCTTTCCACTGGTAATAAGCTCATCACCTTCTGTCTCCTTAAGCGGAACGGTCACCGTATCCTCTAAGATACCGATGCCTGCGTTAAATACCGGCCAGCCGTCTTCCCAGGTTACCTTTGCAAGGAAAGTCTCACGTCCCATATTGGTGTGCCACTCACACGGTCTGGACGCCAACATGACCGCATACCAGTTACCCTCGGTATCCTCAATCAAATCCGCATGTCCCACGTAGCGAATCGGATAATCCTTTCCGAGATGACGGTGCGTAAATACCGGATTCATGAGATTGTTCTCGTACGGCCCCCAAAGTTCCTTACTTCTTGCCACGCAAACCGCATGTGCCGGCCCGGTACCACCCTCTGCGTGGAGAATGTAATAATATCCGTCCTTTTTATAAAGGTGCGGTCCCTCCGGCCACTCCGCTTTCCGCATAGCGCCGTTCCAAACCATCTTGTAGTCACCCACCAGACACCAATTCTCAAGATCCACTTCCTGAATGTAGATGTACCAGTCACCGTTATGACCTACCCCCTCCGGGTTCGGTCGGGTACCGATGTAATAGCACTTTCCGTCATCGTCAAAGAACAGGCTCGGGTCGATACCGTCCGCACCCGCAAGGTAATGCGGCTCGGACCACGGACCTGCCGGGTCGGTAGCGGTTACAACGAAATTGCCGCCGTAGCTGACATTCGTCGTAATCATGTAGAAAGTTCCCTCATGATAACGAATGGTCGGCGCAAAAATACCGCGGGACATACCGTCATGACCCAGCGGCAGCTGGGACGCTCTGTCCAGTACATTACCGATCTGATGCCAATGCTTTAAATCCGTACTCTCGAAA
The DNA here is from genome assembly GCA_045596385.1 of Lachnospiraceae bacterium. Taxonomy (GTDB): domain Bacteria; phylum Bacillota; class Clostridia; order Lachnospirales; family Lachnospiraceae; genus SIG307. The sequence goes on from JAZOCC010000034.1 coordinate 47,040, forward strand.
ATCGGAACACCCGGAAAATAACAAAAGCTGGAATTTACAAGATAAAACTTCCCGTTTACCGCACAAGCGGACGGGTCCGGGTAAAAGCCCGGTAAAATCGGATTCTTAATTTCCATAATCTCTTCTCCTTGTATTAAATTTCTAACGTTACTGTTTCTTATAATTCTAACAAATTCAAGTGTATCATATTCAGCAGAAAGTGGCAATCCTTTTCTGTAGGCAAGTGCCGTTTACTCGCACAAAAAAGTCAAGGTCACAACATCGTGCAGCCTTGACTTTTCTAACGTTTTTACCTAAAAATCAACTTCTTCTCAAACTCCGGATCCGCGTTCTGCGGAAGTGCATACAGACTGGTGGTCAAATCGCTCAGATCCGACTTTGGCTCCTTCCCGTACAAATGATAATCCGCAAAATCAAGCAAATACACCAAATCCGAATCCGTCACCATATGTCCGGTCTCGTGGAGACAAATTGCCAAATGGTCAGAAATTCCCATATAGTCAAACAAATCCTTGGAAGCCAGATAATTCATCCACATGGCCGGTGCATTTACCCAGTCCTCATCACAGTAGGAACCGGAAATAAACAAATACCGGTCGCCTCTTCCGCAAAGAGCGGACAACATATACTGCTCAAGCGGAAGCACCGTCTCATCTTTAAATATCTGGAAGTTATCGTTAAACCAATGCCCTTCGCTGGAACTGCGCAGGCTTCCGATCGGCTCGTTCTGTCCGAATTTATAAGCATTGCCACGATTGATTGCAGTGTAATCAAACTCTGTTCCTTCGGATACATAACGGTACAATGCGATACCGCCCGCACCGGAACAGGACGGCGCCGTAATCTTAATACGGGGCTCCAACGCCCCCGCTACTGCGGTGGCCTTACCGAACCGTGAAACACCGGTCATCAAAAAGTCCGTGGTAGTCAGGCCAAGCTCTTCCGCCGCACCGTTCTCCAGTGCGTCAATGGCCTTAGATACACTCCAGCCCCAGGCTGCCAGCACACCGGTCTGCTCCTCCCAAGTCTCTCCGTACGGGTACAAATCATAGAACACGCCGGTCCGGGAGGAATTGTCCGCCGCAATTTCCATCGGGTTAATGGACAACACCGCATAGCCTCTCTCGTTGGCATAGTCCGTCTTCATCAGGCCGAAAATCGAAAACAACACCGGAGCCTTTTCGTACACCTTGTTGGTCGGCAGAGCCAGCGTTACCTTATAGGACGCAGACTTCTCACCGTTGTTTACCGTTACGGTCATCTCATTACCGGATACCGCGTAGGTCACCGTTTCCTTTGACGCATCCGGCATCGGCCCGTACATATAATACTCATACATATGCTTGATTTCTTCCAGACGCTGGTCAAACTCTTCCGGGCTCGTCACCGGACGACCGTCCAAAAACGTGTACGGATCCGGCATCTCGATGGTCTCCGTAAACTTGGACGGATCCGGAAGCCCGTACTTATTTACCAAATTTGCAATGGTCTCTCTCAATTCCTTTAACATATCGTTATATTCCTGCTGGGAAACGAGTTCCGTTTCTCCCTTTGCCACCAACGCATCCGCCTTATCAAAGGCCGCCTGCAACGTGTCACCGTTCCGATACTGACTCAGATCCGTATACTGCTCTTTCATCAGCTTCATCTGTCCCAGTAACAATTGCGGGTTGCCCGCTCCCGCCGGACGCTTTGTCGGCTTCGCAGTCATCTCCTCCTGTTCTTTATTTTCAGGCTCCGGCGTGGTCGTATTCTCCTCCGGCGCCTGTGTTACTTCTTCCTGAAGAGATGCTGTAGGCGTCACATCCGTAGCCTGTCCCGTACCGCAACCGGCCAGACACAACGTAACCGCCAACATCCCCAATACAAATTGTTTTTTCATCTTGCTGTCCTTCTCATTCTGCCTTTCATTATCTCTGTCCGTTCCGGGTCCTGTGCCGATACCCTTCAGTCCCTCTTACTTCGCAGACTTTTTGACAGCCTCCCAAAGGCCTTCGATATACACCGCCCCCAACGCTCTGTCGTATAAGCCGTAACCCGGTCTTGCCTGTTCACCCCAAATCATTCTGCCGTGGTCCGGACGAATCACACCGTCAAAGCCCATCTCCTGAAGCGCCTTAACGATTTCGTACATATCAAAACTTCCCTCGGAGGAGAGATGCGCACTTTCATGGAACTCATCATCGGTAATGAACTTTACGTTACGGATATGCGCAAAGTGGATACGCTCCGCAATCTTCGGATTACGGATAATTGCCGGCAAATCATTCTTACGACTGCTACCGAGAGAACCTGTACAGAAGGTAAAACCGTGGAGTTTGCTCGGATGAAGAGCCGCCACCTTTAAGAGGGACTCCTCACTTGTCACAATACGCGGCAAACCGAAAATATCCCACGCCGGGTCATCCGGATGCACCGCCATCTTAATGCCGTACTTTTCGCAGGTCGGCATAATCTTCCCGATAAAATAACCGTAGTTTGCCAAAAGCTGCTCATGGGTCATGCCCTTGTACTTTTCGAACAACTCCTTAATCTCATCCTTACGGTTCGGCTCCCAGCCCGGCATTACAAAACCGCCGCTTTCCTTTTCAATCTTCTCAAACATAGCATCCGGATCCATACCGTCAATGTGCTTCGCATCATAGGAAAGCACGGTGGAACCGTCTGCGAGAGGCTTCGCCAGGTCGGTTCTGGTCCAGTCGAATACCGGCATGAAATTGTAGCAAACCAGCTTAACACCTGCCTTACCTACGCTCTCCAAAGAGGTGATATAATTCTCGATTAACTTATCTCTGGTCGGTGCACCAAGCTTAATGTCCTCGTGGATGTTGATACTCTCCACACCCGCCAGGGCAAGGCCTGCTGCCTCTACTTCATTCTTTAACTCCATTACCTGCTCATAACTCCACGGCTCGCCTGCCGGGATATCATGAAGCGCCGAAATAACGCCGGTTACGCCCGGAATCTGGCGAATCTGCTGTAAGGTTACACTGTCGTTCTTACTTCCGTACCAACGTAATGTCATTTCCATAGTCTTTTCCTCCTGATTTTTTCTTGTTATTCGTTCCGTCTGTTTCTACTCTCTGTCTTCTTATTCTCCGCATCCCGCGAAAGTCGGCTGTTTTCTTCTGTTCCCGGTCATCCTCTCTACACTCTTTTAGAAAAACTCCCGGCCCTTCTCATCCGCAATACCGGACTTCCTCCAGAAGTAGGAATTCACGATATCTCTCCAATCCTTTGCATGGGCCGCCTGATGCTCAAACCGCGGCAGGATACGCTTGTAAATCTCCTCCGGAATCACATCCTTTAGACTCTTGATTGTCTCAAGGAAGCCCTCTGCCTGCTCCGCGCCCTCAAAGTGCGTGTCATAAATATGCTGAATCAACGTCTTTCCGCTCTTTAATACATAATCGTAGCGGATGTAGTGGAAGAACAATAACAGTTCCTCCGGGCAAGTCGCCGGGTCCTCGTACATCTTAAAGTTTTCCTCACGATACTGGGTCGTATATCCGGTACCCTTAGTAGTACGATCCACACCGATACCATGCAGGTCCGCACGATGGTAGGTACCCCAACGGTCGTATTCGTAACCGTCCACATTCGGACCGTAATGGTGATTCGGGTTTACCATCCAGCCGATACCTAACGGAGAGGTGTACTTCTCATATACTTCTCTGGAACAAAGGGCCATGTCGGTCAATGCCGCCACTGCCGCATCCTCCTTTGTAATCGTAAGCTTTATCCACTCTTCCGCAATTTCCTTTGCGGAAAGAGAAGTCGTAAATGCCAGTCGGCCGAAACCGTACCAGTTCAGCGCCGCAAAATCGTGGCCGGTCCAATTCTCATCGTTACCGGTGTTGGTTACCGCTGCCATACCGCACGCTGTCTGATGATAGGTACGTCCTGCCACAATATCCGCTACCGTATCATTCTCCGGCGCACAGTAGGTCTTAAAATCCAGAACCTCCTTCCACATCGGAATCAGGTAACAAAAATGTCTCTGCTGACCGGTATACTCCTGCGCAGCCTGTACCTCCAGAATCTGATTTGTTTTCTCCAAACCACCGAGAAGCGGAGAAATCGGCTCACGAATCTGGAAATCCATCGGACCGTTCTTAATCTGCAACACCACATTGTCCGCGAACTGTCCGTCAAGCGGCTTAAAGTGGTCATATCCCGCACGGGCACGGTCGGTCTTCCGGTCACGCCAGTCCTGGGTACAATTATAGACAAAACAACGCCAGATAATCGTTCCGCCGTACGGCGCTACCGCCTCGGCTAACATATTTGCACCCTCTGCCTGGGTTCTGCCGTAGGTATGCGGACCCGGACGTCCCTCGGAGTCCGCTTTTACAAGGAATCCTCCCAGCTTCGGAATTGCCGTAAATACATGCTCCATCACCCGTTTCCACCAGGCTCTTACATCCTCGTTCAGCGGATCGGATACCGTCAATCCCGATATTTCCATCGGTGCCGCAAAATTTAACGATAAATATAAATCGATGCCGTACTCCGCAAAAATCTCGGACATCTCCCTCAACTCGTTCTCATACCGCGGAGTAATCAGAAACGTTGCCGCATTCTTTACATTTACGTTATTAATCACGGACGCATTAATGCCTACAGAAGCGCAAAGTCTTGCATACTCTCTTGTGCGGTCGTTTACTACCACCGTATTATCCTTAAAGAAAAAGGACTCTCCGGAATAGCCTCGTTCAATACTATTGTCCATATTATCCCAATGATTCATCATACGAAGCGGATTGTCCGGAAGCACCTTCTTCTCCCCTTCCGCTATCATATCCTCTATCAATTCCGTACGAATCAGGTCAAAGGCACCGTATAAAATACCGCGCCCCGTACCGGCAATCACATACGCTGCTTTCTCCGCAACCACAATCCTGTAGCCGTCCTTATACTCCGTCTCCAGATTTGGGGATAAAACCAATACAAAACCATATTCACATCCCGTTAAATTTTTAAGCTCAGTCGCAGAAGGCTCCGCCCCGAAAAAAGAAGCATTCTTCCGCTCTATTTCCATATCTCTTCCGAATAATTCCTTTCCCGCACGGACAAGTTCCTTTACCGCCGTTTCAACGGTCTGAGGCATAGGGTTCATTTTCTCGTCTGTTACAACGGATACTCTACTCCATAGTACATAATTTGTAAGCGCTTTCATTTTATACGAAAGCCAAGCCTTGGTATAGTCTGCCATAGGGCACCTCCTACATTCTGTTACTTTCAGTATACCTTAAGTTTCTCTGTTTTGCAATGCTTTTCTTTCATCCTTTTTGTTTTTTTACATTGATTTTTGAAAATGCTTTCATAGATTTGAACTTTGCGTTCATATTTTCACATCCTTGCTCAGATGCTGTCGTTGACAGATTCCCTTGTCTTTGTTACGATAGTAGTATGAATTAGAACGCTAATCTATGTTTTCTGTATCTATGGGAGCTTATGGGATGCCCCCGCAAAACATGATTTGCACAGTATATGGAGGAGGTTTTTATGGCACAAAAAGCAAAAATCACGGTTCATCCGTCCTTTACCATCGGCGAGATTTCTCCGAGATTGTTCAGTACATTCTTAGAGCCGATCGGCACCATGGTAAACGGCACCATGTTCAATCCGAAGCACCCGACCGCAAATGAACTGGGCTTCCGTCAGGATTTTATCGACGAACTGAAAAAGACCGGTATGCCGGCTTGTCGTCTTCCGGGCGGTAACTTTGTTTCCGGCTGGGAATGGAAGGATTCCATCGGTCCGAAGGACCAGAGAAAGAAGCACTTAGACCTTGCCTGGTATCAGTACATCACCAACGAGGTCGGTCACGACGAATATTTGCAGTGGGCAGAGCAGGTCGGCACCGAGGCAATGTACACCATCAATCTCGGCACCGGCGACATCAAGGACGCCCAGCACATCGTAGAATACACCAACCATCCGGGCGGCACCTACTGGTCCGACCTGCGTCGCCAGTACGGTCATGAGAATCCGTACAACGTTAAGACCTGGTACCTGGGTAACGAAATGGACGGCCCGTGGCAGATCGGTTCCTGGGGGCAGAACCCGAAGGGCTACGGTATTTTATGTAACGAAGTTTCCAAGGTAATGAAGTGGACCGATGCCCGCATCGAAACCGCAGTCTGCGCGTCCTCTTCTCTTTGGATGAATACTTATCCGCAGTGGGAAGAAGATGTATTACAGGAGTGCTACGATACCGTAGACTACATTTCCATGCACCACTACCATGCCGCACCTCCTGGGGATTATAAGGCTTTGCTTGGCGGTTCCCACTACTACGAAGACTTTATTAACACCGAGATTGCACTTTGTGACTTGATTCAGGCAAAGCATCATTCTCCGAAGAAGATGATGCTGTCCTTTGACGAGTACGGCGGAATGATTCGTCCGAACGAAGCACTGCATCCGGGATACGGCCCGTACAACATGGCAATGTCCCACTACCGCTTCAACCCGGACAGAAAGTATATCCTGCATGATCCGGATAATATGCCGGAGCGTATGTTCCCGGGCAGCGAAATGCTGCAGGCACTTTCCATGGCATCCATCCAGCTGGCATTCCTGCGTCACGCAGACCGCGTAAAGATCGGATGTATGACCGGTGGCCTCGGTGCACTTTGCGCATCCAATCATGACCATGTATGGAAGTCCGCTTCCCACCACATCTTCATGCAGATGATGCAGTACGCAAAGGGTACCTCCCTGCAGGTAGACACTGCGTGTGAGACCTACGATATCCCGGGCTATGCCGTAAACGACACCTCCCAGTACATGGAGAAGGAAGGCGTTCCGTACGTGGACACCGCTGCCGCATACGATGCAGACACCGACAGTTTAACCATCTTTGCCATCAATCGTAATGCAGAGACCTCCTATCCGGTAGAACTGGATATCCGCGGCTTCGAAGGCTTTACCTTTGACGAGCAGATTGTAATGTTCTGTGAGGACCTTTCCGTAAAGAACAGCTTTGACGACCCGAACGTAATCCTTCCGAAGACCGTAACCGGTCAGACCTTCGAAGGCGGAAAACTTACCGCCGAGGTTCAGCCGCTTTCTTGGAATGTGTTCCGGTTTAAGAAGAACTAAGGCGTTTTTGCTATCTGACCTATGTTTTCTATTATCGCCCTGTCGGATGGTGTATGTTTTTTTGCATGTCGCAACGCTTCGTCAAACTTCCTCTAACCGGTTCTAAACGTCTCTCGGGTGTGGCCTCGAGACTTAGAACCGTTAAGAGGCGATTTCGACTCAGCTAAAGACGCGGCCCTTCGGGCAAATGACAAAAAAAGCATACACTACCCGACAGGGCGATTTAGTTTACATTCCTAACAGATAGCAAAACGGGGCTTCGCAATTTGCGAACCCCCGATACTTCTCATGATATTCTTTTTTATTCTCTATCTTCTATGCTCTACATTAAGTACTTTCATCAATGCTTCCTGCAATACCCGGGATACATTTATCCCGGCATGCTCTGCTTCATAGTTTAACCAACTCGGCAGCGCGACATTTCGCCTGACTGTTTTGGTATCGATTTTTCTCCGGTATTCTCCCGAATCAATATCCACAAAAGAAATGACTGTAACACCCTCTCCGGCAAATGTCGCTTTGGAAACATCCAATGCTCTAATATCCGAAGGCTCCGGAATTGTCTCTTTGGCATCCTCTCTGGACACACAATTCAGTTCAATGGCATCTCGCGCCATCTCAATAGCATCCGACATATCTTTCCCTTCTGTGAGTATTTCCAAGTCAGGCACCTCTACCAGCACACAACTCTTTGCTTTTGTAAAAAAAACAGGATATACGCTTCTCATTCTATCTCCTCCGATTCTTCGCACCTCATATACTCCACTTCACAAACAAACGTTATAATAAACCTCTTCGCCTCAGGATTGCTTTTGCCAGCATCTCATTAATCTCCTTATGTCTCGGAATCTCTTCTCTTTCCGTCCCTCTGACATAAATATCATGACTTCCGCCATGACGTTCAAAAACAAATCCTCCTTTTTCCAGCCGCTTAATCAATTCCTTTCTTTTCATTTGTACCCCTTTTCGCCTTTTATTATACACACTTTTTGCGCAACCGTCAACTTCTTATACGCACTTTTTACACAATATCATTTTTCATATTGATACGGAACATACGGCAAAATCCCCCAGGTAATTTCATCCGCATAATGTACTTCCGTATGTATTACCGAACGATAATCCGCCGATGTAGCCTTAATACATGGAAAATCCCTGCATTCCCTACACTCGGCAAGGCCCTTCTTCGGTGCACATTCCTTCGCGTTACACGGATCACTCTTACAATAGCATTCCGGACTGTAACAGCCGTTGCAACGCATACTCCAATCCATTATGCCCCACATTTTCTGCAAGTGCGGTTCCATTATCGCGCGCTGTTCTTCTGTCGTACCGACATAATGAACGCATAGATCACACCGCTGACCGCACATGGAATATACTGCATTCTCCTTTGAAAAAGGTTTGCGGTTCGGCTTCTTCTTTATGAGAATCAGATTCTTAACCTCCCGAAGCTGCTCCGGAGTTGTTACATCAATGAACATCCATTTCCCGTCATGATACGTCTTGGAGCCATCATAATAATCCAGAATGTACTTTGAAAATTCGTCCCGTCTTGTTTCAAATACTTCCCGCTCCTTCTTTCCGAATATCACAAGAAACGTATATTTATCTTCATGAAGGTATATGGTCAGAATGGTTTTTGCACCCTGTTTAAACTTTAACTCATCCTTACCGTCACCGATTTCATCTAACCGATAATTTCCTCTCATAAAAACCATAGTTTCGTGACTGACTCTCTCTAAAATATTCATATGTATCCTCCATACTATCCTCGTTAGCTGTCATTAGGTTTCGTATTATTCCATAGTTTAATTATATCATACCCACATCCCCTTGTCAAACATATGTTCTGTTTTATTATTCAAACTTCTATCCCTTAGATTTTCTCAAAAAAAGGTGCCCACCACAGGCACCTTTCCCATCAATCCTATCAATTACATATTTTTAATACCCAAAACTCCCTTCCAAAGACTCGTCATTCTCAATCCAATCCTGCACATCAATGATACGATACTCATTCTCCGTATCCCGAATCACCACTTGCTTGATTCCGGCATTGATGACCATTCGTTTGCACATGGAACAACTGCTGGATTTTTCGATGTACGCACCTGTCCCGACTTCTTTTCCTACCAGATAGAGCGTACTGTCAATCATCTTCTCCCGCTCCGCGCTGATAATGGCATTGGCCTCCGCGTGGACGCTGCGGCACAGCTCATATCGCTCTCCCCGTGGAATATTTAACTGCTGTCGGATGCAATACCCCAAATCGCTACAATTCTTTCTGCCGCGCGGTGCCCCTACATATCCCGTAGAAATCACCTCATCGTTCTTCACGATCACTGCGCCGTAATGTCTGCGCAAACAGGTACAGCGCTTTGAAACCACTTCCGCCAGGTCAAGATAATAATTGACTTTATCCCGTCTCTCCATGTGAGATCCTCCCTTTTCATTAGCTTACCGCCATTTGTCTTAGGTTACTGTTTCTCCGCATTTTCCGCATACTCCATCAGCGCCTTATAACACTCCGGGAACTCTTTCTTCACAGAGATAATCTTGCCGCTTTCGTCTAAGAATCCATGCTCCGAATGTCCCTCACAGGCAAGGGTTCCATCCTCCTTGTACATGGCATAACGAAGTTTCAGCTTCACACCGCGGAACTCTTCAATCCCCACTTCGATTCTGATTCGTTCCGGAAACTTTGTACTTACCTTGTATTTGCACTCCACTGCTGTCACCGGAGATACCATCCCCAGCGCTTCTAACCGGTCCATACCCCAGCCGATTTGCTCCAGAAAATCTACCCTCGCTTCTTCCATCCAGCGAATATAGTTGGAATGGTGCACAATCCCCATTTTATCTGTTTCGTAATACTGTACTTTATGTTCATACGGTCTCATCTCTAAATCCTCCCTAGTATCTTTTATTCAACTTGTCATACGCTTCGCTTATCACGCAACGTTTTTGCAAATCACCACTAAACGCCTACTACTCTTGTAGCAGCTCCAACAGCATCTCATACACAAACTCCGTCGCCGCCTCACGTACCGCATTTCGTCCCAAATCTCCGAACTGCTTTGTCACTGTGGTTAACTCTCCGTCCACATAGAATCCAAAACAAACCATACCCACCGGCTTAGTGGCGGTTCCTCCGGTCGGCCCTGCGATTCCGGACACACCGACACCCACTTCCGCATTTTGTGCCTTTGCCACACCTTCTGCCATCTGCCCTGCCACCGGTTCGCTGACCACTCCGTGACTTTCTATCGTCTCCGGATTCACCCCGAGGTACTTTATCTTAGCCTCGTTTGCGTAAGTCACCACGCCCGCATCAAACACCGTCGAAGCACTGGCCACACTAACCAGTCGCGCGGAACACATGCCTCCGGTGCAGGACTCCGCAAAGGAGATGTGAAATCCTCTTTTTTGTAAAAGAGATACCACTTGCTCTTCTAAGGTTAACGGATTTTTCTTCTCTTCCATAATTTCTTCTCCCTTCCATTATTCATACATTTCTATTACAATCTATCGTTTTACGCTTGAACATTTGTTCTGTTCATGATATAATATACTTATGGAACAATCGTGTTACAGGGTGTGTTGACCTTCATTCTTAAAGAATGGAGGTGGAGCTTATGAAGAATCAGAACAAATTTGAATTTCGAGATTTGTTGTCTTTCGGACTCTTTCTGTTAGCTTTACTTACATTCGTTTTTACGTTTTGTAAGTAATTGGACATAGAAAAACCGCCCTCATAACTTTGCCCGAAGTGTGTTGGCGGTTTTTCTGCATTCACATTAAGGTCAACCCACCTTGTGGGCGGTTGTTCCTTTTTCTGATTTTAGTTTATCACATTTTTTCTGCTTTCGCAATCCTTTTTTATTCTCTACATGCAAACCTCAATGACGCTCCCGACACTTGTCACATCTTTCTTCCTTACTCCGCCAAAAAGCATCCTCCTACCGCAAGTACTCTGCGTTGCGCTTTTAAAATCTCTTCCTCCGTCCCGTTCCACCGGTCGATATCTTCACTTACAAAATAGAGCAACCGATCCGACAAATTCAGTAAGAACCTTTCAAGGATTTTTCCGGAAGCTCCGCTTAGTGCCGCCGTTAATGTCTCGTTATCCAGATTTCGCAAGATTGCCTGTATCTCGAAATCTCCAACCGCTTCGAACCGTTCCAACAAATCAGTCTTCTCCGAAAACTGTTTTTTATCCTTGTACTTTCCGATAATTTCGTCCCGGGTCCGTTTGCCCTGCTCTCCTCTCCTACCATCTTCCAGCTTCTCCCAATACCCCACGCCCACATAGGATGCAATAATTTCCCGCAACAACTCAGGATGCGCTCCGGAAGCAATCAACTCAAGCACATCCGCAATCATATTGCCTTCTCTTTGTTCCTCAACCGGTAATGACGTTACATAGTTTTTCAGGAGCCGAACTATCAGTTCATTGTCCATTTTCTTTAGAAAGGACTGTAAGAAAAAGTGAACCGCAAACGATAAAAATCCGCTTTCTCCCTTATATTTCTTCATGTAATCATCTAAAGCCAACAGTCCTTCCTGTCTGCTGATTTCACTGCACTTAAGCAACTCTTCGCCCACTTCCACCAGGCGCAGTTTCTCATTATTGTAAATTCCGACTTTTTCCAGACGTTTTTCTTCCCGTCCCACCAGTTCATCCATGCTGCACTCAAAATAATCCGCCAATTCCCATAACATTTCGATACCGGGATTGGCAAGATTTCGTTCCCATTTCGAAACCGCTGCCGGACTTACACAAAGGATTGCCGCCAATTGCTCCTGTGTCATGCCCTTTGCCACGCGTAAAGAATATATTTTTCCTCCGATTGCTACTCTGTGATGCTCCATAGGTAACCTCCTCCGCACAAAACTTCCGGTGCTTCTATACCGATTATACCTGTCACCGGAAGCTTCGTCAAAGGATAAATCGTCAAGCTACAGAACTTATGGTTTCGTAACTTATCCGGTGATGAAGCAACACCTTTACTTGTGGGTACTGTCTCCACAAAAGCAAATCCCCCTCGCCCGGTTCACACACAGCAAGATGTCCTCCTTCCTGATTTCATCAAACCACCAACCACGGTACACCGGATTTGATATCATCTGTTCATTCTCCAACTCAGTAAATAACCGCTCCGCATATTCTTCTCCAACAGAATTCAAGCACTCCTCACTCTCCTCCTCTTTCGAGAGCAGGTTTCGTAACACCCAGGCTAAAGAATGAAGCTGTTCGTTAGTTTTCAAGAACGCTGCTGCCGTCATGTCCACGGAATATTCCCCGCAAATCACCTTTTTGCTATCCTCGGTACAAACAGTCTGCAGCAACAGGGATTTCGTTCCTTCGCCTGGAAGTAAAACTTCTCTTTTGCTCTCTTGAACTTCCGTGCACGCACTTTCGGAAACAGGTAAATTCAGTGCCTTTACCTCTTCCGTCACATCCGTCGCCACATATTCATGCAGCAACAGGACCGTGTCCGCGATCTTTAAATACTCTCCCGAGCCGCCGATAACAAGGATTGTCGATATCCCTTTCTGTTCCGCAATATTTCGGATTCTGTCCGTAAACGGAATGATGACTTCGTTTTTTACAATTCTCCGCATCAGTTCATCGCGAATCATAAAGTTCGTCGCACTCTTGTCTTCATCAATGGTCAGAAGGAGACTCCCTCCCACAATTGCTTCAATGATATTTGCCGCCTGAGAAATACTTCCGCTGGCATGCTTCGTGGTAAAATTGCGGATGTCCTGAAACGGAATCTCGGAGAAAAACATGGAAATATCCTCGTTTGCCACATATCGTCCATCCTCCGCATTTGTTACCACAAGGCTTTGCTCCGCCACCACAAACTCCCTGCCGTCTCCCGGTACATGATTGTAAATTCCGGCCTCGATTGCCTCAAGTAGAGTGGTTTTTCCGGAAAATCCCGCACCGGTAATGACCGTAATTCCTTTTGGAATCCCCATGCCGGAAAGTGTTGTTCCGTCCTTCATGGAAACCGTCACCCGCAGACGCTCCGGCGATAAAAACGGCACCGCACTCTCAAGAGGTTCCTCGCTGTCGCCCTTTCTCGGAAGAACACTTCCGTCCGCCACAAAAGCCACATAGTCCTTTTCCCGGCAAAACGTTCGTAACGCCATCTGCCTTTTATAAACAGACAATCTCGCCCGCAGTTCTTCCTTATCAAGGAATGTACTACCTTCTTCCACAGTCTTTAAAATGTCCGTTATCATCCGGCTGATTCGCTCTCCGAGAATCGATACTCCCGCTCCCGTCGGGAACAGCACAAACAGCTTCAACACAAAGGTTTGCGTCTCCTTATTGTAGAGCAACCCGCTACGCCTCAAAACCCGACAATCCGGTTTCTGACACTGGATTTTCGACAACAGACGCTCCAGCTTGTTGTTTGCCGTGTACTTTTCGCTCAGTTCCTCAAACAGAGCACTATAGTATCGTAACAGATAGTCCTCAAAAAACACCGGATATTGCTCAATTTCCTCTGCGTCCACTCTTAAAAACTCCGCATCCAGATTAATATACATTGCCACATTGGCCGGATACTTTGGATTCAGCGGTACAAATTTTACGGTGATTCCATCCACGTACTCATAGGCGTCTCTCCATCTGCTTAGCAAATAGGAAATCGGTTTTCCATTCAAATTTGTCTGTCCGTTTGATCGTAATACTTTTTTCAGTTCTCTTATTTTTGTATAATCATTCATCATATTTGCAGCAATCAGCCTCCTTTTCAGTCTCATTTGTTTGTTCAAAATATTCGATTATTCTCATAAAAACCTCACCTTCCTCATCCGGTTCACCGCCGCCAGTACATCTTCCTTTCGCGGTAAATCCATAAATCGTTCACATTCCGTAAAATGATTGGAGAAGATGCAATCAAATCCTTCCTCTTCCATTTTGCGGTACAATGCTTCCAACTTCGTCCCCACATCAAACTTCGTATCGTTTAAGGACACTTCCAAATACCGTATCAGAAAGCCCACTGCGTTCCTCTGTGCCTGGGTAATGAGACCCGACAGCATTCGTAAATCAATGGCCTCCTCGCCTACATAGATGATCCCTACATCCGTCACCGCCAGACGCTCCAAGCCGGTTTCCGGTACAAAGGAGGTAAAGCCTTCTTTGCTTAAAATTCGGTTTTGCTTCCAGTCTGCCGGTTCTACCGGTTGCGGCACATCAATTGTCTCGCCCAGCCGTTTCGCTCCTTCGGTCACGTTATGTATCCGGTAATCCTCCATCATATATACCCGGTCCGCCACCGACAAATATTCGCCGCTTCCGCCAATCACAAGCACAGTGGAAACTCCTTCTGTTTCATACAACTCGCTGACCCGTTCCGTAAAGGGCGTAATCGGCTCTTTCTTTACCAGCTCACGCATCCGTGCATCCCGTATCATAAAGTTCGTGGCACTTCGGTCTTCATCAATCAGAAGCAGCTTACTTCCCATGTTTACCGCTTCCATAATGTTTGCCGCCTGAGAGGTAGAACCGGAAGCCCGCTCCGTAGAAAAATGTGCCGTGTCTTGTCCCGGTATCCATTTGATAAAAGGTGCAATGTTGACATTTTTCACACTTCGTCCGTCCTCCGCCACAATCCCCATGGCCGTAGCATCCGTAATGCAAAGCTCTCTTCCGTCGCCCCATGCGTGGTCGTAAATTCCGGCGGAAATCGCCTCAAGTAAAGTAGACTTTCCCGAATATCCGCCTCCGGTAATGACGGTTACGCCCCTCTTAATACCCATGCCTTTGACACCGCACACCTCGATTTCCTCTTCGGGAACCGCTGTAAACGGCACTGCATTCTTCATCGGCAAATCATTTCCTCCTTCTCGCGGCAAAACGCTTCCGTTGGCCAGGAAAGCACAATACGGACTACTCTTCAGCCACTTACGGATATCCCTCTGGAGCTTCTCTAACTCCAATGCATCCGCATACTCATGTCGCTTAAACTCCGCAATATACCGGTCCACCGTATCCGGCAAATCCTGCGTCAGCATTCGCAGTGTCTTTCGCAGATTCCGCTCCGGCAACTGTACCTGAAGCATGATGCAAAGGCAAAGTTCCGGCGGTCCCACCTCCTCCGGCGGTATCAAATACACCGCGCCACCACTACCAATGGTATAATCCTTTTTCAGACACATCTTAAAGTACACGGAATTCCTCGCCAAGACTTCCCCTCCCGGTCGATAACAGTAATACTTTCCCTTCTCACTGTCCGGCCGGTTCCGGTTGTACAGCGGCTCATTTAACTCATCGATGTACGGAAAAAATGCCCTCAGGCAATAATCCGCTCCCGCCACACTTGTCTCCGTAATTCCCAGACACCTTACCGGGATGGATACGGTAATGGTCGGCTTATCCTGTGCCAGCTTGTGGGTCCGTTCTATCCGGTACCCGATATCCTCCCGGTAATAAGTACTGTCCATATCTTCATAGGGTGCCATTGTTCCCTGATACGGATTCACCAACATCTGCCCTTCATACATCTCCTTATACGTTTTTGTGTTTGCTTCCATACGTAAAATCATTTGTTTCAATCGTTTCATGGTATCAGCCCCCTGTTCTTTCGTTGCAATCGCAACAATTCCGCTCGTTTCTTACTCTCTTTTCAAACACCTGCGTTTCCTCGCCCCATACTGTGTGCATCATTTTCCGAAATACAAAGCCGTACTTTTCGTACAAACCGATTTCATTGGAAGAGACATAAACATTCTCATATCCGTCCTGTTCCGCAAGTGTGCAAGCGTGTTGGATTAACTTCTCCGAATAACGCTTCCCCCTACATGCCGGATAAGTATACACAAACCCAATCCACGGCCTCATACCGGGTTCCGTTTCCTCTTCCGTAATTTCATCCCGCTCTGCCAACGTACAAAACGCAAGAAGCTTGGCATCTTCCACCAGCAATAAAAGTCTTGTTCTTTCACCGTACCGTTCTTTTAACTGTCCCTGCGTGAGCACCTCATACAAATACTTCGCCGCACGCCAGTCTGCCTGTACAATTTGTTCCCGCAGGAGTTTTTGCATCTCACTCGATTGCTTAAAATACTCAATAATCTTCAAATAAACGCTCCTTCATTCTCTGTGTTGTGATTTTCTGTTACATTTGGTTCTGTTACTTGTTTTGTTGGGAAAAATAAAGAGAACTTCTTATTTAAATCGAGAAATACCTGATTGGAATAGAGTTTCGCTGGCGAAACTCCGCGCCGGTGCGCAGTCACGCAGTGACAACTACCGCTTACGCGCCGTGTACATAAACATAGAAAGGGCACGTCCGCGGACGTGCCCTGAAAACTCACCAAAAGATTCCCTGTGCAATTAGAAATTGGACAGAGCTACGGCGACCGATACAACATCCGACTTAAATAAGATTGTCATACAAATCGCCTCCTAACCATAAAAGAAAAAACATTCGTTACGATGGTCATTATAACCAACCGTTTCTAATCTGTCAAGAAAAATTTTTATTCCACAAACTCAAACCGAACCCCGTTAATCACTACAGCTTCAATCTCATCCAAATTCATTATTTCCGGAGACGGACGATACTCCTTCGGTTCCGAATAGAAACGTTCACTGTATAACATAACATCCGAATATAAGTTATCCTCTTTGGCATGGGTTGTGTTGTGTGCTGCTCCCTGCGGTAAAGGTTCCCTGCTTCCATCTTTCATAATGAAGTAGGAGTTCGCTTCCAATGCATCGATTTCTTCCTCCGGCATCAACCACTTTTCCTCATAATAATTGTCGTTCTGAGACCGTTCAAACACCCCGTGATTTTGCGCATAAATAACAAAGGACATCGGGGAAAGTTCAATATACGTCGGTGTGTAATACTCCGATGCCGCTTCCGCCCCCTTTAACGCAAAGGAACGAATTTCCACATTTCCGGACACATCAAGCAGCACTTCTTCGGTTGTTTCCGTCATCGGGAAGGTAAATACTCCCTGATGATCGGTATAAGTACGCCCCGATGCCTGAAATCCTAACAGGAACACCCGCCCGGTCTCCGTTGCCTGTTCTTCCAGCTCCATTGCACCGTAACTGTAATTCACGCCGTATTCTATGGTGTTAATCATACGAGGCTGAATATTCATTTTATATTCTCCCTGAGCAATACCGGTATCCATTTTTTCCAGCCACTTCTTACCAGTTCTGTCCAATGCAGTGTACTTTACCGTCATTTCCACAACCACTCCATCCGATAACAGTTCCTCTACCGTTACGCAAATGTGTTCATCCGCCTTCGAGAAAATTGCAGTCTCAACAGCATCCGCCAACGTCCCATAGGAAGGGGTTTCCCTTAAAATATGAGAACGGATTTCAGCGACCGCTGTGGGAGCGTACACGCCCGCGACACATACAATAGCCAGCACTGCTGCCACCAAGCCCCACTTTTTAAATGCAATTGTTTTTTTCTGTGTTCCTGTACTTTGACTGACACGATTCCATATTTCTTTCTTTACTTCTTCCTCCGGTGTGATTTGTTCAATCACATTCACATAATCTTCTTTCCGCATAATTTTCCGTCCTTTCTGAATTGTTTTATTCCAGTTCCATTTTCAACAGTTCTCTTGCCTTTGCCAAACGGGTTTGTATGGTAGAAGGTTTCGTATGCAAAATCTTAGCAATCTCCGCTGTTTTATAGCCTTCGTAATAGTAAAGATAGGTCGGCAGCGCATATTTTTCATCAAGGCTCATTACCGTCCGATATACCTCACTCCCGCTTCCGCTTTCTGCGACAAGCCCGTTTTTATCAGCATGTTCCGCAATTGAATCCTCATAGGAAACCGACTTTTTGACCCACCACTTTTTTAAATGGTTTTTGCAAAGATTCGAGGCCGAAACAATCAACCACGCTTTTGTTTTTTCATCCGTCTCATATTGAAAAGGTTTAGAAAGTAGCTGACAGAACGTTTCCTGGGCCATATCCTGCGTATCCGCATGATTTTTCATATAAAGAAAACAGACTTTATAAACGGTATCAAAATATAAGTTATAGATACGTTCCGGTTCAAACTTCTCCATCAGTTCCTCCTTTCCTGCATTACATAAGCGCTTATATCAATAAAACAATCCAAGGACTCATTCTATCCTTAGCTTTTTCTTTTTTTCAAACTTTTACCGAAATACAGCCCCCTTCAAAGGAAAAAGACCATCAAACCGTAATGATTGAACCCGTTTGATGGCCTTTGCCGTTTCAATATTTTATTATACTCGAAATAATACTTCGAACGTTTCCTTACAGTACAAACTCCGCATCCTGCTTCTCACTACCCATCACTTCAAACGGTCCCGGGGTTACATTGCCTGCCGGACGCTTCTTCCCGAAGAAATCCGTATCAAATACGATGTTGGTGCCGTCCGGATTTTCGTAAGCCATTTCGGCATGATAGGATGTTCCGAGGGTATCTGCCAACAACAGCTTGGAGCCTTCTCCGCCCAGTAAGTCTGCATTTTTAATACATACCTTTACGCTCTTCTTATCCTCGGAAACCGTTACCGTAATGCCCGGCTCCTCACATACCTTTGCTTCCGGTTCATGAGAGCAGCCTACCGCTCCGCCGAAGTATGCGTTTCCCTTAATCTGCACCGGAATTGCCCAACGTCCCAGCGGGAAAATACTGCCATACTTTTCAATACGCTCCTTGCGCTCTTCTTCCGTGTACTCCCACGGCATCTTCTCATCACCGGTCGGATACTTGTCGTAGCAGGAAAGTCCCGCCGGATGCAAATAACAGATAGAATCCGCCGGTACACCGTCCATCACCGGACCGCCGTCCTCTCGTTCCTTACGCTCCGGAAGCGGCAAATGTTCGAAGAAGGTCATCGGCTTTACATCCTTATCGCCGTCACCTAAGAACAGGTTATTCACATAACGATCGTCTCCGCCGGAGAAATTGTTGTATCCTGCCATCGCAGTCTCGTGCGGGAAATGATACGGTGTCGAACGGCCCAACTCCTCCTTCGGCAAAATTCTGCCTGCAAACAGGTTATGTACAAAGGCACCGCCCTGTGCCATGTTTCTGAAGTTCATCGGGGACAGGAACAAGTTGTGGTCCACCAGATACGGTCCGTGACATACTTCCACAAAGAAATCCTCGGAAAGGTTGTCAAAGAACACGTTTCTGCTGATACGGGTGCCTTGTGCCTGCCAGTCTAACCATACCGCACGATAGCAGCCGTAAATCTTATTATTCGTAATCTGAGTGTCTAACGATGCATGCAACTTAATACCTGCCACTTCCGCACCGTGGAACACACGCTTATGATGAATTCTGTAAATGGTATTTCCGGTAATGGTACTGAAGGCACCGCCCAAATGACCTACCACGCCTGCCTGCTCACAATCGTGAATCACATTGTTGCGTACCATATGGCTACCGATAAAATCCTTGTGCCAGTTTCCGTGAAGGGCACGGAAAATAACTTCCTGCTCTCTCTGGGTACCGCCCTTACCCTTGCCGTCGGACCACTCGTTATGGCCGGTACTGATGTCCTTTCCGAGGCTGACACCCACACACTTGGAGCCGAAAATCTCATTATCTTCGATAATCCAGCCCTTACTCCAATGCGGTCCGATTAAGCCCTCCTGAAGTGCCGTCGGCGGAGCCCACTGCGGAGCACCCTGACAAATGGTAAAGCCCTTTACCGTGATATAGTTGAGACCTGTCTTTTCCGGCCAGAAGCAGAACGGACGCACCGTGATTTCCACGTCTTCCTTGGTCGGGTCCGCATCACCGAAATTCGCCCAAATCTTTGTGGTCTTCTCTCCTGCCTCTGCATACCAAACAAGCTTCGATTCCTCCGGATACTTCGCCTGCGGCCAAACTTCCGGGTTCGTCAGCTTTTCTAACGATTCCGCCTCGTACATCGGCAATTTATTCAAATACACATCGCCAAGATGCGGTACAAAGGCGCCCTTAAACAGCCAGTCACCGTACAGATCCTCTTTAAACGGATTGCGGTCCTTAAACAAACTGTTGTCTACCTCGGTGCTCCATACCTGTCCGCCTTCGTTTTTCCAGTCTTTTACCTCTTCCGCACCGGAAATCACTACTTCGCCGTCACCGGCAGACCGGTATACAATTCTTGCATTCTCGGTTCCGCCGTTTTCCGGTCTGACCCATTCTCTGTACACGCCCGCATGTACCGTAACCGTGTCTCCGGCTACAGCCACCTTAGCGGCATGAGAAATGGTTAAAAACGGCTGCTCAGCTGTTCCGACTGCTGCGTCATTTCCTGTTTTCGCTACATGATACTCCATAATAAACCTCCTCGTATAATAAGTTTTATCTTACTTTATCTTCTCAATTACAATCTTATGAAAATCAATTCCGCTTTGTCCGAAGGCCAGACGCACTCTGGTCGGCTGGAAGGTCAGCATATACTCTCCCGTAAAGGACACCGGCTCTCCGTTTGTTCCGTGCCAGGTAAAGGTATCGTGAACCGTCCCCATAAAGTACAGCGTTACCGGCATCTGCGCCAACTCACTTGCCGTAGAACTTGCAGTAAAGGTGAAGCGATACTTTGTTACCTCCGCCACATTTAACATGAAAGTATGGTGACTTCCCTTTTTGCTGTGTACACCGGTCAAATCAATCTCAAGATATTCATCCAGATTATAGGTATAGCTTTCGTTTACGCCATCGTCTTCATCCTCTTCATGGTAGTTCACACGCTCTATCTCGTCATCAATTCCGCGTAAACGCTTTAACGCATGGGTACTCAGAATAAACCGGCAAATATTTGCCGCATTTCTCTGCAATTCCGCCCGGGTCAGCGTTCCGTCCGCCAAAGCTTCCATCACGTTGTCATCATGGGTCAGGCTGTCGGTACATACCATATACACATCGTTCTGAGACATGGCCAGTGCCGCAAAATCCCGCTTATCCACCGGCTGATTCCGTCTGTTAATGGCAGCCCACCAATCGGTCATTACCATGCCGTCAAAGCCCCAATCATCACGTAAAATCGCCGTTGCCAAATCGTAATTTCCCGCAGTCCAGACTCCGTTTAAACAACCGTAGGTGGTCATAATCGTCTTTGCCTTACCGTCCTTTACCGCAATTTCAAAGCACTTCAAATAAATCTCTCGAAGGGCTCTCTCGGAAATCACGGAATCCGAAGTATGGCGCCCCGACTCCTGATCGTTTCCGCAAAAATGCTTAATGGTACCGGTTACTCCCGCAGAATGGAAGCCGTGAAGCTCTGCTGATGCCATGGTTCCGGTCAAATACGGGTCTTCGGAAAAATACTCGAAGTTCCGTCCGTTAAGCGGATGACGATGCAAGTTCATGCCCGGTCCCAGCATACAATCCACTTTATGATACGCCGCTTCCAAGCCGAAGCAAGTGAATAACTCATAAATCAGTTCCTTGTTAAAGGTAGAAGCGATTAATGTGCCGTTCGGAATGCTGAAAGCCTTGGTACCACAGTCCATACGGATACCTGCCGGTCCGTCCGCGCAACACCCGCACGGAATCCCGAACGCCAGCAACTCATCGGTCACACCACCGAAGGTGGATGCCGTACCCGGTGTTACCTTCGGACTGCTCATACCTTCACCGCGAATGATACATGCCAAATTCTCATCGGAAAACTGGGCAATAAACGCATCCATGGTTGCCTTTCCCTCTGCCACATCCGCCAGCTTAATTCCCTTATCACCGGTGTATTCCAGTTCCTTCGGCATACGGGCTTTTCTCCGCACCTCATCCTGCGGTTCCACCGCCGGTACTTCTTCAAACTTCACCGCATAACCGTCGCCGGTCTTCTCCGGTATCATTCGGGTAAAGGAACGCTCCGGTGCCAGCACCTGCTCGTGCTCGGACACCACATAAGTCTCCGGTACATTAGTAGAAGCAACCTTCTTTGCACTACGCACATCCGCGCCTACATAAAAAATATATTCTCCTGCCTCCAACACAAAGCAGGACTTATATCCGGTCTTCCCACAATCATCAAAGGAAGCAATCTCTTCCGTCTTTACGTTTACCTTCAGCACCTGCGTCTCCTTCGGCGCCAGTTCCTTTGTCTTCTCATAGCCGCAAAGCACTCTTGCAGGCTTGCCGAGAAGTCCCTGAGGTGCCTCACAGTACACCTGTACTACTTCCTTACCGGATGTATCGCCGGTGTTGGTTACCGCCACCTCTAAAATCACGCCTTCTTTCGTAACAGAAACCGACTTCGTCTCCATGGAGAAAGTCGTATAAGACAGACCGAATCCAAACGGGTACATCACCCTATCCTTGGCAAAGGTCTCAAAATAACGATAGCCCACATAAATATCTTCGGAGTAAAAATTCCGCTCCCTGCTTCCGAAATACGGATGAGACGGATAGTCCTCAATGGTATACGCAATCGTATCCGGCAGCTTACCGGACGGGCTCACCTGACCGGTTAACACACGCGCCGTACCGGTTCCGCCAAGCATACCGCCCTGCCAACCGTATAACACTGCCTCCGGCTCATATTTGGTTACAAAACTCATATCGATAAGGCCGCCCACATTCAAAAGCACCACCATCTTTTTAAAATGCTTCCGTACCTTGGCAAGCATCTCCTCTTCGCCGTCACTTAAGAAGTACGCACCTTTTTCCGCACGATTATCCTGATCCTCGCCTGCGGTACGTCCGAGAATCACAAGAGCCACCTCCGACTCCGACGCTGCCTTTTCGCAAAGAGCATCGGTTAGCTCCATTTCCTTCTGGCTCCAAGGCTCTGCCCCCCAGCCGGTACCCAAATCAAAGGGATGCTCCAGGCACCAATCTTCGTATACCTTTAACAACTCGCGGTTAACCTCTACGACCCCGCTTTCCAAAAGTCCTTCTGTAATCCCCACTACATGAGATACATTTACCATACCGCCGGAGCCGGTACCGCTTTTATAATAATCCAGCTGGATTCTGCCGAATACCGCTACCTTTTCGCCCTTCTTAAACGGTAATACCTTGTTCTCGTTGCGAAGCAGAACGCATCCTTCCGCCACCGATTGAACAGCCTTCTCCGAATAATACTGCCAATCCAATACCTTCTTCTGTCCCATAAAAATCCTTTCTGCCGAACCTCCGGCACTTTTTCTTATGCTGTACAACCTGCACTTTTGCGCCCATTAACAGCGCTTCACACCACTCTCACCCGGTATAAACACTCTATATTCGTTTCTTCAAAAACGCCTCCGCCAATACGAAATCCTCCGGTGTAGTTACTTTTATATTTGTATAACTTCCTCTCACCATCTGAATCGGAATATCATGATACATCCCTACTACCATGGCATCATCCGTTACATTGATTTCCGGCTCCTGCATCAAACGCTCATATGCGTCATAGGCCAACGCAAACTCAAAGCTCTGAGGTGTCTGGGCCGTCCACAAGCTATCCCGTTTCGGTGTCAGGGTAATAGTTCCCCGCTCATCCGTCATCTGAATCGTATCCTTTACCGGCATGCCTGCAACGCATGCTCCATATTGCTCGGTTTCCGTAATCAGGCGGTTAATCAATTCCGCCGTCACAAGAGGTCTGGCACCATCATGAATCAGTACATAGTCCGGAGCTTCCTCCGTATGTACATGCTCCGGTTCCTCATTCTCCGCACACTCGCCTTCCTCATTCCCTTTCAGGCACTGCAACCCATTCCACACGGAATCATACCGTTCCGCTCCGCCGGCAACAATTCCGCACACTTTTGTAAACCCAAAGCGCTCTACCAGCTCTTTTTTACAGTACTCCTCGTCACCCTCTGCAGTCACCAGCACCACACGCTCCACATCACTGTCCTCAAAGGCTTTCAGGGCATAATACAAGAGCGGCTTTCCGAGAAGCTCCATATACTGCTTCGGAACGTCGCTTTGCATCCTGCTTCCTTTTCCTCCTGCCAATACAATCCCCGCTGCTGCCATACTCCTCCTTACCTTTCACCGAGCTGCAAATTCGGCACTGCGTTCAAATCCAACCCATGCCGAACTCCTTTCCGGAACTCATAATACGCCGCCGCACCGATCATTACCGCATTGTCCGTACAAAGAATCGGTGACGGACGATACAGGTCGATTCCTGCCTTTTTACACGCTTCTTCCATACCTGCACGAATGGCGGAATTGGACGCCACGCCACCGGCTAACGCCAACTTTTTCATCCCGGTCGCCTTTACTGCCGCCATAGTCTTTTCCACCAATACTTCTACCACCGACTGCTGGAAGGACGCCGCCACATCCGCAGGATTGATTTCGATGCCCTGCATCGCCGACTGGTTCAAATAATTTAACACCGCAGACTTCACACCGCTGAAGCTGAAATCATACGGAGAATCCGCAATCTGCCCCTTCGGAAATTTAATTGCATTCGGATTTCCTTCCTTGGACAGCTTGTCAATCTTCGGTCCTCCCGGATAACCGAGGCCGATGGCTCTTGCCACCTTGTCAAAAGCCTCTCCCGCCGCATCGTCGTGGGTTCGTCCTAAAATCTCATACTCGCCGTAATCAGCCACCCGTACCAGATGGGTGTGACCGCCGGATACCACCAGACACAAAAACGGCGGTTCCAAGTCTAAGTTCTCTATGTAGTTTGCGGAAATATGACCTTCAATGTGATGCACACCGATTAACGGCTTCCCCGCCGCATACGCCAGCGCCTTTGCATGGGCCACGCCCACCAGAAGGGCACCTACCAGTCCCGGGCCGTAGGTTACTGCCACCGCATCCACCTCGGACAAAGTCATCCCCGCTTCAGACAAAGCCTGATCCACCACGTTATTGATGCGCTCCGTATGTTTACGGGATGCGATTTCCGGCACCACACCACCGTATAATGTATGAATATCAATTTGGGACGAAATGACATTGGACAGCACCTTACGTCCGTCCTCCACCACCGCTGCCGCAGTCTCGTCACAGGATGATTCAATTGCTAAAATTCGCACGATTTTTGCCTCCGTTATGTTCTTTCTTACTCCCCGTCAGCCGTCTCCCAGCCTAAAATCTTATATCTACCCTCTGCGTCTTTTCGCATAATCAGATTCCGATAGCTTCCGCCGCTTCCCGCATCGGACTTACTCATCAGCTGAAACATAATCGACGCATATTCATATCCGTCCTTTTTCCACTTGGAAACGTTGCTGGCTTTATCCAATACATACCCGGTAAATACCAGTTTTTTCTCCTTTGCCGTCTCCAAATCGGCCTTTGTCGCAGCAAGCAGGGAATCATACGGATTTAACGCAGCAAACTCCTCATCAAACAGCTCGCGCTCCATTCGAACCAAAGCTTCCAACTGGGCTTCCGTTGTATCCGCGCTGTAGATGCACTCCACGATGCCACAGTAAAACTCCGCCACGGAATACGGGGTCGGCGGATAGTTCGTCTCAAGATTCTTCGCAAGCATCTGCTCCGCCACCGTATTTACCGTCTCCTTCGCTTCTTTTCCGGAACGGTCGATGTACATGTATAACGCCACAATGGCGCACGCCAGCACCAGAACTACACTGATGGTACCAATTCTCTTTTTCATCTTCATAAGTATCCCTCCTTTGCATTGCAAACCGGATTACTCGTTTTTATCAAACTCCAACACAATCGTTCTGCCGTCCTTTGCCGCATAAGTTGCCGGAAAAATCTTCCGAGTCTTCGGAATATATTCCTCCGGACGAATGAGAGACGGACTGTAATGGGTCAGCCACAGTTCCTTTACATTCGCCTCTTTTGCCAGCTTTGCCGCCTCATAAAAGGTCATGTGCTTGTGCTCCAAGGCCTTATTCATCTTATCATCTTCGCCATACATTCCTTCGCAAATAAACAAATCTGCCTCGGTAGCATGAGCAACCATACTTTTCGTCGGTCTCGTATCCGTACTGTAGGCAAGACGAATGCCCTTTCGCGGCGGTCCAAGCACCATGTCCGGTGTAAAGCATACACCGCCTTCCTCGATGATCTCGCCCTTCTGCAACCGGTTCCAAAACTTTTGCGGAACATTGTTTTCCGCTGCCCGCTCCGGGAAGAACCGCCCGCCCCGGCGTACCACTACGGAATATCCGTAGCAGAGCACATTGTGATTTACTTTATAGGCTTCGATTTCATAACCGTGGGTAAAAATCGTCTCCTCTGCCTCGGTTAATTCATGAAATTCCAGCGCAAAGGGCAGCTCCGGCGCAATGGTCCGGAGTGCGCCTACCACCCGTTCCAACCCCTTCGGCCCGATGAGAGTCACAGGCTCTTTCCGCTCCGCATTTCCCATGGACAATAACAACCCCGGCAAACCGCTGATGTGATCTCCGTGATAATGAGTAAAACAAATCACATCGATATCGTGAAAGCTCCATCCTTTTTCCCGAATCGCCACCTGAGTTCCCTCACCGCAATCAATCAGCAAACTGCTGCCGTTTAACCGCGTCATCAGAGCGGTCAGCCAACGATTCGGAAGCGGCATCATTCCGCCGGTCCCTAATAAACAAACTTCTAACATAAAACCTCCTGCTTTTTTTCTATCTTCACAGGTAACTTAAACTGCTTTATCCATTCATCATAGCAGTCCTCACACACCACGATATGATGAATCTGTAAATCTTTTTCGGAAAAATAGCCCCACTCCTTGCGAATATATACCGCATCCTCCGTCACGGTTTTGCCGCTGTCGGAAGTCGCAAGGGCTCGTCCGCAACAATTACAGAGTACCTTCTGCTTCATCCGTTCCACTCCTTTCAATCCCTCAGAGTAATTATACCTCATTTTGGTTGAAATGGGTAGTGGTAATTATTTTCTTCCCAAGGGTCCGCCGGGCGCATGCGGAGTATTCCTTTGCATCTTTCCCAGATTCTCCTCCGAATGCTCCAATTCTCTGGAATACCGATACATAATTTGCTTCATATCTTCTCTTGATAAGTGTCCGCCCTGCTCTGCCCATTTTGCCAGAAACATTTCGTACAGAACCGTAACACTGTCTACCGACATTTTTATTTTTCCTATGACATTGTCATCGTACACAGCGCCGCAGAAATAGGCAAATACAAAGTATACCAGCAGCTGTTCCAACAGAATATCCATGTCGATTCCATCAATCGACGCCTGCTTGCAATATTCCCGAAACTTTTCCTGCATGTTACGGTAACCTTGCGCCCCCTTACCGTACAATGTCATCCAACACTTGTCCAGATACCCTTTCCAATCCTCACTTAGGAATTCCAGCTTGTATAACCGTTCAAAGACCGTTTTCGAATAAAAGAACACTTCCGTTTCATTTTCATAGAATGTCTTTATATCCCGCTCTGCTATCCGAACGAAATTTGCAAGATTTTCCTCTTCCTCGTAGTTTTCAAACACATCCGCCAAGTCAAATAAATCGCTTACCTCAATGATGTCCTGCATCTCTTCCGCCATTTTGTACACCAAAGAAACCCGCACCGCCACAGGCAAACGACGATTTTGCAGTATTGCAATCATTATCTTTCTGGCATCCTCCAAGTACGAGAAAAAGAAGGGATCAAAATCTTCGAATTCTTCCTCTTCCCCGTCTATTTCCTCTTCCGTAAAACGCACCGGTTCTTTCTGCTCCAACAGAATCCTTGCCACTTCCGGACAGGAAATCGTCAATGTAATCTCCCTCAGATTTTCAAATTCTTCGATATGTCTCGGATAATTCGCACAGGTCACACAAAGACTTTCCTCGTCCAACCGCTCATACATCTCACACAAATTGTTCTCTTTTAAAAAGGCACAACGTTTCCGGCAGTCCTGCGCAAACACGCCTTCCGCCCAATCAATTCGATTCCGCAACGTCTCTCCGTACTCTCCGGTTTCGGATTGATATCGCGCCAGTGCCGCCTCATCAATCACAATCTGCCATCCGGCACAGCACGTAGCTTCACACCGGTCCGCCACGCACTTAAATTTCTCATAATACTCCGGTCTTACATATAACATAACGGCCTCCCGTTGTCCTTAAGGTAACATAAAAATCATAATTCGCTCTCGCTCATCATTGCCTTCAAACAAATCACCGCAATCGATTTCATCATAAAACTCCAATTCATCTACAGTCATAAGATAAGAAATATATTCCTCCGACGGATAATAGAAAAACAAAAATGCTTCCCTTGGATTTTCATAATAAGATTCCAGAATCCGTGCCATCACCTTCCGAAGCAATTCCACGGAAAACGGGTTGAAAAAGTAGAACCGGTTGACGCTTTCCGGTACCTCGTATTCTTCCGCTCTCGCCGCTACAAATTCCGTCCTTGTTCCCGACACGGCAGTCTTCCTGTTTTCCATCGCTCCCTGATAAATCCGTTCGTCATATTCTATCCCCAGAGTACCCGCTTTGGTCTGATAGGCCAGAAAGAAATCCACACGTCCCTTTCCGCATCCATAGTCCAAAACCACATCCTTTTTTCGAATCAGACCGCTGTTTGCCAACCTTTCCAAAACACTATACGGTGTAGGTTCGTAAGGGTAGCGATATTGGTCGGCCTTGGAATCGTCCCGACCGGTTGTTTTTATTTGCAGGAGCTTATCCCATGTAGTTTCCGTATTTGACATCTCTACTCCTCATCCGGCTGCTGACCGTCATGGGCAAGCCATTTACACTCCGTCATTTCCATATCGGTAAACGTTGCTTTAAAGGAGGAATCTTCCGGACTGCACGCATAAATGCCGAACCGAATACTTCCTCCGCCGTTCCACATATGGCACATCCGCATCTGTTTGAACGTCACACCGTCTTCGGAACACTCGATACAGTAATCGTCTTCTCTTCTGCTGAACCGATACCACATGGATTTGATTCCGGCATCAATCTCTGTGGTTGCCCAGTCGGAATATCCGTGATTGGTCACCACACTTCCCAAATGTTGAAAGTTCTCATTTTCGTATTCGATGGACCCTTTCAGCCAGTTCTCACTGTCCAGATACATCACGATACCGCATTGATCAAATCTGCGCTTGCTTTCAAACTGTGTCTTTACCGTAAACGAAAAGAACTTTTCCTCTGTTTCCGTCTGCAACACAGGGGCGTTATCATTTCTGAAATGATAATAGGTTCTCTGCCACAAATCCGTATGGGGCTTTGTGATAATTTCAATTTTATCTTCGGAGATGGTATACTCCGCAGGTTCTCTTCTTGTCCATTTCAAACTACCGACATCAAATTTCATACTTATTCTCCTAATGCTTGCGACTCAACGTCCGCACGACTTCTTCATACCGCTTTGTTTTATTTTTGATATCTTCCTCTGTTACGCCGTAATACCGATAAATATCTTTGTAGATTCGATGAAAGCGCTTCAATATTTTCTTACTCCCCGAAGCACCGCCCCCGATATAGTTGAATCTCTTTTCAATCAGAATATGGATGTTATCATTGATGTCATCAAGGGAAATCTGAAACTTATGAAAGTCGATATCAAATTCTGTTACAGGGACCTCCTTCGCCTTTTGAGTTCTTTCATCCGCCAGCTTAACATAAGCCCATAAATCTTCCTGAGACTCGCTCTTTAACTTCGGCAAAGTCGCATACTCTCCCAACAATTCCTTTGCATGCTGTATCAGAAAGGACGCCCGCATTTCATTATACTCTTCTTCTATTTTCTCGCGCCCCAGTTCCGTAAATCCATGAACATTTACGATATATGCCATTACCTCATCCATGGTATGTGCACCCGGTTTCAGCATTCTTTCTACATAAGCTCTCCTTATTTGGTATCGAAGTTTCTGCAACTTCTGTTTTATTGTTAACTTCGCATTTCTCTTAATCAAGCCTATTGCGGTCGGTCCGTCCGCACCACCGATGACAGAAGCCGCACTTGCATTCTTTTCCATAACCACGTTCCCCGCTTTACATTCCAATACCCTAGCCGCACTGTAAAATCAGCCACGCTTCTTCAAAGTTACGACTTAATAAATCACTCTTTTTAATCCAGAAATAGATGTGACCGCAATCACCAAACATCAACTCATACTCATCTACGGATACTGTTCCCATCTGAAAAAGCAGCATCCAATCACTTGCCTTTTCTTTGATGTCTGCCTTTTCTGTTTCCGGAATTTTCGCATAATCCTCCGGACTTCCGCAACGGTAACCTCTGGTCACCCGTTCACATTCTTCCTCCATCGGGTTCTGAATCACGTCGGGATATCCTAATAACTTTGTGCGCTCTCCCCATCCGTCATAGGTATATCCGCATTCCGTACTGCAGGTTTCATAGTCCTCATATTCAAACGCCATATCTGCCGCAAAACATCCATAGTCCGGAAGGCTGATTTGACTCTGAAAATCCAGTGCCAACTCCGGAAGAATCATAGACTCGTCCAAATCCGCAGGGCACTCGGCAGCTGACAATTCTTCTTCCGGGAAATAAAATACACGTGCTGAACCTTTGTCCTCCGGTGTAAATCCCCAGGTCATTGTTTCAAGTTCATAGAAGAAGCTGAGAATACCGGTTTTCGGAAGCAATCCTTCTTCATCAAGATGTGCCACATCTCTCAGATTTATCTGGCCCAGGAAAGAAAGGGGTCTGCTTACGTTTTCCTCTTCTCCGTATGCCTTTCCCGAAAACCACGGCCATTCAAAGCCTTTCGGCACATCCGGCATCCCTCCGATTTTACTACCGGCAGCCGGTAGCGGTGCATCACTTGTCCTGTATGTAATCCCAATCTCTTTCTTTGCAATTTCAAGAAGTTTCTCGGTTAGTTCTTGCTTTTGTGTTTCGTTCATGTTGTTATCCTCCAAATCAACTTGTAACACTATATTCTCTCAACAATTCTTTTGCTTATTTTCTGCCGGAATACTTCCGCAGCCTGAGCATGAAATCCGTTCGGAAACATGCTGGTCAAAATATAGGTACTCATGTTAGTCCTCCCGACTTACTTATTATCTTGCTTACTATCTTACTTTTAACAAAAGAGGGCCCCACATTTTTGAACATCACGCTTCCGAAACATTCATACTCTGCCAGGACCCTCGGGTATCCGTTTCATTCATGCAACCAAATAAGGTTGCTTTTTTATATTGCAACTCATTTCGGTTGCTTATCTATTTTACTTCCAGTTATCCACTGCGCCGTGCTCTGCCGCAAAGCAAGCCTTGTAGTTCTCTACAAAGACATCAAAGCCTGCCACGTCTGCAGCATCCGGTGCTAAGGTGGTACCGGTCTGGCCTGCGAATACCTTGTTGTTTAAGTATGCGCTTAAGGTCTCACCCTCAGCCTTGTTTGCCATATAAGCTGCCAGTACAGCCATGCCCCACGGGCCGCCCTCACTTGCGGTATCCATTACGGTTACGGAGGTATTCAGTGCTGCTGCCAGAAGTTTCTGACCAACCACCGGCGTCTTAAACAGACCGCCGTGACCCATGATGCAATCTACCTTTACGCCCTCTTCCTTAATCAGAATATCGTTACCGATTTTGATGGTGGCAAGGGAAGATAAAATGTGGGTTCTCATGAAGTTTGCCAAGCTGAACTTTGCATCCGGCTTACGTACAAACATCGGACGTCCTTCCGCAAACCCGGTTACCGGCTCGCCGGAGAAGTAGTTAAAGGAAACCTGACCGCCGCAATCTGCGTCGCCTTCCAGTGCCTTGCGGTACAAGGTTCCGTATAAATCGTTCATATCTACGCTCAAGCCGAAAGTATCCGCAAATTCCTTGAACAGATTTACCCATGCATTCAAATCGGAAGTACAGTTGTTACAATGTACCATGGCTACCGGCTTACCGTCCGGCGTGGTTACCATGTCGATTTCCTCGTGTACACCGTCCAAATCCTTCTCGGTAACAATCATGGAGAAGATAGACGTTCCTGCGGATACATTACCGGTGCCTACCGCTACCGCGTTGGTTGCTACCATACCGGTACCTGCGTCACCTTCCGGCGGACAAAGCGGAATACCGGCAGAAAGCTTACCGGACACATCCAAAAGCTTCGCACCCTCAGCCGTCAATGTACCTGCCGCTTCACCTGCGTTAAGGCTCTTCGGAAGGATGTCAGCCAGTTTCCAGGAGAATCCTTCTCCCGCCATCAGCTCGTCAAACTGTGCTACCATCTTCTGATTGTAGTCGTTGGTGTTCGCATCAATCGGGAACATACCGGACGCATCACCTACACCCAGTACCTTTTCCCCGGTCAGCTTGTAATGAATATAGCCTGCCAGCGTCGTAAAGAACGCTACATCCTTTACATGCGCCTCTTTATTTAACACCGCCTGATACAGATGGGAAATACTCCATCTCTGCGGAATGTTGAAGCCTAACTTCTCGGTCAAAATCGCGCTGGACTGTGCCGTAATGGTATTTCTCCAGGTACGGAACGGTACCAGTAAATTATCATCCTTATCAAATGCCAGATAACCGTGCATCATTGCGGAAAAACCGATGGCAGAAAGCTTCGTCACCTCTACATCGTACTTTGCCTTTACATCCGCAACCATGCTTGCATAACAATCCTGTAAACCGCCCCAAATATCCTCTAAAGTATAGGTCCAGATACCGTCCACCAGACGATTCTCCCAGTCATGGGTACCCAGCGCCAATGTTTCGTGATTCTCCCCGATTAATACAGCCTTAATTCTGGTCGAGCCGAACTCAATACCGAGAGCTGCCTTTCCGTTTAAAATAATTTCCTTTGCGTTCATACCTTTTCTCCTTTTATTCTTTTTATCCACCCGGCATATCGCTATGCCGAAAACCGCATAAATGCAGTGTTTTCTCTTCACACGAGAATAATTAATTATACCTCATTTCTCCCATTTACGCAACCGTTACCGTCCATTTTGATGGCAATATGTACCAGCTTTGTTTTGTCACCAGATAAACGGAATCAAACGATATCTTACCTTTTCTTTATACTCCTTGTATCCGGCCAGTTCCTGCTCCAAAAACTGTTCTTCTCCTTTAATCCGCTTTGCGATAATAAGCGGATACACAAGAAAAATAACAAAAGAAATCAAGGAGCCCAACACCAGTGGCATCGCCAAAAACAGTACTACAGTGGCAAAATACATGGGATGTCTTACAATGCCGTACAGCCCGGTGTCGATGACCTTTTGACTCTCCTGTACTTCAATGGTACGGGACAGGTACGTATTTTCCCGCAGCACCTCCGCGTACAGTACATAGGCTAACAGAAATACTATCGCAGCACCGACAGAAACACCCTTCGGCAACGGGAACCAACCAAACCGGAAGTCAAGTCCCGCCACGATAAAACCCGCCAGAAACATGAGCCCGCTTAGTTTTACCACAAGCCCCTGGTCTGCCTGCTTCTCCTTGGCATTTAACCGGGATTTCAACAGTCCCGGATTCTTCACCATCATCACAAGTCCGGCAAAAAACATGGGGATGAATAGGATGCCCATAAAGAGCCAGCCCTCAAAGAACTGTAACGTTCCTGCCGGTAAGAAAACCAGAAGTCCGACCAAGAGAATACCGAAAACAAATTTTATGCTAGCTTGTAGGAATAACTTTTTGTTCATAATAGTCCTCCTATCTTTGCACGACCTTCCATTTTCCGTCCTCCACCACATACCGGAACTCGCTCAGATTCTCATCCAGCATAACTTCCAGTAATTCCTTAAAATCTTTGACCAGATTCACCTTCTGTAAATCCTCTATCTTCACCCAGTGCATGGTACCCTCTTCCGAGGAAATGACCTCTCCCGAAAACTTGTCCGCCACAAACAAAAACACAAGGTATCTGCCGTTTTCACCGGATTCTCCGCTAATCGGAAACTGCTTTACACCACACAACTTCGGATGTTCCACCGTAAGTCCGGTTTCTTCCTTCATTTCCCGAACCACCGCATCCACAATGGACTCTCCCGGTTCCACATGACCGCCGGGCAGGGTAAACCCCTTCCAGTCTTTCTTTATTCTATCTTGTAACAGATATTCATTTCCTCTTCGAATGAGGCACAATACCGTTAATTCTACATTCTCTGTGCGTTTCATTCCGCCATCCTCCGCGAATTCATCTTTAACATAACAAAGCCTGCCGACACACCGATTATAAATCCGATTGCATGTACTACAATGGTCCCGATTCCGAGAAAGCATCCCACAATCCCGTAAATCAGCAAGTAACGCTTTTCCGCAACAGTGAAGCAAACACGTTGTTTCCCTTGCCCTTTTATGAACCATACACAAGCCATTCCCAACAATACAAAGATTCCGAGGGATGCCCCTATCATAGTTCCGTTTTTAAAAATCAAACTCCAAAGAAACGCAGTAAGCATCGTTCCCAAATTGTAAAGTAACAGCAACTTTATTTTGCCTGTCTTCTCTTCCATCTTACTTCCTACAATCATTAGTGCTACCACATTACCTGCCAGGTGGATGATTCCCATATGAAGGTATCCGCAAGTCAGAAGACGCCACCATTGCCCTTGCTCTGCTATAAGTGCAAAAGAAGCTTCTCCGTATTCCTTTAAGTATCCCCCACCGGAAATGAACAATCCAAAGAAGCTGCCTCCGCCGATTATGAGATTGGCGACAAACGCCAGTATGTTGATCACTGCAATACACAGTGTTGCCATTCTTCCTTTTTTCATTTTCTACTCTGCTTTCTAAATACTTTACTTCAATTCTCAGATTATTGCTGATTCAAACTTTCCGCTAAACAATAAAGTTTACCACTCCGAATATCACATGACACACCGTAAACACGCCTATCGGAATCAATGCAATCCAATTCTTTCTGTCCAGCGCAAAGAACAAAAAAACAAGACACGGCGCTACCGTCATGCCCAGTATCACGCCTGCATTTGCCATGCCGGTGTAATATAGACTCCAACACAAATAATATAGCAGGCAACATCCTATAACTACTATAATTAACGGGGTTATGCTAAGCTTTTTACGCTCTTTATGCATAATTGCACACAACGCTGCCACCATTACCACCTGACAAACGGAACCGATTGTGTCCGCTACTTTTGTTACAGACTCTGCTCGCAAAACATCATTGGGTGCCGATACCGCAAACCATATAAAATTCGGAAGCATGATAATCAAAAAGAGAATCAGGCCCCAAATATCAAAACCGAATTTATAATTCTTCTTTATCATCTTGATTCTCCCCACAGCCAATTATAACGCCTTCTCACAGTGCTCATAGCACCATTTCGCATCCTTTCTTCCGAACCATCCTTCGCCCTCACTCACACGCGGATAAAGCTTGTGCAGTGCTTCCTTTTCCTCCGCCAGAAGTTCCGCATAATCATTTGTCTCACGGCTTATTTCCACCACAATGTATTTATGGTCTCCGTCATTCCGTTTAAACATTCCGATGAGTTTTATTTCCACCTCGTCCCCGAGGTTATATTCCTTTGTTGACATCAACATACAATCGCAATGGGGTGCCGGCGGAGTTCCGGACTCTTTCACCCATCCGTACGGGTAGTCAAACCCTCTGGCATGTGCCAGTGATTCCTTATCCGATTCCGAAAACGCATTTGTTTCCGGGTTATATACCATACGCTTCGGATAGTCTTTGGTTTGTTCAATTATCATTCGCATATATACTCCTCCTCACAAGCTCTGACTTCTCTTACTCCAACGTGCATTTCATCAACACCGCATGCTCTCTCGGTTCCTCGTAATAATTCTTCCGCAAACCGATTTCCTCAAAGCCCAGCTTCGTGTATAGCTTTCTCGCCGGTGTGTTACTTTCTCTCACTTCCAGGAAAAACTCTGCGACCCCCCTGCTCTTTCCGGCTTCCATAAGCGCAGTCATCATTTCTATAGCCACACCCTTTCCCCGGGCTTCCGGTGCGGTGCACACATTGGTGATATCCGCTTCTTCTCCGGTACAAAGAAGGACGCAATATCCCAAGAATGCGTCCTTTTCTTTTGCTATCAGCACAATATAATTTTCATCCGACAGTGTCTGAAAAAAGGCGTCGTAGCTCCACGGTCTGGAAAAGTTCTCTGCCTCCAGAGCCGCCACCGCTGCCACATCTTCTTCTGTCATCTTCCTGATGGTCCAAGTCGTTTCCAAGCTCAATCTCCTTCCGGGCGTCTTTCCTGCGGCTTCCGGTTCTTTTCAGCCACCGGCTGCTTCCACCCGTTTCACTCCTCTTTCCTACGCCAGCTCCGCCCGTTCCTTTTCTTCCCGTTCTCGCTCTGCCTGAGACTTCCGAAGATAAGTCGGTACAAACTCTGCCGCCGTCTGGGTCTTTCCTTCCTTTGCATATACAAAAGCACAGGCCGCCAAGGACGCCGCCCGCTGCTTGCTCATATGTACCGGTGCAAAGGAAAACTCCACAGTAGTCTTCTCCGCAAGTACCGCTTTGTACGCATCCGCACCGTCCCCTAGATAAATCACCGGACATCCCAAACGGTTCACTTCCGCAATGATATCTTCCACTGCCATCGCTTCTTGCGCAAACAAACAATCCATAGCACCCGTTTCCTTGTTCCAACGGTATAACCCGGTGTATACCTGAGACCGTCTGGCATCCATCAGCGGACAGATTACCGCATCGCTTCCACAGAAATTCCAAGCCAGCGCTTCCGTGGTCGGCACCGCAATAAGCGGCTTATTAAGAGCCTGCCCCAGTCCCTTGGCCGTCGCGGACCCGATACGAAGTCCCGTAAAGGAGCCCGGTCCTGCCGTTACTGCAATGGCGTCCAGTTCGGAAAGCTCCGTCTCCGTCATCTTCACAATCTCGTCAATCATGGGAAGTAATGTCTGGGAATGGGTCTTTTTATAGTTGGTTGTATACTCGGCTAACACCGCATCCTCCGTGGCCAGTGCCGCAGACGCAATAAGTCCCGAGCTGTCAATGGCTAAAATCTTCATGTAATTTCACCTCTTGGAGTAAAATTCTTTATTCTCCCACCGTAATCAAACGATAGTCCGTCCCTTTTTGCAAATCCTTGCTGATACGAACCTTCACCGCTTCTGCCGGAATCAGTTCCTCAATCAGTTCCGCCCACTCGATCATACAAGCGCCGTCCCCGTAGAAATAGTCCTCGTATCCGATTTCTTCCATCTCCTCCGGCTCCTCGATACGGTACACGTCAAAATGGTAAAACGGCAGACGTCCCTGATACTCCTGCACAATGGTAAAGGTTGGGCTGTTTACCGTATCGGTAACTCCGAGGCCCACCGCAAACCCTTTTGTAAACACGGTTTTACCCACACCCAGGTCACCGGATAGGCAGTACACCGCACCCGGCTTTGCTTCTTCGCCTAATTTCTTTCCGAGGGCATAAGTTTCCTCTGCCGAAAAACTTTCAAACTTCATAATTGCTCCTTTAATCAGACTTTTCAATCATCTCTGTCGTCTGTTTTCAAATCTGCACTTTCACAAGTACCTCTCACTTGATACTCTTTCCCGCAACCTTTTCGGACAAATGTTTCTTAAACAGCTCTTTTACCTCATTCTCACACTGAGACAATGCACTCTTTGGCCAAACGAAGGCATACACGCGACCGGTATACACTAAAATCTGGGACTTGTATTCCCTCACCTGATATACATCTCCCCAGGTAATGGACTGACTCTGCTCTCCCTGACTCAGAGTAATACCTTCATCGGTCAGCACATAATCCAGAGGCTTTTTGAATACCTCGTTATTTTTTACCTGTTTTCTTGCTTTGCTGTACAACTGTAACGGATGTATCACCGTAAATAACATCGCAACAAAAATCAATGCTACGGTCTTTACCGGGTCCCCCTTCCCGAAACCGGCAATCAAAAGACCGATGGCTCCGAAGGTAACAATGGCATCCGCAATCAAAGCTCCCCCGCGGTAGGAATGATGCATTAAAAACGCAAACATATCCTTTACGGTTACCTGTACCGAAAATTTCACTTCTTTCATGAAACTTTACTCCTTTCAAGTTCCTTTTTACTCTTCTTATACCTGTAAAATCCAACCGATGACCCCCTGCGGAAGTCGCTCTTCCATCGGGGTTCCGTCATCAAACATCAGATTTGCATGCATAGAATTCACCAGACAATGCTGTCCCATTTCCACACCGAAGTTAATGGAGGAGATACCGCCGTCGCCGTTCTTTGTCCACTTCGGAAAATAGAGGAACTTATGCTTCATATTTTCCAAACGTTCTACACGCGGACGAATCTCTGTTTCGAAATCATGAAATTCGTCGTGGGTGGAAATTGCAAAAAACAAATGTACATCGTTAGCATCAAACTCATCCAGCACCTCGTCCGCTGGAATTGCACTTGTTCCGATCGGCACACAACCGTCAAAAAACGCAGTCTCCTGTGCAACTACCTGAAAGCAGAAGGTTGCACCGCTGGAATTTCCCATCACAATCTTTTTCCCGATGGTCTGCTCCCGCTCTTTTACAAACTGCTTTATAAGTTCCACCACCGGTTTCGTATATTCTCCCGTATGCCAGGTGCCCTTAACAGAACCTTCCTCATCTCTGTATTCATTTGCCAGCGGAATCAGTACATAGGCTCCGCCCAATTGCTTTTGATATTCCGGAGACGCAAACAACTCGCCACCGCTGTAATTAATACAAATATCGCCCTCCAGAGAATTCGATGTGCCATGTAAGAAGATCAAAAGCGGATACTTTTGATTCGTCGGATACCCATGTTCCGTCGGGTCGTAATAATAGTATCTGAGATTCTCAATGGCAGGCGCCTCAAAGATTTCCTTGTGATAAAGATGAAAATACTCGCCTACCTTGTAGGTAGCGGCATAACTGATAAATTCATCCCCCGTAAGCTCATTTGCCCACGGTGGAGTTACTTGGTTTTCCATACGGTATTCCTCCTTTTACTTTTGGTAACACCCACGGATTGCTCTACTGCTTCGCAGTTCCCGCAATCCTGCCAACATTCGGATTCCGCACATTTTCTATCGAAAATGGCTACTTCCTCATGTTGGGGCGGTTCAAAAGTTTCTACATCTGTTCTTGTGCAAGCACAAACAGATGCAGAACTTTTGACCCTGGTGTTACAGGATCATCGTCAACTGAATTCTCTTCTTCTGCAAATCCACACTCATCACCTTCACATCCACAATATCACCTACACTCACAGCATCCAGCGGATGCTTAATAAAACGCTCTTTGGACATCTGGGAAATGTGCACCAGACCGTCCTGATGTACACCGATATCTACGAATGCACCGAAATCAATAACATTACGCACCGTGCCCTTTAAAATCATGCCCTCGGTCAGATCCTTCATCTCCAATACATCGGTACGAAGAATCGGCTTCGGCATTTCCTCACGCGGGTCACGACCCGGCTTCTCAAGCTCCTTGACAATATCGGTTAAGGTAATCTCACCGATACCAAGCTCCTCTGCAAGGGCCGTCTTATTCTTAATCTGACGGGAAAGACCGGACAAGCCGCTACCGGATGCAACATCCTTGCCGTTTCCTGCATTCTTGTTACTTCCGCCCTTCTTTGCATCAGAATCCTCTTCTGCCGGGGCAGTAAAGTTTCCACCGTTCATAGCCGCCATCAATGCCTGGGCCATCATGGTATTGCCGCCTTTCACACGAAGACGGTTGTCCTTCTCCCGGTTGCGCTTTGGGGTGTCATCCTTCTTGGTCGCCTTTTCCGCACGAGCCTGCAATTCCTTCTGCTCCGCCTGTACCTTCTTAATATCCGCTGCGGTGTAGCCAAGCTTTTCAAGAAGCTTCTCCGCCGCCTCGTAAGACTCCGGATGCACGCTGGTGGCATCCAGCGGATTGGTTCCGTCGTTGATACGCAGGAAGCCCGCACACTGCTCGTAAGCCTTCGGGCCAAGCTTTGCTACCTTAAGAAGCTCCTTACGGGTCTTGAATTTCCCGTTTTCCTCACGGTATGCCACAATATTTTTCGCAATCGGTTTGGAAATACCGGACACATACTCAAGGAGCGGTGCCGAAGCGGTATTTAAATCCACGCCTACCTTATTTACACAATCCTCTACCACACCGGACAGGGTCTCGGACAGCTTCTTCTGGTTCATATCGTGCTGATACTGACCGACACCGATGGACTTCGGGTCAATCTTAACCAGCTCCGCCAGCGGGTCCTGTAAACGGCGAGCAATGGAAGCCGCACTTCGCTGTCCCACATCAAAGTTCGGGAACTCCTCGGTGGCCAGCTTACTTGCGGAATATACAGATGCACCTGCCTCGTTTACGATGACATACTGAATCGGCTTGTTCAGTTCCTTTAACAGCTCTACGATCACCAGCTCGGACTCTCTGGACGCAGTACCGTTTCCTACGGAAATGAGAGTAATATTATATTTCTCGATTAATTTCTTTAAGATTTTCTTGGACTCTTCCACCTTATTCTGCGGTGCGGTTGGGTAAATCACCACGGTATCCAATACCTTACCCGTCGGGTCAACCACCGCCAGCTTACAACCGGTACGGAATGCCGGGTCCCAGCCCAGCACGGTCTGTCCCGCAATCGGAGGCTGCATGAGAAGCTGTACCAGGTTCTTACCGAACACCTTAATGGCGCCGTCCTCTGCCTTCTCCGTTAAATCGTTACGAATCTCACGCTCAATAGCCGGAGCAATGAGGCGATTGTAAGCATCCTCTGCCGCAAATGCCAAAAGCTCGTCCGTAAACTCGTTCTTCTTTACAATAATCTTCGTGCGCAGGAATTGCAAAATACGCTCCTCCGGCGCACTGACCTTTACGGTCAGAATCTTCTCATCTTCCCCTCGGTTTAAGGCCAAAATACGATGCCCCGGAAGCTTATTAAGTGGCTCCTCAAACTCATAATACATTTCATACACGGACTGAGTCTTTGCTTCCTTCGCATTGGAAACAATCTTACCTTCCTCCATAGTAATCTCACGAATATAACGACGATAATCCGCATCGTCGGAAATCTGCTCCGCAATAATATCCAGAGCACCTTCCACCGCTTCTTTGGCGGTCTTTACGGAAAGAGCGGCATCCTCTGCTTCCTTCACATACTCTGCGCCCGCTTCCTCCGCCGGCTTGTCCAAGGTCTGGGTAAAGATAAGCTCAGCAAGCGGCTCCAGGCCCTTTTCCTTTGCGATAGTAGCACGGGTTCTTCTCTTCGGACGGTATGGGCGATACAAATCCTCCACCTCAACCAGGGTGGTCGCCGCCAAAATCTGTGCTTTAAGCTCATCGGTGAGCTTCCCCTGCTCCTCGATGCTTCCAAGTACCTGTTCCTTCTTTTCCTCTAAATTTCTCAAATATACCAAACGCTCGTGCAAATTACGAAGCACTTCGTCATTTAACGAACCGGTCACTTCCTTACGGTAACGGGCAATAAACGGAATGGTGTTGCCTTCATCAATCAACTTTACGGTAGCCTCTACCTGCTCCAAACGAATCCCCAATTCATTTTTCAACTGTTCATAGATATTCATGTTCTGATCTCCTCACATCTGTTATCGTGCCGTGAAATAGCCTGCCCCACACCCTATCCCCATAAAGAAAGATATGGAAAATAAAGCCACAAAGGCACACTGTATAGTGTAGCATATTTTACGAAAAAAGAAAAGGGGGAAGAAAGCGGAGTTTCTTCCCTGATAATCATTTTTATATCTCTATAGAGATACTCTTGTCAAGATATTGCTATCATCCTTCCACAATTCTTTTCTCCTCTTCCTTCTCCTCCAGCTTCTTAATCCGCTCATCCATCTTCCGTCTCACATCCTCCTGAATATCATCAAACTTCTTTAAGAGCTTATCCCATTCTTTCTCTGTATAAGACTCAGCGCCGATTTGGTAAGACACCTCCGTCTCGCCATTCCGAAGCTTTTCTAAGATTTCTTCGCGCTTTTCCCGAAGAAAAGCCATACATTCTGCAGATTTATCCTTTGAGGTCATATCCGGCTTCATCCCAAAAACGCTCCTCCGTTTTTTTTCTGCTCCCATACTCGTTCCGTTCTCTAAAACCCCGTATCCGCTCTGTATCACTCCGATTCCCATAACACCGCTCCTCTCTGCAAATCAGCTTATGCATCCATCACTTTCCGTAACATTCCCTTACAATAGATAAAGCGCTACAGCCCCAATACACTCCATTGAAACCGTAACGCTATCCGTAAGTTCGTATTCATTTCCTTTGTAAACTATATCGGCCAAAATACACGAAAACATGATATACTTACAAAAAAGGTGTAAGATTTCTTCACTTCCGACGCATTAATAGGTGAATCGATTCAATTCTGACAGGGAGGTAAACGATGCAGGACGATGAATTAATGAATATACTAAAGACCGACCCCAACACCGGTATGACGCTTTTGCTTGCGCAGTACGCGGGACTGGTTCACTCGATTGTGAGACATAAGTTGGCCGGCCAAACCTTTTGTGATGCGGACATTGAACATTGCGTCGCAGACACCTTCAGCGAGTTCTATTGTGACTTGGACAAATTTCAGCAAGCTGCCGGTAGTATCCGGGCCTGGCTTTGTGTCATTGCCAGACATAACGCTTATGACCGGCTGCGCAAGTACAAAAAAGAGGCAGGGACTCTTTCCTTGGATGCAGAAGAAATTGCCGAGCCGTGGGATGATACGTTTTCCGTAGAAGAAGCACTGGTAACCAAAGAGTTCAGAGAAGAACTGCTTCGTGAAATCAAAGCCCTCGGAGAACCGGACAGTACCATTTTGCTCCGCAAATACTACCTTTCCGAATCCTCAAAGGAAATTGCCGCAAGCCTTAATTTAACCGTTTCCGCTGTGGACACACGCACCCACAGAGCCATTCAAAAATTACGCAGTATATTCGGAGGTGAACGCGTATGAATAAAGAGTTAAATGAAATTTTAGATACCTTAACCCCGGAGGAGTTAGACACCCTTCCGGAGGAATTTTTTCAGGCAAAGGCGCTTGATGATGTTACATTAAAAAGAATCCAGACTGCCGTAGCGGAAAAAACCGGTCTGACGTTCAACACAAACAGTAATTCCGACACCGGTAATAAAAACGTCAAAGCTGACATTACCGCTCCGACACGCAAGGTTTCCACCCGAAAGGCAAAGACCTTTCGCCGCATCCTTGCTGCAGCAGCCTGCACGGCATTGTTACTGGGTGCCGGAGCCGGCGCATATGCCTATGCCGCTGCAAAGAAGGATTATAAAAACGCACTGACCTTCTTCTACGAAAACGAGCTTTCCACAGAAGGTCTTACGAAAAACGAAATCAAAGAGGTTTACCGGGATTTCTATTCCCACTCCTTCGACAATGATTTAACCACCGATGTCCTTTTAAACAGCAGACCGGACGTGGTGCGCGGTTTTGAAATTACCGGTGATGTTTCGGAATGGGATACCACCGTACCGGATACTTCTCTTTCCGATTACAAGACGCCGGTGTATTATGAGTATCACTCTGCTTATAAGCCGCCGGAAGATGACTCTGAATTCAATTCGGAAAATAGTACATTTGTAAAGTATCGTAACGGTGAGAAGGTTTGGGAAGTTACCATCCCGGGTGTTGCCATCAACGGTTACTACGGTGATACAGAATCCGATACAGAGCCGATTTTTATCTACGGTACGCAACCGTTTAATTCCGGAGTCGAGGACGGTATTGCAACACTGCTTTTACTGGATGCGGATGGCAATATTCTCTGGAGAACCGTTCAAAATAATTCTACGGGATTTGAGAAGATTTATGCGTCGATATTCCACCCGGACGGTTGCTACACTACCTTCGGCCGTTGCGGAATTAATAACGATACCTTCGATAACTCCCTTTGTGTGAACAAATACAGCAAGGACGGAACTCAGATATTTTCCAGTATCATTGATATCAGAGACCATGTCATTGAAAATGTGGCACTGACAGACTCCGGCTATCTGGTACACTTATCCAGCTATATCACTATTGAGTTTTCCCGTGTATTGAAGCTGGATTCTGAGGGTAATCTTTTGGGAGACTTCCGCTATGAGAGCGAAGAAAATGACTTCTTCATTTCCGATCTTTGCGAATACAACGGTACCGTTTATATTTCCGGATACGCCACCCCAAAAGCTCCGGATGATTATCGCAATTATCTCATGCG
Source organism: Lachnospiraceae bacterium (assembly GCA_045596385.1). Lineage (GTDB taxonomy): Bacteria > Bacillota > Clostridia > Lachnospirales > Lachnospiraceae > SIG307. Next base: position 91,166 of record JAZOCC010000034.1, read on the forward strand.
TGACCTTTATGCGTTAAGAGATAAGCTTCATACTTTTGAAAACAGAGACAAATACATTAATAACAACTTTACCAAAGAAGAGCTGCTCTCCATGTTCCGAGAACAGTTTACTGCAGTACTTCTCGTTTGCGGTCCGGACGCCGGTTCTCCACAGGAGTTTTATTCTGTAGCCGGTTCTTTAGGAGACGAAGTATATGTAGCAAATGGTTCTGTCTGCTGGTTTACCAAAGACATCATTGATTCCTCTTATTCTGCCAACGTCGAGGTTGATAGTATGGGATGGGTTACCACTGCCAATCCAAAATACGCTGTCCTCTGCCGCTTCTACGCCAACATTTTCAACACAGACGGCACCTTTAAAGAACAAAAGAAGCTGGATTTGATGACAGAATGTCGTTGGCCGAGATAACTCCCCGGTTTATTTTCTTATCATAAAATATAATCTGTTCTTTTCGCAACAAGGGTACAGAACATTGTCTGTATCCTTGTTGTTCTTTCTTCACTTTTACCGGATATCAGCCGCAGCACATGTTTTAGGTCCTTTTCCCCAATCTTTTTTCATTTCCCCTCTTGCTTTTTAAAAATATATGTGATAGTATCATCTTAGATGTAACGTAGTTTTAAAAACTACATGTAATATTTTTAATAAGCATTACATATGATATGGCGCAATATTTTCTTCGTGCATTATACTAAAACACCGTGTTTTTGTGCATGTTACTGCACATACTATCACATAGCATGTATTTGTAAAAAGAAAGGATGGGATTTATGGAACTCACAACAACGAAAGATTTAACCTTGCAACAGCCGATTGATTTATCAAAGCACCGGATTATTCCGCGGCAACCGGGCAGTGCGTATACGCATCTTGCCGGTGTGGTATTTGCCATTTTCGGAGCTTTCCCATTGCTTCAAAGAGCAGCAAACACTTCGGGACTTTCCCTGTTTTGCTGCATCACCTTTATTACCGGCATGTTTTTACTTTACAGTGCCAGCACCTTATATCACACCTTCGGCAGAACCATCCGAAGCTACACCAACCTTAAGAAACTGGACCACCTGATGATTTATGTATTAATTGCAGGTACCTATACTCCGGTCTGCCTACTGGCACTCGGAGGTACCGCCGGTAAGCTTCTTCTCGCACTTGTCTGGGGCATTGCTTTTATCGGCATTTTCCAGTGCCTGTTTTTCGTTCACTGTCCGAAATGGGTATCCGCTGTAATCTATATTGCCATGGGCTGGTGCTGTCTTCTGGCATTTCCGCAGCTTCTTAAGAGTGTGCCGACCGGTGCCTTTGCATTGCTTCTTGGCGGCGGTATCGTGTACACCATCGGCGGTGTGATTTATGCCTTAAAGCTTCCGATTTTCGATAACAAACATCCGAACTTTGGCCTGCATGAAATTTTCCACTGCTTCTGTCTCGGCGGAACCCTGTGCCACTATTTATTCGTATTCCTCTATCTGGCGTAATGCCAAGATACCGCATAATTCGGCTATTACCATAACTTATTCATACAAAAATGCTGTCACGACCTGACAAGCCGTCCGGTCAGCGACAGCATTTTCTCTTTCTCCATATCATTCCGACTTCTTACGGTTCATTGTCTGCATTTCCCTATTCCCCATCCGTCAAGGAAATCAAATAAATCATCGGAGAATTCCAGTAAATCGCAATCTCGTTGGTGGAATAGCTCTCCTTGTGGTCCAGATAACGCTTTGCAATCGGTGTATCCGCCAGGCGCGCCTTTGCCGTCGGATCCTCTAAGCCCGAGTTAACACCGCCTACCAGCATACCCGGTGCCGCCTGATTCTTTGCCATGGACGGTCTGTGGTGCGGACTCTTCGGAGATACGGTACCATGTCCGGTAACAAAGCAAAGTCCCAACGGATTTGTACCTAACAGATAGTCCAGATTCGACTGCGCCGCCTCCAGATAGTTCTCCTCCCCGGTTAACTCATAGGCAAGTCCTAAAATCACACCGCCGTTGGAAACTGTCATATTGCTTCCCCAGTGAAAAGATACGTTAGCGGTTCCGTAAGTATTAGCGGAAGTATTCTGCTCAAAACGTACCGCCTGACCCATTACTGCCTTATAGGCCTTCGTATAAATGGAAGACTCCTTATCAACGCCTTCCATAGTCAAGATAGCAATGTTGCCGTAATCCCCTACGGTGCTCCAGTCAAGACCGGTCTTTGCAGCCATTGTTTCCAGTGCGCTTAAGTACTTAGCCTCCTTCGTGGCACGGTACATCTGTGCCGCTGCCCAGTAACGTTCGTCCTTATCACTACCGTCTTCATAACCTCCGGTGGTAATATCTGCCGGATTCTTAAAAATCAACTCCGGATTTGCCTCTAAAAAGGCCCAGGCTTTTTCCGCAGCCGCAAGACAGGTATCCGCAAAATCTCTGTCGATATCATAATAGAACTCGTAGGCCAATGCCATGGATGCACAAAAATCCGCCGTAGCTGTGGTAGATACCGGAGTCACGATTAACTGACCGGTCTCTTTTTCCGGCATAATGTATCCGCAGAAGCTTGCACAGCTCACCTTATGATACACACCTCCGTTCTCGGCCTGCATTTTTAACATCCATTCCAGCTCATAACGTACCTCATCCAACAAATCCGGAATCCCGTTTCCGCTTTCCGGAATGCCGATAACGTCGTTATACGGATTCTCCATAGCTTCGTATGCGTAGAGCAAATCCGCAACCGACTTTGCCGCAGGAACAATATACCGTCCGTAGTCACCGGCATCATGCCAGCCGCCGCTCACATCAACGAACTCCTCCGTACCGTAAAGCTTTGCCTGACCGGTATGACAGGCTGCATGTCCAAAGACCTCGTCCTCCACCTCACAGCCGCACCGCTGCAAATAGAACATTCTTACCAGTTCCGCCACCATGTCGTCATATACCGTCGTGCCGATTTCAAACTCGCAGGATTTCGTATCACCACAGACAATATAATAACGTCCGGCCGTCTTCACCTCGGAAAAATCACCGAAGCTGTTAATTTCATTTGCTGTCTTTGTAAATTTTTCTCCGTATACCGTTCCGGTGTATACCGACTCATTCGTTTCCGCATTCATCACAGAGAACTCCGTCGCACCTACCAGGTCACAGAACACCGCTTCTTTCCGGCTTTCCGTGCCGTATCCCACCTGATTAATCCGGATTGCCGGTTCATACTCCTCCGGAGCCTTCCCATAATCCGCTTCCACCACCGACACCGCCACATTATCGATATAAATGGTATGGGCCGGCAGGTCCTTCCCCTGAGTACCGCAGTTAAACACCAGTTTCGTATTTTTGTCCGTCATACTGGTCATATCAAAGGTATAATCAATGGTCTGCGGCTCCGGCTTTAACTCCACCTTTTTCCAGGTATAGGACTGATAGCTTCCGCCGTTCTGCTGAATCATTACTTCAATACTCCGCGGCTCCGTGCAAGAAATCTCATATCGCACCCGGTACTCTCTGTCCTTCTCCAGTTCAATGACATCTTCCGCCGACACCTGTACCGCGTAATTAACGTTACCGAGAGAGGTAATATTCAGTGCAAGCTTCCCGTCCTCTGCGGAAATCGTACCGAATCCGCCGCTTTCCTTATACAGATACCATCCGTTGGTATCCGCATCAAAGGTTGCGTTTGTCACAAAGTTGTCCTTCGGATCCGGAAGAGGCTCCGGGGTCGGTGTAGCCGTCGGGGTCGGCTTCGGAGTAGACGTCGGTTTCGGCGTTGCGGTTGCCTTCGGTGTTACCGTAGCCGCCGGGGTCACTGTTTCTTCCGGAGCCTCAGTCATAGCCGGAGCTTCGGTTGCCACCGGTGACAAAGTCGGTATATCTTTTATTGCCTGCTGTCTGTTACACGCTGCCGACAACAGCAACATTACCGTAATTACCGACAACAGTAACAGACTCTTTTTCTTGTTTTCGTTCTTCATAAATACTTTCTCCTTATCGTAAAAGCTCCTTAAAACAACTCTGTAGATAAATATCTGTCTCCGCTGTCCGGCAATACCGCCACAATCGTTTTTCCTTCGTACTCCGGCCGTCTGCCGATTGCCACCGCCGCTGCCAGGGCTGCGCCGGAAGAAATCCCCACCAGAAGACCTTCCTTTTGTATCATTGTCTTAGCATAAGCGAAGGCATCCTCATCGGACACGGTAACCACCTCGTCATAAACCTTTGTATCCAGTACCTCCGGTACAAAATTCGCCCCAATGCCCTGAATCTTATGAGCACTGGCTCTACCCTCGGACAAAAGCGGAGAAGACTGCGGTTCTACCGCTACCACATGAAGGTTCGGAATTCGCTCCTTCAAATACTTCGCCGTGCCGGTTAAAGTCCCTCCCGTGCCGGCGGTTGCCACATACACGTCTGCCTTTCCTTCCGTATCCGTAAAAATCTCCGGGCCGGTGGTCTTATAGTGCGCCGACGGATTGGCTGGATTCACAAACTGTCCCGCAAAAAAGCTTCCCGGAATCTCTTTCGCCAGCTCCTCTGCCTTTTTTACGGCACCCTGCATGCCTTCCGCTCCCGGCGTCAATACAATCTCCGCTCCGTAGGCCGCCAACAGTTTTCTCCGCTCCACACTCATGGTTTCCGGCATCGTTAAAATCACATGATATCCGCGAAGCGCCGCCATAAACGCCAATCCGATTCCGGTGTTTCCGGAAGTCGGCTCCACAATGGTGGCTCCCGGCGTCAATTTCCCGGTACGCTCCGCCTCCTCAATCATTTCCTTTGCCACACGGTCCTTTACACTGCCGGCCGGGTTAAAATACTCTGCCTTCACAAGCAAACGTGACTTTACTCCGTATTCTTTTGCAAACCGGCTCACCTCCACCAAAGGAGTATTTCCCACCAATTCACTTGCATCTTTTACTAACATTTTTTTGCTCCTTTCTTACCGGCTTTCTTGTCAGCCAACATGTTTCTCTCCAGCCAAACCGCCTTCCTGCATATTCTGCTGACTATCATTCCACTGCAAACGCCTCACCGTTCGTAAAGGCGTAAATCATCCGTTCCTTCACCGTTTTTCCTGTCATCTGGCAAAGGGCCTGTGCGTAATAATCAAGCTGTGTCTTGTAACGCTTTGTCAGTACTTCTTTCACATTCTCCGGTACGGAATCTGTCTTGTAATCCACCAACACAAGCTCACCGTCCGCCTCAAAGCAGGCATCGATAATTCCCTGTACCATCACAAACTCCGACGGATCCGCTTCCTCTGTTTTATATACCTCGCTGTAAGGTAGTCCGATTACAAAAGGCTGTTCTTTTTTTAATGTCCCTTTACGGGCCGCTGCCTGCATCCGGCTCCCCAATTCACTTCGAAAAAACTGCAAAATCTTCCCCGGTACCACAAGCAAAGCTACATCCTTCCGAATACGCCCCTTTGCAATCAACTCCTCCAGCGCGGACAAAACGTCCTCTTCTGTGTTATATTCCTTGCAAAAATCCAGACATTCCATGATACGGTGATACAAGGTTCCCCGCTCACTGCCGGACATACGCTCTTCCTGTACCTCCTGCATAAACCTCGGAATCGTCTTCTCCGGCAGTACTTCCGGGAACAGTTCCTCCTGTTCCTCATCGGCATAAGCAGCCTTTTTTAGCTCCGATACGGACAACTTCGTTTTTCCTTTGCAAAGCAGATACGGATATCGATAGGCTTCTCTTGCCGCCAGCTCCTCCGCAAGGCCTTCGTCGTACACCGTATCCGTCCCGGCTGTCATCAGCCTGCGATAGCGTTCTTCCCGCTCGATACGTTCCGCTTCTTTTTTCAGAACCGTATCTTCCTCCTGCGTCTCCCTTTGTTCCCTCCGGACACCCATGATACTTCCCGTCTCCAGACATTTGCCGAGAGAAAGCTTCAAAAAGTCCAGATAGGTATTGGCACCAAGCAACTCCGAATAGCCGGCGATACCGTTTCCTGTGTTTTTTTCCGTAAGTTTTTCATAAAACGCTGCTTCCTCGTCCACCGTAGCGGACAATATCAGCTTCTCCTTCGCTCTGGTCAGTGCCACATATAGGATACGCAGTTCCTCCGAAAGCATTTCGTAATTCAGCTGTCCCGCGATAACTTTTTTAAACAACGTCGGCGCCTTTACCCGCAATACCTCGTCTCTGAAATCCATGCCGATTCCGAGCTCCGGATGAAGCACCAGCCCCGCATGGACATCCATACGATTAAACTTTTTGGAAAGCCCGGCCACAATCACCACCGGCGCCTCCAAACCCTTACTTTTATGAATACTCATCAGGCGCACCGCATTCTCTCCCGATACGATCTGCGCCTCGCCGGTATCCGTATCATATTTTATCAAACGTTCGATATAGCGTACAAAATCAAAAATACCGGAATAACTGCTCTCCTCAAACTTTTTCGCCTTTTCCGTAAGCATGGCCAGGTTCTCAAAACGCCGCTCTCCTCCCAGTTTCACCCGTACAAAGGACGGATACGAAGTCAGTTCGTATAACCGCTCCAATACTTCCGGAACACCGGCATACGCAGAAAGCGCCTGCAGTTCCTTTCGTTGTGCGGTAAACCGAAGGAGCTTTCTTCTTGCCTCCACTACCGAAGCATCCTCCTTCTTCTCCTCCGTCATCTCTAAAAACAAACCAACCGCTTCATAAAAGGACTTACGATACTCCTTCTCTTCCGTTTTCGCTGCGATGCGGACCAATGCCAGCTCCTCCTCGGTCATCCCAACCATTTCGGAACGTAATACCGAAACCAGCGGAATATCCTGCAACGGATTGTCGATAATGCGGAGAGCATTTAACACCACCGCCACTTCCTGTGCCGAAAAATATCCGGTCTGCTTTTCCACCACCGCCGGGATTCCAAGCTCTGTAAACACCTCCGTAAAAGGCTCCGCATATCCACTGAGTGCGCGGAACAATACCGTAATGTCTTTATACTCCACCGGATGGAACTTCGGTCTCTTTTCGCCGTCTTCCCCGGTCTCCTCCCCGTCATAAATCGGCAGCTTACTGTCAATGAGGCTCTGAATCCGCGCACCTACCGTCACGGCTTCTTTTGCGATACGGTCAAGTCCCTCGTCCTCTTCTTCCTCGTCCTGAAGCTCCGTCAGCAAAAGTTCTGCCGTGTATGCTTCTCTCCGTTGCGTCTCCTCTTCCTCATCCCAAGGATAGGATGCCCCCAGATACAGCTTTCCCGCATCATCGTACTCGATTCCTCCGAAACGCTTCTGCATCAAACCGGAGAATACATCGTTTACCGCATCCACCACTGCCCGCCGGCTTCGGAAATTCTTGCCGAGAACGATTTTGCAATAGGCTCCGTCCAACCTGTAATCCTCATATTCCTCGTACTTTTTCATAAAAAGCTCCGGCTTTGCCATACGGAACTTATAAATACTCTGCTTTACGTCTCCCACCATAAAACGGTTCGGTCGGCCGTCTTCTTCTCCCGAAATACTCCACAGCAACAAATCCTGAATCTCGTTACTGTCCTGACACTCGTCAATCATAAGCTCATCGTACCGGCCGCGAAGAAGTCTCGCCGTTTCCGTCGGGCGGAACCCCTCTTTTGTTTCTTCCACTAAAAGGCGCACTGTCAGATGCTCCAAATCGTTAAAATCCACCAATCCCCGTTCGGACTTTTTCTTTGCATAGCGGGCACCGTATTCGGCACATAAATCCACCAACACCTGCAGAAGCGGTGCCATGGCCGCCATATCCTCCGTCATCTGCTCGGGTGTAGTGAAAAAATAGTCCTTTTTTAACTTCCCGAGAATATCCTTATAAGTCGCCCGAAGTACCTTTACCTGCTCCTTTTTCTCCTCTGTTGTTTCACACTTTTTCCTGGAAAGGGCCTGAAAGGACAGCTCCGAAAAAGCCTCCCACAGTTCCCGGTACGTCTCCTTGGACAATAGATTCCCCAGAAGCTCTCCGTCTGATTCCAGTGCCTCCAGATACGTGTACGGGCCTTCCTTTTCTTCACAAATAGCTACCGCCTGTTTCCGAAGGACTTCACAATCCGTAAGCATCGTTTTTACCCGTTCCTTTAAAAGCCGGATACAAGGCTCGTCCTCCGAAAATGTTACCGCCTGTTTCTGCCGTTCCAGAAGTTCTTCCGCATTCTTTAACCAGCTTTCCGGAAAAGGGGCACTCTGGGCAAATTTATAAAGGTTCTCAATATGCTTTACCAGACCGTCATCGGTTTTTCCGCTGCCGATGCACTCCGTCAGGCGAAGAAACACCTCTTCTCCTTCCTCATACCGGTCCTCCAACAGTTCCTCCATCACATCCACCCTAAGAAGTGTCAGCTCCGCCTCCTCCGCAATCCGAAAGCCCGGATCCAAATCCAGTTCGTAGAAAAATTCCCGCAAAAGGCTTAAACAAAAGCCGTGAATGGTCATAATGGAAGCGTTGCGCAACAACAGCACCTGCTTTTGCAGATGTGTGTTTCCCGCATATTCCTCTGTGGCAAGACATTCGGCAAGCCGCTTTCCGATACGCTCCCGCATCTCCGCCGCCGCCGCATTGGTATAGGTCACCACCAGCAACCGGTTAATATCCTGTGGAGTGTCCTTATCCGTCAGTTTTTCGATAATCCGTTGTACCAGAACCGCCGTTTTACCGGAGCCTGCCGCCGCCGACACCAGCGTCGTACAGTTTCTTGCCTCAATGACCTGTCGTTGTTCCGGCGTAAATCGAAGCTTACTCATGACACTCCTTTCCGAACTCTTCCCAAAGCTCTTCTTTTGTCCGTTCCTTAAGCTCCCGGTAGGAAAACCCCGGAAGTCTGGCATCAAAGCCGCAAACCGTCTTATAATTACAATACTCGCACGGTGTGGATTTCTTATAGCGGTACGGATTGGTCTCGGTATCTCCGGCCAAAATCGCTTCCGCTTCCTGTTCCAATTTATGATATACAAACTCCGTCAGGGTCTCAAAACCTTCCTCGTGAATTCCCTTGGAGCTTGCCTTTAACTGACCCTCTTTATCTGTTTCCGCATAAATCAGCTTCGATGCTTCGGAAGGCCTAAGCCCACCGTTTTCTGCCTTTAAGGACACATCCAGAGCCGTTACGGAGGCAATCGAGTTGTTAAAAATACCGTCCGGACGGAATTCCTTCTTTACCGCATCCTCGGAATACTTTTCCCGTTCCAAAAACGGATCCGCCACATGAAAATAGAACATGCCTGCCGGCACCGGTGTGACACCGTCCTCTGCTGCCGTCTGCCTGAGAGCCGCCGCCAGATACACCTCCAGCTGCACCTGCAACCCATAATACAGTTCCGTCAAATCAAACTTCTTGCTGCCGGACTTATAATCCACCACCCGTAGATACCACTTATCATTACTGCAGCATACATCGTAACGGTCAATTTTCCCGTGAAGGGACATATATTTCGCGGTATGCTCAAACACCGCCTCGCAATGTCGCGGTTCGAATAAACTGCCCTTAATCTGCTCCTGTAGCATCTCTACCGTCTTTTTCAAGACTCTGGCCGCCTTGGTCACCAAATACCCGTTTCGTTTCGTCCCGTTAAACACGCCGTTTTCAAAGGAAGCCGACGCCTCGGACAGACTCTCTTCACAAAGATTGTCCCGTTCCGTTTCCGTTAACGTATGCCAGGAAAGTTCCCGCTCCCGCACCTTCTTTGTAAACAACTCCAACGCCATATGATACAAATTACCCAGCTCCGGTGCCGCCACTCTGTATTCCGCACGTTCCTCCAGAGAAAGCCCGTACTGCAAAAAATGGGCAAAGGCACAAGCCGCATACTTCTCCAACCGGGTAACGCTGCCGTACAATACCGCACCGTATAGGCGTTTTGCGGTTCTCTCCTCCACAGAGCCGGTGGCATTTCCGAAAAAGGCCGTATACAAAAGACGCTTTGTCTCTTCCTCTTCCTCCTGCATATACCGACGGTATACTTCCCAAAAGGCCGAATCCTCCACCGTCCCCTCTGTCGCAAACCGTCGCAGACCATCCAGCAAATATGCCTTTCCCGTATCGTTTTGCAACAAAGAAACATAGGGGAATTCTTCCTCTTCCTTCACGGAAAAATCGGTAAACAGCTCCCCGATTCGCCCTACAAAATAGGACGGTTGCAACGCGCCTCCGTCCGAGGACAACCGGCTGTAGGTCATAATCAGCCGTTTTCTCGGTTTTGTTAACATCGCATACAAATAAAACTGCTCCGTATATACCGCTTCTTTTCTCGTGGGAGCCAGTTCCACATTCTTCTCTTTAAAAAACTCCCGTTCCGCTTCGGAAATCAGGCCTCCCGTACTTCCCTGTGCCGGCGTTACTCCCTCGTTTACACCCACCAAATAGAGCACATCCATATCCGTCAGACGGGTTCTGGTTATATCGCCGATCACCACACAATCCGTACCGGACGGCACAAAACCCACCTTGCACTCAAACAGCGCCGTCTCCATCAGCTCGATATATTCCCGGAGAGACATCTCTTCGGTATCCAAAAGCTCCATAAAACGGTCCAGAATCTCCATTACATTGCGGTACACCTGCCGGTATTCCGCCTCCCGTACCGCATCCCCCGTTTCCGCAAATACGTTTTCCATTTCCCGCAGCTTTTCTTCCACCGCAAGTCCTTCCAGAAAACCGTACAAAGCCCGGGTGCGTTCTCCCGCCGTCTTCCCCTCTGTAAGCGCACTTCCGATTTCGGAAAGCTCTTTATATATCTGCTCACGCAGAATATTTAAGTACACCAAATCAACATTCTGCCTTGTACGATAGCGATACTTCCACTCATTTTTCCACATCCGTTCGCCCCGGATGCCGCAGGCCAGACAATAATTTTCCAGTATGGACACATCCTCCGGTGTATACTCCGTCAAACCGCTTTTCAGATACCGGAATACGGAATCGAAGGAAAACCCGTTTAACGCATTCTGCAACACCGCCCGGATTAAGGCAAAGCACGGATTATGGAACATCTTCCGCTTACTGTCCAAAAACACCGGAACTCCTGCTTTCTGACATTCTGCCTGCAACAGCTCTCCGTATCCGGCAATATCTCCGGTCACTACCGCAATCCTTCCGTAACGTAGCCTTTCCGTGCGTACTCTTCGTGCAATATCCGCCGCCACAAAGGCCGCCTCAGCCTTCCGGTTCATCTTCGCATAAAACAAAATACTGCCGTCGTTTTCCTTCTTTGCCGGCACCGGATACCGGAACAGCCCTCTCTCCAACGCCTGAAGCGTTTCATTTTCCATAAAACGCGGCAAACTGCCGTCCGTCCCCAACACTTCCGTTTCTACCGGACACCCCGCTTCCTCTGCCAGCCGTGTCACCACAGCCTTGGTCCGGAGCGTCAGGTAAAACAGCCCGTGCTCCGCCTCCGGTGCCCGTAACGCCGCCTCGTCAGCGGTCAGTGTCATGGTACAATGCCCCGCAAGCTGCATAAGCTTCGAAAGCAGCCCGTACTGGGACGGCGTAAAGCCGGTAAAACCGTCAAAAAATACATCACAGTCCTTCATAAGAGCGGACTCTCCGATGACCTCCGCCAGCACATCCGAAACTGTCTCCGTAGCCAGATACTTGCCCTCGATGCTTTCGGAAAAGCCCCGGAAAACCAACGCAATGTCCGACAGCTTTTTATATAATACCGGCTCGTCCTTGGCAAGCAAACGCATCTGCTCCAAGGCCTCCGGCGTAATTCCGTATTGGTAAAACTCCGAAATGAGTGATTTCATTTCATCGATAAAGCCTGCTTTTTTTGCATTCGCCGCAAACACCCGCAGTTCTCCCGCAAGACGTCCCACCACACGCTTTATCAGTAAACTCTTTCCCACGTCACTTAACAATTCCCCCGGTACAATACCCAGTTCCTCAAACACACGATAAGAAAGGCGCAGAAAACTAAGCACCTCAATGTTTGACATGCTTTTCGTTTCGCTGCGCGTAATCAAATCCTTCATGGTCTGCAGGGAAAACTGCTCCGGCACAATCACCAGTACCGTTCGTGTCGGGTGTTCCTTTGCCGTTTGTAACACCCGCTTATAAAGCTCCTCCGTCTTTCCCGCACCGGAGGCTCCCATCATAAATGTAAGTGACATGCGAATAAAAACCCCTTTGTCTGAATATCTTGTAACAATAACATACCCTTTTGAAACCTATAGGAGGCTTCTATGGCAAAAACACGAATCATCGTTTTAAAACTAAAAAAACTCCTCCGTACCGCCATCCCTGTTGCACTTGTTCTCGTACTCCTTGTGCTGTTGTTCGTTCTGTTCTTTTCTCCGAAAAAGAACGATACAAACAAGGCTGACGACGTCACCCCGACCGCGGCAACCTACCGTGCCGGTGTCTACAACTCCGTCATTGAACTGGGCGACTCCTTTCTCAATCTGGAAGTCGTCGTAGATACCGACCACATCAATTCTGTCCGTCTGGTCAACTTAGATGACGCCACTGCCGCCATGTATCCGCTCATGGAGCCGGCTGCTGCGGACCTCAGTGCCCAGTTATCCGCCGGTACCCAGATTTCCGACATCACCCTTTCCGAAAGCAGTAAGTATACACAGACGCTACTGTTGGAGGGTATCAAAAGCACGTTGGAGAAGGCACTCGTTTCGGAAGAGTAAGCTACATATTCGTGCAGGCGGTGCTATGCACCTGCCCTCAACTTCGTGACTTCGTCACTCAGTCGTGGGCGCGTTCGCATACTCAGAGATTTTCGGAAGCACGCTTCCAAAATCTCTTCTATGCTCACTTTGCCTGCACGGACATTACTTGCACAGAAAAAACAACAGCCGCGCAGAAAACTGCGCGGCTGTTTCTCATTCGTATTTTGCAATACTCTTTTGTATATCACCATGCTCTTTCGTACGCTTCCGTGCTCTTTTGTACTTCGTCGTAGTCTTCGCTTTGGCACTTCCTATTCATTTCTTTTGTAACTATCCCGGAATGCCGTTTCCTGTATTTTGACTCCTAGCCCAAGCTAGGTGGGTAACCGCACACAGGCTTTTGCAGTCCACTCATACGGAGGCATTGCAGCGACCTGTAAATATAGGAATCCCTTTTAAAGTAATGTAGGTTCAAAATAACAGGGAGTGTCGAACATCCTAGGATAGATAACCTCTTATGTAAGTTCAACTGAGGCGTACCGCCCTTTGTTCTTTTGTATGAGTCCATTATACCGCATTCCGGTCTAAATTACAAGTAAAAAGTATCGTTTTTTTGACCCTATATTTGGATTTTTTTGTGCGGATTGCCATTTTCGTTATTTTTTTATTTTCCCTCTTTTCTTTTTCGGTATTATGGTATACAATAAAGGGAAAAAGGAATTTAGAACATATAGGAGGGCACATCCATGCCAAAGCGAACAGATATCAACAAAGTCCTCATCATCGGTTCCGGCCCGATTATTATCGGCCAGGCTTGTGAATTCGACTATTCCGGAACACAGGCTTGTAAGGCACTGAAAAAACTCGGTTACGAAATCGTCCTGGTTAACTCCAACCCGGCTACCATCATGACCGACCCAGAGACCGCAGACGTTACTTACATCGAGCCGTTAAACGTAGAACGCCTCGAGCAGATTATTGCAAAAGAACGTCCGGATGCTCTTTTACCGAACCTGGGCGGCCAGTCCGGCCTGAACCTTTGTTCCGAGCTTGCAAACGCAGGTATTCTGGACAAGTACAACGTACAGGTTATCGGTGTTCAGGTAGACGCCATCGAGCGCGGTGAAGACCGTATCGAGTTTAAGAAGTCCATGGATGCTTTAGGCATCGAAATGGCACGCAGTGAGGTTGCGTACAGTGTTGACGAAGCACTGGAAATCGCTGACAAGTTAGGATATCCGGTTGTTCTCCGTCCGGCATACACCATGGGCGGTGCAGGCGGTGGCCTCGTTTATAATAAGGAAGAGTTAAAGACCGTATGTGCAAGAGGCTTACAGGCCAGCCTTGTAGGACAGGTTCTTGTCGAAGAATCCATCCTCGGTTGGGAAGAGCTTGAAGTCGAAGTAGTACGCGACGCAGACAACAACATGATTACCGTTTGCTTCATCGAGAATATCGACCCGCTCGGCGTACATACCGGTGACTCCTTCTGTTCCGCTCCGATGCTCACCATCTCCAAGGAGTGTCAGGCACGTTTAAAGGAGCAGGCATTTAAGATTGTTGAGTCCGTTGAGGTTATCGGCGGCACCAATGTTCAGTTCGCACACGATCCGGTTTCCGACCGTATCATTGTTATCGAAATCAATCCGAGAACCTCCCGTTCTTCCGCACTCGCTTCCAAGGCAACCGGTTTCCCGATTGCACTTGTATCCGCAATGCTGGCGGCAGGTCTCACCTTAAAGGATATTCCGTGCGGCAAGTACGGTACCCTGGACAAATACGAGCCGGACGGTGATTACATCGTAATCAAGTTCGCACGTTGGGCATTCGAAAAGTTCAAGGGTGTAGAAGACAAGCTTGGTACTCAGATGCGCGCCGTAGGTGAAGTAATGAGTATCGGTAAGACTTACAAGGAAGCCTTCCAGAAGGCAATCCGCAGCCTTGAGACCGGTCGTTACGGTCTCGGTCATGCTAAGGATTTCGATACGAAGTCCAAGGATGAACTTCTCCAGATGTTAATTACCGCATCCAGTGAGCGTCATTTCATTATGTACGAAGCACTTCGTAAGGGCGCTACCGTGGATGAGATTCACAATATTACCAAGGTGAAGCACTATTTTATCGAGCAGATGAAGGAGTTAGTTGAGGAAGAAGAAGCTCTCGCAGCAAACAAGGGCAGCCTTCCGGCAGACGATGCTCTCATCTCCGCTAAGAAGAACGGTTTCTCCGATAAGTACTTAAGCCAGATTTTAGGCGTGTCCGAGGACTCTGTCCGCGAGCGTCGTATTGCTCTGGGCGTTGAGGAAGCTTGGGAAGGTGTTCACGTAAGCGGCACCGAGAACAGTGCTTACTACTACTCCACCTACAACGCAGAAGACAAGAATCCGATTAACACCGACAAGAAGAAGGTTATGATTCTCGGTGGCGGCCCGAACCGTATCGGTCAGGGTATCGAATTCGACTACTGCTGCGTACACGCTGCTTTGGCATTAAAGAAGCTCGGTTTCGAAACCATTATCGTTAACTGTAATCCGGAAACCGTTTCCACCGACTACGATACCTCCGATAAGCTCTACTTCGAGCCGTTGACCCTGGAAGATGTTCTTAGCATCTACAAGAAGGAACAGCCGGTTGGTGTCATTGCACAGTTCGGTGGTCAGACCCCGCTTAACTTAGCCGCTGACCTGGAAAAGAACGGCGTAAAGATTCTCGGTACCTCTCCTTCCGTCATCGACTTGGCTGAGGACCGTGACCTGTTCCGTGAAATGATGGATAAGTTAGAGATTCCGATGCCGGAGTCCGGTATGGCTACCACCGTAGAGGAAGCTCTTGAGATTGCTCATAAGATCGGTTACCCGGCTATGGTTCGTCCGTCCTACGTATTAGGCGGCCGTGGTATGGAAGTCGTTTACGACGACGAAGCAATGACCAGTTACATGAACGCTGCGGTAGGCGTAACTCCGGATCGTCCGATTTTGATTGACCGTTTCTTAAATCACGCATTAGAGTGTGAGGCAGATGCAATCAGCGACGGTACCCACGCTTTCGTTCCGGCGGTTATGGAGCATATCGAGCTGGCAGGTGTTCACTCCGGTGACTCCGCTTGTATCATTCCGTCCGTACACATCAGTGAAGAGAATGTAAAGACCATCAAAGAATATACCAAGAAGATTGCAGAGGAAATGCACGTTAAGGGCCTTATGAACATGCAGTACGCAATCGAGAACGGCAAGGTTTACGTGCTGGAAGCAAATCCGCGTGCATCCCGTACCGTTCCGCTTGTTTCCAAGGTTTGTAACATCCGCATGGTACCGATTGCAACCGATATTATTACATCCGAGCTGACCGGTCGTCCGTCTCCGGTGGCTGACCTTAAGGAACAGGATATCCCGTACTACGGTGTAAAGGAAGCTGTCTTCCCGTTCAACATGTTCCCGGAGGTTGACCCGATTCTCGGACCGGAAATGCGTTCCACCGGTGAGGTATTAGGACTTGCTCCTTCCTACGGTGAGGCTTTCTACAAGGCACAGGAAGCTACCCAGTCCAAGCTCCCGCTGAGCGGCACGGTACTCATCTCCGTGAACCGTAAGGACAAGGTAGACATCGTTGAAGTAGCGCAGATGTTCTCTAACAACGGCTTTAAGATTCTTGCTACCGGCAATACCCACAAGGTTATCACCGAGGCAGGTATCGAAGCAGAGCTTGTAAAGAAGCTTTCCGAGGGTCGTCCGAACATCCTTGACATGATTACCAACGGCGACATTGATTTAATCATCAACTCTCCGGCAGGCAAGGATAGCGTAAACGACGACAGCTACCTGCGTAAAGCAGCCATCAAGGGCAAGATTCCGTACATGACCACCGCTGCTGCGGCAAGAGCTACCGCAAAGGGTATCCAGTCCGTACGCAAGCACGGCAACCGTGAGATTAAGTCCTTGCAGCAGTTGCACAGCGAGATTAAGGATAAGTAAATATAACACGAAAAAGGGACTGTCGCAGGGCAGTCCCTTTCTTACGATTTGCCCCCTTTACTACTACTGTTTCCTGTCATATCCCTCTTTTGCTGGCGCAACACTCCGTCAAACTTCCTTTAAGAGTGGCTAAGCCTTTCGGTAGCGTCCTCAAGCCTAAGCCACTCTAAAAGGTGATTTCGACTGCGTTAACATCCGCATTGGCAAAGTGAGCATGCGAGCACCTCTCGGTGCTCAGTCACGCGAACGCGCCCGCGACCGAGCGACTCTGTCGCGAGGCGCGCCCCTTCGGGAATGCAAAAACGGGATATGACAGGAAAACAGCTTTTTATAACATATGGCAAATCGTAAGTTTTACTGCATTCTGTGCGACAGTCCTTTTTCTCATTTCACATTCCTACCTATCTAATACTTTTATCATGAATAAACACGGATTTTCTTCGTCCCATACACAAGTAAATACTTCTAACGGATAAAATCCTTCTTTCTTATAAAATGCTCTGGTGCCGTTATAAGGCTCATAATCCGCCGATTCGTCCAATGTCTTGACAGTCAGGAACTGATATCCTTGTTCCTTGCAATACACGACACATGCTTCTATCAACCGGTGTCCGATTCCTCTTCTTTGATGTTCTCGTAAAACACCCAAATCATAAATCTCTGCCGTGTAGTGATTATGCATCTTGATTGCTACAAATCCTACTGCTTTTTCATCGTCATAGGCAACGATAAACGGATATTCTCTATGGATCTCTGACTTTCTTTCAATATCCTCCGGTGGTGAAAACCATTCCGGTAGTGCATTCATAATTTCAAGTGTTACTTTTGTTTTTTCGTCTTTGTTTTCTACGTTTTCAATTCTTATCATAAATCCTCCTTATTCCGACAAGGCACAAAAAAAAAACAGAGTTTCCATTTACTCTGTAGCCGAATCAACATTATTTACAGAGCAAAAATCATTCATGACATCAAAATAAAACTGCTTATGCAGCTTATTTTCTGATTCAATTCTGATTTTCACTCGTTCCGTCTATTTTCCTACCGGTACCCGGCAGTACGATAATCGGGCAAATCACTTCCTTTTCTGTATTGTTGCCTTGTCTTTTGATATTATATCATCTAAGTTTGTTTTTTGCAAGCGGGTGGTTTAAAAGCACAAAATTTAATCTTATGTTCGATTGAACTCACGTTCGGTTTATAGTATAATATTCTTGTATAATTGAATAGGAAGCAGGATGCGAATTTCCGATGTTAGATGCCCTCTAGTACACAAGATAGGGGGTGCTGCCCAATGAACACAATGGAAGTTTTAACTTTGTTGTTAGTAGTTTTTGCAGCTGTATCGTTTTTAGACAATCGTTATAACAAAAAGAAATAGCATCCGTACCCTCGCAAAGTCAGATGCTATTCTTGTAATCGTATTTAACTGAGGGCACTCGGAGATTTGATTCCGAATACCTTTCTAAGTAAATTATACACGAAGGGGCCTGCATTTGCAAGCCCCTTTTCAAAACCGATTTATCTTACCTTATATCCCGCATCCAGATATGCCTGAAGAACTTTATAATATACATCCTTTGGTCTGTCCGGATAATAGAACATGAGCGGTGTCGCCTCCTGTACTCCCGCTACGTTATCCGCAACGCCCCAGCATACAATCGCGGAAATATTGCCGCCGGTCTTCTTTAACTCCAGCATATCCTTCCAAATCGTAACATAGATTTCCGCCTGTTCCTCTTCGGTCATTCCGATCATGTTTACATCAAGCTCTGTCAGCTGTACTTCAAAGCCCGCATCCAAAAATGCCTTGGCGGTACTCTTGAATTTC
>JAZOCC010000035.1:0-105234 GCA_045596385.1 Lachnospiraceae bacterium
GGCGGAAAAATTCGCCTGTACTTGACATGCATTGGTATTAGCTGTTATATATAATACGAGGGCTGAAAGCTCCCAAGAGAGCCTTCAGCCCAAATCATTATCATAGAAGATCAGTATTTACAGACTTTTATTCACACACTCGCAAAATCAAGGAGAAGGTTCCCATAAGAAGCCTTCTCCTCTTTTTACTTATACCTAATGATACGATTATTTTTTTTACAAAGAAAATTTCCTAATATAATCCATAACACACTTATTAGGATAACCAGAACAACACATATCTTTGCCATGATATCTACAACCGCTTTGGTACAAAAAGCTTCAGTTAAACCCATAATAACGCAGATTGTAGCAATAATAAGTACAAAGATGCCGGTTCCGCGACAAAGCTTTTTCTTGTCGTATTTTGCTTGTTCTTCCGGTTTCATGGTGTTATAGCCGGCAATGAAGCGGCTACCGTGGCCGGTACAAAGAACAATGCCTAGAATAAGTAAAAATGCTGCCACACAGAAAACACCGATTACTGTTCCCGACATGTGTTATCCCTCCTTTTTAATCTTTTGATTTTATATCATAAAGTGTTTTAAGTGATTTATAATAAGACACAATTACTTTATCACTTGTCTTTAATAAGGTGCGTGTCTTGCTTTCTGTCTTATATTCTCTGATACGTATTTTTATTGTTTCACCGGTTTTTGTTTTACCGATTAAATAAGTCACGTCAGTTGAACCGTATTTGCGGAGTCCTTCTTTGATTGTCTTTACCTTTGCTTCTGTCAGCACAACATCTTTTGTCCCCAGTGCTATATCGGATAAAGAAACTAATACACGGCTTCCCGCAAAGAAAAACAGGACGATTGCCAACAGAACAGCTCTTGTACGCTGGTATACCCTGTATGTTGTCGTGGAATCCTCTTTCGAATTTAATAGCAGATGAAGAAAAAGTGTAAAAAGCAGTAGGAAAATACCGCTAAACAGTAACAGTATCCCCAGTGGGTAGGAACGTTCAAAATCGGTGACATAGGTAAAGATTACACCTGAAATAAGTAGTATAGGAATTGATATATATGCTATCATTCGGTATGTTTTGGCTATCTTCTTTTCCCTTGCTGTAAATTGCATAATAAACCCTCTCATGCCCCTAAATAATTTCCGGAAGCACTGTAGAATCAATGCTTCCGGAAAAATTATATCATTTATACTATATCGGTGTCAAATAGTAACAGTTCCTTTGACCATTTCTTTGACTGAAGTATCACTGCATACTCTCCCACCACTTCCTTTATGATCCGAAGCTCCAGCTCCTGGCGATGCTTTAAGTGCGCAATCAGGTCATCAAAATTTTCCAAACTGTGTTTCATACCGTATGGCGAGTTCTTTAGGTACTCCAACATCATGGGAAGCCACAGCGGAGTACCGTCGGTGTCGCTTCGCTCTTTGCTGATGATACGGATGTTTTCTTCGACATCGTCGCTGTAAAGATACACCAGGAGAAAACTATTTTTGTCAAGTGCATCGTACAGTTCCCGGTAAAACGCGAGAATCTCCTCGTCGCTTTTTTCATGGAACAAAATCAAATCTTCCGTAAGATTCTGTAAAAAGGAACATTCAAATATATAGCCGGTATCCCGGAAGGTCTTGTAACGGGAGGTGACGATTTCTTTTACCTCGTCAAAAGATTTCCGACCGTTATAGATTTCATATTGCTCTAAATCCCTGTGGAAGCCCGGAATGTCTGTAAGAATTTTTTCCGGAACCTTGCAGGCCTTCAATCCATATATTTATATTCTTTTGATTTGTCATAGCTTTTCTCCTTTCAAAGTTGTTGCCAAAAGGATTAATTCTATATGTATTTTGCTTATGTAGCTCTTTTTTGCATACAAAAAAGAGAGGTTATGAGAACATAATCCACTTTTGGCAACACGATAAACAGTATCCGATGTCACGAAATACTGCGTTAACAACATATCATGTAAACAAAAGTAAATTATCTTCTCATCTTTTCACCTCTCTCTTTTTTATAGGTTTATTTTAACATATGGCTACCGTAATGTCAACGACACGCGCCTAGCTCCAGAAACACACGTTTTATACCGTACAAGTACTAGTTTATCCCCACATACCCCGTCTTTTCAATAATCTTCTGTCCTTCCTCGGACAAGATCCAGTCAATGAGCACCGGAATGTTTTCGTTTGTATTGTCGGCCCGGTAAATGGCATAAAACTGCGCAATGACCGGATAGGTGCCGTTTTTGATGTTCTCTGCGCTTGGGTAGATGCCGTTTAAGGACAGCATTTTAACATTTTCGTTTCCTACCATGTCGTCCATGTAGTATCGGAAGGAAAAGCCGATGGAACCGCCGGTTAGGGCAAAGGGGGATTTGCCTTTGATTTCCTGCCCCTTCATAAAGGCGTCCATGGCGCTCTGGCTGCCGCTTCCGGCCAAACGGGACACCGGATTGATGACACGGTTCGGTCCGCCCACGTCCTTCCAGTTGGTGTATTCTCCGGAATAAATACCACGAATTTGCTCTACGGTAAGGTTGTCCACCGGATTGTTTTCATTGACAAAGAACACAAAGCCTTCCAGGCCTACCGGTACATAGACCAGCTCGACACCCTTCTCCTCTGCGTACTTCTTCTGTTCTGCCGAAGGTGCCGCACAAAAAAGAATGTCCGTGGTGCCGTCCACAATGGCCTCGTAGCCTCGTACGGTGTTTTTGTACTGCATTTTGCTGTCCGGGGCAAAGTTTTCCCCGTAGAAATTGTCGTCGGAAAATACGCCGCCTTCAAAGGTCACGGAACCTTCCGGATACACATTGTCTACAAAGGCAGCATACACCGGAACCAACGCCGCGGCGCCGTCCAGGATCGGCAAATTGTCCGTAAGCTTTAAGGAAGAATCAATGCGTACCAGGTCCGAGTCCGGATTGTGAGGTAAATAGGCAGCCACATCAATCATTTTTGCCTGGGAAGTGTCACTGAAATTGTTGGCAAGACGCCTGGTCAGGACAAAGTAAATACTGAGGTTAAATGCCGCAAATATAGCAATAATCAGCACTAAAACCGATAACTGTTTGCATAACGTAACTGATGCTCTTTTAGAATCACCTGCCATACCTACCACAGCTCCTTTCCGATAAAATAGATGATGGAGCAATGCTGATAAGAATGTATTGCATAAATCATATGTACAATCGTGAATATCAGACACAAGCCGACAACGGCCAGCGCTATTATTCGAAAGGTTTTGGATTTCATAAATGCCCTCCTTAGCCGTAACTTAATATGTTTATGTGTTTGCCTACATATATGCAACAGCCGTATACATAAGAGCGATAAATCCGATTACAACTACCAACAGGACACCCATGATAATAGAGGAAACGATGAGTACTGTTTTTGCGGCGCTTTTCTTCTGCACATTTAAATCATTCGGTTCGGCTTTATACTTTTTCTTTGCTGCAACATAGTTGCAAAGGCTTACGATAAAAAAGACAATTGCCACTAACGGAATCAAATAAATCAATGTCAAAAATAATATACCTGCCATAGGGGTAGCCTCCTGAATCTCAATTATTAGATTTAGTATAACATTCTATCGAACAAAACTCAATTCATTCATAAAATCATAAGAATTTCAAATTTGATTATGTAAAATATGTTTACATAATTAATTTATAGAAAGGACCCGATGCTTCCTTATATAGAAATATCGGGTCCTAGACTTAGTTATTTTTTCTTGTTCTTTTTCAATACGAAAAATAATACTCCACTAACGCAAACGATACATACAATGCCAACTATAGCCCATAGTAAAATGTATGGTGAACTCTTTTCTTGAACGGTGATATTTGTTGGAGTATCATCAAGAGGTTCCTTTACCGGTTCATTGTCACTAACAGCTGTCTCATCCTCTTTTGGAGCAGGTTCCGGTGTTGCAGTAGGAACAGGAGTCGGAGTCAGTTCCGGTGTTGGTGTCGGTTCCGGAGTCGCAGTCGGGATATTGTACACCCATGTACTAAAATTCAGGCCCTTGCCGGTTTCTTTATAGAAATCCCACAAAAAGTCATAAATTTTTTTCTGTACATCATAAAACTCTCCTGCTGTTTCAGAATTATATTCTTTCATAATCCAACGGTATTCTGGATTTAAAATACTATCATTTTTTCTTGTTATCCAATCCGACCATTTTGAAACATCGTCCTGAAGAGTCTCTAGTGTAACATCTAATTTTCCACTTTCCACAAATTTTGTAGC
Source organism: Lachnospiraceae bacterium (assembly GCA_045596385.1). Classification (GTDB taxonomy): domain Bacteria; phylum Bacillota; class Clostridia; order Lachnospirales; family Lachnospiraceae; genus SIG307. The sequence goes on from JAZOCC010000035.1 coordinate 4,261, forward strand.
TTCAGCTGTATACCATTCTTGGATTTCCGGAATAGTCATACTAGGAAAGTATGCATTATCTTCGGGAATCGTATAGGTAAAGATATTTTCCTTTGTTTCATTAGCATCATCCGCATATACTATGGTTGCTCCTGTAGAGAAGAATACCAACATTGCCACTAAAAACATAATTATTTTTTTCATTTGAAATGCTCCTATCTGATTTAATGCTGAAATCATCCGATACTCCGATTTTTGAGTATAATAAATCTTTTAAACTTTACATAGTAATTAATATTATTTCAATGGGTCATATTTCCTATAGCTAGAATCCATTTATTTTTACAAACTCTCCGGCTCAATGGCCTTACCATCTCTCCAAATACGCTCCAAATCGTAGAATAAGCGGTCTTCTCTGGAGAAAATATGGATGACAACGTCGTTAAAGTCCATCAAAATCCAGCCGGAGGAACGGATTCCCTCGATACGCTCTGCGTGAATCTTCTGCTTTGCCAGAGCGTCGGTTACCTCGTCCACCATTGCCTCTACCTGAGAGGAGTTGGTACCGTTTGCGATAACAAAATAGTCCGCAATGACGGAAATGCCGGAAATATCAATAATCTTGATATCCTCTGCCTTCTTATCATCCAGCGCCTTGTAGGCGATTTTTACGATTTCTTTTGCTCTTTCGGTCATAGTTTGTCCCTCCGATTTCTTTCTTTTCTCTATTATATTCATTCAATTGCCGGAATTCAACAGTTCAATTGGTTTTAGTCGGTATAAACGTCACGACTACTCTTCGTACTTCGCCTGATATTCTTCAAAGGTCTCCGCCGTAGTCATGTCCGTCTCCTGCCCTGTGCTTGCCAGATACCGCAGTGTATTTTTTAGTGCCAAATAAATTGCTTTATCAATATCCTCAAAGGCAATCTGGCGAATCTTGTTTAAAGGAGGCTCTGTCGGCTGAGTACGGAACGGTTCCAGATAATCCGCAAGAAATACCACCTTTTCCAAATCCGTCATACCCGGACGTCCGGTAGTATGATAGGAAATGGCAGAAAGAATCTCCTCATCTGTAAGATAATACCCGGTCCGTGCGTAAAAAGCCCCCAGCTTTCCGTGAAGCAAAAAGCCGTTCCGTCGTTCGACCTCGGTAACGGAAATGGCGTATTTATCGCAATCCGCCACCAATTGTTCGTCGGAATAAGCCTTGGCACAATCATGTAAAATGCCGGCAATCAGTGCCCGCTCCGGCTGCAATCCTAACGAAACCGCATAAGCTGCCGCTAAATGAGCCACTGCTACGGAATGTAAATAACGCTTTCGCGGTAAGATCTGTGCCATCTCTGCGTCAAGTTCTGCAAAAGTAGTCTTTGCATACAGCCGATGCTCCTGCAAATACGCCCAGACCTTCTCCGGTAAAAACTGCTTTATCTCCTCTGCATTTCCGGTATAAAAGGCTTTCCTGATTTCGTTGGAGGAAATCGGATGATCCGGCAATACGACGGTACCGATTTCTGCCTGCGGATACTGCGTCCGTAAGCTCTCTGCTGCCTCGTTAACGGCTTTTTCTTCATAGCCTGCCCTGCCTGCGGCAAGTAGGGTACAAAGCTCTAAAATCCGCTCTGGACGGCGCCATTTAGTAAAGTTTACAAGGGAATCCCCTCCGATGATAAAATAAAACTTCACATCCGGGTATTCCTTTGTTAAAAGCTCCAGTGTATCTGCGGTATAGGTAAGTCCATCCCGCTGTAATTCAAAATCGGAAACCGTAAACCGGGTATCTGTCTGTGCCGCAAGCTTTGTCAGATTCAGACGATGTTCCTCGGAAAGCATGGCAAAATGCGACTTGTGGGGCGGAAGCTTTGAGGGCATCAGCCATACTTCCTCCAAGTCGTATTGCTCCGCTGCGGCCAGGCCCAAGGCTAAATGGCCCTTATGAATCGGGTTAAAGGTCCCGCCTAAGATTCCGATTTTACGCATATATACTCCGTTCTGCCGGTTTCCAGTGTAACCGACGATGCGACTTTACGTGAAAACACCGTAAAACAAACCGAATTACTTCGGCAGTACAATCTTTCTCTTCTCCGGCTGTCTTGCCTCACGGTACAGCACAATCTTTCTTCCGATGACCTGTACGACTTCCGAAAGGGTGTTTTCTGCAATGGCGTATGCCAGCTCCTTCGGCTCATCCAGGCAATTCTTTAATACATTAATCTTAATCAGTTCTCTTGCCTCAAGCGCCTCTTCCACACCTTCCAGATACTCGGTGGTAAGTCCTCCCTTGCCAATCTGGAAAATCGGGTCGATGTTCATGGCAAGTCCCTTTAAATATGCTCTCTGTTTTGTTGTCATAGTATCCCTCATTTTATATCTTTCAAATCATATCCGATGTGCTACCGTTATTTATAATAATCGAACTGTAAGCCGTACATGCGCACCGTATCGCCGTCCTGAATACCCATGGCTTCCAGTTCCTCCAAAATACCGTTGTTCTTTAAGAAATTCTGGAAGAATTCGAAGCCCTTCTCGGAATCGATATTGGTGTAACCTAACATCTTTTCGATGCGCGGACCTTCTACCACGTACATCTTGCCCTTTTCGTCGTATTCCACCGTATACGGCTCGTTCGGCAGGGTCAGATTGTCTAAGGAGAATTCTCGCTCGAAAACAATCGGGTCTTCCTTTGTCTCGGCTAACATCTTTGCTGCAGCATACAGAAGCTCTTTTACGCCCTTACCGCTGACTGCGGAGATGGAATAAATCGGGTAGCCCTCTTCCGCAAATGCCTCACGAAGCTTGTTTACGGCCTCTTCCGCCTCTTCCGGGAGCATAACGTCGGTCTTATTGGCTGCAATAATCTGCGGCTTCTTGGCAAGATTCGGGTCGTAGGCTGCCAGTTCTGCATTAATCGTCTTAATATCCTCAATCGGGTCACGGCCCTCCGTGGAAGCCACGTCTACCACATGGATAATCACGCGGGTACGCTCTACATGGCGTAAGAATTCGTGACCGAGGCCGATACCTTCGGAAGCGCCTTCGATGAGTCCCGGAATATCCGCAATGACAAAACCGTTGGCACCGTCCATATCAACCACACCCAGGTTTGGATTCAAGGTGGTAAAATGATAGTTTGCAATCTTTGGCTTCGCATTGGTGACACGGGATAGAAAGGTAGACTTACCTACATTAGGGAAACCAACCAGACCTACATCCGCAATCACCTTAAGCTCCAGAATAACGTTTAATTCCTGGGCATCCTGGCCCGGCTGTGCGTACTTCGGTACCTGCATGGTGGCGGTAGCATAATGCTGATTTCCCTTACCGCCGCGTCCACCCTTTAAAATCACCTCGCGGCGATTCTCGTGGGACATGTCGGTAATGACTTTGCCGGTCTCCTTTTCCTTGATTACGGTACCTTCCGGCACCTTTAAAATCTTATCAGCACCGTTTTTTCCGGTACAACGGTTGGTTCCGCCGTTTTCGCCGTCTTCCGCACAATACTTTCGAACAAAACGAAAATCCGCAAGCGTATTCAATCCTTCGTCCACTTCGAAAATAATGTCGCCACCCTTACCGCCGTCACCGCCGTTAGGACCGCCTGCCGCTACAAAGAGCTCACGACGGAAAGATACACTGCCGTCACCGCCCTTACCGGAACGAATATAAATTTCAGCTCTATCTGCAAACATCTGTTACCTCCTGAAAAAACATAAACCCTAAATTCATAAAAAAGAATTCAGGGTTTATCGTGTCTCATTACATGGGGACTTATTCAGCGTCTACCGGATATACGGAAGCCTGCTTCTTGTCGCGTCCCTTTCTCTCGAACTTTAAAACACCGTCAACCAGTGCGTATAACGTATCATCGCCACCGCGACCTACGTTTACACCCGGATGAATCTTGGTACCACGCTGTCTGTAAAGAATGTTGCCGGCAAGTACGAACTGACCGTCAGCACGCTTAGCGCCGAGACGCTTGGACTCGGAATCTCTGCCGTTCTTCGTGGAACCTACACCCTTTTTATGAGCGAAAAACTGAAGGTTCAACTTTAACATGACCTATACCTCCTTATGAATTCTGAAAATCAATACGTAAATACTTTTTTCCGTATGCCTCCTGAATCATTTGCAAACCTATAATCAAGGATTGAAACAAAATTTTGGTCTCGGGAGTTCCTTCGGAAATAATCTTAAATTCCATGTAACCTTTCTCTTCATCCTCTTCGTAATCAAAAACAGCTGAAGTAAGCTTCTCAATGGAATTAATTGTGCTCATTACCAATATCGAAACAGCGGAACATATAATATCATTGCCGTATTCGGCATAGTCTGCATGTCCTTTTGTACGAAAACCGGTAACGGACTCTAAATTGACTTTGTCTTTTTTTTCGATTTCTTTTGCGAAAAATGTAATCGTAATCATAAGATTCGAAAATTAAGCATTAATCTTGTCAATCTTAACCTTGGTGTAAGCCTGTCTGTGACCATTCTTCTTATGGTATCCGGACTTTCTCTTATACCGATAAACAATAACCTTCTTCGCCTTGCCTTCCTCTACTACGGTAGCGGAAACACTTGCACCGGCAACGGTCGGATTTCCTACGGAAAGGGAACCGTTATTCACAGCAAGAACACGATCAAAAGTAACCGTATTACCAGCTTCAACGCCGAGCTTCTCAACCTTAATTACGTCGCCTTCGGCAACTTTGTACTGTTTACCACCTGTTGCAATGATTGCGTACATCTGATGGCACCTCCTATTTAAATACTCGCCAACTGTGGTGTCTCTCCTAAAAAAGGACAGAACTTGAACCTCGTTGTGCGGCACACTAGATTAATATAACACGGTTTACAAGGGATGTCAAGCGGTTTTTTTGAATATATTTACAAATTTTGTCCTTGTATTTTTTTCCTCTACAGCAATAAGAACAAACTCCCCCGTTTGTAATCTCCCATTTGCTGATTCAAATTTCTTTATCGGTACGGTTTTGGCCCGGAGTCTATCCTTCTTTCTGTCGTAATACACCAAATATGCGGTTCTGTTACCGTAGGAAGTACTTAAATTTGAGGTGGAATGAACAAAAGCAGGTAGCTTTACAAGCTCTGCCTTCGTTTGAATCCGTTTTTTATCCCAAAAGATCCAAAGCAAGGGACCGATAATACCGATGACAAGCCCGCTCACTTTAATCACCAGGCTTATGACTGCATAGACAAGTCCGGTTTCTAAGGCAATCAAATTCTTATGGGAGAAGAAAACTCGTTCAATACATGTTTCAACTATCGTAAAAAGGATTTCAATCAAGAAAAATCCACATACAAAAGCTGTTACATAGCTTTTATTAAGATTCGATTTTTCATACTCCTGCATCGGTTGCGGAGTTATATTTTTTAAGAAACGTTCAATGTTTGTATCAATTTGTTTTATTTCTTTTCTTCTGACATATATCAATACAAGAATGAGTGCAGGTACTACGACTACCAGCAAGCTTATTTGGATATAATCTATATAATTCATGTTTTTTCTCCCGTTTTGTGTTATATACCATTCCTGTTTTTGCGCATCCTTTGTCCGGATATATTTTAGCATTCGTTCCGTAAAAAAGCAAGAAAAACGCCCTCGTTTCCAAGAGCGTTTCTACTTTATTCCCTGTTTCGTTTACATAATTGTTTTATGGATATTTATTGTGATTTCTCAAATAAATCTTTCGATTACAGCAAATTCTTTCTCAGTTCTTCCCCGCTCTGCGGATGCAAATATGCCGGCGCAATATCCAGAACGGTCTTACAACCGAACTGTCCCTCGTTTGCGAGACGATATGCTGCTCTTGCGTAAGCTACCAATACACTGGAGGTGAACTCCGGATTGGAGTCAAGCTGCAGGCGATACTCAATCACATGGTGATTCTCGTTGTTTGCACCGGTGGTGCCGGAACGGAATACCATACCGCCGTGGGCGATACCGTTGTGGTCTCTCTTTAATTCCTCTTCGCTGATAAAGTGTACCGTGGTATTATAATCCGCAAAATAATTCGGCATGGTAACGATAGCTTGCTCGATGGCTGCAAGGTCTGCGCCCTCTTCCGCTACCACAAAACACTCTCTGGTGTGCTTATCACGGGTAGAAAGCTCCGGATTCTCTCCGGCACGTACGCTTGCTACTGCGGAATCCACCGGAATCGTATACTGCTTTGCGTCCTTTACTCCCGGAATCCGGCGAATCGCATCGGAATGGCCCTGACTTACGCCCTTGCCCCAGAAGGTATAGTCCTTACCGTTCGGTAAAACAGCCTGGCCGTAGCAACGATTTAAGGAGAACATGCCCGGGTCCCAGCCTACGGAAATTACACTGACCTTCTTTGCTTCCTTGCTGGCTGCATCCACGTTGGCAAAATGCTCCGGAATGCGGGCATGGGTATCAAAGCTGTCAATGACGTTAAAATACTTTGCAAACTCTGGGGTCTGCTCCGGCAAATCGTTGGCACTGCCGCCGCATAAAACCATAACGTCAATCTGATCCTGCATATTCACAGCATCTTCCATTTTATAAACCGGAATACCGGTACGAGTCTTGATTGTACTCGGATCTCTTCTTGTAAATAACGCAACCAGCTCACAATCCGGGGTTGCATTCACTGCTGTTTCTACTCCACGGCCAAGGTTGCCGTATCCTACGATTCCAATTTTAATCTTCATAATCGTTATCCTCCCAAAAAGATGTTTTCATTATAATCCTGTGTAAAATAAATGTCAATGAAAAATTGTATACAAGAATACACAAAATACATTTGACATTTGAACCTTTGATGCTATATGTTGTCATAAATGTTTTATATCAACTTATTCGGATATTCTTCGTCAATTAAGGAAAAATACAATCGGCCCACATATTCTCCGTTCATATAAAAGTAGTCTCGTAGCATCCCTTCGTAAATAAAGCCGCATTTCTCTATGACACGTTTTGACGCAGCATTGATTTCTTTGGTACAAATCTGCACCTATGTAAGTTTATTTTTTCAAAGCCGTATCGTATTACTGCCTTGGTAGCTTCGGTGGCATAACCTTTACACTGAAACGCCGAACCGATACAATATTCGATTTCCGCAAAGTGATTTTTATAGTCTACGAGAAAGTATGCGATCTGACCGATGCACTCTCCCGTTTCTTTCAGTATAATCGCCCAACGGTAATAGTCTTCCCTCTCATAAGAACTGATATACTTATCTAAGAGTTCTTTCACCGCTTCTTTCGTTGTATAAACCGGTTCCGAATACATAGACTGTATCGTTTCGTCTGCAATCCAGTATTTTAACATAGCATCATCGTCCGCGTACTCAAAGCGACGAAGGAGTAACCGGTCGGTTTCTATGGTGGTTGTTCCGATGTGTGTTAACATAAGACACCTCCTGTAATGTATTAATTTTGAATGTTTTATACTTTTGCTGTTACAGTATACATGTATACAATACACAATTATGTGCTTATTATAACACTTCTTTTTATTTTGTCAATGGTTTTGTATTCATGTATACAATTGTTCTGCATATAAAATATCCCTTCTTTATCTTTTGCCTGGCATTACCATCCGGTCAAAAAATAAGGAAGGGGCGATTTTTTTCTATTATTCCATTTTCAGTTTCTCAATTTCTTCCGTAATATATGCTTGCACTCCCTGTTTCTCAATCCCCAGTGCCACCGCCAGTTCTCCGTACAGTAAATCCTCTGCCTGCTTTAAATAGCGTTCATCCAGGCCGATGATCTTCTGCCCTTTTGCAAGACGATCCTGCTTCCGCAAGTACAAGGTCTTTATAATACGGACATAGTCTTCACAGGAATTCTGTTTCAAGCATTCTTTATAGGTCAGCTCCCGCTGTTTGTCGTTTTCTACCCAGACCAGCTCCAAAGACGGAATCTTTGCAATCAATTCATGTACTTCCTGTTCGGTCAGTGCCGCACGAATCGCTACTTTATGATTATCAACCGGAATGTACACGGTACTGGATTCTGCATACACCGGCTTTAATATGTAGTATAAACGATCTTTTGGTGCACTTGCCATATTCAATGTTGTTACATCCGTCACTTTACAGATTCCGTTATTTCCACAAACCACAAACTCACCTTTTTTAAACACGCTTTTAACCTCCGCAATCATGCAATTCAACCGTTATTTCTGCTTTTGGGTAAAGTGAAACGCCTGTTCCCGCAGCCACGGGAAAGGCGCTTGTCATCACATATTTCATATTGATTATAGCATAATTTTTTCGGAAATGTCAGTGTAAAAATTCCTATGGAAGCATTTTTGTGCAAAATGCGCATGGACCCGAGGGTGAAATTGTATACGATGCACCATGATTTAGTTAGCATGAACCGATAAGCATCTCATGCAACGGCTTCTTTACCTTTTTTCTTGTCAACTCCACCAGACGCAAGCCTGTCATATCCACCACATTCACCGGAATTCGGTCCTTTGCTGCCAGTTCTTTTAAAAGCCGCATCAGCTTTACGTTATACTCCTCGGACTCCATATTAATAAAATCGATTAAAATCATACCGGACAGATTCCGCAGACGAAGCTGCCGCATGCACTCTCTTGCGGCTTCTTCATTGATTTTATAGAAGGTCTCGTCTCCGGCTTTTTTGCCGCTGATAGCCTTTCCTGTATTTACGTCAATGACGGTCAGGGTTTCTGTCGGCTCAATGACCAGAGATGCACCGGATTTTAACCAGACATGCTTAGATAACGCTTCTTTCTCCCACTTTTGCAGGGAATACAGCGCCGCCAGGGAAAGGTTTTCATCCCGGTATAGGCGAAGCTTCCCGGTATCCTCCGGCTGAAATTGTGCGGTATAATCGGAAAATGCCGCAAATATCTCTTCCTCGTCTGTGACTACCTCGGTCAGTTGGTCCTGGGGTAAATCCCGCAGCAAATCAATGTACCACGGATAGTTTTGATACAACAGACTTCCCTTGGATTTATGTACTCCGGTGGTGCAAATATCGTTGTATAAGGCGGCCAAACGCGCTTCCTCCGCTTTTAACCGTTCATTCGACACCTGTAGTGCATTAGTTCTAACGATAAGACCGTAATTCTCATTCTCACAATTAGAAAATAGGACTTTTAGCCTATTGTTTTCCTCTTTATCTTTGATTTTATTGGAAATCCGAACACCCTTCATGCCGTGTACCAGTACCAGATACTTGCCGGTAAACTGGAGTTTTCCTGTAACGGAAGGCTGTTTCGTCTTAATATCCTCCCGTTCCACCTGGACCAGCACGTAATCCCCCATACATAACCGTTCGTTGTTGGCGTGGGGACCGAACAAATAAGAAGTCGCATCCTTCAGAGAATGGTAACACATACAGCCCCCTTCGGTCTCAATAAAGGCGGCATCAATGTTTTTCACGATATTGTTGACGTGACCGACGTAAATATTTCCGAGGCGCGACGGCGTATCCGCGTTCTCCGCAGACATCTCCAACGGTTGGTTATTCTCATCAAACAACACAGAATAAATATAGCGGTCTTTTTTCGTTACCACAAGGCGCATAAAGGTTCTCCTGTCTTTTGTTATGTAATCGTGGCTTAGCCGGAACGATTACTCTGGTTTTTCTTTCATCACTTCTAAATCAACTAGAATTTTAAGGTTTTCATAATAGTACAGCATATACCTATCCTCTTCTAATCCATAGATAGATTCACAGATATATGAACCAACCAGCATGGTTGTATCCACTTTGTCTAACTTTTCTTCGTTCACTCGGACTTTCAGCAACTCGTTTTTCTCATCAAGGGTATAACAATATAAATAATACCTATCGGTACTGGATCTTCTGTAGCGGTAAACGTGTCGTTTTTTGAGGTCGGTTTTGTGAATCGGCTGCTCCACCGGTCCGTTTATCGTATCCTTCAAGGCCCTTGTACCGCGGATTCCTAACTGCACCGTACCTGCAAGCCAAATCAGAATGATAATTACCATAACAATGATTTCGATGACATCCTTTTTCCTTTTGCGACTGGTTCCTCTTATTTCCTGAAACAAAGATGGTATAATGATAGCAGCCACCGTCACCGCCAAAATAAACATACACAGGCATGCGGAAAACACGCCAAGCGGTAACCCACGGTCGTCCGGCAGCAGCTTTTTTGCGATAATGCTTGCAATAATGATAAGAAGGATGGCAATTCCTTCTCCAATCCAAATTTTTTTCATAATGAACTCCCCATAATCATAATTTTTCTCTATCGTAATACTGAAGTATTTCAAGACCGGTTCCGCAATACGGACATTTTTACAAGCGTTTCAGCTCCGGATTTTCCCCGGTATACATATCCAGTCTGTGAATCCGGAACTTTAGTTCATCTAACGCTTCACAGCCTAAGAATTTTGCAAACGCCTCCATCACAAGCTCCGGCTTAATATTGTCGGAACTGCCGGCGGATACACGTAAAAGTACGGAAAACAAGCCTTTTTCCGCACAACTAGCCTTCTGCTCTGCCGCAAAGTCCGGGATTTCCGGCACTTCATAGAAGGTATTGTCGTTCTTACGTGCTGCCACCTCAGGTAACGATGCCTCAACGGTATTCCCGGACACCGTTCCGACCACTGCTCCGTATAAAAACGACTTTAAATCCACTTCGGTCTCGGTATTGGACTTTTTTACCTTCTTAATTACTGAAATGTGCTCTTGTCCAAAGAAATGCGCCCAGGCCTCATTTAATTCCGCTAATGACTTTGTCCCAAGGAAGGTATCGTTTTCCTTGACCGTTACGAGATAATCCGCCGCTGTTACCAAAGACATGGCGGTTTCTCTTCTGCGGCCGTTCACCGGGTCCGGAAGAATGTGGGCGGAAAGTACCGTAAAGCCCTCTACCATGGACGTGTTTAAGGCCTCCACAATCTCCTGCGGCGTATAGTCTGCCGTAAGTTCCATGTCCATGTATTCGCCCTCACTGGTGATACCGACACCTAACGGTGATGCAAAGGACATAATCTGATGCGGGTGAAACCCTTGAGAATATGCGATTTTTAGTCCCGATCTGCGGACTGCCTTCTGGAAATAACGCAGTACATCCAGATGTCCGATAAACTTCACCGCACCGTATTTTGCAAAACGTACTCTGACATTCATAACTAATCTCCTTTTAAACGGATTAACAATCCGGGATTAAAACCTCATTGGAAATACTTTCTCCTGCCTCATTCCGCGGTTCGTAACAAACACCGCCGTGGAACTGGGCTGCACCGCAGCCTGCACAGCCCTTACGGCAATTTGGGGTCACAATCCCCTCTTTACTCTTTTCGTACTCTCTGTATAAAAAGCTTCTGGAAATGCCGGCATCAATGAAATCCCACGGAAGTAATTCGTCCTTATCACGCTCTCTGGAGGTGTAAAACTCCAAAGAAAGTCCGGTCTTAGTGAATTGGTTCATCCAGATATCGTTCCGGAAGTACTCGGACCAGGAATCAAAGAGACATCCGTCCTTATATGCGCCTTCGATCAGTGCCGCACACCGTCTGTCGCCTCTTGCAAATACACCCTCAAGCATGGTGACATCCGTATCATGCCAGTTGTATTTGATACTCTTTGCGTTTAACTGTTCTTTAATGGCTCCGGAAAGCACCTTTCGTGCGGATACAAACTCCTCCGGTGTAGCCATACGTACCCACTGGAACGGGGTAAACGGCTTCGGTACAAAGAAGGAAGTACTGGTGGTAATCTGTACCTTCCCCTTACGCTCCGACTTCGGTATGGTATCGTAATACGCCTTTGCAATCTCGTTACTAAGCTCTGCAATGGCCTTAATATCCTCTTCCTGCTCTCCCGGCAGACCAAGCATGAAATACAGCTTCACCTTGTTCCAACCGCCCTTAAAGGCCTCGGTGGCACCGGCAAGAATCACTTCCTCGGTCAATCCCTTATTAATCACATCACGCATCCGCTGACTGCCTGCTTCCGGAGCAAAGGTCAGACTGGATTTCGTAATATCCTGCACTTTATTCATTACATCCAGAGCAAAGGCATCGATACGAAGAGACGGCAGGGAAATGTTCACTCCGTCGTTCTGGAACGTATCGATTAAGTAATATACTAGCTCTTTCAAGCAGGAATAATCGCTGGAGCTTAAGGAAGACAGGGAAATCTCCTCATGTCCCGTGGAACGCAGCATCTTTGTGGCCAAATCCTTTAAAAACGCCACGTTACGCTCACGAATCGGGCGATACAGCATACCTGCCTGACAGAAGCGACAGCCGCGGATACAACCGCGCTGAATCTCCAGTACCACACGGTCCTGAATCGCACGAATAAACGGCACCAACGGCTTTTCAGGATAATAGGTATCGGAAAGCTCCATTTCCACCTGCTTTCGGATGGTTTTCTTTGCATGAGCATTGTTCGGCTCAAAAGAAGCCAATGTGCCGTCTTCCTTATAGGTCACATCATAAAACTGCGGTACATACATACCTTCGATATCCGCAACGATTTCAAGAAATTCGCGACGACTGCCGCCTTTTGCCTTATGCTCCTTATACTTGTCCAAAATCTCGTTATAAACGGTTTCTCCCTCACCCAAATAGAAGAAATCAAAGAAATCCGCCAACGGTTCCGGATTATAGGCGCACGGACCGCCTCCGATGACAATCGGGTCCTCCTCGGTACGGTCAACCGCATGAAGCGGAATTCCTGCCAAATCAAGGATTTGTAAAATATTCGTATAACACATCTCGTACTGCAGCGTAATTCCCAGAAAATCAAACTCCTTTAACGGTTCCTGGGATTCCAACGCAAACAGTGGAATCTGCTGTTCTCTTAAAATCTTATCCATATCCGGCCACGGCGAATACACACGCTCACAGTAGGTATCCTCTCTCCGGTTAAACATATCATATAAAATCTGAATACCGAGATGAGACATACCTACCTCGTACACATCCGGAAAACACATACAAAACCGAATATCTACCTCTCTCGGATTCTTACGAATCATATTTACTTCACCGCCGATGTAGCGTGCCGGCTTATCCACCGCCATTAAAATTTCATCGGACAGCGCTAATTTACGTGTATAAACTGTATCTGACATTATTTCCTCCAAATAACAAAGACTATCGATAGTATAGCATAAAATCTTCCCCGCGTAAAGAATAAGAATATGTCGGAATTTTTGTTGAATTTCTCTTTCGTTTACGGTATACTTGTTGTATGTGAAAAATAGAGAGTTATGTCTGGTTTTTCATAAAAAGTTAATTGGAGGTTTGTTACTATGCCGTGGTGTCCGAATTGTAAAACGGAGTATCGTGAGGGGATTACTCATTGTGCCGATTGTAAGGTGGAATTGGTGGCCGAATATAAGGATGTTGTGTTGAAAAACGCAACCGCGATGTTGGTTCAGGTAGAGTCCGACCAGCAGGCTTTTGTTGAAAAGTTACGTAAGTTTCTGGAATATTCCGGGATTACCTCCGCTGTACTTGAGGAGGAAGAATTTACCGGGGTTTATGTTGCTCCGGAGGATTTGAATAAAGCGAAGAAGTGTTTCAAAGCCTTCTATTCCGTAGAAACAGAAATGGTAATGCAAAAGGCGGCCGAGGCTGCGTTCATGAAAGGGAAAGAATTCGATTATTTCGGAGATGACGAAGAAGACGAGGAAGAAACGCAGGAAGAATCCGCTGATGATGTTGCAGATAAAGCTACGAAGGATGATGCGGAAAGTGTCGAGGAACGTGCGGCGGCCAAATATGTCAGTGCTGCATCCCGGTACGAAGATTACCGTTCTTCCGGTATTACGTTCACGATTTTGGGTGGACTTGGTGTGATTTTTGCGATACTTAATTTTATGGAAGTATTTACCTTGTTCGGTTCTACCTTCTCTTCCGTTGTATTGTTTGTAATGTTCGGTATTTTCCTTGCGCTTGGTGTGTTCTCTTTTGTGAAGGCGGGCAAGCTTAAAGAAGGCGCCGAACTTGAGAATAAAACGGTAGCAGAGGCAAAGGCCTGGATGGAAAAGAATTTTACCAAGGATATGTTAAGAGAAGGTGCATCGGAATCCGAAGAGGAAGTGACCTCGGAAGAACTCCTCTACATAGAGCGCCTGGATACGCTGGTAAAGCGTTTATCGGAAGCGTTCCCTGACCTTAAGCACTCTTTGGCAGAACAGCTGGTAGAGGAATTCTTCGGTTAATTGTTTGTTGTGATGTTATGCTTCCGGATCGGCGAACAGCTCCCGGATTTCTTCCTCCGTCAGTTTGTTAAGGAAGGTTTCTCCTGCTTCGATGACGGCGTTGAACAAATCCTGTTTCTTTTGCTGTAACCGGAATATCTTTTCTTCAATGGTACCCTTGGTGAGAAGCTTGATGACATGCACATTCTTCTCCTGCCCGATCCGATGAGCACGGTCGGAGGCCTGGTCTTCCACCGCAGGGTTCCACCAAGGATCAAAATGAATGACTGTGTCGGCGCCGGTTAAGTTAAGACCGGTGCCGCCTGCTTTTAAGGAGATTAAAAACAGATCGCCTTCTCCTGCATTAAAACGTTTTACAAAATCTCTACGCTCTGCCGGCTTGGTGGTTCCGCACAAGTAAAAGAACGGAATCTCCGCCTCGGTCAGGGCGTCTTTTAATAACTCCAACATGGTTGTAAACTGAGAAAACACAAGGATGCGGTGTCCGTTTTCCCGCAGCTCGTCCATAATCTGCAAAAACAGGGAAACCTTCCCGCTTCCGCCTTCGTAATTTTCCAAAAACATGCCCGGATGACAGCAAATCTGACGCAATCTTGTGAGAGCAGCCAGAATCTGCATCCTGCTCTTTTCGAAGCCAACACGGGAAATTTCGTCGGAAATCTCATTTCTGGCCTGCTGTGCATAGGACAAATACAGCTTTCTCTGTTCTTCTGTCAGCTCCGTTACCAGCTTGGTTTCAATCTTATCCGGCAGTTCCGCCAAAACATCCTTTTTCATACGACGCAGTAAAAACGGCTTAATTCTGCGGCTCAGCTGTTGTAATACGCCGGTCTCTCCCTTGGATGCGGGACGTTCGAACCGTTTTGCGAATCTCGTATAAGAGAACAAATACCCCGGCATGATAAAATCAAAAATGGACCAAAGCTCCGACAGGGAATTCTCAATCGGTGTACCGGTCAGGGCAAACCGGGTCTTTGCATGAAGCCCCTTAACGGAACGTGCGTTACCGGTCATGGCGTTTTTAATAAACTGCGCCTCGTCAATGAATACGGTATGGAACTGCTTTTCACTGTAGTACGGCAAATCTCTGCGCAGAAGCGGATAAGACGTGATATAAAGATCGCACTCTCCGCTTTCTGTCAGGCGTGCTCTGCGATCCTCAGGCGTGCCCTGGATAATCTTTACCCGCAGGTGCGGTGCGTAGGTTTCAACCTCATCCAGCCAGTTGTATACCAAAGAAGTCGGACATACCACCAAAAACGGAGTTTCGGAAAACTTCTCCGTCTCCAGCAAGGATGCCATATAGGTGATGGCCTGCAATGTCTTACCCAGACCCATATCATCGGCTAAAATACCGCCGAAGCCGTTGTCCGACAGCATGCGAAGCCAGGAAAATCCCACCTTCTGATAACCTCTGAGTTCGATTTGAATCTTTTCCGGCACCTGATAATTTTGTGCCTCCGGATCATGAAGCCGCGCAAGAAACGCGGAAAAATGCCGGCCCTTTGTCACTTCGAAGCCGAACTCCTGCGGAGCTGCGTCCAGATAGACCGCATGGCTTTTCGAAATCTTAAGCACTCCGTTTTTATCAAAATCCCGATAGGACAAATTCATATTATCCAACAGTTCTGCCGCTTTCACAAACATTTCGTCGGTTAAATCGATAAAACTGCCGTCGTTTAAGCGATGATAGGTCTTTTTCTGGCGGTAGGAATGGAAAATCGCCCGCAATTCTTCGCCGGAAATGTCCTCATATTGGAACTCCACCTGCAACAAATCCTCTCCCGGCGGCATGGAAATGCCCATATGCGCCGGTGTGTTTCTGCGGAGACGCATTTTTGCGAAGGCGTCCGAGGAAAACAGCTCTGCGTAAGCGGAAAGGTCGGAAAGCCCCTGGGTGAGCAAGGTATAAATCCCGTCCTCCTGCTTCAATAAATAGAAACCGTTATGAGGCTCAAAACCGTACATAGCCAGTGCGGTGCATACTTCTTCCTCTTTTTCTTTTTCACGCACAAGAATATACCCGCCCTTTACGTTTGGCGAGTCAAACATATTGAATTCATGGTCGCCGTACACAAAGGAAACCTTTGCCTGTACGCCGTCATGGAACAAATCAAAGTAAATTTTTGCGGAAAACGGCAGGGTAAGATAACGGTCCTGCACCTCCTCCGGAATTTCCACCTGCATGGAATCGTGAATCACCGGAAGCACATGCTCCAAAAAGGCATCCCGCTCCCTCTCTTCAAATACCAGCGCGTCCTTTTCCTCTCCCAAACTGGAATAAAACGGTAAATAGGTCTTCATAAAGCGGGCATCCGGTAAATACAGCGCATTGTCACGTAACAGCAGGGAGCCGTCCGCGGTAATCGGAATGACCTTCTCATTTTCCTTATAATCCATGGTCAAAAACTCGTTTTGCATGGAAATATCGTACTCAATGCGTGGATTTCCCTTTACAAAACGTACACCTTCAAGCTCCGTACCCGATAAAACCAACGTATAGGTAAGGTCCTTACATTGAGATAAAATTTTGGCAAGAAGTCTTCGGTTTAACTGGATTTTCGCCTTTTGGAACAGCTGCATACTGCCGGAACCGTCCAGTACCTCTAAAATCTCCAGATATGCCAAAAGCTCCTGCAAAAGCCGCTCGGAAGCATGGTCAAAGCTGCTCTCGCTCGGCAGATAACAGAATTCTTTTCCGAGAATAATGCTCTTTTTCTCCTTGTAATCCATTAAGAAACGTTTTAACATCTGGACGCGGTACATTTTGGTACTGCCGACACGCAGAGATAAATACACCGGGTCCGCATCCGTACGAAGTAACCCCGGAATCTCGATACAAGGTTCGATATGATAAATATCCTTATCGTAATTCGGTTCTCCCGCATCCATGAAATACTGAATGATTTTTCCGGCTCTGGCATCCGCAGAGGAATGTGCCGTACCGTTTTTCTTCTCCTTCTGCTCCAGATACTGTTGCAAATACAAAAGCGCCGCCACGGAATGCTTACAGGCACCTTTCTGACTGTACATAGCCGGACAATTGCAGGAAAATTCCACATCCTGTTCCGGTGTTTCTTCCACCGTGACACGATATTTTTGATTTCCCTGAACGGTAAAAGTATATATTTTCTTGTTTTTGGAGCATGCGGCATGAATCACACGCTTGTCCTTAAAATAGGCAAGCCCGCGCTGAAACACCGCTTCATTGGCGGCAAGATTTTGGATTTTACTTCTGGAAAGTCGTATCATATGCAGCACCTCTCAAAAACAAGTGATTCTCCGTAACAATTCATTATAACACGGATTTGAGGATAATTCTACTGATTTTTCCTTGAAAATTGCACGTTTTACAGGTTGTATATCGCTGTTATATTCACTATTTCCACGAAAATTTGAATTTACACTTGAATTTTAGAACAAACAGTATTAAAATAAAGCCCGCACAAAGGAGGAAGTATAAATGAAACCGAAGCTGTTCAGTGTTTTGAAACACTACAATGCAAAACAATTTTTCTTAGATATGAAGGCCGGTATTATTGTGGCCATTATTGCTCTCCCGTTGTCCATCGCATTTGCCCTTGGCTGCGGTGTTTCTCCGGAAAAAGGAATATATTCCGCAATTATTTCCGGTATTATTGTGGCGCTTCTTGGCGGAAGCCGTGTTCAGATTACCGGTCCGACGGGTGCGTTTATTGTTATAACCCAGTCCGTCATTGCGGGCTACGGTACCCAGGGATTAATTATTTCTACGATTATGGCAGGTATTATGCTTGTTTTATTCGGTGTATTTCATTTGGGAAAGCTGATTAAGTTTATTCCGTCTCCGATTACCATCGGCTTTACCGGCGGTATTGCCATTACGATCGCGACTCTTGAGGTAAAGGATTTCCTTGGCTTTGAAATTGCGAAGATGCCGACCTCTTTCCTCGGAAAATGGAGTACGTATATCGCAAATTTCAAAAATATTAACTGGCAGGCGCTGGTACTCGGACTGGTTAGTATCGTTATTCTTGTAATTTGGCCGAAAATCAACAAAACCATTCCGAATTCTTTTGTAGCGCTTGTCATCGGCACCGCAGCCGCATATTTCTTAAAGCTGGATGTGGCGCTTCTCGGTGATATTCCGAAGACACTTTCCGTTGCAAAAATTGAAGGTGTACAGTTTGATGATTTGTTCCATCTTATGTCTCCGGCCTTTACCATTGCGATTCTGGTTGCCATGCAGGCTCTGTTATCCGCTGTGGTAACCGACGGTATGATAAACAGTAAGCATAAGCCGAATGCAGAGCTTCTCGGTCAGGGTGTAGCGAATATTGTTCTCGGATGTTTCGGTTGCATTCCGGCTACCGGCGGTGTTGCACGTTCCATCGCAAACGCAAAGAACGGCGGACGTACGCCGATTGCACTGGTATTCCACAGCCTTACACTTTTGGCTATGCTGTTGTTTGGTATGCCGCTGATTAAGCTGGTACCGAGACCTGTCTTGGCGGCAATTCTTTTGGTGGTATCCTACAATATGTTTAACGTAAAAGCGTTCCTTGCATACCGTAAGGCGCCGAAGTCCGATGCTATCGTGCTCATTACCTCCTGTGTACTGACCTTTGCGTTTGATTTGGTTATTGCTATTGAAGTAGGTATCGTACTCTCCTGCGTTCTTTTCATGAAGCGTATGTCCGATGTGACCGACGTTTCCGGTTGGAAATATGTACGAGATACCCATCTCCCGGAGGAAGAAAACGACCCGGAACATATTTCGTTAAAGGAAGTGCCGGAAGGTACGGAAGTATTCGAAGTAAATGGTCCGATGTTCTTCGGTGCGGTAGACAAGCTGCTCCGCTTAAAGCACCAGACCATGAAAAAGGATACAAAGGTAGTTATCATCCGTATGCGTGGCGTTCCGGCAATCGATGTTACTGCCATGAATACCTTAAAGGACGTAACCAAGGACTTAAAGGAATACGGCATTACCGTAATCTTCTCTCATGTGCTGGAACAGCCGCGTTCCATTATGGAGAAAAATGGCTTTATTTCCACCATCGGTGCCGACAATTTCTGTGAAAACATCGATGCGGCTCTGGAACGTGCGAATGTTTTGATTTCCGCTAAGAATGCAATGGAAGAGGCTGTCGCGACGGTATAAGCTGTTGCAATGCCGTAATACGCGGAATCAGTAGTTCAATCCGCTTATTCTTTTAAAACGGCTGAACCGCTCCTGTGAAAAACAGGTCCAGTATCTGACCGAAATAAAAATTAAAATCTACCGGTACAACCGTTTCGGCGGTTTGTATCGGTATTTTTTTGATACAGTCTCCGTCTATTGTGATTATGAGCTCTCCAACTGTCTTTCCTACTTCAACCGGTGCGATAAGCCGGTTGATAAAGAGTTCCGTGCGACAGACGACCTCTTCCTCTCCGGTACGCAGTAAACAATATTCCTTCACCTGTTGTAATGCATCCGGGTTGTAGGAAAGTGCTATGGTGCTCTTCTGTCCCTTTTCTACAGGAAGGCTCGGAAGCTCCGGCAATGTTACGGTATCGTCCAGTAAGGGAAGCGTTTTATAATTCTCCAGTCCGTAATTCATTAAAAGCCTCGTATCGCTCCATTTATAGGTTTTATGAGGCGGCCAGCCACTTGCCAGCACCACACTGATGAAAAGCCGGTCCTGCCGCTCTAAGGCTCCTACAAAGCAATACCCTGCCTTTCCGGTGAAACCGGTCTTTACCCCGATAGCCCCCTCCATCATAGACAAAAAGGCATCCTTGTTGTTTACGGTAAAGCTGCGCCCCTTGGTCAGTTCTGTGAAGGTATGGGACTGCGTTGTTGTGATTTTACGGAAGTCTTCCTGTTTTACCGCATACGCTGCGATTTTTGCCAGGTCGGCAGCGGTGATCCCGTGCCCCTCCGCATCCAGTCCGTTCGGAGTCACAAAATGAGCGGAATAGGCACCCAATGCTTTTGCTTTTGCGTTCATCAGTGCCGCAAAGCCCTCCACGGAACCTCCGACATGTTCCGCCAACGCAACTGCGGTATCATTGTGGGACTCTAACATGAGGGAATAACACAAATCTCCCACATAATATTGCTCTCCGGTATTCATGTTCAGTTGCACATCCGGCTGTTTGGCGGCGTTTTGAGATACGGTAACGATATCCGTAGGCTTTGTATGTTCCAATACCACCAGAAGGGTCATAATCTTAGTGGTACTGGCCATAGGAAGTACCTCATAACCGTTTTTTTCATACAATACCCGGTCTGCTTTTCCATCGTATAAAACAGCAGAATATGCATGCAGGGAACCGGCAGCGGGGGCATCTGTCTCTATCTCAAGCTCTTCCTGCGTAGCCTGATATACAGAAAAAACATCTTCTTTTGATAGAATTTCCTCGGATGAAAACGCTTGTATCGTTCCTGCCAATACCGAAGGTATCTTTGAGGGCGGCATCACCATGCTGAACAATAGTAAAAACACAAAAAAGAAACACATCAACGGATGCGTTCCTTTCTTTGTTTGCGTTTTATTCTTTTTATGTACGTGAAAGCTGTTTTTTCTCTTGGCTCTGTATTCCCGAATAATCATAACATGCCCCGAAAACAAGTCTTTTTCAAAGCATATGCAAGCCGGACGGAAAAATGTGCGAAACCGTACCAAAACATAAACGAATGCCGAAAGATTTTCTCTCTGACTGCTAGATTTCCAGGGAAAGCTGCATTTCTTCTTCCGCCTCCAGTTTGAAATCCTCCACCTTTTCCGGATTAATTACCGGCAAATCGTCCAGGGAAACCAGTCCGAAGCTGCGTAAAAATTCCTCCGTAGTGCCGAACAAAATCGGACGGCCCGGCGCATCCAGACGTCCCACTTCCTGAATCAAATTGTATTCTACCAGCTTATTTACCGCATGGTCACAGGAAACACCGCGGATGGCTTCAATTTCCTGACGGGTAATCGGCTGCTTGTAAGCAATAATCGATAAAGTTTCCAGTAAAACCTCCGTCAACACGTGCTTTTTCGGCACATGGGCAATCTTAATAATGGACTCGTACATAGACGACTTGGTACACATCTGGAAGGAACCGTCCAGTTCGATAATCTGGATGCCACGATCGTCCGCTTCGTAGCGGTCCATCATATTCCGTAATACTCTGCGTACCGTATCCACATCATGCTCCAATGCCGTCGCCAGGCGGTCTACCTCCACCGCTTCGCCCATGGTAAATAAAATCGCTTCTAACTGCGCTTCCAACTCTTGTAGTTCCATTTCATCCTCCGACTAAAAATCCGAATCCTCGAAGTCAATAATATCATCTGCCAGGTATTCGATTTCTATTTCATCAAAAATTTCTTCCTGCACCACGTGCATTCTTCCGATTTTCATCAACTCAAGTATACATAAAAAAGTTACGACAACATCCATCTTATCATACTGTTCCATCAAAAGCGCACGGAAAGAAAAACGCTTATTAGCCAAGGCGTATTCCTGAATCTCCCGCATTTTCTTGGACATGCTGACTTCTTCTTTTTCGATACGACCGAACTTGCTTCGTACCGGGTCGATTTTCTCTACCTGCTTTTTCATCACCGATTCAAAAATCGAGTGAAGCTTTTGCAGGGTCAAATCAGAAAGAAGCGCCTGAGTATCGATAGGTTCCTTATAATTCGCGATTTCCGGCGGAAGGTTGGCCTCCTTAAACAGTACCCTTCCTGCGTCAAGCTGACGGTCCGAAAGCTCCAGAGAAGCATACTTATACATTTTGTACTGCAACAGGCGCTCTACAAGCTCCTGACGCGGGTCTACCGGCTCTTCCGTATCCTCCGGTTCCTCCTGCGGAAGTAACATTTTGGACTTGATGTTAAGAAGCGTGGCTGCCATGACCAGAAATTCGCTCATAATCTCCATGTCCTGTTCCTGCATCTGCCGGATATAGTCCATATATTGTTCCGTTATTTCCACAATCGGAATGTCGTAAATATTTATTTTGTTTTTTTCGATGAGGTGCAACAGCAAATCCAACGGCCCCTCAAACTTTTCCAACGTAACGGACAAACTCATCTTTATTTCCTCGTTTTGGTATTGATAATACAGTATTCTATGCGGTTAAACAGGCGGGCCGGCAGGGAATGCGACCCGATTCCGGCACTTACGACCATTGTAGAATCTCCTTCTGAATAGCAACCTCGGGTATAAGGCGGCAAATACAGCTGTGGAGAAATAATTCCGCCTACAATCGGCAACCGGATAATGCCTCCGTGATTATGCCCGGATACAACAAGGGGGGCCAGCTTTGCATAGGCCGGAAAATGATCCGGAAAATGCGCCAGAAGTATAGTGTTTTCCGGGTTTTCTATAAAAAGCTCCTCTGTTGCTTCCGCCGGTAACACCTGCCGCTTTTTCTTAAAATAATACTTATGCTTTAAGGTAAGTCCTGCAAATTCAACATTCTTCCCTTGTAGAACAAGAGAAACCGTTTCGTTATCCGGGAACGAAATTCCCATCTCTTCCACTACTTTGCGATACTCCTCAAACTGCTCAGGGAAATCGGTGCGAAGCACCTCCTCGTGGTTGCCCATTCCGTAGACTACCGGTGCAATTTCAGTCAGTTTTTTTAAAAAAGCAGGCACACGAAGGTTTTCTTTTTTGCCGTACTTGCTGATCATATCTCCTGCCAGCAAAATAACATCCGGTTTCTCTGCCTTTAGCTGGGCTATTACCCGTTCGTTTTTACAAATTAAAGGATTGCAGTGCAAATCCGACAACATCAAAATTCGTAATCCTGACAAGCTTTCCGATACCTCTACATCATATTCCCTTCTTACCGGCACACCGTGCTCTACAAGCTGGTAAAGTGTTGCACCTAAGGCAAGTGCCGCAGTACCGAGGAAAATCCATCCGCTGTTCTTCATTTACACCACCTCCCGTCCTATCGTCATCTTTGCGCTTTTATAGAATTCCTCACCTATCTATCATACTTTATTTTTCAGACGGTGTCAATGAAAGTTTCTCCTCGGACACCGGTTCTTTATCATCTGTTTTTACCTTCTCTTTTGATTCTTTTACTCTGAAATACAGATCCTTACATTTCATAAAACTTGCTCCAAAGCTCATTTCCTTCACATCTTCCCTGCAAACGATTTCCACGCTTCCCAACAGTTTGTCGTTTAAACTGTAACGATATTCTCCCACAACATCGCCTTCTGCCAGCGGAGCCTTTATTTCCTCTTTTAAGACAATTTCACGATTAATGGCAGACAAATCCTCCCCGCCGGTAAACACGTGTGTAAACGGTTCTTTCAGCCCTACAGAAACGGTTTTCTGCTGTCCTTTCGTCACCTCAACCTCCGCAAGCGGAAAATCAGTTCCGTCGTCGCGGTACACGGTACATTTGGCAAAACCGTAATCAAGCAAGGCTGCCGCTTCACGAAATCTTGTCTTTGTATCCGGCGCCGCAAGCACCACCGCTACCAACTTCACACCGTTTCGCTCTGCAGTTGCGGAAAGACAATACTTCGCTTCGTCTGTAGAACCGGTTTTTAAGCCCGTAATGCCGTTGTATTGCTTCAACAGCTTGTTGGTATTGGCAAGTCCGAACTCACTGCTTCCACGCCGTGTCGTATGAATAATGGTATCCATCCAGGTGGTGGTGTATTTGGTTATCCACGGATGATTTTTCATAAGCTCTGTAGACATCAGCGCCACATCTTTCGCACAGGATACATGTCCGCTCACATCCAGACCGCAACAATTGTGAAAGGTGGTATTGTTCATGCCCAGTTCCTTTGCTTTTGCATTCATCATCTCTACAAATGATGCTTCACTGCCTGCCAGATGCTCCGCCATTGCCACGCAGGCATCGTTTGCACTGGAAATACTGATGCATTTTATCATGGTTTCCACGTTCTGGGTCTCCCCCGGCTCCAAAAACACCTGGGAGCCGCCCATGGATGCCGCGTATTCGCTGACCGTTACTGTGTCTGTCAGCTTGATTTTTCCTTCATCTACCGCTTCTGCGATGAAAAGCAGGGTCATAATTTTCGTTACACTGGCAATGGGACGGGCTTTCTCTGCCTCCTTTTCCGCAATAACGGTACCTGATTCCATTTCCATAAGAATAACCGATTCGGAAGTGACATTGACTCCCTCCGGCGCTACAGTAGCTATATTTTCTACCTCTTTCTCCGCCGGCGAAACCATAGTATTTGTATCACTTGCGCTTTCGTTTATCTCAGATAACGATGTAATCACCGGCTTATCCACTGTTTCCGCATTTGTCCCGGCCGACTCCGGGATAAAAACTTCTTCTCCCTCCGGAAGACCTCCCGCCCACACCTTTGTGGTACTTCTCATCGGTATCAACACTGCTTCCGCCAAAAGAAAAACAGAAAGGATACCGGCAAGTGCGCGTCTTGCCCGTATCCCTTTTTCTGTTTTGTTTTGCGATTTCACTCTGATTTTTTTCATTGTATCGCTCCGAAACATCTCTTTTTACAAGATATTCGGAAAAGCCTAAACTATGACTGTTCCACTACACCTAAAATATGCGGAACCGGGGAAACCGGTGTCTGTCCGACGATAATTGCCTTTTGCAGACGTTCCTTTGCTGCGGAAAGCTTATTTTTATCGTTTGCATGCAGTACCGCTATGGTATCGCCCGCAGTTACCTTTGCACCGATTTTCTTTTCAAACACGATACCCACGGTAAGGTCGATTTCACTTTCCTTCGTCTCACGGCCGCCGCCAAGGACAAGGGAGGTCAAGCCGATTTCTTCCGTATTCATGGCGGAAATATAGCCGTCTGCCAAGGCTTTCACCTCGTAGGTTAAACTTGCCTTCGGGAACCGGTCCGGTTCGTATACGTAACGTTTATCACCGCCTTGCGCCTCTACAAATTCAGCCAGCTTATGAAGCGCCGCACCGGAATGAACCGTCTCTGCCAAAAGCTCTCTCGCCCCCGGAACGGAAGTAGCCCGTCCCGCACCCAGTAACATATAGGAAGCCAGTGTCATGCAGGCATCGTTTAAATCCTCCGGTGCTCTGCCGTTTAAGGCTTCAATGGCCTCTTTTACCTCTAAAATATTACCTACAGCGAAACCTAACGGCTGGTTCATGTCGGAAATCACCGCATAGGTTTTTCTGCCGGCGCCGTTGCCGATACGAACCATGGTTTCCGCCAGCTTTCTTGCATCCTCGTAGGTCTTCATAAATGCTCCGCTCCCGGCCTTTACATCCAGTACAATCACATCGGAGCCCGCCGCCAGCTTTTTACTCATAATACTGCTTGCAATCAAAGAAAGCTGATCCACCGTAGCGGTCACATCCCGAAGGGCATACAGCATTTTGTCCGCCGGGGCTAAATCCGCCGTTTGTCCGATAATCGCCAGTTTCATACGGTTGACATTTTCGATGAATTTTTCGTTGGATATGGATACGGAAAAGCCCGGAAAGCTTTCCAGTTTATCAATGGTACCGCCGGTATGTCCAAGGCCCCGTCCGGACATTTTTGCCACCGGGACGCCTAAAGATGCCACCATCGGCCCGAGAATCAAAGAAGTCTTATCGCCCACGCCGCCGGTACTGTGCTTGTCCGCTTTCCTGCCGTGAATTGCCGATAAATCCAGCATTTCTCCGCTTTCCGCCATGGCCATGGTAAGCGAAAGGGTCTCCGCTGCGTCCATTCCCTGAAAGCAAACCGCCATCAAAAATGCTGACATCTGGTAATCCGGGATTTCTCCTTTGGTATACCCGGTTATCAAAAAGCGAATCTCCGCATCCGACAATGTTTCTCCGTGCTTTTTTTTCATAATCAAATCATACATGCGCATAAGAATCCTTCTCCTTCCGCTTGCAATGTTCTATTTTTATTCCATATTTTAAAACTTCTGCCGATAGTATTAGTTTACCATATTCGAAAATATTCCGCAATACGCCTATTGACACTGTTCCGTTCAAGTTTTATAATGTACTCTGTATGCAGAAATAAACATATTTTACGATAAATTTACATGACAGATATCGTTACATATTGTCAGGAAAGGATGTTTTATGAGTTTCACAAAAATCAGAGAAGTGATTTCCCCGGAAGTATTAAAGGATTTGTATCCGTTGTCTGCGGAAGCAACTGCCGTAAAGGCTTCCCGGGACGAAGAAATGAAGAAAATTATTACCGGCGAATCCGATAAGTTTATGGTAATTATCGGACCGTGTTCCGCCGATAACGAAACTGCGGTGCTGGATTACATTCATCGTCTTGCCAAGGTGCAGGAAAAGGTAGCGGACAAGTTATTCCTGGTTCCGCGTATTTACACCAACAAGCCGCGTACCACCGGCGAAGGCTATAAGGGGATTGCACACCAGCCGAATCCGGAGCAGGCTCCGAATATGCAGGAAGGTCTGATTGCGGTACGTAAGATGCATTTACATGCCATTGAGGAGACTCACCTTACCCCGGCGGATGAAATGCTCTATCCGGAGAACTGGCCGTATCTGGATGACATTCTCTCCTACGTTGCCGTAGGCGCACGTTCCGTAGAGGACCAGCAGCATCGTCTTGCGGTCAGCGGCATGGACATTCCGGCCGGCATGAAGAACCCGACCAGCGGTGACCTGTCCGTTATGTTAAATTCCGTTACCGCAGCACAGCATGCCCACTCCTTCCTGTTCCGTCAGTGGGAAGTGCAGACCACCGGTAATCCGTATGCACACTGTATTTTGCGCGGTGCCGTAAATAAGCACGGACAGAGCCAGACCAATTACCACTACGAAGATTTGATTCATTTACTGGATATGTATGCACAGCATCCGCACTTAAAGAATCCGGCGGTTATCGTAGATGCCAACCACAACAACTCTAATAAAAAGTTTGCGGAACAGCCACGTATTGTTTCCGAGATTTTACACAGCCGTAAGGTAAATCCAGATGTTGCAAAGCTTGTAAAGGGAGTCATGATTGAGAGCTACATCGAAGAAGGTTGCCAGAAAATCGGTGAGCACATCTACGGAAAGTCCATTACCGACCCGTGTCTGGGCTGGAATGATACCGAAGATTTATTGTATCGCATCGCTGAAAGAGTATAATGTTCCAAAATTACAAAAGCCCGTCCCTAAGCTCTGGGATGGGCTTTTTTGTACATTTCCGGTACCGACTGGGTCTGACGCTCAAAGTTCATGGCGGCGGACAGTCGCTTGGTTCCGAGAAGCTGGTGGACACCTGCATAGGAGGCACCGTTGCTCATCAGATGATGGATCATGGAATTTCGCAGGATACGTGGCGTAATGTTCGGCAGTCCTGCTTTTTTTGTGTATTCAGTAATTCGTTTAAAGAAGCCCTGACGCGTCATTTCTTCGCCGGCCTTGTTGTAAAACAGCAGTTCCGGGTCGGAATTTTCTTTCTTTAACGCTTCTCTTCCACACTTCAGGTAAGCTTCCAGGGCCTCGCAGGCCGGCTGTCCCAAGGGAAGCACCCGGTTCTGGTCACCGACAGAAACCGTGATTACTTTATAACGTAAATGCACCTGGGAGAGTTGTAAACTCAACAACGTGTTCAGGTGGATTCCGGTGGCATACAACACTTCCAACATTGCTCTGTCCCGTAACCCCTTCGGCGTATCCGCCTCCGGTGCCGTCAGCAACAGCTCCAGTTCATTTACCGAAATAATCTCCTGCACCGCCGCCTCTGCCTTTGGCGCTTTGATACGTTCTGCAGGGTCGTCTTTTAAGATTCCCTTCTTAGTTAAAAAATCAAAAAAGCTGTGGATACTGGAAATCAGTCGTACAATGGAGGATGCCTTTAAGCCTTCCCGTTCCGCAGAAAGGATAAAAGAATTTAACTGGGTTTCCGTAACCTGTTCCGGAGACGTAATTCCGTTTCCCCGCAAATACGTTACCATGCGCATCAAATCCGAACGATAGGCAAGCATGGTATTGTCCGAAACCTGCTTTTTCTCTTTTCTGTAATCACAAAATGCCTGAATATAAGATTCCATCCATGCCTCCTTTCGGTTGAATCCACATACTTTGTATGTTATGCTATCGGTATGCTTTTGCTATACAAAATTACACCTGACTATTTCCTGTCCATCCTCTTCAGTTCCTGATAGGCAAACAAGCCCGCCACAGTTTTGGAATCCGAAATTTCTCCGTGCATAATCTTTTCAATCAACTCTTCCAGAGAATACCGCTCAATCGTCACATACTCATTATCATCAAGCGCAAGCTCTACATAGTCCGTTACCTTACAGTAAAACATATGAACCTTTTCATCGTTGTATGCCGGAGACGGCTGAATCATAAGGAGCGGATATGCCTCTTCACATAAGGCTCCGGTTTCTTCCCGAAGTTCCCTGACAGCTGCCGTCATCGGTTCTTCGTCTTGGTTAATTCCGCCGGCCGGAAGTTCTAAAATCTCCCCGTCCGCACCCGGACGCCACTGACGAATCATCACAATCTTTCCGTCGTTATCTTCTGCCACCATGGCTGCCGCCCCGTTATGATGGATAAAATCCCAGTCGGCATAATTTCCGTTGGCAAAGGCCATGGAATCGGTGTACATGGAAATCCAGGCTCCTTTATAGACCAAGGAACGGTCGATACGTTTTATCTTTTCCATAGGTTACTCCTTACTTTTGCATGGACTTTACCTTATCAAAGGTGGCAATACAAGCTTCCATCACTGCACTACGGAAGCCGTTTTCCTCCAAGGCACGAATGCCTGCAATGGTGGTTCCGCCCGGGGTACAAACGTTGTCCTTGAGCTTTCCCGGGTGTTCGCCGGTCTCCAGTACCATCTTCGCTGCACCCAGTACGGTCTGGGCTGTCATCTTATAGGCAGTGTCTCTCGGGATTCCGCAGCAAACCGCAGCATCCGCCATCGCCTCGATAAATACATACACAAATGCGGAAGAACTGCCGGAAGCCGGAATTGCCGCATCCTGTAAATTCTCCGGAAGTACCACATACTTACCGAAGGAATCGAAAAACTCGCCTACAAGTCTCTTCTCCTCTGCGGTAAAATCGGAGCCCTCATCAAAGGTCACCGCAGACATGCCTTCCCCTACCATGGCCGGGGTATTCGGCATGACACGAACCATCTTAACGTGTCCGCCCAAAGCCTCTTTTACGTAAGAAATTGTAATACCGGCAGCTACCGTCACAACAATAGCGCCCTCCTTTACCTTTCCCTTAAGCTCCGGAAGCACGGTATCATACACATACGGCTTAATCACAAGAACTACCATATCTGCCTGCGTAGCAAGCTCTGCATTGCTGTTACAATACACAGCACCTTCCGCTTTCCCTCGCTCCTTGTCAGATTCACTCATGCAGGTAAAAAGCACGTTTTCCCCGCCTACTACTTTTACTGCTCCCTGTAACATTGGGTATCCCATGTTACCCGCTCCGATAATACCGATTTTCATAACTCTCCCTATATCCTGCTTTTCTGTGAAAAACGGATACTTTTCCTTTCTATTTTTTGTAATTACAGATATTCTGTGTCTAAAATCTCCGTATTTTGGTTGACATAAATGTCTAAAAAAATTGTAGCACACTACCGTTGTGAAGTCAAATATTTCCTGCAACATAAAACTATAACAAAAACGTACCCTTCGGAATACTTGAAAGGTACGTTTTTCTTGTTTTAAGAAGGTTGATTACATCCAATCCGGTTTCGGAATCTTCGTTACATCTACCCAGATGGCCGGACGAATCAGTACATGCTGTTCCTTAATCGCCTCTTCCTCAAAGGAAATACTTCCGTCCGGCATTACTCTTGCAAATTGCACCTCCGAAAAATCTTCATCGGTGGTTCCGGTTACGGTAACAATCCATGGAACCGCTACATCCGTAAACTTAGCATTTTTATCCAGCCATGCACCCTTTTGTGCCGCAAAGGCAGTCGGAATCGTGATTCTGGCTTCTTCGGTCCGGAAATACGGTGTATCATCCTGACTTTTTCCATATAACACATCGTCGGTTTCCAATAAAAAGGTATAGCCCGGATACTGTGTCATCCCCCAAGGGAACTCCGCCAGAGATTCGTTCTTAATCGGATTGGTTTGTATCAGTGCCGCCCTCTCTTTTGCTGAAAATGCAGTCTCATAAAGCGTTCGGTTCATCATCCAATACAAATCATCCACATCATAATCCCCTATCGGTTGGTCTTTGTCCCAAAGTAAGATCTCAATACCGTATTTGGATAAAAGCAACGCCCGGTCGCCGTCCCGTTCCAAAACCAGCCATTCTAACGGTTCTTTCCCGTTCCTATAATCTCCGTCCTGCTCATATGCTCCGAAAATCACGGAAGAGCTTGTTTGAGGGTCATGCGTAAAGCTGTTCGGCTTTGAAGCATATGGTGCATGATTCCAAGTAACACCGCCGTCCTCGGACACAAAACAGGAGCTTTGGGATGTTGTACCGCTGATTTCAAACCAGCAAACAACCGTATCCTTCTCCGGAATCAATATCCTTGCGATGTTCCCTTCCGCTACGGAAAAATCCTCTGCAACCATCCGCCAGCTTTTCCCGCTGTCATCACTGCGATAAATGTTGTAATACACACTTCCTGCCGCAGCCTCCTGCGGAAGAAAAGCAATTTGAACTCCGTCGGCTACATCAACACCTAAATTCGGAGAATCAATCTCGATTGCCTGACCGTCAATCAGAAATGTCTCGGTACTGTTTCCTGTATATATTTGATGGATAACTGCACAGGCATTAACCCGTTCAAACTGCGCCTTGTCTATTGCGTCAAGAGGCTTGATTCCGTGTCCGTCAAACACGTCCATCCAACCGTCAGTGTAATCTATAGTGTAGTCCTTTGAATAATTCCCATAGAAAAACATCATGGAAAAGGGATATAAGTTTCCCTCCACTTCGCCAAAGGAAGTTTCAAATACTTCGTAATCGTTAATAATCAAGTATGCATATGGATATAAATTTTTCTCCAAATCGTGCTCTGATACAATGACCTCGATTTTTAAATTATCCCTATAACCGTTTCGTTTTAAATCGGAGTATATTGAGGAAATCTCATTGGTCAAATCTACCGGATTTCCATAGGCAGGTTTTTTCGTAGCCGGTACATAGACTTTATCGCTTCCGATACTTACAATTTCACCGTTCTCCAATCTTTCCCTCATAATGTCTGTTCTCTGCGCAACAATCCGAGTCGGAGATGTCGCGACGTAATACTTTTCCGGTTTAAATTCAACCCAATATTCTGTATCCTTAATTACGGTTTTTAAGTATACATACTTTGTCTTAACGTCTTTTGTGCTACTATAAAGCTCATAGGAACATGTATAGCTCTCCTGCGGATACTGTGACGGATACAACCATGCCTGATGATTCAGATACTCTAAAAATACAGTTTTAATTTCTTCGTAGTTGAAGCGCGCCGGTAATTCCTTTACGATTTCCGGCACTGCTCCCGCCATCAGCACTGTTCCGTCTTTTGTAATGCCGATAGTCACTTTACCGTTGGTATTGACTGCAATCACATCGGTCCAGTCGTCCACGTCGCACTGTCCCACATCACTTCGTCCAGGACACACCGCAACCACCGTACCGTCACCTCTTAAGCCGACTACGGTCTCGTTCCCGACCGCAATTTTAACGATGCCGCTCCATTGTTCGATGGTATTTATCAGATACTCCTGCTCCACACCCTCGGAAATCACAGTGCCATCGAGTTTCAGACCTACAAAGAAATTGTAACCGGCTGCAATTTGTTTCAGCTTTTCCGGCCAGGTGTCCAGCTTTTTCTTGCGTAATACATCACTAACTTCTGTCATTACAAGAGTACCGTCTGCTTTCAGCCCCATAATGTGACCGTTCGCTTCCGCAATTTGTACAATGTCTGCAAACGGTTCCGTCCACTTACTTCTCGGATACACATAACCGTCGTCGCATAATGCCGTGTATCCGCTATACGGATAGGTACTGAACACCTGTCTTACACCGGACATCTCCTCGAAGTCTCTTGCAATCCCATCCTGTGGTCCTCCAAGACCATAGGTTCCTCCGTTGTCCGCGGCGTCTTTTGCTACTTGGTTGCAATATTCCGTCAGCTCCTCTGACGTCATGTGGTACGACACGGAAAGCTTGCCATCTTCATCAATGGCCACCAATCGATACGGGTCTGTACCCAGTGCTTTGTAGGTTTTTGATGTATCAATCCCACCTGTAGCACCTACCGTATCATTATCGCTTCGATAAGAAGTATCATACAACACATGTACCTTCCCATCTTCATCCAGATAGGCCGCATACTCGTCGCCGATGGCAATGGAAAGGTTGGTGGTTTCGATTTTTTTTGCCAAATGACCCGTTATCGACGATGTATCTGCCTTTTCCTCAGAGGATTCGGATGAATTTCCTGATAAACCCGACAAATCAACCAAAATGGCAGGACGTGTCAGTACCCCGATAGAATCATAATCAATATAATCGCTGTCCTTATTGACTGTGCCGTCTGCATTTACCCAGGAGTCATACATTTTGTCTTCTCCGGCACGCAATAACCAATGAGCATTAATATTTCCCCACCATGAAAATTCACAATTACTGTATATCCATGCGGAAGATCGCATCGGTGTCGGGAGTGTCATTCGGGCCGCATCATCCTTAAAATACGGCGTTCCGTCCTGCGTTTTTCCTTCCAACACTTCCGATTCACTGAGTAAAAATACAAACTCTTCGGTAACAAGCTCGTCCCCTGTCACATTCGGAGTAGTGTTCGCTGTCTTTACAATCCGTTTCCGTTCCTCCGGAGAGAATGCATCGACATAAAAATTCTCGTTTAAATATCTTCTAGCCCTACAATCCTCCCAGGAATCAAACTCACTTAAATCATATAATTCCGACAACAAACCAAATCTGCTCAAAAGCAGCACCTTATCCCCTACCCGGTCCAGTACAAGCCATTCTATCGGCTCCTTACCGTTTTCAAGTTCAAAGTCCTGTTCATAGGACCCGAATATCACCGAGGTTCCTACCGCAGCATCCGCCAAATCCACTTTCGGTTTGTCCGCCTGCTCCGGCATTGACCATGTAGCTCCTCCGTCCTCGGAGAAATAACAAGTGCTGTGATAGGTACTTCCGATAAGATTGAAATAGCATACCACATGCGCCTCGTCCGGCACTTTAATGACCGCAAGTTCCCTTGCCTCCGTCTCAAACTTTGCGACCGGATTCCAGTTCTTTCCGCCGTCTGTGGTACGGTAAATCGAATACCGGGAAATATCCCCAACGGTTTCCTGAGGCACAAAGGCAATGCCGATGTCGGTTTGCACGTCAATTTCCACATTTTGTTTCGGAAGAGTTATTTCTTTTCCTTCAACGGTAATCGTCACGGAAAAATCCGGTTCATACACATAATGTAGCACCGCACAAGACTTCACCCGCTCCAACTGTGTTTTATCCACGGACGCCAGCGGCACAATGCTTCTTCCGTCAAACTCCTCCGGAATATAAGAAATATGTTCTTCGAAATGCTCTTGTAATGAAAAGTCTTTTGAAAAATTATCCGAACAAAAGCTTGCATATAACCCCTTGTATTTCGTAAAGCTTGTCTCATACACAAAGGAATCGTTGATGATAATATACGCGTGCGGATACAACTTCTTTTCCATGTCAAACTCGGAAATCCAAGCCTCCAGCTTAATAACATCAATCTCCTTCTCGTCTTTTCGTAAATATCCGTTTTTGCAAAGTTCCTCGCAAATCAAAGCGATACTTTCTTTATAACCGACCGCATCCACATCGGTATTTTTATGATATTCCGGCGCACTCGTAGCCGGCATCTTTATTTTATCGGTTCCCAGATGAGTAATCGCTTCTAAGGAAAGCAAACTCTCGACGGATTCGGCATCCATAGGAAGGATGGTAAGCGGAGCCGCCTCGTCCAGATATGCGGTCGGGGTACATAAGTACCACATCTCTTTCCCGTTCTCATTTACCTGTAAATAAACTCGTTTCATCTTAGAGTCTGTGGTACTGTATACATCAAAGGTACTCTCCCACTTTTCCTGTGTATGCTCCGCCGGATATAAATACGCCTGATGATTCAGATACTCAGACAGGGCTTCTTTTACCTCTTTATATTTATAGCGATCCGGAAGCCTGGAGGAAAGAAATAGTGAGCCCTTTTTATCGTTTTCCTTATTCTTCTTCGCATTCTTTTCCGCAATTTCATCCAAATCTCCCAGTTCCACCCAGATAGCCGGACGTACGCCCTTTTCATCATAGTATGTATTACCGATTGTATTGTAAGCAGTTGTATCAAGGCTTCCGTCAATAGAGATTCCCGCAACTACAAGATAAGGATTCTCTTTCTTTTCGTCATACGATCTGTATTCTACCCGCGATGATGCACGTAACCAATAGGCAGCGTATGGCATATCATCAAAATCATTTACAGAACCCGAAGCGTTGTGAGTCAACTGTTCTTCCTCATACACGCCTCTGACCATACGTTCCGCATCGGTTTGGAAGTATCCGTCAAAGGTAAACGCTGCACTTTCCGGAGCCTTTTCCGTATAAAAATAGTCTCCTGATAACATATCCTCCATGGACGGTAAAAACACCTTATCCTCTGTATATTCATACTCGGCAAGGACATTCCACGGATTCCATACATTTTCCAAAAGAGTCGTGGCAATGCGCTGCTTTTCTTCAGCATTAAACGCGTTCTCGTAAAACGTCCCGTTTAACCATTCCCGCAAGGTACAATTCTTCCAGGTGATTTCTTCTTCGTATTTATGATACGGCATATTATCTAAGACATATTTGCTGAGAAGCAGCGCTTTGTCATCCTTTACGTCAAGAACATACCATTCGATAGGCTCTGCACCGTCATTGATATCCTTGTTTTGCTCATAAACACCAAACTCTACCACATATCCCGGCTTTGCATCTGTTAAGGATACCGTATCAACAAAACGTCCGCTTCTTGTATGCAGCGAAGCATCCGTATTCTCTGTCTCCTCCTCCGAAGCCGTGCCGGAAATAATCTCATATTCTGCATGGTCAAGCGAAATACGCATTGCCGGACGAATAGCACATCCGCTGTAATCGTTACTTACCTCGAGAGACAATTTGCCGTTGGTATCGACTCTGCAAACAGAAGTATAATTGACGCCCAAGGTGCGCAATAACCACGGACCGGCTGGCGTTCCGTCTTCTGTTTTTCCTTCCCATGCTCCTTGTGCCTTTGCATAAGCGGTTAACGTCGTAATGCCGGCTTTACTGCGGTATTCCGACTCGTCTATACCCCCTTCCGGTTTGAAAATCCGGTATAACTCATCAATACTGAGAAGATATATCTTATCTTCGGTCACAATTCCGTCCTTCACATTGTAAGAGGAACTGCTATGATTCTCTAATCTTGTAGAAATTATATTTTTTCTTTCTTTTTCGCTGAATGCGCTCGAAAAAAATTCTGAATTCAACCAGCTTCGTAACGAACAATCCGCCCAGTAGATTCCTTTCGTCCCGTCCTCATGATACGGCTTTGCATCCAGTCCGTATTTGCTGAGCAGAGTTGCCGTTCCGTCAAAGACATCCACCACAATCCATTCAATAGGCTCGGCACCGTTTTCCGACACATTGTCCTGTTCATAGGTACCGAAGGTAATGATATCTCCCGGCTTTGGCAGCTCCGCTTTTTTCTCCGGGTTCGTAAGGAAACATACCGCCAATACCGTACAAGCTACTACGGAAACAATCATAATCCAAAACGCCGGCTTTTTATAATGAAGCACCGACTTTATGCGCCCTTTTACCCCGTTTTCTCCGAAGGCTAACGGGCAGGCGGATATCATTTTCCGGGATACGCTGCAATTAATGAGAGCCGTGGAATAGGCCTTCTTCTGCTCTATGCCCAGTTTTTTGATGACCTTTTCGTCACAAGCAAACTCGATATCCTTGCACAAAAGGATATACGCCACCCACAAAAGCGGATGAAACCAATAGACACTCAGTAACAGAAAACCGAGAGGCTTCCAAATGTAGTCCAAACGTTTCAGATGCGCCCTTTCATGGGCTAATACATAATCACGGTCTGACTCCGAAATATCCGACGGCAGATATATCCTCGGGCGAATCACGCCTAAAATAAACGGGCTGTCAATGCTGTCACATCTGCGAACATTTTTCTCATATAATGCAGACTCTTTTACCTTCCGGAAAATCCGCAGATAGCTGAACAACATGTAGAACAGCATTCCTACGACACCCACAATCCAAAGTGTACCTAATATCACATAAACAGAAGGCTTATGACCAGCCTGTTCTGCAGAATGAACTAAGGTATAGGTGTTGGTAACACCGTCTTCTGTGGTTTCCGTATACGACCCATGGGACTCCAATTCCTCCATAATCTCATTTGGAAGCTTGGTTTCTTCAGGGTCGATTTCCTGAATAAAATAATCAACCGCATCCGGATTTTCTGTATCAATCGGTCCCGAAACCACCGATACGATTACATTTTCCGATTGTTTTTCCAATCCGTCTATATAGGTTTGATAGTCTTCCGCAAACTTTTTTTCTTTCTCAGGATCTGTAATCCCCGAAAAAGTCGGTGGTTCCACAGGAGCCGGATCTTCCGAAAATAACGTTTCCCCTGTCATGGGCTCCGGATTCCGAATCAAGCTGAAACTACTCTCAAAGGTCACCGGACAAATAAGACGAACCGCCACCAGCGCCCAAAGTATCGGAAATAACGCCTTTGGGGCCTTTTTCTTAAAAATAAGGCGTACCAATAACACCGCCAGCACAATCCATCCGGCCGTGAGACTCATATTTAATATCTTAACAAATACTGCTCCCATATCCTACTCCTCCTCATATTCCGCTACCATACGCCGCAGCTCGTCAACCTCCGCTTTTGATAACTTTCCTCTTCTGGAGGTAAACGCCGCCAGAAAGGCCGGCAGAGACCCTGCAAAGGTGTCCTGTACAAACTGTTCGCTTTGCATTGCAAAGAACTCGTCACGCTTGATAATAGACGTCACGATACAGTTATTATTTTCAAAGATTCCCTTGTCACAAAGACGCTTTAACACCGTATACGTCGTAGACTTCTTCCAGTCCAGTTTCTCTTCCGCCAAACGCACCAGTTCTCTGGAATGTACCGGCTCCATCTCCCAGATCATATCGGCAAATTGCGATTCCACCGCACCCATTTGTAATTCTGCCATAGATAACCCTCCTTACTCGACATCATGTAGATTGCAATTCCAGTCTACATCATGTGGAGTGTTTTGTCAAGCAGTAATTCCATTTTTTCTGAATATCTTTCACAACAAAAAAGAACCGTCATAGCAGGCACTTACCGCTTTAAATTTGCCCCTTGACCGTTCTTTTATGATATAAGATGTTTTAATTGTCACTGTGCCGTTCCTGCAAAATCGCTTACTTCAGTAGTTCATCTGTTATGCGCAAAATCTCCGGCGCGATTTTCTCCCGCTCTTTTTTTGTTACCTGCATATACACCGGATACGCCAGAGATAACACTGCCAGTCCTACAATTCCTATGACAATCCCCGGTATAAACCAAGTGTTTTGCCACACCAGAACACAACACATTCCCACGCCGAGAATCAGGGTTCCGATAACACCAAGGACAATCGACAACATCGTTCCTTTCTTTGCTACAGTCTCATCCAAACGACGCAAATACGCCATTTTATCTTCCTGCGGTGCTTCGTATTTGCTGCGAATGCGCTTGATTTCTTCCTGCTGCTTTGCGGAATAAGAATACTGAAATCCTTCCGTTTGTTTCTGTTCCATTTTAATTTACTCCTTCTGTTCTTTCGTTCTTATCATTTTCATTTCTTTTGCGGACCGTACAATCATAAAGCTTGACATGAGAACCACTGCCACACTGACACCTCCGCCGGTAGCAGCAATCAGAATCCGCTTTTCCGTCTCTGCCATTTCGGCACCGAATTCCGATAACATGGCAGTTTCCAAAGAAAGCATGGAAACCAGTGCCGCCGACAGTGCAATAATTTTTGCCGTCAGCATCACCGGACTGTTGTATTTTCTGTATTTTACCACATTTACGATGGCGTATACCGTAATGTAAAAGGTGTACAACGCCACCACATAAATCAGGATTCCGTGATAAAAGAATCCTTTTTCTTCATACAATATCATCAGAACCGCTCCGGAAAGTACGATGTTCACCAGCAATAAAATCGATGAACACAAAACAGCCCGGTGCAGTTCTCCCATGCGGTTACTTCCGATTTCATGCTTTGCCTTGTACCGTAGCAGTAAAAACCGCATCAAAGCCAGAATACCGTAATAAGCTGCCAAAATCACGAACCACATGGAATCGTAGAAAAAGTACATGACCGCATTCGCAATTACATACAGTATGTTAATCCCCAGTGTAGCATACAAAGACAGCTGATTTTTAAATACCGCATCCGTCATAAGCCGATTGCCGTATGGATTGCTGTAAAGCCACGCTTTTGCTCGTTTGTACGTTTTCGGAAAAGTAGTTCCGCAGGCAAGTGAAAGTACAGAAATGGTATAAAAAGATACCACATACACCACATATGCCACCGGATGGGTTTCCAAATGCTTTACAAATACCGCCACCAAAGCCACAGCGCATACCACCGTTAAAAGCAGGATTATCCAGACCGGCGGAAACAACCATTTCTTCCAAGATTTATTAACTTCTTTCCTATCGTTATTTGTCTGTCTCATAATCATTCCTTCGGTATTTTTACCGTAAATTCCGTACCCTGTCCCGGTGTGCTGTTTACCCGGATTTCGCCCTGCATTATGTCAATGACACGTTTCACAAGGGCAAGTCCGAGACCGTTTCCTTCCGTGGCATGAGACGTATCTCCCTGATAAAACTTATCAAAAATATGAGCTCCCACCTCCGGTGACATACCGCAACCGGTATCAGCCACCGTTACGATGGCATGATGCTCCGTTGTTTTCAGCTTTAAAGACACCGTTCCGCCGTCTTCTGTAAACTTAAAGGCATTGGAAAGCAGATTGTTCCAAACTAACGTCAGCAACTCCTGATCTGCCGTTACCGCAACTCCTTCTTCCAAGTCCGTATCAATTTCGATATTCCGCCGTTCCCAGACATCCTCGAACTGAAGCAAACATTCACATAACTGTTCGCTTAAATCGTACTGCGTTGCCTTTGGATAAATCTGCTGGTTTTCCAGGCGGTTCAGCTTTAACATATTGGTCATCATACTTGCCAGCCGTCTGGCACCGTCGGTGACACCCTTGGCATATTCCAGTCGCTGTTCCTCGGTCAGCTCCGGTGTTTGCAACAAGGTCCCGAAATTTTGCATTACGGCAAGCGGAGTCTTCATCTCATGAGAAACATTTGCCACAAAATCCGTTCGTAAGGTTTCCACACCGGAAAGCTCCTCCGCCATTTGATTAAAGCATCGGATAATTTCATTAAACTTCTCTCCGCCGCCAAAGCCTTTGATTGGTTTGATTCGTACAGAAAAGTCCCCTTGCATCATCTGCTCCGCCGCTTTTGTGATCTTACGAACCGGACGGTCCACCGTAATCTTTCTCCGTATCGCATCAATCACGGCAAATAATATACTGAGGGCCACCACATTGATAAACGTTAATTTCGCCGCAGCACTGATATTTTCACTACTTAATGCCAACCCCATAGTTTCAGACATAATTCTGATAAACAGGATTAAACAACAGGTAATCGGGAACGCCACAACAAGGAAAAACAAGGCATACCGGCTCACTGCTTTTAATGTCTTCGGAACTTGTGTTTCCTTTCTCATTTCATCACCGCCTTATACCCGAGACCGTGTACCGTCACAATCTCAAAATCCTTGCAATTTGCCAGCTTTCCGCGAAGTTTTGTCATATACACGTCCACCGCCCGCGGTGTCGTCTCTGTATCCACATCCCAGAACTCATCCATGAGCTGCATTCTGGTAAAGGTCTTCTTCGGATAAGACAAAAGTTTATATAAAATACTGAATTCCCGATTGGTCATGGAGATTTCCTCGTCATTTAAGTATGCCGTATGCTCATCCGCATCCATGACAAAGCTTCCGATTTCAAGCTTTCTGCTGGCTGCAATCTTGGCTCGGCGAAGGAGCGCTCCGATGCGCAGGAACAGCTCATCCAAATCAATCGGCTTTACCATGTAATCGTCCACACCGATACGGAAGCCCCGTTGCTTTGACGCCATATCGTCCCTTGCGGTCATAAACAAAATCGGAATATTCTCGTTCTGGGTCCGTACGGTTCTGGCAAGTTCAAACCCGTCCGTTCCCGGCATCATAATATCCGAAATAATCAGGTCAAACACCGTCTCGTACAACGCATCATAAGCTTCATTGGCACTCAAACACCCCACAGCCTCATATCCGCTGTGATTTAAAAAGGAGCAGACCGTCTTATTTAAATCCTTATCATCCTCTACCACCAAAATCTTAAACATGGGAGTTCCTCCGTTTCTTAAGATAACTGCATGATTGTCCTTACAAATATCATACCATAGAAATGTTAAAGTTTTGTTTCTGTTTTTGGTGATTTCTTATGATTTTATAACATCGGAGCAAAAACATAGCGAGATGTCCCGGGACCTCTCGCTTATATTTCTGTTTTTTATTGTTCTTATGTTTTGTCTTGCTTTAAATCGGTTTGTTTTGCTACCGGTTGTTGCTTACTTCTCACCGGAAAGTCTCTTCTTCGCTTCTTCTACCGTTTCTCCTTCCTTTGCAAAGAGCTTTTCTACGCATTTATCGGTTACCTTGTTAAAACCGTCTACGGCACCCTTTTCAATTTTTTTATAGCCGGATACCACACCGTTTTCAATCTTCTTATAACCTTCCACCACTGCATCTGCGATCTTTTCGTTTGCTTCTACTAATTTGGACATTTTTATATTCTCCTTTTTAAATTAATGTTTATCTCTTATTTCTCGTTTGTTTACATGTTTTTAGAAATGTTTTTGTTATATTGATTTTATTCTTCCATCAACTTGTCGCTGAGTTTAATGATCTGCTCCGCATACTTTTCCTTGCGGGAACCGAGCATCTTCTTATACAGCGGATAATTCACCAGTGCCAGTCCCAACCCGATAACACCGATAATCACGCCCGGCACCATGGCATCTCCCATACCGAGAGTCTCACCCAGTTCTGTCATTACAAGGCTCATACCGGTTCCCATAATGATGGCGCTGATAGTACCGAACGCATAAGCGAATACGTTTGCCGGCTGCTTTACCTTCTTGTCCAGTTCCTTTAACTCGTCCAGCTTCGTGGTTTCCTTCTCCGTATACTGGCTACGAATCTTCTGTACTAAAAACTCCTGATCATTCTTGTTCATTTTCATTTCCTCCGTTTTTTTGTGATATGTTTTGTTTACTTGTTGCTTTGTTTCATTTGATGAGTTCATTCTAACGGGGAGTTGTTGGAAAAAGTTTTAAGAAATGTTTCTGAAATATTAATTTATTGCATTTTTCAAAAAGAAACGATATACTTACTGTATTAAAGATAGGGAGTGACACATTATGAGCAATCTTAAGACATACGCTGAATCGAAAGGTCTGATGCCCTTTGGAGAAGATTACTTTTTCGGGAATCTGAAGGGGTATTCTTCCACGCTTTTTGTGAATCCGGCAGGAAAACAATTAACTATCCATACTTGTATTTCTGATGAGGAACAACAGGAAAAGCTACAGAAGTTTTTACAGACATCCGATGTAAAAGCAACACTTGCATGGTTGGGCTATACCCTCGCACCGGGACGTCGCGGAGCTGCAACATTACCGCTTTTATTTACCTCTACTTTACTCAACCTGCTTGCAGGTACCAGAATCGCCGGTCTTGTCTGCGCCATATCCGGGAAAGCAATAGATATCGTTCAATTATTCGCGTATACCTTTATCGGGTTTATCCTGGGAGTCGTGATACTGCTTTTCATGCAACTTGTAGCATTTATGTTCCGTGACAAAGAAATGACGGGTGTGATAGATTTGGAATAAAAATCAAGAGAGCCACAGGGGGCTGCATATGCATAAGCCCATGGCTCTCTTACTACGTACTAGATAATAATACAAATATTATTGTCAATCCTTCCGCCATTCCATCCACCACTCTATCTCTTCATACCAATTCGTCTTTATCAAGCCCACATAAATATCATCATTGTATCTGTACAAATCGTCCTTTAAATAAAATTCATAGGGAATCTCTATAATATAGCATTTTCTTTCGGTATCTGCTTCATAAGTAAGCGCTTGTATATCCCCCTCGTTCACATAGGTAGCCGGGCAATAATCCTCCAAGTTGTCCTCATATAGAAAAATCTCTACTTGGATGAAGTCGAATTTCACACCTTCCCCTGGTACGTTAGATCCAAAATTATCTATCGTAAAATGCAAGTAGTTATTCATCAAGCCGTAATAATTATCTTGTTCATTTCTGGCATGTACATGCAAATAATCTTCTTTACCGATTATTTTTATCACAACATCCTTTACGATAGGATTGTTTTTCAAATCAATTTTATTGATTTCATATGCCATGGTTTCGTTGCTCTTCTTAAATTTATTTGTTCCAACCTGTTCCTCGTAATAATTGGATAGTCCGTCTCCGTCAAAATCATCTCTATCTATGACATTGTTAAAGATAAATAAATTTATGTAATAAACAAGGATTGCGGTCAGTATTATCAATAAAACGTTGCGCCAAAATTTAAAATCAATCTCAGGTACTCTTTTTATCGCAAAAGAAACGATTACTGCAAACACAATATACCAAAAGATTCCGACGATTACAATAAAACCATAAGGAATAAATCCACCACCGCTACCGCTTTCTCCGAAATATTCCAAATTAAAAAGAATAATACACTGACATGCAATGATGGTAACGATTGCGGAAACAATATTGACGATTCTATTCAGGCGTTTGCTATTCATATGTGTCATCTCCCTACCAAACTTTCTTTTTATGTACAAAACAGATTATACCACAAAACTGCCGCATGCAAAAGCACACGGCAGTCTGAAATTCTCAATATGAAATTACTGTACATCCTTAATAAACTGCTCGATTCTGTCTAAGCCCTTCTTAATCTGCTCCATGGAAAT
The DNA here is from genome assembly GCA_045596385.1 of Lachnospiraceae bacterium. Classification (GTDB taxonomy): domain Bacteria; phylum Bacillota; class Clostridia; order Lachnospirales; family Lachnospiraceae; genus SIG307. The sequence continues at coordinate 47,541 of JAZOCC010000035.1, forward strand.
TGCATAGGACAGACGGATGTGATCGTCAAAACCGAAGTCTGCACACGGAATTACCGCAGTCATGTAATCCTCGATGAGAATCTTCGCAAGCTTGCCGACATCCGCAATCTTCTCGCCCTTGTAGGACTTCTCTAAAAGCTTGCTGACATCGATAAATACGTAGAACGCACCAAGTGGCTTTAAGGCATCTACCAGGTCCATCTTTGCCACGCGCTCGTACATGTAAATACGACGCTTATCGAACTCCTTGTTCATCTCCTGTACCGTATCCTGCGGTCCGAGAAGTGCTTCTACGGTTGCCTTCTGGGCAATGGAGTTCGGGTTGGAGGTCTGATGGCTCTGTACACTGCCCATGAGCTTTGCAATCTCAGCAGAGGAACCGGTGTAACCGATTCTCCAACCGGTCATCGCGTAGCTCTTTGCCACACCGCTACAGGTAATAGTTCTCTTATAAATCTCCTCGTTTAAGGAAGCGATGCTGACAGCCTCGTATCCCTCGTAAATGAGGTTTTCATACATTTCGTCGGCTACACAGTAGATGTCCTTCTCTACGATAACCTTTGCAAGCGCCTCAAGCTCCTCGCGGGTATAAATCATACCGGTCGGGTTATTCGGGGTGTTAAGTACCACTGCCTTGGTGTTCTCGGTGCATGCTGCAGCCAGCTGCTCTGCGGTCATCTTGTAGCCCTGCTCCTTACCGCAACGAACGATTACCGGTACGCCGTCCGCAAGACGAACGATTTCCGGATAGCTCAACCAGAACGGTGCCGGGATAATTACCTCATCTCCCGGATTTAAAATAGCGGAAAAAATATTAGTTAAAGAATGCTTACCTCCGTTACTTACCACAATCTGATTCGGTTCGTAGTGAAGCTTATTGAAACTCTCGAACTTCTTACAGATTGCCTGCTTTAACTCCACTGTACCTGCCGCTGGAGTATACTTGGTGAAACCGGCATGAATCGCACTGATTGCGGCATCGCAGATATTTGCCGGGGTATTGAAATCCGGCTCGCCTGCGCCAAAGCCTACAACATCCAGGCCCTTTGCCTTTAATTCATTAGCCTTTGCGGTAATTGCAAGTGTGGAAGAAGGCTTTACAGCCTGCGCTTTTTTCGATAACGTAAGTGCCATATCTTATCTCTCCTTCAAAGTTCTGCGCAAATGTATCATTGTATACAATCGCACAGAGTATTCTTATGTATTGTAATATATGCCATTGGAAAATGCAAGCATTTTTTTGTAAAAGTATCAAAAATAGATTGAGTATATGGAATTCTATGAAAAGCCGATGAGAACTATATCGTTTTTCTACGTATATCTCTCATAAGCTTTACTCATTCGAACTTCTATTTAAACCAACTTCCTCCACCTTGTTCAGATCAATCCACATAGCAGGACGAACGGAAGTCCACGAATCACCGGCTAACGCTCCCTCTAAATGTATTTCTCCGAATCCGCTTACATATGCCATTCTTTTTTCATTCTCTCCCGGTGTTCGTAACCACCATCCGTAAAAATCCGTCTTATCTTCAATCGGAATATCTTTTGACCAATCTATTTTTTCTTTATTAACAGGCGGTTCTATTTGCGTTTTTCGCTCTTCAATCTTTTTAAGATAACGCTCTATCTCCTCGACACTTAGAACAAATATAAAGTCTCTTGAATCAACACCACCTTCGGTTCCGTACAATGGATTAGCTTCCGCTCTAACTACTGTTTCGGCAATACATTCTTGCTCTTTTTCGTCAAATGCACTCTCACGAAATTTCCCATTCAACCATGACCGTAATGTACTGGTCTCCCATGTTGTTTTTCCCTGTTTTCCTTCATCAAAGGCAATCACATCCACATTATACAGTGCCAAAAGCAATGCTTTATCATCTACCTTGTCCAGTACAATCCACTTAACCGGAATCGACCATATATCATATTTATTCCCGTCAGCATCCTCGTATAAAACCTCCGAATCCTGATGAGCATAGTTTCCCATGACAACCACATTCCCGACATCCATATCCTTCTGCGTATCAAATACCGAATACGGTTCCGGTCCCGGTGTAGGAGTAACCGAAAGTGCTTCAATTATTTCCTCTCTGGTCATTCTATCTTCCTGATACAATATCGCAGGTGCTTTTGTTACTTTGATTGGTGTTGGTGATATCCTATTGTTGTTATCTGCGTCTTCCCTTGTATCTTCTAATACCGTATATTTTCCGAATTCATCAAAATAATAAGTAATGCTAAAAGATTCGCTTTCGTTAAGATTTGACCCGCCCGACTCGTATAGTTTCCAATTTATTGTCACATTTCCCTCACCGATTGGAGCAAACACCCAATGATAATTGTTCCCCAATCCGCTTCTGTAATGCTTTGTTTCCTTTATTACCTCATTTGTGCTTAATTCATATTCCCAATATTCTCCCGCAGAACCGCTGGCATAATGAGAAAAGTATAACTGCTTATCATTACTTTTTATGATATGTTCTATCACATCATTTTTATTATACTTTACTACAATTAGCGTTGAAACGAGTAAGACGATTACCAAGAGTAATTTAGTTTCTGTTTTCATCCTTCGCTCCTCCCCTATTAATCAAATCTATTATTCTGATTCAATATTATCGTAAACATATGCGAAATTCAAGTGATATTTCAACAATAAGAAAAGGGCCATGCACGATTTGCACGACCCTTCTTCCATCATTACTTCGCGTAATCCGTAGCCTTCGTCTCACGAACCACGTTAATCTTAATCTGTCCCGGATATTCCAGTTCAGACTCGATCTTTTTCGATAAGTCACGAGCGAGTAATACTAAATCGTCATCGGATACCTGCTCCGGTACTACCATGACACGTACTTCTCGACCTGCCTGAATTGCAAAGGACTTATCTACCCCCTTAAAGCTGTTGGCAATATCTTCTAATTGTTTCAATCTGTTGGTGTACGCTTCAAGCGTCTCACGTCTTGCGCCCGGACGGGCTGCGGAAATCGTATCGGCTGCCTGTACGATACATGCAACCAAAGTCTGCGGTTCCACATCACCGTGATGAGATTCTACCGCATTGATAACATTTGCGGACTCCTTGTACTTGCGGCATAAATCAACACCGATCTGTACATGAGTACCTTCCATTTCATGGTCAACGGACTTACCGATATCATGCAGTAAACCTGCACGCTTCGCAAGTCGGGTATCAACACCGATTTCACCGGCAATGAGACCGGATAAAATCGCAACTTCAATGGAGTGCTTTAATGCATTCTGACCGTAACTTGTACGGAACTTCATACGACCAAGGAGTTTAATCAACTCCGGATGGATGCCGTGTACGCCAACCTCAAGAGCGGCGGATTCACCTTCTTCGCGAATCATGGTATCCACTTCCTTCTGCGCCTTCTCTACCATCTCCTCGATTCTAGCCGGATGAATACGGCCGTCAATAATGAGCTTTTCAAGCGCAATTCTTGCAACCTCTCTCCGAATCGGATCGAACCCGGACAACACAACTGCCTCCGGCGTATCGTCAATGATAAGTTCCACGCCTGTTAAGGTTTCCAATGTACGGATATTACGGCCTTCACGACCGATAATACGTCCCTTCATTTCGTCGTTCGGTAACGGAACAACAGAAATGGTAGATTCTGCCACATGGTCAGCCGCACACTTCTGAATCGCGGTTACGACGTATTCCTTCGCCTTCTTGTCCGCTTCTTCCTTTGCACGGGATTCCATTTCCTTAATCATAAGGGCAGTCTCATGCTTTACATCTTCCTCAACAGATTTAATAAGATATTCCTTTGCTTGTTCGGAGGTTAAACCGGAAATCTTTTCAAGCTCTTGGAGCTGCTTCTGATGAAACTCTTCCATTTCGGCTTTGAGTTTATCCATTTCAGCTTCCTTGAGGCTTAACTTACTTTCCTTCTTTTCCAATGCGGTAGCCTTCTTATCAATGGCTTCTTCCTTTGACAAGACACGCTGCTCATAGCGATGTAAATCGGCACGCTGCTCCTTTGCTTCCTTCTCAAGTTCGTTCTGCGTCTTCAGCTTCTCTTCCTTGATTTCGAGCATCGCTTCCTTTTTCATTGCTTCTGCTGCCTTTAATGCATCATTCTTTATGTCTCTTGCCATGCTCTCTGCCGAACCGATTTTGGCTTCTACAATCTTCTTACGATAAGCGATTGCTAAGAACCAACAAATAACACCGGCTAACACAGCAGCACCTGCACATGCAATAATAAGTACGATGATATCTACTTGCACGGAAACACCTCCTTTATTCAATTTTCATTGTACAAAATACAACATAATAATTTTATACTTTTTTAAACTTTATGTCAAGTACTACATGAATTGATTTTAATTTTTCGAATAATTTTTTCAACTTTGAAATTATTCCGCCATAGTACCGAGGTAATAAAAGCCTTTACATTCGTTAAGCTTTACCTTAACAAGCTTTCCGATGAGCGCTTCTTCTCCCGGAAAATGCACCAAAAGATTGTTACTTAAGCGTCCGGTCAAAAGACTGCTGTCCTGTTCATTCCGCTCCTCTACCAGCACTTCTGCCACTTCTCCCGTATGACGGGCGGTCAGCTTTGCGGACTGCTCGGACACAAGAGCAAGCAACCGGTTAAACCGTTCCTTTGCAACCTCGTCCGGTACCTGGTTTTCCATGGTCGCTGCCGGTGTCCCGGTACGCTTGGAATATAGGAAGGTATATGCGGAATCAAATCCTGCTTTTGCCACCACATCAAGAGTATCGCAAAAATCTTCTTCCGTCTCTCCCGGAAAACCCACAATAATATCCGTGGTCAGGGAAATCTCCGGCATGGCAGTCTTGATTTTATTAACCAAAGTCAAATAATCATCCTTTGTATACTTACGGTTCATGCGACGTAAAATCTCCGTACTTCCGGACTGCATCGGCAAATGCAGGTGACGACAGATTTTCTTGGAATCCTTCATGACTTCAATCAATTCATCGGACAAATCCTTCGGATGGGACGTCATAAAACGAATCCGTTCGATACCGTCTACCTTTTCTACCTCACGAAGAAGTTCGGCAAAGCTCATCGGGGTATCCAAGGTCTTTCCGTAAGAATTTACATTCTGGCCCAGAAGCATAACCTCTACAATGCCTTCTGCCGCCAGTTTCTTTACCTCCGCGATAATATCCTCCGGTTTTCTGGAACGCTCTCGTCCCCGTACATACGGTACAATACAATAGCTGCAGAAATTATTACACCCGTACATAATGTTCACGCCGGCCTTAAAGCCGTATTTATGCTCGCTGGGCAAATCCTCAACTATCTTATCCGTTCCTTCCCAAAGCTCAAACACCCGCTTTTCTCCGGATACCTTACGCCAGATAAGCTCCGCCAGCATATAAATGTTGTGAGTTCCGAAGACGATATCCACAAACCGATAGCTCTTCTTAATCTTCTCAATGACATGAGGCTCCTGCATCATACAACCGCACAGCGCAATCCGCATCTCTGGGTTCTTTTTCTTTAAATTGCCCAGATAACCGATGCGTCCGTATACCTTCGTATTGGCATTTTCACGGACGGTACAGGTGTTGTACAGAACAAAATCCGCAGCTTCTGTGTCCACCGGCACATAGCCTGCGGACTCTAAGATGCCCGCCAGTTTCTCGGAATCCTTGGCATTCATCTGACAGCCGAAGGTCTCGATGTGGTAGGTAAGCTTTCTGCCCAGTTCGGCACTCTTCTTTTCGTTATGCTGTTTCAATAAATCCATGAAGTAAAATTGACGTGCAGGTTCCATGGTCGGAGCTTGCGGTTTGTTATTTGTCATATCCATAGCGTTACATCAATCCTCTCTATAACCTACAAAATTCGGGGCAAAGGATATCTTCGTCTCTTCAAAGGCTATCCTTATTCCCCGAATCTATTGTTATGTGATAGAAAACCATGATACAATCATAAAAATTTCTATCACTAAAACTCTCTTTATCTGATTTGTCCCTGACCAAAGATGATATACTTCGTCGTGGTCAACGCTTCCAGTCCCATCGGCCCTCTCGCGTGAAGCTTCTGGGTACTGATACCGATTTCCGCACCGAAACCGAATTCCTCTCCGTCGGTAAAACGGGTAGAGGCATTCACATACACCGCAGCCGCATCGATTTCGTTTAAGAACTTCATGGAAGCTTCATAATTATCCGTTACAATTGCCTCGGAATGGCCGGTGTTGTACTTGTTAATATGAGCAATGGCCTCTTCGATGGAATCTACGGTCTTTACGGAAATCAAACGGTCTAAGTATTCCTTTCCGAAATCCTCTTCCGTTGCAGCTTCACACGCCGGACATACCGCTTTTGCGCGCTCGTCTGCGCGGAATACCACGTTCTTTGCGGTCAGGCGCTCGTATACAAGCGGCATAAACTTTTCTAAAACTGCAGAATGAATGACCAAAGACTCACAGGCATTACATACACCGAGACGCTGGGTCTTGGCGTTATCGATAATGTTTAATGCCATTTCAAAATCCGCATCCTTATCTACATACACATGGCAGTTGCCGGTACCGGTTTCAATGACCGGAATGGTGCTGTTCTGTACCACGGAGGCAATGAGCCCTGTGCCGCCTCGCGGAATCAGTACATCTACATACTGATTGAGCTTCATAAACTGTGTCGCAATCTCTCTGCTGGTGTCCGTTAAAAGCTGTACCGCATCCGGCGTAATATCACAAGCCGCAAGCGCTTCACGAATTGCCTTAACAATCACAATATTCGAATTGATACAGTCGCTTCCGCCACGCAAAATCACGGCATTTCCGGTCTTAAAGCAAAGACCGAACACATCCGAGGTTACATTCGGACGGGACTCGTAAATCACGCCTACCACACCTAACGGCACGCGCTTTTTGCCCACCATAAGACCGTTCGGACGCTGGTCCATAGAAAGAACACTTCCGATCGGGTCCGGTAAGGATGCTACCTTGCGAAGACCGTTTGCCAATGCTTCAATCCGGGCTACCGTAAGGGTCAGACGGTCCAACAATCCCTCTGACATACCGTTTGCCTTTGCAGCCTCCACATCAACCTTGTTGCCTTCTAAAATTTCAGCCGCGTTGGCACAAAGTGCATCCGCCACGGCACATAATGTCTCGTTTTTCTTTGTCTGTCCCAAAAGTCCCAAAGAAACTTTGGCTTCTTTGGCTCTTTGTCCGATGATTTCTAATGCTTCCATATCGTTTCCCCTTTTCGATTTCAAAATAATGTCTGATCTGTCATACTGTAGTTCACTGAATGACATCCGTCATTCAAACAATGATGGTTTAATTCTTCGTTGTCTTCTTGGGGTTCGTCACCGTTCCGTCCGGTTCCAGAATCGACACATTATCCAAGGTTGCGCGAAGATTTTCCCGGAAGGAACGTACATAATCGGCACGCAATGCCTTCTGTTCTTCCTTTTCCGCCTCGGTCAGGCCTTCTGTCTTTGATTTATGGTATAATTCATTAATTCTTGCGATTTTTTCATCCATTGTCATGGAAGTCACACTCCAATCTAAAACATTCTTCATTAAGCAATCTGCCTTAAAATTACTCTTCCTGTCCTTTCAGGTAATTTGTCAGGTGAAAATGCGGAATCTTATGGGCAAGGAACAAGGTTCCCGTCGGCTCGCCCTTTAAGATACGACGAATATTCTCCACATCATTTCCGTTGGTAATCACCATATCCGCACCGGAATCCGCTGCAATCCGCGCCGCGGAAATCTTTGTCTTCATACCGCCGGTGCCAAAGGTAGTGCCTGCACCCTTTCCCATGCTTATGTATTCCTCCGTAAGCTCCGGTACCAGTTCGATAAACTTCGCCTCCGGATTCTTTCGCGGGTCATCGGTATAAAGTCCGTCAATATCCGATAATAAAATCAATAAATCCGCATGAATCAGCGCCGCTACAATGGCCGACAACGTATCGTTATCGCCTACCGCCAACTCATCGGTGGAAATGGTATCATTTTCGTTTACAATCGGGATAACACCAAGCTCATTCAATTTTTCAAATGTATTTCTGGCATTCTGACGGCTGGTATCGTCAATCATCGTATACTTCGTCATCAAAATCTGTGCCGCATTCTGGTGATACTCGGAAAACAGCTTCTGATAAACGGTCATGAGGCTGGCCTGGCCGATGGCTGCACACGCCTGCTTTTCCGACGTCTCCGTCGGCTTATGCAAAAGGCCCAAGGCCTTTCTTCCTACCGCAATTGCACCGGAGGATACCAGTACCACTTCCTTGCCGCTATTGCGAAGGTCGGTTAAAAGACGCACCAGGCGCTCCATTTTTTCTAAGTTTAAATGTCCGGTCTCTTCGTGCGTCAACGAAGAAGAACCGATCTTAATGACAATTCTTTTCTTATCCTTTAAAGCTTCTCTGTAATCCATATTGCGTCCTTTCTCCCCCATACAACATTCTTTTGACTGTTCTTCATTTTCCCTCAATCCTGTTTTTGTATGGTTTATCAAACGCTTCCCGGTCGATACCGTTCCGCGATTTTTTCATATACTTTCATTCCGTCCACTGCCGCCGACACGATACCTCCTGCATAGCCTGCGCCTTCGCCGCAAGGGTAAATCCCCTCTATCGAAGACATCAGCGTCTCGTCACGCTCGATACGTACCGGAGAGGAAGTTCTGGCCTCCACGCCCAAAAGCACCGCTTCTTCATCAACAAAGCCCTTGATTTTCCTGTCAAAGGCAGAAATCCCGTCAATCAGACTCTCCGTAATAAATCCCGGCAAGCATTCTTCCAAGGAAGTCAGCTTATATGCACCCTTGGTATTCGGAACGATATGACCTATTGTAACAGAAGGTTTGTGATTTAACAAGTCCCCAAAAAGCTGAACCGGAATCTTTCCCTCTCCGGCACGGTAAGCTGCCGCCTCCAGTTTTCTCTGAAACTCTACACCGGCCAGTACATCTTCCGTGTATCCGCCGAAATCCTCCGGGGTAACGGTTACAATCATGGCGCTGTTGGCATTCCGCTCGTCTCTGGCATGATTGCTCATGCCGTTAACGGTAAGACGTTCCGGCTCCGAAGATGCATTTACCACAAACCCCCCCGGGCACATACAGAAGGAATACACCCCTCTGCCGTTTGCTGCGGTATGGGTCAGCTTATAATCCGCCGCCGGAAGTTTGTTTGCCGCATCCCCGTACTGGGCACGGTTAATGAGCTCCTGTTCGTGTTCGATACGCACGCCTACCGCGAACGCCTTCTTTGACATGGGTACGGAATGCTTCTTTAACATGGCAAAGGTATCTCTGGCACTGTGTCCGATGGCAAGTACAGCAACTTCACAGGGAAGAAACTCTTCTCCCAGCCAAACACCGGTCAGTTTATTATTTTCAATTTCCAAATCCGTGACCTTTGTATGGAACCGCACCTCGCCGCCAAGGCGAATCAATTCCTTACGCATGTTCACGATAACATTTCGCAGACAATCGGTGCCGATGTGAGGTTTATTTAAATATGTAATCTCCTCCGGGGCACCGAATGCGGTAAAGGTCGTAAGCACCGAACGAATCCGGCCGGTAGTCTCCTTTACCATGGTATTTAATTTTCCGTCGGAAAAAGTGCCTGCACCGCCTTCGCCGAACTGTACATTGGTCTCCGTATCTAAGATTCCGTTCTTCCAAAACGCATCTACAATTCCGACACGCTCCTCCACGGATGCTCCCCGTTCCAATAAAATCGGCGCATATCCGTTAAGCGCCAGACGATAGGCGCAAAATAAACCCGCCGGTCCCGCACCGATGACTACCGGGCGATGAGGCAAGCATTCCGTTCCTGACGGGATATGAGTATACACCACACGCTCCGCCTTCACCGCAACCTGGGGCTTTATGCGCCGAAGAACCTTTTCTTCCAGCTCTTTTGTACGAAGCTCCGCTTCACATACGTAGGAATAATGAATATCATCCTTTTTCCGGGCATCCAAAGAACGCTTCACCGGGCAAAGTTCTATGATATCTTCCGGCTTTACGCCAAGCAGCTTTGCCGCTTTTTTTACCAAATCTTCTTTTTTATGTTCAATGCTTAGTTTCAACTGTTGAATGCGAAGCATAGGTTCCTCCGATTTTCTTTCCGGCTGCTGCGCCGCTGCTCCAAGCCCATTGCAGGTTATATCCGCCGCAGGTGCCGTCGATATCCGCCAATTCTCCGGTAATAAACAGTCCCGGGACAAGCTTTGATTCCATGGATTCCGTCAGTTCCGCAAGTGGAACGCCTCCGGCACAGGCCTGTGCCTGCTCGAAACCGTTGGTATCCGTAATTTTTACCGTAAAATGCTTGATTTGTTCCGCTAAGGCGGCAGCTTCTTTTTTGCCGTAGGCAACCGCTTTCTTCGTCGGTTCCAAACCGCACAGCTGCAACATCACATAGTTTAATTTATGATTGCAAAGCCCCGCCAACGCCTCTTCTGCAGAATTATCCTTCATTAAACGGAATCTGCGGGCAATTTCCTCCGCGAGCTCTCCTTCTGCCAGTGCCGGGAACAAATCCAGTTCCGCAGTCACAGGCTTTTTCTGAGCCAATGCCACAGAAGCATACCGGCTTACCTGCATCACAGGAATTCCGGAAAGGCCGTAGGCCGCAAATAATAATTCGCCTTCCTCCGAATAGGTGTCCTTCCCGATATGAAGCGTCACCCGTCCGTCGGTTCGTACGCCTGCCAGTGTCTTAAAAAACTTTCCTTCCGCCTTTAACTGTACAATGGCCGGCAGCGGCGGAATCACCGTATGTCCGAAGCTTTTCGCAAACGGATATCCGCTACCATCGGACCCGTGGGCCGGAGAAGCCTTTCCACCGGTGGCCAGCACCATGCTTTTTCCGTAAAATGTGCCTTGATCGGTCTCGGCCGCAAAAGGTGCGGTACTTTTTTTGTGTACACTGTTATTCTCTTTGGCTACACCGTTTGCTCGGCTGCAACTCTTCTCTTCGCTCCGCATCACACGCGACACACGAACTCCGGTCAAACACTCCACTCCCAGCCGTTTTGCTTCCCGAGAAAGACTTTCCGCAACGGAAGCCGCCTGCTCGGAGGCCGGATAATAATAGCCGTTCCGTTCCTTGGGATACACACCGATTTCCTTAAAAAACTCCAGTGTATCCTCCAGGGAAAACGCACGAAGCACCGGCTCCGCAAAGGAAAAGTCGCTTCCTCTGAAGTAAGCCGGTTGCCAGTATTTATTCGTAAAATTGCATTTGCCGTTGCCGGTGGCATAAATCTTTTTGCAAAGCTTGTCCTTTTGCTCCAAAACCAACACCCGACAGCCGTTTTTTGCCGCAAATATTGCCGTCACAAGGCCCGATGCTCCGCCGCCGATGACTACGGTATCAAATACCTGATTTTTCATCCGTAACTCTCCTTGTATTTCTCACTCTAACTGGAAAAGCCCTCTAAAATCGAGTACAATTCCTCCCTGTCCTTTACATAAATTCCTTCGGTCAGAGCAAGCCTGTCCTCCTCTGCCAAATCCACCGCAGGAATATGGGTATACTCAAATACAGACTCCATATCACTGTAGAAAACCGTCACCATGCCGTCGGTAATGTTAACATAAAACTTATACGGGACCTTGGACGCATCATAAGTTTTTCTTAATACTACCCTGTTCTCGGAAAACGAGATGACCTCATAGGATAACAGCCCCGCTTCGTATTCCGCCAGCGAAAGCTTCTCCATATAGTGGTTCACATACTCCGTCAGTTCTTCTCTGGTCATACCGATTAAAAAGCCCGGTGCAGTTCTTGTCACGGAATCCAGCTTCCCGGTTACCGTATTGTAGGTTTCTTCGATATACGTCACCGTCGGCAATACCGTATTATGAGTAATGACACCTGCTGCCACGTTTTCCTGCTCCTCCGCATTCAGTGCAGCCAACCGTGCCGCTTCCGCTTCGGCCTCCTGCTCCGCCAAACGGTTCAACAGTGTTCTGTTTTCTTCGCTGACCCGCATAAGCTCCGAAGACAAACTGCTTTCCTGTTCTTTTGCCTTACGGTTAAAGTCCTTTAATGCGTTTTTATAACTGGTATAGTAACATAAACAAAACATCAAACTCAGCGCCGCAATACTTCCGGCATATAATCCAATCTTTTTCACGGGAAACACCTCCTACTTCGAAGTGTTTCCTCATTTTTCTAATTTATACAAATACCTACATCAAACGCAGTTTTTTTGCAAGACGTACCAAACGTGCGCCCATCGGCATATCCAGAAGTTCCTCCTCCGTCACCGCACGGAACATAATTAACATAACAAAGTAAATCACAATGGCCAATGCAATTGCCGCACAAAGAGAAATCGCATTGCTCTTCGTAAGGAAAAACATTCCACGGTAAATCAATAACGCAAGCACCGCCATAAATACCGTACAAAGGCCGATACGAAGGAAGGTCCGGTCAAGCTCCTGCACATAACCGGTTTCTTTTTTCAATTTCCGCCAGTTTAATATACTGATAACCAGCGGGAATACCATATTACCCACCACCAGCGAATATACGCCAAGCGGTGTAAACATAAGCAATACCACATCCAGCACTAAATAGAATGCCAGCGAAATTACACCGTGAATGACAGGCACACGCATCCGGTTCACACCCTGTAAAATACTGTTGGTAGCCGTAGAATAGGCAAAAAAGATAATGGATGCCGCACCGATGTACATCATCCGTGAGGTCATGGTAAGAGCCTCACCCGTGTCTCCGAATACAAACTGCATGATTGGAGCCGCCAGCACCGCCATACCGCCCGCACATGGAAACGCAATGAGCATATTAAGCTTTATGGCCTGGGCAATTCGCCCGTGCAAAAGCTCCTTATTTTTCTGGGTGAAGGCCTGCACAATGCTCGGCAGGGTGGCCATACCGATGGAGGATGCAACCGCAATCGGCACATTGGTCATAAGACGGTATTTACCGGAATAACGGCCGAACATAGTCCGGCGCACCAGCTCCTCCACTCCTTTATAGTCAAAAATCTGATTCATCAACACACTGTCTAAAAAACTGCTGATGGAATATACCGTCTGGTTCAGAATAATCGGAATTGTAGTTAACAGCAAAATCCGAAGTAAAAACGCCCGGTCTTCATAAGCTCCGATTTTATCCTTCTGTACTCTGCGTTTCAAATACGGATAATAGCAAAAAAACACAAATAACAGGAAAACAAGCGCCGTAAGTGCACCGCATAACGTACCTAACGTGCCTCCTGCCGCACCGTAAGCGGAAATCTTATCCGAAGCGCTGAAATGACTGATGAGCATCTTTGCCGCAACAACACTGACTACTGCATTTACAATCTGCTCTAAAATCTGGGATACAGAGGTCGGAATCACCGTATGCTTGCCCTGGAAAAAACCTCGGATAACACCCATAATCGAGAATACAAAGATGGTCGGAGCCAGTACCTTTAACGGAATGGCAGTACTCAGATCCGCCTCCTTAAAAATATGCTCCGCAATAAAATCCGCACCCACAAACAACAATAGCGATGCAAGAAAGCCGAGAATTGCGGCAAATACAAGCCCCACCTGCAACAAATGATAAGAATTACCGTATTCCTTTTTATCCTCTCGTTCGGAGATCAGCTTGGAAATCGCCGTCGGAATACTATAGGTAGACAATAACAGTGCAATATTATATACTTCAAAGGCATTGGAATAAGCACCGAGGCCGTCGTCCCCGATGGTATTTGCAAGCGGAATCCGGTAAATCAGACCGATGAGCCGGACAATGACCGAGGCCGCCGCCAGTATAATTCCCTGCGTAATAAAACTCGCTTGTTTCTCTCTTCCTGCCATAACAAAAACTCCGTTTATCGATAAATTTGAAGCGCATCCATAATATGACGCTGCTTTTCTTCCATAATCAGTCGTTCCTCTTCTTCCATGTGGTCAAAGCCGCACAAATGAAGAACGCTGTGGGCAAGTAAAAAGCCCAGCTCCCGTTCTGTAGAATGTCCGAACTCCTCTGCCTGGGAAAGAACTCTCTCTACAGAAATCACAATATCACCCAACATCAACTCGCCGGTCTCCGGATGAAACACCTCGGGCTGCTCCTCCTCCAGTGTATCGAATACACCCGGTTCCGGATACTCTCCGATAGGGAACGACAATACATCCGTCGGTGCATCAATGTCACGGTTTTCCCGGTTAATTTCACGAATGGCTTCATTATCCGTAAATAACACGTTTACTTCCGCCTCGTAAGGACATTCGATATAATCCAACGCTCCGTTAATCACACGCTCCGTAAGTGCCTTATAATCAAAGGTAAACGGTAGTTTGGTCTCTTCTTCGATCGTTATTGTCAAAACATATCCTCCTTTATTACCTCCGCCATGGTGTTACGGATTAAAGCCAGATCCGCAGCAGTCAGACCGCTGTAGTTCAAATCTCCCTTGGTCAAACGAAGATTAATCGCTTTCTCAATGACCTTTACAATCACAATTTTACCCTTTTGGGTCTTCTTTAAATGCTCGCACATACCACAGATATTATCCGTCAAAAGAAGCAATGCAGCCTCCTTGGATGTCGGCTTGTCTCCGTCCACCGTATGCTCCCGTAACACCTCCCGCAATTCCTGCGGAAAATCCTCGTCCTTTGCCACTGCCAGAGTGTTTATAAGCGATTTTTCTCCGTACAGCCGACCGATTTCGTGATAGTATCCGCCACATTTTACCAATGTCGTATTTACGTCACTCATTTGTTCCGCTACCTCAGCAGCAAACAGCGCTACACGGCGGACATGTAAAAACGCATGCGGAAACTTCTTGAAAAAACGCTCCAAAAGCGGATGAGTTTCGTCGCAAAGAATCTCCAGCTGTCCCGTCAGAGCTTCATTTTCTACCCGTTTTCCTAAGTAAACCGCAAGATTCGGTAACTCCTCCGGGTAAGCCGTCTGCTTCGGTACGGCATCCGTCCTCGTTGCTTCCTCGCCCTCCGTCATAGCAATATATGCCGATACATTGGCATCCTGTTCCTCCGCTCCGGCCGCCAGCTCCTCCAAAAACTCAAAGCTTTCACTCTGCTCCTGCAACAGTATGGTTTCCTGCAATCCCTTGGACAATAAAAGGACCGCACAAATCACTACGGCATACACAACTGCCACGCAGAAAATATCATTGGACGGAGTGGCAGAATCCATGGTAACATAGCAAACGATTCTTACACAAATTAAAATTGCCGCCACGGATATCAGAATATTGACCGCATCCTTCCATACCTTGGCATGAGGCATTACAAAACCGAACAAAACCAGACATAGCACCTGAATAATCAATACCTCAGACAAAAGCACCGGTTGCAGACTTCCGATAATATATAACAAAAAGATATTTAAGAACATACCGAAACGAAGCTTCAGGGCGCATAAAATCAACATTCCCCCGAAAGTCCAAAACGGAAATGTAAACGGTCGGTCAAACAGCAGTAAAAATGCCACTGAAATAAGATAGGCAAGCGGGATTAACCAGAACCGGAACCCTTCCGTTGTCTTCGGTTCAAACACTGTACCGAACACTAAGGCTCCCACCGCCAATACTACCGCAAATACCAGATAAACCGGCCGCAAGGCTTGTCCGCCCTCCTGTAAATACGGCACAAAAACCGCACTTCCTATCATCAAAATCCCCATCAACAGACTCCAAAGCACTGTTCTTCCGGGATTATTTCCTCTGTTTTTTGTACTCATATACTACTTCCGCGCAAAGAAGCGCTCCCCCTTCTTCTTCATTGCAGGTTTTCCTGCATTACCGGACTTTTTCTCAAAGGTTACCGTTTTCTTCGTAAACTCCGAAGGCTTCTTAGTCCCCTCCGCCAACGGTTTATTTTGCCCCTCCGGATTCTTTCTTACGATGTCCGCAGACTTTCCTGTAGCCGGAACTTCTTTCTTCGGTAAAGGACGCTTTATTGTCTTCTGCTCATACTCATCGTAAGCATGTACAATCTTCTGTACCAGCGGATGACGTACAACATCCTGGGAGGTCAGTTCACAAATGCCGATATCGTCAATCTTATTTAACACACGCAAAGCCACATCAAGGCCGGAGGTAGCACCGCTCGGCAAGTCCTTCTGGGACAGGTCACCGGTAATAATTACCTTGGAACCGAAGCCGATACGGGTCAGAAACATCTTCATCTGGGCCGGCGTCGTATTCTGGGCTTCATCCAGAATAATAAAGGCATTATCCAAGGTTCTGCCTCGCATATAGGCAAGAGGAGCCACTTCAATGAGGCCCTTTTCCATATTCTTTGTAAAGCTGTCGGCACCCATAATCTGGTATAACGCATCATAAAGCGGACGCAAATACGGGTCTACCTTGCTCTGTAAATCTCCGGGAAGGAAGCCAAGCTTTTCTCCCGCTTCAATGGCCGGACGGGTCAGAATAATACGGCTTACCTCATCGTTTTTAAAGGCAGTAATGCCCATAGCCATGGCAAGATAGGTCTTACCGGTACCGGCAGGACCTACGCCGAACACAATCATCTTCTTACGGATCATATCCACATACTGTTTCTGACCAAGGGTCTTCGGCTTAATCGGTTTGCCCTGAATCGTATGACAAATGGTATCCTTGTCAATCTCCGTCACCGCAGCCTCCTGGGCTTTCGGAAGCAACGACAGCGCATATGACACATTTTGCTCCGTAATGGCATTGCCACGCTCGGATAACAAACAAAGCTGGTCAATAACACGCTTTGCCTGCTCTGCCGCCTCTTCCGTACCTAAAATCTTTAACTTATCGTCACGAACAATCAGTGTTACACCTAAGTTTTTCTCAATCAGCTTGGCATAGGCGTCAAACTGCCCGAAAATATTTCTGCTATGCTCCACCGGAAGGTTCATCATTGTTTCCACTATACTCATCTGCGTTTCCAAGCCTCCACTCATCTTCCTGTACCGCCACCTGTTCCCAGGCCTCCGCTAACAGGAGTAATTTTCCCTCTGTCTTTACCGTATCCGTCCCTACCGTTGTCTTTGTTTCCGCAGAAAGAACTATGGTACGATTCTTCGTCAGATACGATACATAACGGTCCAGTGCCTGCTTTGCAAGAACCTCCGCTTCTTCCTTTGTATAATCCCGTACTTCGGGAATATACTCGGAAACCGTGCTTTTTTGTACACGGAACGGTAACGGAAAATGCTTATGCAGGGACAACACCGCATCCTCTGTTATTATAGCATAATTTGTATAAGAATGACTAGGCATATGCGAAAATATTTTTTTATTTCCGTAAGAAAATGTATAACCATTTTTCTTCTCACCGGTAAAGTGCTTTTCCTCTGTCTTCCTTGAAAAGCTGTGGGTATAGTTTTTCACTGTTTTTAGCGTTATATCCGCATCTGCGGCCACCGCATACCGATTTACCTCTACATCATTATCCCCGATAACGGAAATCACACCACTGACTAAAATATCGCCTTTCTTTACCACATCTCCCTCTTTTACAAGAGGCGTTCCTCTGCGGCATATCAAGGATTCCACCATACCGTCCGCTGTGGCCACCAGATGGACCGGTGTTGTATTTTCCTCCTGCAACATCGGCATATCCGTTTCCGCCACCAGCAAAAACAGCTTGGTTCCCCGCAGTTCTGCCGACACCCAGCCGATGTCCGGATAATCAATGCGAAGCTTCCGCTCAATTTCAGTACAGTTTATCGCATCACACCGCATTCCGCATACCACGCCGGTCTCCCGCAGATAGGACAGCAACTCCTCCTCTGTATGGACAAAACCGCCTGTTACGGAAATATCCCATACAAACCGTGACAACAGCCAGATAAGCCAGAAACAATAAATACCGCCTGCAAAAAACGCAATGCGGTTTCGATATTTCTTTATAAAAAACGGCAATCCCAGTCTCTTTCGCACATAAGGAATGCAATGAGCTTTTTTCGCTACACTTCGTACCCGGAAATAGTCCCGAAGCTTTAGTTTCGCCACATATACCGTGCCATTCTCCGTAACTCTTGTACTTACCTCGTACAAAGGAATCTTTCTACTGCGGCATACGTTAAAAAAACGTTCCGGAGAGGCTCCCCGAAGTTCAACAAACACCGTTCCGTTAAAAAAATCAAACAGTCGTTTCATCCGTCTTCCCCCTTACCCATTGCTTTCCCGATAGAACGCTCCGGATATTGTCCCTACAATCCGAAGCTCCTCCGGCAAAAAATATTCCAGGCGAAGACAATTCCCTTCCACACACAACTCATACTTTTTTGTTTTTAAACGAATCCGGCAATCGGTATATTCCGTTACGGAAGTAAAATTCCGCACAATCATACAATGTCTGCCGGCCAGATACACCATCATTTCTCCCGCCACGTCCCCTGTTAAAGATACTGTATCCGTCAACCGTTCAAAAAACGAGGCATATTCTTTTTTCTCTTTCTTTTCCGCACGTTTTACCTGCAAATAAAGGTCTTTCTTTCCTTCGGTCTTTTTGCGTTTCCGTACCCTGTACTTCGCCATGCCGCCTCCGTAAACATTCCCTTACTTTCCAGTATATTGTGGTTCAAAACGTAAAATACCCCTTAATCCGAAGATTAAGGGGCTTTTTCGCACATTATTTATACTTGCGCTTACGAGCAGCTTCAGACTTCTTCTTACGTCTTACGCTCGGCTTCTCGTAATGCTCTCTCTTGCGAATCTCCTGCTGAATGCCAGCCTTTGCGCAGTTTCTCTTGAATCTGCGGAGAGCGCTGTCGAGGGATTCATTCTCTTTTACGATAACATTCGACATCTTCTCACCTAACCTCCCTCCAGTTGTGTATTGTGCCTATATACAACTGTTTGGGTATTTTATAATAGCACTACATAGATTATATCATAAAAATTCCATTCGTCAATAAGAAATTTAAAATTGTTGGAATTTTTTTGAAAACTTTTGACCGACAGGTAACAATCCTCGACTTATTCCGCATCAAACAGCCCGGAAATATCCTGCAATCCTTCTATTTCCTCTGCTGCGGCAATCAATTCCTCCCAAGAATCATATGCCACCACCGTTCCATCGCTTTCCGCTATAAAATAGTTCTTCGTCAAAAACTCCCAATACAAAGCAGAATCCTTTTCCGAGCTTCTTGCGGAATAAACGGACGGTTTCTTTGGAGAAAACATAATTACATCGATTTCTGTCGTCACCTTCCCCTCCTTCAAAAGCTCTTTCGGAACAGCGTTATTCTGCACGGTAAGAATTTTGTTTACATGTTCAGAAATCAACTCTGCCTCCCGGTTTGTTCCCAACCAGTGAAGCCCTTGGATTCCGTCCGACAAAACCCCGTGATTCAGGTACGGATGACCGTCACCCGTAAATGAGAGCTCATCCCCTTCCAAATAATCGAAGGGTCCAGTATCCCATTCTCCTCCTGCCCACACCAGTTGCACATTATCGTCGATATACCAGTCATCCGGGAAGCCGATGGTATCGCTCATATAAAATCTTGCCTCAGGACATCCTGATACGTATAATCCGGAAAAAGCAAACTCTTTTCCGGATATTGATGCTAAGTTTTTACAATCGTTTACATATAACCTCATCCGGCCGTTTGTGTCAAACCAGATTCCTTCCAGCTTTTCACAACCGTTGATATAATAATACGACTCTCTCCATGCTTCCGAACTTCCTACATACTTTACCCCCGGATGCTGATCCAGAATTATCTCAAAAATCCGTCCGCCCATGTGTCCGATGTATTCCATGTTCGGAAACCAATTCAGACCGTCTACTACATTGATGTCCTCCGAAAGCTCTGTATTATCATAGAACTCAAAATCGACCGCTGTCACCTGTTCTCTTTCCTGCTTTGTAAGGAACCCGTCTTTATCCGTATCAATCATCTCTTCGATGTACCCACGGAAATAGCTTCCGGAAAAATACCTTTCAGAAACCGGAATCCGCTCTGCATCCGCATCCGCTTCTTCGACTCTCGACTCCGGCATTTTCGGCGGTAAAAGTGTTTCATCGTCAAGAATAAAACAATTCGGTGTTTCGGACATATATACCGTACCCAAAGATCCGTCACTTTCCGAAATCCACTTCAAATTTTTACAGTTCTTTGCATATACCGCACCGCCGGAGCTCATAAAAACATCAATTTGTTCCAGCTTATCACAATCCTCCGCAAATACAAGGGAAGAACCGCTTTCGTTCCAATTCACAACAGTTATGCTCGGATGTTGATACAGATACACCTCCGCTTCAGACATGAGCTCCAGTCTTTCCAGATTCGTAAACCAGTTCAGACCGTCTAAAGCCGCTTTCTTTTCCGTATATTGTCCCTTCAGAATTGACCGATATCGTCCCGAATCAAAATTAATCGACCTTACCTGTTCTCTCTCATTCTTTGTAAGTAATCCGTCACCGTTTGTATCGATTTCACGCTTTATATATTCCCGGAACAATTCTCCGGAAAAGTAGGTTTCATCAATCGGAATCTGCTCCACATCGTAATCAATGACATATACATATCCGTTCTCCCTTGTAATCCAAGTTTGAACAAATCCCGTTTCGTCCGTGCGGAATACCTGCTTTTCCGAAGACACCAGTCCCTGATATTCCGTTTCCGTAGAAAGAACTAAATAATCAGCTCCGTATTGTCCGTAGTTTTCTTCTACAGTCTGAAGATAAATGGCTTCCGAGCGGTCTGCACTAAATACATCACAATACAGAATATTTCCATCCAAATCCATTGTTCCTATTGCTATTGACCGAAAGCCGGCTGCATGACTTGAACTATACTTTTGTATTATAAAATATACCCTATCTTCATTTGTAATGTAATGGGTGACCTCTGCCCCCTCATATTCCACCCTAAAATAAAGGTCCTCACGTTTTTCGTCCTCCTGTATTACTTTTCGAATCAGTTCCGGTCCCGATACGCCATATTCTGCATTATAAGGCACGGTTCCGCTTAAAAATACGGTCATGCTTACCGTCGTTGCTTCTCCGTTTCCGCTATAAAGCGTAATCGTTCCATCGGTTGAAAGAACCGGCTTTTTATCCTTCCAGTAATCATACAAACTGCTCGTTTCTGCAGCAGTACATACGCGCTGACAGTTTCCTGCCTCATCCAAACGGTACCATATCATACCATAGGCTTCTATGCCGTAAAAATCTGAAATATCCGAATATACGATACCGAAATAGGTGTCCGTTCCCATTTCATAGATACCGACCTGAGATACCCCATACTCCTTGACAGCGGCAAAGGAAAGTTCCTCTCCTTCCTGTCTTACGGACACCAAACAGATGTAGTTCATAGTACTCAGCACAATATCCGCATAACAATCCGTCTGCGTTATCTGTGCCTTCGGCGGATAAAGCAACAGCACCGCTTCCTCGGAGGTTTTCTTTAAATATTTGCCAAACCACTCCGCAGAATTCAATCCTAAGGAGGCGTACGCCGCATTACGAATTTCATTATCCGATTTTGCCAGTAATCCTTCCTTCTTTTCCGGAATCTTATCCGTCTCGTCAGATGGTCTTTCGATTATTTCGTTCCCCGGAATCTCCGTTCCCGCAACCTCTGTCCACTCCGACAACCATTTTCCGTAGGTCAGAGACCACTGACGTCTTTGCAGTACACCGTTTTCCGTCCGATAATACCACTTTGTCTCTTCCTTGCAGAGTAAAATTTCCTCTTGCTTTGCCTCGGCTGTATGCTTTGCACGAATCAGGCACACACCGGTCACTCCGATTCCCGCAACAATCAGTCCGATTAAAAGCCCCTTTATTACCTTAGTCTTCATCCTTTTGTTCCTCCCTTCCTAACACCGTAAGCTCCGAAAACGGAGCTTCTCTACAATCCTTCACATCACATACATAAGCATCCTCCACGTAAAGGGCATATCCCCCCTCCGGAAGTTCCTTTAAATACGCATTGTCCCGGTCAATGCCATAAAAAGCATCCGATTCTGCTCCTGTCGGCTCTCCCGCATATGGCTGAAGTACCACAAAATATGAGCCTGCAAAACAGATTACCATCAATACCGATAACACCAAAGAGCCAAACCGTTGTAGCGGTCCGATTCCTTCGTATTCCAACACATATCGGAACCGTTTCTTTAATACGGATTCTTTTCCTTCGGATACTAGCGCCATTCCTGTAGGCGCCACCGGTCCCTTTTTGCCGTTCCGGTTTCGAACCACACACAGTATAGTATCCAGATAATCCAGTTTTTCGCTTTCCGTAAGCACTCCCGTTACCTGTAAATCACTTTTTACCTCCAGTACAAAATCAATACTGTTCCGCAACAGATAAAGCACCGGATTCCACCAGTACACAATACACAGTAGCTTGACCAACAGCTTGATCCAGACATCTTTTTGCTTATAATGGATCCATTCATGCCGCAAAATATAAGTAAGTTCCTGCTCCGAATATTCCTCTGTAGGCAGATACACCACAGGACGGAACACCCCTGCAATCATCGGAATCTTTGTAGCCGATGTCACTAAAATACGAGGACCGATGGGCTTTTCTCCGGTCACTTTCTTGCAAAGAGCTTCCAAATCTCCCTCCGGTTCCTCTGCACTCTTCTTCATTTCTTTCCGAAACCGTAGTTCCTTTGCCAGAAACACGCAAAACAGAACTACACTCCCCACAGCCCAAATCAAATAAAACAAATCGATTACACGAACCTGCATATTGCTTAAAACACCTTGAAACGGCTGTTTTTCAAAGAAACGCACCACTGCTGGAAGCACTGTCTCGGAACGTAAAATCCGCACAAACGGGAACTCTACAATCCCCAGCAGACGAAGCAGGCTCATTAGAATCAAAACCACCAACGGCCAAACACTCAGAGTTTCAATAAAGCTTTTTCTTTTTAACAACGCATATATTACAATTGCAAATATATCGCACCATAAAATTGCCATAGCAAACGAAAATACGGTCGCACTCATCCTTTGTTCCGGTTCCTCCTCTCGGCTATCATCCGTTCCAATTCATCCAGTTCCGTATCGTCAATGTCCTTATCCTGTACCAACGCCGCAAAAATAGCGGTAACCGGGGATTTCTTCGACGTTCCGCTAAGACTCTGTTTCATCTGATTCACCGCAGATACGATGTAATCCTCTCTGGCAATAAGCGGAACAAAAGTCCGTCCGTAATTTTTATTGGTGCGCACAAAGCCGCCCACATCAATTGCCTTTTTCTCCAGCAAGCTGTTTAATAAAATATGTATGGAACGCTCACTCCATGAACGCTCCGGCGTCAGTTCGATAATCTCCGAACGGGACAAAGGACGCTCCTCCCTCCACAAAAGCTCCATAATCTCCAGTTCATTTCCTGTTAATGCCGGAATCTCCATGTAATACGCCTCCTTTATATATTTAGCATAAGCAAAGCTACCGCTTCTATCAGCTTTTATCAGCATCTCTTGCTTTCAGAATATCATAAACAACTACATATGTCAATGATTTTATTATGTTTATATCATACAATCATATCAACATGATTGTTAAGCATAAAAAGAAACCGTAACGCAGTTATTCTACATTACGGTTTCTGATTATTTGTATTATGCTTTTCTTTACTCTCTTACTTAATCTGTCCCTTCAGCACCTCAGCCGCCTTTGCGATAGCATCATCGATACCTGCCGGATTCTTACCGCCTGCCTGTGCCATGTTCGGACGACCGCCGCCGCCACCGCCGACACATGCCGCAACTTCCTTAATAAGGTTGCCTGCGTGAGCACCCTTTGCCATCGCACCGTCGGTTGCCATTGCGATAAGGTTAACCTTGCCATCAAATGCGGAAGCCAGTAAGAGAACGCCCTCTCCCAACTTCTCCTTTAAGCTGTCGCCTAAGTTACGGATACCGTTCATATCCATCTCCGGCACCTTTGCACAAAGCACCTTTACGCCGTTAATTTCCTGTACGTTGTTCATGACATCGCCAAGGGAAGCGTTTGCAATCTTTGCCTTAAGCTTCTCGTTCTCGGAATGAGCAGCCTTTAACTCCTCCTGCATAGCCTCAATCTTCTTAAGAAGGGAAGCCGGCTCGGTCTTTGCTGCCTTTGCAGCTGCCATTAACTCTTCCTCAACGGTCTTGTAATATGCGAATACACCGTCTGCGGTAATTGCTTCGATACGTCTTACGCCTGCCGCAATACCGGACTCGGATAAAATTTTAAATACGGAAATTACACCGGTATTGCCTACGTGGGTACCGCCACAGAACTCCTTGGAGAACTCGCCCATGGATACGACACGTACCACATCACCGTACTTCTCACCGAACAATGCCTTTGCACCGGTCTTTCTGGCCTCGTCGATGGTCATTTCCTTCATCTCAATGGTAAGATTTGCGGAAATCTGCTCGTTTACAATAGCCTCAACCTTTGCAATCTCCTCCTTGGTCATAGCGGAGAAATGAGTAAAGTCAAAACGTAAACGGTCCGGAGTAACGAGGGAACCTGCCTGCTCTACATGAGAGCCTAATACCTGACGGAGTGCCTCCTGTAACAAGTGAGTTGCACTGTGGTTCTTACCGATGGCATTTCTTCTTGCAGAATCAATGGTCAGAGTAACGGTATCGCCTACCGCGAACATACCGCTCTCTACCACGCCAACGTGGCCGATTTTTCCGCCCTTAAGCTTTATGGTATCGGTTACGGTAAATACCGCACCGTCCTTGGTAATCTGTCCCAAATCCGCAATCTGACCACCCATGGTTGCATAGAACGGGGTCTCGTCTACGATTACGGTTGCATTCTGGCCTGCCACTACTTCCTTTACAATTTCGGTCTCGGTGGTGAGCACGGTAATCTTGGAAGCTACACTGGTCTTGTCATATCCGATAAAGGTGCTGGTGACAGCCGCATCGATTTCATCGTAAACCGTAGCATCCGCACCCATGTAATTGGTTACCGCACGAGCATTTCTTGCGGTCTCCTTCTGTACCTCCATTGCCTTCTTGAAGCCGTCCATATCAACGGTAAAGCCCTTCTCCGCAAGGATTTCCTCGGTGAGGTCAATCGGGAAACCGTAGGTATCGTAAAGCTTAAACGCATCATCGCCGGAAAGCACCTTGGTCTTTGCCGCAGCCTCTTCCATCTCGGCTAAGATAGAAAGTCCCTGGTCGATGGTCTTGTTGAACTTCTCTTCTTCTAAGGTCAAAATCTTTAAGATGTACTCTCTCTTTTCTTCAAGCTCCGGATAACCATCCTTGGACTCTGCAATAACGGTCTCACAAAGCTTAGCCAGGAACAAGCCCTGAATACCCAGGAGTCTTCCGTGACGTGCCGCACGACGAAGAAGACGTCTTAATACGTATCCGCGGCCTTCGTTGGACGGAATAATACCGTCGGAGGTCATAAAGGTAACGGAACGGATATGGTCGGTAATCAAACGAATGGACTCATCCTTCTTCTTATCGGTCATATAGGTCACATTTGCAATCTCACAAACCTTGTCGCGAATTGCCTTCATGGTGTCTACGTCAAATACGGAATCCACGTCCTGAACTACTACCGCAAGACGCTCGAGACCCATACCGGTATCGATGTTCTTCTGGGTCAGCTCGGTGTAGTTATGATTGCCGTCGCTCTCATACTGGGTAAATACGTTGTTCCAAACCTCCATGAAACGGTCGCACTCGCAGCCCACCTTACAATCCGGGCTGCCACAACCGTACTTCTCACCGCGGTCATAATAAATCTCGGAACACGGACCGCACGGACCTGCACCATGCTCCCAGAAGTTATCACAGTCACCGTTCTCGTCACGATAGAAACGGGTAATACGCTCTGCCGGCACACCCACCTCTTCGGTCCAGATACGGAATGCCTCTTCATCCTCGCAGTAAATGGACGGATACAAACGCTCCGGCTCCATGCCTACATGCTCGGTCAAAAACTCCCAGGACCACTTGATGGCCTCGGTCTTAAAGTAATCACCGAAGGAGAAGTTACCAAGCATCTCAAAGAAGGTAAGATGTCTTGCGGTCTTACCTACGTTTTCGATATCACCGGTACGGATACACTTCTGGCAGGTGGTTACGCGGTTTCTCGGCGGAATCTCCTGTCCGGTAAAGTAAGGCTTCATCGGCGCCATACCGGAATTAATCAACAACAAACTCTTATCGTTATGCGGAATCAAGGAAAAGCTCTTCAAACGAAGATGATCCTTGCTCTCAAAAAACTCCAAATACATTCTTCTTAAATCATTCAAACCGTGTTTCTTCACTGTTTTATCTCCTTTCGTGCGCTTATGTCGTGTATGCGCACATAGCTATTGTCCATTATAAGATTCCACGGTTTATTTGTCAATAATAGAAGCTAATTTTTTGTCTGCTCCGGCAATATCGGTCCCTTTCCTCTCTGCTCCGAGGATGGCGCTACCGTCGGTTCCGGCAACGTTGGCCCGTCTCCTCTCTGCTCCGAGGACGGTGCCACTGTTGCTCCCGGTAACGTCGGTCCGTTTCCCCGTTGTTCCGATGACGGTGCTACGGTCGGAGTAGTATCGGTATAGATACAATCGGTGTATACGGTTTCATGCCTTGGAACATAAGTGTGACTATAAGAGCTTAACATTCCTCTGTAAATATCGTCCCAGGTCACCTGATTATCATCCGTTGCCACATATCGAATCATATAATCAAAGGTAGCATTCGGGCTGTCCGGTGTCCATTCATACCGCATCAAATACGGATATTCATATACATTTTCTTTTCCCTCTTCAAAATGGTACGTCCTGTAGGTTACCCCGTCGTAGGTTACATCAAAAACATACATCCGCGGATAAGTATCCTTTATCTCTTCATAGTACTCCGCATCATAATGCTCCGGTTCCCGCAAGGAATAATAGCTCACACAACGTACCGAGGCTGCTTTTCCCTTCTGCGTCGTTTTGTAAAACTCCTCCCAAGTTTCCTGTCCGCAAGTCACATCCCCGTTTTCCATTACAACACAGCCGTCTTTCTTTGCCTGCTCCAGGCTGTAATCCGCCGGCAGTTTCTCCAAAGCAATCATATTGAGCTCCGGCACCTTAAGCGGGTTCTTTGCGGATTTCGGGTTGGTCAGGAAGCATACCGCCACCACGATACACGCAAGTACCGCAAGTAAAATCAGCCAAAAGGCAGGTTTCTTGTAATTTAACGCATGCTTTACCCGCTCTTTTACACCGACCTCACCGAAGGCCAGCGGGCAAACCGCAAGTCCTCTCTGCTTTGTACTACAGGAAAGCAAGGTCTGGGTGTAGTCTGCCCGTTCCTCTCTTCCCAGGTCTTTAATCACACTCTCATCGCAGGCAAGCTCCATATCTCTGCAAAACAAAAGGTACGCCACCCACAACAGCGGATGATACCAATACAAGGCCAGTACACAAAAGCCCAGTAGCTTCCATATATGGTCTTTTCTGCGAATATGGCTCTGTTCGTGGGCAATCACGTAGGAAAGTTCCTGTCCTGTTAAGGAATACGGCAAATACACCTTCGGTTTTACAAATCCAAACACAAAGGGCGAGGTCACAAATTCACTCTGATACACATTCCCTGAAAGACAAACCGCTGTCTTTACCTTCTGCTTCAAGCGAATACCTCCCAGTACCGCATACAACAGCATGAAAAAAACACCCACACACCATACCAAAGTCAATATCGGAATCCAAATCTGTAGCGGATTGACGCTTGCTCCCGGTGCCGGAGAAAAGGTTTCCTCAATTACCGGATTTATGTAAGTGTTCATCACAGAAATTCCACTGTAAACCTCCGGTGCAGACATCGTCATGATATCCGCCGGTACCGTCTCTGCACTGGGAATCAGGCTAAACATGCTCTCCACCGAAAACGGACATAACAGCCTTACAGCCACCAAGATCCAAAGCACTCCGTTCATTCGCTTCGGCATCTTCTTAAATACAAACCGTAGAATAAACACTGCCAAAAGCAGCCAGGTAACCGAGAGACTCCGGTTTAGCAGTTCCAAAAAAAGTGCGGTCATACTACTCCCCCTTTCTATAACGGTCAATCATTCTCTGTACCTCGTCCAGTTCCTTCTCCGAAAGCTTTTGATGCTTCGTAAACGCCGCAATAAATGCAGGTAAGGAACCCTCGAAGGTACGGTCCACCAATTCGTCAATTTCCGCCGCCTGGGCTTCTTCCTTTGACACCAACGAGGTCACAATTGTATTCTCATTCTTTACTACGCCCCGCTCCGACAAGCGTTTTATCACCGTATAGGTAGTGGTGGATTTCCAGCCAAGCTGCTCTTCACAAAGCTTTACCAGTTCTTTACTTTTCACCGGTTCATGCTCCCATAAAATCAAACAAAATCGATATTCACTTTCAAATATCTTCGGTGTATCCATATGATTTCCTCCCTTTATCCTTGTTTGCATGTTCACTCTAATTCATTAGAGCATCTTTAATCTAACACATTAGAGTAACTTATGTCAAGTACTTTCACGAGCAAAATACACAATAATATAAAAAAAGACGGAGTTACATAACTGCTGTACTCCGTCTGATGGATATTATTATAGCTGTCGAAACTATTATATCTGCTCAAAATCTGCCGCTCCATGCTTACAAATCGGGCAAATATAATCCTCCGGTAAAAACTCTCCCTCATAAACATAACCGCAAATTTTGCAAACGTAGGAATTGGTTTTTGCTTCGGTTCCTTCCGTGCCTGCCCCTTTAGTGTCGTCTGCATTTGTTTTTTCAACTCCGCTCTTCTTCGCCACCGGCTTGTACGGCTGTTTTACGTACTTCTGATAAAAATCATAGGTCACCGGTGTCTGGGTGCTTACAATATCCGCATCCGTCACCTCTACCAAAAACATGGTATGGGTATCCAGTGCAAAACTCTCGCTCACCGTTCCGCAGAAATATGCGCTGCTGTTGCGGTTCAGGCGGTAGCATCCGTTGGCACAGCGAGTCACATCTTCAAAGTCTTCAAATTTATCTACCTTTTTGCCGCTCTGATAACCGAAATGGCTATACACGGAAAACGGAGTCTTCTCCGTCAGCACAGAAACCGTCAATTTTCCGGTATTCTTTATCATATCATGGGTTAAATTCTGATTGCTGACGCTGACAAGCAACCGAATCGGATTCTGAGTCACCTGCATTACCGTATTTACGATACAGGCATTGTCCTTTCCATTCTCATTTGCCGCCACCAGATACAATCCGTAACCGATTTGAAATAACGCATTTTGATTCATCATATTTATCTACCTCTTTCTTCCTTGTTACTATGTTTCGCTACTAAATAGATTATACTAATATTCTCCAAAATAATCAAATAAATCTTGACACTTTTACAAAAAGGAATTATGCTTGAAGCGTAAAATAAATCCGATGGGACAAATACTTTCGTTGAATTGTCCTATCCTTTGAAAAGAGGTATGATTATGTCTGAAATAAAAGAACAATGTATGGCTGCCGCTCGCGAACTTATCGAGGCCGCCGGCTTAAAGAAGGGCCAAATCCTTGTTGTAGGCTGTTCTACAAGTGAAGTATGCGGTTCCAAAATCGGTACCGATTCCCGCCCGGAAGTTGCTGTGGATATGGTGGAAGGTATCCTGTCCGTATGTACTGAAAAAGGCATCTACTTAGCCGCCCAGTGCTGTGAGCATCTAAACCGTGCGATTATTGTAGAACGCGATGCGGTACCGTATGCGGAGCCGGTAAACGTAGTTCCTCAGCCGAAAGCAGGCGGTTCCTTTGCTACCGCTCTTTATGCAAGACTGTCCGATCCGGTCGCTTTAGAAGAAATCAAAGCCGACGCCGGTCTTGACATCGGCGGCACCTTAATCGGAATGCACTTAAAGAAGGTGGCTGTTCCGCTCCGTCTCTCCGTAAAGCAAATCGGCGAAGCAAATCTCCTGGCTGCCCGTACCCGTCCGAAATACATCGGCGGATGCAGAGCTCACTATGATGAAAAGATGAATTAGTTGTGCAATTAAAATGAGAACCCGTCTTGGTATCACACCGTAGACGGGTTCTTTCTGTTAATCGTATCTTTTTATCTTAACAAATCTCGGTTCTCGGTCATGAAAAACTGTAATCTCCTCAAATCCTGCTTCTGCAATGATGTTAACAGCCTCTTTAATATACGCCCCCACATGCTCTGACCTATGCGCATCGGAACCGATGGTAATCATCCGGCCGCCTAATTCCCGATAACGTCGAATAATACTCGAATGCGGTAACACATGACCTCCTCTGTCGATTCCGGAAGTATTTACTTCAATCCCTTTTCCTCTCTTTATAATTTCGCTTAATATCTTATCGAACAATTCCGGAAACATCTCATACGAGAAGGCATTATCCTCATAATGAAGGCCCTTTGCAATATATCCGATATGACCGACACAATCATAGTACTCTGTAAGTCTGTCATCTGTTACAGATTCATACACTGTTTCCAGATATCTTTGATATGCCGTAATCTTGTCTTGGCCTCTCTTTGATTCCGGCACCCCGCAATCCATTCCGTCAACACAATGGGTACTCAGTAAGACATAGTCAAAGCGTTGTTCTTTCAAAACCTTGGCTGTTTATTTTGCGGTCTCCGGTATGTAACCTGCTTCGATTCCTTTTCCTATGTTGATTTCCGGATACTTTTCACGCAACCCGGAAATAGTCACATCCATTCCATCAAAATCCGGAACCCTGTCATACATCCTCATATGATGTCCTAAATCCATATGCTCCGTAAAGCACAAGTCCGTAACTCCCATTGCGAGGGCCGCACAGACAGCTTCCTCCGGGTCCAGCTTGGAATCCGGCGAATAGGATGTATGTATATGATAATCAGGTAAAATCATAGGTTGACCTCCTTTTTCGATAAACCTCATACCCATCCGCAAACAGCTCTTCCACCGCCATCTCCCGAACCGAAACCTTACCGGTACTTCTGGTGGAATCTACAATCTTTAAAAACTTTTTTTCGACATCTGTAAATTCAATAAAGAACATCACATGACTACCCACTTTCGCAAACACATCCCCTTGTCGAATTTCTTCCAGAGAAATCTTATCCGCATAGTTCGGAATATCTCTGGTAGCAATCTTTTTCGGCAAGTTCCAACACCTTGTCAAAAGTCCCGAGCAGTCTACGCCTACACTGTGCTTGCTTCCCATGCGTGACTTATCCTCCGGGACATTTCCGGCAAGCTTTCCTTCTGCGAGCCCGGCGTCAAACTCTTCTATGGTAGACGCATTGCCCCATCCGTAGGCAACGCCCTTATTTACTTCTCCTACCTTCCACCAGCCGCAATGAAGCGTTGCGCCCTTCCATGTTATATCCGGCGTATCCACCGGCACGCCGTCCGGGTCAGGTCCGTGAAG
The DNA here is from genome assembly GCA_045596385.1 of Lachnospiraceae bacterium. Lineage (GTDB taxonomy): Bacteria > Bacillota > Clostridia > Lachnospirales > Lachnospiraceae > SIG307. Next base: position 78,888 of record JAZOCC010000035.1, read on the forward strand.
TACGTTCCGGTCTGTGGCTATCCATTCGTGATTGGCATATTGTAAGGCAGTTTCAATGACCTGTTGTCCCCATGTATTAGATGTATTCTCCATGTTTTCCTCCGCGTATATGTTTTATCACTATATACGATACACCTTACCCCAAGGGCAAGGTCAAGTCAAAAATTATAATAAATACATCCTTTATACTCTTCCGGTGCATCTTCTCTCGGATCAATGAACCCTAAATTCTTTACGAAAACAGAAGTTTTTTCAGGAAATACCTGCTTATTTAAATAGTCAATAAAATCCCGTTCGGTAAAACAAAGACACCCATCTCGCAGAAACTTTGAAGATTCCGCTCCATTTACCATCCAGTCACGAAAATCGCCGATATATTTCGGCAAATTCTCTACCACATCATCCGGCACTAAGTACAATCCACATTCGCCATCCGCGCTAAGAATAATCTGTTTCATCAAACATCCTCCCTCTCATTGGTCACAATATGCACAATTTCCTTCGGCATCTTCGCCAAATACTCCTTCATAAACGTTGGATACGCCACATGTTGATCCAGCTCGTTTATCGGAATCCAATACATATTCTCCTTGAATCCACCGGTATAGCTGTTACTGTTCAGTTCCTTCGTCCCTCTCGGCTTCATGAGAAAATAGAACGCCACCTCATGACAGGAAAGACCATCTAAAGAACCGTCCCCGTCAAAGAAATTCTCATGAATGACTGCCAGTCGGTCCACCTCATAGTGCACGCCGGTTTCCTCGAATACTTCTCTTATCACAGCATCTTCCGCCGTCTCATTCATATGAACTCCGCCACCGATGGAATAATAATAATGATCCCGTTCATTCCCGGCAAACAAGACGCAGCCGTCTTCCACAATAATTGCTGCCGCCCGGTACCGAAACCAATTGTTCTCTTTTTCAAATCCACAATCGTACGCCATGTTGTTCTCCTATAATACAAACTCCCGCCTTGTAATAAATCCTGTTTCATCCTTTTCAACATGAATCACAAACGGAAACTTATCGTACTTCACACACATAAAGAAATCCTCTTTCGGGTAAACTTCCTGTTGCTCTTCGTCAAAGAAATGCTCTCCGCCGTGTTTTTGTAAATCAGCTATACGTTGCTCAAAATCAGGCAATTCTACGCCTTCCACCAAACTTTTGATATATTCCGCGCAAAGCTCATCCTCTGCCGCGGGGCGCACACCGGCGTACCCCATACAAACCAAAGAAACCGTATCCGGCTGACTTTTCTTTATGTATTCGGCTACTGCCTTAGCATTCACAAGACTTCCGGTAATAATCTCCGAAGCTCCTGTCGCATTTACAATTCCTTGTGTTCCGGCGCTGGTGGTATGAAGTATAGTCTTTCCCTTTACCTCCTCAGGACGCACTGTAGACGGCGAATTTCCGAAGTCAAAGCCCTCGCACTTTTTCCCGTGACGTTCTCCGATTAATACGCTGCCCGGCAGTTCTTTGTTTAACACAAACGCATCCTCTACGGATCCGATGGGACGGATTTCTTTCACACCCATGTCATATAAATAACACTCCAACGAAAAGGCCCGGAACACGTCAATAATCACCGTCAAACCTTCCGCCTGTTTTGCTCCTTCGATTAAATGTAAAATATTTACCTTACTCATTCACTGTTCCTCCTATTCCTACTCTTTTCATTTTAACGTATCAATAAACTCTTTTATCAGTTGACCGCATTCTACCGGCTTCTGCTCGTAAATCATATGGTCTCCGCCCAGACAAATCACCTGACAGTTTCCCATCTTCTCCGCATAAGGATATATCGTTTCCTTTCTGCTATTTTCAAAATTATCGAGAATCTCTTGCAATTGTTCCTCGTCCTCAAACTCTGTTTGACGTAACGGCAAATCCAAATCGTTTATTTCAATCTGACGGTTAATCCATTTCTGATATTCTTCCAAATCTTCCTTACTTGAAATTCCCCAACTGGCACAAATATAGAGTTTCGGAACCTCGTTTGTCACAATTCCGCTAAAAGCCTCCTGTGCATTTCTTGCCAATAAATTTGCTTCGGAAATCGGTGCAACCGAATCCATCGTCAAGAGGTACAACGCATCACCAAGATACTGCTCTTCCTCGGAATAATTATCCGGATACCGGTACAAATAATCATGTAACACATATCGGCTCAGTCCCAGCTTTGCAAGAACAGCCAGCATCCGGTCGCCAAAGCTCACCTTCTCTCTTACTTCCTCTTCCTCAAACGCATTCGCAGAAAGCTGCGATCCATCCACAAAGACAATTGCCTCAATTTCCTCCGGATAATGGCTGACCCAATAATTGGCGTAAGCTCCTCCGATGGAATGCGGCATAAGAATGTACGGGCCGCCAATCCCTGCATTCTGTAAGGCCTTTCGGTAATCCTCCACGATATAAGAAAGCGTCATGGCGTAATTCGTGTCGTCACTGAAACCGTACCCTGCCCGGTCCACAAACACCACCAGGTTCTCCTCCTCAATGCTCGCTGTCATCTGTCTTTCCGCAACCGAAAATTCACCCATTCCAAGCCCGGCAAGTCCCACAATGGTATGTGCCCCGTCTTCCTTACCGAATACCGCCACATTTAAGGAATACTCTCCTATAGAGACCGGATTATAGTAGCCGTGCTCTATTAATAACTCAAGCTCTTGTTTTGACTTGATTTTATGAAAAATAAAGGTTCCGAGAACAAAAAGAACCAATAAAGAAACTAGTACAAATAATATGTATAATGCTATTTTCCTGATTCTTTTTGCCATATACTGCCTCCATATAGTTTCATACTCTTTAACATAACACTCTACTCTTTACTCAAAAAACTTCCCCTGATAAAAGTTCTCATTCTCCAACTTCTTCGCTGTAATCCGAAACAATACACACCCGTCCGGACACATGACAACTTTACTGTATTCGCTGTCTCCGCCGATATTAGCAAGACTTCCTCCGCTTCTGACCGCCTCCATAATCGGAAACAAGAGTGTCATTGTTTTTGAGCAAATACCATACCCCTGCGCGTTCACCGGACAACCGTAGGTACAAGTATACTTATCTCCGATTTGCTCGCCGTTTCGGCAAAAACGCTCTGTTTCAGCATTGTCTTTATTAAAGCCGATAACTTCAATTTCCCATTCATATTCTTCATCGTACCATTTCTTCATAAGCATTTTCTCCTTTGCATTTTGAGAATTATTATAAAAAAGTATTTACAATCTTTATTTCATTGTGCTATACTATTATTAGAAAGAGCAACCGCCACCAAGGTGGTTAGCCTCTCAAATGGTTTGCAAAATGCCTACCTTCGACCGCTAAGTACAAAGGTAGGCATTTTTATTTTCGCTTGTTCTTCCTATCTATGTAGGCAAGCAGTGAAATGAGTAACGTTCCAAACAACAACATCAAAGATATTGCTTCGTATATCGTCATCATCCACACCACCTCCCTTCTGTAAAACGCTTGCAGCCGGGAGGCTACCACCCTGTACACGATTGCTCTATAATTATTATATCACATTTCGAACAAATGTTCAAGTACATTTTCAGTTTTCTAATACTCCGCTAACTCAATAAATCCTACCCCTGTGCCGTCTGCAGTTCCAACATAAACTTTATCATTTTGTCTTCCTGTCGTTAAATAATGCTCCATCATATATTTTGCAGAATACGGCATTTTCAAAGAAGATACTTCATCTAAATCAAACCATTTTAGATTTCCTTCATCGGAAACTAATCCGGTTATATACTCATCTTTCAAATTCGCGAAGAAATAATAATTCTGCCGTATCTCTCCATTTGTTCTTCGAAGTGTAATGTAACGAAGTTTTATATCCGAAATCATCTCTTCCGTTACAGATAGTTCCTCCTGCATTTCACGAAGTGCACAGGCTTTTGCATCATTCAGTTCCCATTCCTCAAAATGTCCGCCGGCTGACGCAATCCATGTATTATTTGCAACTTTGGAGCCTTGACGATATAACAGAAGTATTTTATTATTGTTTAAAAGATAAATTCCTGCCATTTTCCTTAAATCTGCGGTATGTTCCATCAATATCCCTCCTTACATCTGTATCAAATTCATTCATGAAAAAACAAAAAAACACTTATTTTCATAAGTGCTTCTTCGGGGTTGGGCTGTATCAAAAATACAGAGCAGCTCGTAGCGGAATCGAACCGCTGTTTTCGCCGTGAGAGGGCGACGTCTTGACCGCTTGACCAACGAGCCATAACCTATTCAATTTATCATCCTAAGGATGAGCAGCTCGTAGCGGAATCGAACCGCTGTTTTCGCCGTGAGAGGGCGACGTCTTGACCGCTTGACCAACGAGCCGTAACTTGCAAAACAGATTATACAACAGGTAATCACAAATTGCAAGCCATTTTTTACTTTTTCTTAAAGTTTAACTATTTTTCGAATTATCAGTTAATTCCAACATATATTTCAAACGGTATCCATGACTATTCCACAAACGCTTCACCGGTTACTACCTATGCGTAACATCGATTATTTCCCATGCTCCGTCCACATACTTTGTGTCCCAGGCCAAACAAAACGCGCCCCATCTGTCTCCCATGTAGGTACGCCATTGAATCCTGTCGTCCATAATATGAAATTCATCATACGAAGATATCTGTAAAACATGCGCTCCGTTCTCTTCCGTCGTATAGCATTCCAGCCACTCTTCCACAGCTACATCCCGAAAGTCGTAGCTTTCATCCAGATGAAACGTAGCAACCTTCTCTTCGTTCCGGTATAGAGCAATCTGTCGCTCCGACACAACCTCCGCTATAAGCGTCGGTCCCTCCGGCACTTCCATCGGTACCAGCCCGTCCTCCGTCTGCATATAAAGATGCAGTATCGTCCAGCCTCCGCCGGTACCCGAACCGGATTCCTGAAACAAAAACATTGTCGTCTCTTCGTTTGCCTGCCAGACATACCAGTTAATCCAGTCCCCGATTGCATCGTCTGTAATTAATAATTCTTTCCCGTTTCCGAAATGAATGGTGTAGCTTACGTTGTTCGAACGATCTCGAAAAATACGGTCAAGTGTTCCGTCCCCGTCAAAATCCTCCAACGTATCCTTGTCCCGATAACAGAACGCCTCATCCAGAAACCCGACATAACGTCCTTTCTTCTCTGTCTCCGTCATTTCTCCCTTGCCCAAGCCCCAGCCGGTGTTCGTCCCGTTTACATTCCAAATCGGAAGCTCCATAGAAGTAAGCACCCATTTCCCGAGACTGTATTCCTGCGTCCACGTTGCTGCAAACTCCTTTCCTTCCACATAGAGCTTCCCTCTGCACCAAATTGCGGCCCCCCCGTGACATTCCGCATCCAGCAAAGAAAACTCACTTCCGCTTATGGTATAACTATAAGCATTTCCTTCTTTTTCCATCCCCATGGTCGTTTCCAAATAGTGTCCTAAAGTACCGTAGGCCGGCTTTTCATCCAACGTTGTGTTTCCGAGAAAAAGCCCGTCACAAGAAATCTGAAACTCGGTACCGCTCTCCTGATAACATGTAATTGTCACGGTCTGCGGCACCTGTACGGTAATCTCCCCCGACTCATCCTTCAGCACCAGATGCAAATCCTTCATCATTCCGGATTTGTCGATTTCCCGCGCACAAAGGCTGTCCTCAATCCCGTCTCCGTTGAAATCCGCATTTACAAGAGTTGTGGTTCCTGCAGTTCCCGGATTCTCACCGTTTCCGACAATTTCAACAGTTTCGTCGTTCCCTTGGTTTTTCGTGCGTTCTGAATTTCCTTGTACATCCTCTGTAATTTTAATCTCTTTATCCTGTGTATGATCCGACTTCTTTTCTTTCGCGGAACAACCGGACAACGCAATACACAAAGCTGCTGCAAAACCAAGCAAGTTTCGCTTGGTTTTCTTTAAATTCATAGTCTCCCTCCTATCGTTTCTCACAAACACCGTTTTCCTGATTTCAACCTCATTCTCGAATGCATCATACACACTATGCTTACATCGAAAACAAATCCATCAACGACATCTGATTGGACTTCGGAATATCGCCAAGTAAGCCCAAATCCGCCATCTGATCCGCAATGGTCTGGCTGATTTTGCAACGGGTACGGAAGTCGTCCTGAGATAAGAACGGTCCATCCTTTGCCGCCTCCTCAATCTGCTCCGCCGCTGTCTCCCCGACGCCGTCGATGCTGTCAAAGGACGGCATCAGCTTTCCGTCGATAATCTGAAAAGCGTGGGCCTTTGCCTTAAACAAATCAATCGGCATAAAGTCATAGCCCCTTGCGTACATCTCCTGTACAATCTTCATATCATTGTAGGAGTCTTCGTCCTTCGGAGAGGCAGTCTTCGTATCCATTTTTTTCTTAATTTCCTTCATATTCCGCTCCAGCACCTCTTTGCCGAGACACATGGTTTCGTAGCTGAAAGCTTTTGCACGGATGCCGAAGAATGCCGCATAATATGCCAGCGGATAATAAATCTTAAAGTGAGCCACACGGAATGCCATCATAACGTACGCACACGCGTGAGCCTTCGGGAACATGTACTTAATCTGCTTACAGGACCAGATGTACCAGTCCGGAATGCCCTGGGCAATCATAGCCTCTTCCATTTCCGGCGTCAGGCCCTTACCCTTTCGTACACTCTCCATAATTTTGAAGGCCAAACCATTTTCCACGCCCTGATAAATGAGGAACACCATAATATCGTCTCGGGTACAGATGGCATTGGACAGGGTACACTTCCCTTCCTGAATGAGAAGCTGAGTGTTATTTAACCATACGTCCGTACCGTGGGACAGACCGGAAATACGAATCATATCGGAAAAGCTTTTCGGCTTCGTATCACGTAACATCTGCATAACGAACGGCGTACCCAGTTCCGGAAGTCCGAGACTACCTAAGTCACACCCGCCGATGTCATCCGGCGTAATGCCCAATGCCTCCGTAGAGGAGAACAAAGAGATTACCTTCGGATCATCCAGTGGTATCTGTTTTGCGTCCACACCCGTCAAATCTTCCAATCGACGAATCATGGTCGGATCATCGTGCCCCAGAATATCAAGCTTTAACAGGTTATGGTCGATGGAATGGTAGTCAAAGTGGGTGGTGACCGTCTTTGTGGTCATATCATTTGCCGGACGCTGTACCGGCGTAAATTTATAAATCTCATGTCCGATAGGAAGTACAATAATACCGCCCGGATGCTGCCCGGTAGAACGACGGACTCCTACGCAGCCGGTGGAAATACGTTCTATCTCCGCCTTACGCATGGTAATACCGTGCTCTTCATTGTACTTTAACACATATCCGTAGGCCGTCTTTTCCGCCAAAGTCGCTATGGTTCCCGCACGGAAGGTCTGTCCCTTACCGAAAATAACCTCCGTATAATCATGAGCCTTTGCCTGATATTCACCGGAGAAGTTAAGGTCGATATCCGGCTCCTTATCACCATAGAATCCAAGGAAAGTTTCAAACGGAATATCGTGACCGTCCTTTGTCAGCGGCTTTCCGCAGTTCGGACAAATTCTGTCCGGCATATCACAACCGGACAAACCGCGCTTCTGGCAGTCCTTTACCTCCTCGGAATCAAAATCCGAGAAGAAGCATTCGGTACAATAATAGTGGGCCGGCAGCGGATTTACCTCCGTAATACCGGACATAGTCGCAACAAAGGAAGAACCTACGGACCCTCGGGAGCCTACCAGGTACCCGTCCTCGTTGGACTTCCACACCAGCTTCTGGGCAATAATATACATTACGGCAAACCCGTTTTTAATAATGGAATTCAACTCATGCTCCAGACGTTCTTCTACAATGCCCGGGAGCTTCTCTCCGTACATGGAATGAGCCTTGTCGTAACAAATCTTACGCAACGTCTTATCGGAATCCTCAATGACCGGCGGACACTTATCCGGATGAATCGGGGACACATATTCAATCATATCCGCAATTTTTTGCGGGTTATCTAAAACCACCTCTTCCGCTTTTTCCTGTCCGAGATAAGAAAACTCCGCAAGCATCTCCTCCGTGGTACGGAAGTACAGCGGCGCCTGATTATCCGCATCCGCAAAGCCCTTACATGACATAATAATACGGCGGTATACCTCATCCTCCGGATTTAAGAAATGCACGTCACAGGTAGCCGCCACCGGTTTGTTATACTGTTCGCCTAAGGCAATAATTTTTTTATTAATGGCAATCAAATCCTCCTCGGACTTGATATTTTCATGCTTCTCATCCGCAATCATAAACTGGTTGTTTCCAAGCGGTTGAATCTCGTAATAATCATAAAACTCACATAAACGCTCAATTTCATTCTGCGGAGATTCACGCAAAATCGCCTGGTACAGCTCCCCCGCTTCACAGGCGGAGCCGATAATGAGGCCTTCCCTGTTCTCAAGGAACAAACTCTTCGGAATACGCGGTCGTCTCGCATAATATTCGATATGGGAAAGAGAAACCAGACGATATAAATTAATTCGTCCCGTCTCGTTCTGACACAAAATAATGGCATGGTAGGTCGGCATCTTTTTAATCATTTCCGGTGTCGGCTTACATACCTCGTTTACTTCATCCAGAGAAACGACGTTGCGCTCCTTCAAACGTTCCAGAAACTTCACAAAAATATCCGCCGTGGCCTTGGCATCGTCTACCGCACGGTGATGATTCTCCAAAGAAACACCCAGTTCTCTTGCCACCACATCCAGCTTAAACCGGCTAAGTCCCGGCAATAACGCTCTTGCCAGTCCCACCGTATCCACAACAGTAAAATCGTAAGGAAGCCCCAAGCGCTCCGCATTGGTACGAATAAAGCCAGTATCAAAGGACGCATTGTGGGCAACCAGCGTACAGCCGGAACAAAACTCCAGAAAATCCGGTAAAATCACTTCGATTTCCGGCGAATCCATTACCATGGAGTCTTTAATTCCGGTCAGTTCTTCGATGCGTGGCGGAATCGGCACCTTCGGATTCACAAAGGTGGAATACTTATCCGTAATCTTTCCGTTTTCTACCTTCACCGCACCGATTTCAATAATCCGGTCACGCTCCGCGCCAAAGCCCGTAGTCTCAATATCAAATACCACAAAGCCGCTGTCAAGGGACTGCCCTTTACTGTCCCGCACCGGCTCCAATATGTCATCTACCAAATATGCCTCTACGCCGTAAATAATCTTGAAATCCTTGGCGCGCTGCATTTTTTCTTCGTCGTCCTTATAATCTTTCGGATTGATGGCGTGGTTTGCTTCCGGGAAGGCCTGCACGACACCATGGTCCGTAATTGCCACACCCGGCATACCCCACTCAAAAGCCGTCTTTACCAGTACCTTCGGGTCCACCACCGCATCCATATCACTCATCTTCGTATGGGCATGAAGCTCGATACGCTTGCGCTCTGCGGTGTCCATACGCTTCTTTGTGAAGTCCTTAATATTTTTCATGCCGTAAATGACACCTACGGACACTTCCTTTTCGTAGGTATCAAACATAACCTGACCCTTCATCAGCACAAACTTTCCCGGTTTCAGCTTTCCTCGAAGGTCATCCGCCTCTTCTTTACGAACAAAAATTTTTGCCCCGATGGAATTGGTAAAGTCCGTAATCTGGAACATAAACAACAGCTTTTCGTTACGAAGCTCCCGCTCCTCAAACTTAATAATCTTACCGCGAAGTACATAATCCCCGAAGCCGTCATCCACGTCGGAAATCGGGCTTAACTCTCCGTCAAACGGCTTTCCGTAGAAAATATCCGGGTCCTCCGGAATCTTTTTCTTCGGGGTATAATTGCCGTTTCGTTCAAACTTCTTAAAATCAGCCTTACCGCCCTTATCGTCAATCTTTTTGTCAGTGCCGGCTTTTGCTACCTTATCCGCCCCGGAAGCTTTCTCCTGACCGGACTGTGCCGCCGAAGCTACGGCTTCTCCGCTTGCACCGTTCTGTCCGGATGCCCCGTCTGCACCTTGGCTACCTGTCGTGCCTTCTCCTGCCAAAGTGTTTGTACCATTTGACTCTCCTTGCGCTTGTCCGTTCCCAGTGTTAACAGCATCTTCTGCCCCCTCGAACTCCTCCTCATTCTTTGCCGGCATCACACCCATACTGCGCAGCTTGTCCTTGGTATAAAACTCATAAGCCGGACGTACCGGACCGTCTGCGTTCTCCTCCACCGGCTTTTCCGTCTCATAAAACTCATTCACTACCCGAAGCGGTACTTCAAAGCGTGACAAAAAGAGCTCCTCAATGCAGCTCTTTACTTCCTCTCCGATATGTTTATTGATAAATGTGTCTTCCGACTTAATATGCAGCTCCGTTCCGGTCACGGATATCTCCGCCCGGTTCAAAAAGTTCGCATTTAAACGGCTCCCCGCCCCCAACTCCTCACGGACGGACTCGTTGTAATGCTCCCAGATGGACTCCGGAGTATATTGCGCGGACAATTTGTAATGCTCCGCCACCGTAGCATGCTTATCCATGCCTTTAAAAAACTGGTCATTCAGCACTTTTTCCAAATGCCGTACCGTACGATACTCCAGTAAACGTTCGCTTTCGATATGTACCGTCACTCCCGCTGATTTCCGGTAGGCACTTAGTTTCAATACTTCTGCTTCGTCAAAAATCCGTCTCAGTTCCTGTGGCGGATTCACCGAATCAAATACCTCATACAGCTTCATACGCCTCTATCTCCTCCCTCAGTGCGGAAAGCAGCTCACTCTCCGGCACCTTGCGGACAATCTCTCCTTTGCGGAATACCAGGCCTTCCCCGTTTCCTCCCGCAATCCCAAGGTCTGCTTCCTTTGCTTCTCCCGGACCGTTGACCGCACAGCCCATCACAGCTACCTTAATCGGCAAATCATAGCCTGCCACCATGGTTTCCACCTGCTCCGCCAAACCGATCAAGTCAATTTTGGTTCTGCCACAGGTCGGACAAGACACCACTTCGATACCGCCCTTACGCAGTCCCAGGGTACGTAAAATAATCTTCGCCGTAACAATTTCCTCTACCGGTGCCGCCGTTAAGGACACGCGGATGGTGTCGCCGATGCCCTGGGATAAAATCATCCCCAGACCAAGAGAAGACTTAATATTGCCGGAACGAATTGTGCCGGCCTCCGTAATACCGACATGAAGCGGATAATCGGTCTTCTTCGCAATCAGTTCGTGGGCTTTTACACACATCAGTATGTCCGAAGACTTGATACTGATGACAATATCGTGAAAATCAAACTGTTCTAACATTGCCACCTTATCCAGCGCACTTTCCACGATACCTTCCGCCGTTACTCCGCCGTATTTTTCTACTAAATTTCTCTCCAGAGAACCGCTGTTTACACCGACGCGAATCGGAACATGATACTTCTTCGCGGTCTCCGCCACCTCACGCACCCGGTCCATGGAACCGATATTCCCTGGGTTAATACGGATTTTGTCCGCACCGTTCTCCATAGCCGCTATGGCCAGACGATAATCAAAATGAATATCCGCCACCAGCGGAATCGTAATCTGTCGCTTTATCTCGGATAACGCCTTTGCCGCCTCCATGGTCGGTACCGCACAACGGATAATCTCACATCCCGCCGCCGTAAGCTCGCGAATCTGCGCCACAGTAGCCGCCACATCCTCGGTCTTTGTGTTGGTCATGGACTGGATTGCAACCGGTGAGCCTCCGCCGATTGTTACATTTCCGATATTCACTTTTCTTGTCTGATTCCGGTCCATACCGCACCTCCGCATAGTTTTTCGCCGGCCGGTCAACCACCTTCCGGCGATTCATTTTTATTTCGCAAAGAAAATATTCTTTACATCGTTAAATATCAGGAACACCATCAGCAATAATAACAAAATCATTCCGATAAAGTGTACCATCCCTTCTTTTTCCCGGTCAATCGGCTTGCCTCTGACGATTTCAATGATACAGAACAACAGCTTTCCTCCGTCAAGCGCCGGAATCGGAAGTAAATTCATAACACCCAGGCTTGCACTCAGCCATACCGAAATGTTAAGAAGGCTTAAAATCGTAATCTTTGCCCCTTCTTCCTTTGCTTCTTCATAGGTATCGCCCACCAGGTCTACAATTGCGACCACACTGCCGACTTCATTGGACTTCAGCTTTCCGGTAAACAGTTTTCCTAATCCCTTGAAGGTATCCGTAATCCAGAATCTGACTTCAGTAGCAGCATATCGAATCGTTTCCCACGCATTGGTATCTACTCTCATCAAATTATAGGAAAACCCGAGAGAATATCCGGAAGAAACATACTTTGGCGTCACCGTCGTTGTCAGGGTTTCACCGTTTCTGGTATAGGTTATCGCAATCGGTTCCGCAGTCAACGGGTTTTTATCAAAAAAAGCCATGAGCTCTCCGCCGTTTTTCACTTCGGTATCACCGACTTTTGTAATCATATCACCCGCAACGATTCCCGCTTCTGCCATAGGATATCCGGCAGAAACTTCTAATACTTCCGTGGTATTCGCTTCCGTTCCGTTATAAGTAAATCCCAGCATATACTTATCGTAGGACTCCGGAACCAGCGTCATTTTCACCGTTTCACCGTTTCTCTTTACCGTTACATTTAACGGCTCATCCGTAATCTCATTGTACAAAAAATAACTTTGAACATCTCTTCCGATGATGACCCGGGACTTGTCGATTTTTGTAATCACATCACCGTCTAACATTCCCGCAGCAGCAGCCGGACCTTCCGGCGTAATTCCGGTTACCGTTGCCGGATCATAGCCTTGGGAACCGATAATAAACAACGCAAACACAAAGGCCAGAATAAAGTTAAAGCCCGGTCCCGCAAACAACACGGAAACTCTTTGCCATACATTTTTCGCATAGAAAGAACGCTCATTGTCCATGTTCTGGTCCTGGTCCTCACCTAACATCATACAGGCTCCGCCGATAGGCAGAAGACGTATGGAAAACTGTGTGCCGAAGGCCTTAAAGCCGCACAAACGCGGTCCCATACCGATAGAAAAGTCCAACACTTCAATGCCGTTAATTCTTGCCAAAATAAAGTGTCCCAACTCATGAATCAGTACCAATATTCCGAATATTAAAATAGCAATAATAATTTTCATAGTTCCTCTTTTCTGCGCCTCTAACGCACATTCTCCCTTATATAGTCATACGTTTCCTTCTCTGTGGAAAGAACCTCCTCCAGTGCAGGATTCTCAATTTTTTTATGCGCATTCATGGCCTGTTCGATAAGCTCCGTAATCTGAAGATACCCGATTTTACGTTCCAAAAACAGGGCCACTGCCATTTCGTTGGCTGCATTATACACCGTCGGCAAACTTCCGCCCTCACGGAATGCATCATAAGCCAGCGCCAGCGCACGGAAGGTATCCGTATCCGGCTTATAAAACTCAATCTTCTGTAATTCAAAGAAATCCAAACGTTTTCCGAAAAGTGATACCCGGTCCGGATAAGTCATGGCATACTGAATCGGAAGCTTCATATCCGGGGTGCCCAATTGTGCCAGCACCGCACCGTCGGTAAACTGAATCATGGAATGAATGATGCTCTTCGGCTGTACCACCACTTCAATCTGCTCCGGGCGAAGGGAAAAGAGCCAACCGGCCTCCATTACCTCAAGACCTTTGTTTACTAACGTGGAAGAATCGATGGTAATCTTACGTCCCATGGCCCAGTTCGGATGCTTTAACGCCTGTTCTACTGTAATAGAACCAAGTTCTTCTCTCTTCTTTCCAAGGAAAGGTCCGCCGGATGCAGTCAGCAACAGTTTTTCCACCGTCTGCTCTCCAGCCCCTTGCAAGCACTGGAAAACAGCGGAATGTTCGCTGTCCACAGGTAAAAGTTTCACATTATATTCTTCCACCAGAGGCATAATAATATGTCCGGCTGTAACTAAAGTTTCTTTATTAGCCAGGGCAATATCCTTCCCTGCTTTGATGGCAGCAATCGTCGGCAAAATACCGATCATACCTACTACCGCATTTACTGTCATATCAGCGTAGCCCTCTGTTGCACAGGCAACCAACCCATCCATCCCACACACTACATCTGTAGAATTTATGTTTTTCAAGGAAAGTCTTCTCTTTAACTCCCTTGCATCCTCTTCCTTGGTAAGACAGGCCAGCTTCGGCAGAAACTCCGTCACCTGCTGCTCCAGCAAATCGATATTACTTCCTGCGGAAAGCGCCACAACTTCAAACTCTTCCGCTCTTTCACGTACAATTTCCAGAGTCTGGGTACCAATGGACCCTGTGGACCCAAGAACTGCTATTTTTTTCATAAAAACCACCGTTCTTTCCTACTGCTTATCACTTACGGAACAGCTGAACCATAACCGCTGCAAACTATTCCTTTCATTTGTCAAACCAACTACAGTGCAAAAATCTGCACCATTAAATACACCAGCGGCGCCGTAAATATAATACTGTCAAACCGGTCCAAAATACCTCCGTGACCCGGAATCAGTTTTCCGTAATCTTTAATCTCATAGTTACGCTTCATTGCAGAAGCCGCCAAATCACCGATTTGGGACACTACAGAAGCCAGAATCCCAATAATAACAAACGCTACTACCGATACGGATACTCCGTCTACAAAGCGGTTGAGACACGCCGCATAAATGCCCGCAATCAGCGCAGTTCCGGCAATACCGCCGATACACCCCTCTACGGACTTCTTCGGGCTAAGCACCGGAAAAGCTTTATGCTTACCGAACAAACAACCAATGCAATACGCACAAGTATCGGAGCCCCAGGTGCCGATGAATACCAGCCACAAAAGAAGCATACCGTTGTCTTCTACACGAATTCGGTACAAAAACGACAACAATACCGCTACATATACATAACCGATAAAAGCGGTAAAAATCTCTTTTGCGTTATACTTCGGATACCGCACCACATAAATGCCCATCAGTACCAGCAACGCCGCAATCGGCATCAAATCCGCCAGTTCCGTCTTTTCGAAAAAAAGCAGGGCATCCAAGCCGAGACACATCAACCAGTTCACATAAAACAATGCACTTTTCTCCAGTCCTACCATACGGTGGAATTCAAAAACGCCGATAAAAGAAATTGCCGTTACCAACGCCCAAAAGACCGGTCCCCCAAGGATGCCGGTCGAAATCACAATTGCTAATAATACAATACCGCTTAACAGTCTCGTAATAAACATGATTCCTCCATTAAACAATCCATCCGTCGGTTACTTACTCTCCAAACCGCCGAATCGTCTGTTTCTGCTTCCGTAATATACAATTGCTTCTTCCAAAGCTTTTTTATCAAAATCCGGCCAGAGTACATCCGTAAAATAAAACTCGGAATAAGCCGACTGCCACATTAAGAAATTGGACAAGCGCTGCTCCCCACTGGTACGGATTATCAAATCCGGGTCCGGAATTTCTGCCGTATCCAGAGAATTACCGATATCCTCCATGGTCATATCCTCTACGGACTTTCCTTCTGCAGCAAGCTTTGAAGCCGCCTTCTTTACGGCACGCAATACCTCGTCCCGCCCGCCGTAATTTAATGCTATCTGAAATTGAAGGCCGGTATTCACAGACGATACCTCCTCCAACCGTTTAATCGATGTAATCATATCCTCCGGTAATACCGATATATCTCCGATAATCCGAACCCGCATGTTATTGTCGGCACACTGCTTAATGGCATCCTTTAAATAACTGCGTAAAATCTTCATCAAAGCATCGATTTCTTCCTGAGGTCTGGACCAGTTTTCCGTAGAAAACGCATATACCGTCAGGTACTTTACCCCAAACTTCCAAGCCTCTTCACAAATCTTCCGGACAGTTTTACTGCCCTGGGAATGCCCCACATTACGCGGCATTCCGCGCTTTTTCGCCCATCTTCCGTTCCCGTCCATAATAATCGCAATATGCTGCGGAACCTTTTCCATATCCTCATCCTCCGGATATCTTTTTACATAATATGCACCCACACGGTGCCAAAAACATATGATTAAAACTACAATGCGAAAAAAGAGAGGGTGTCTACGGTTCTCATCCCTAAGACTCAACCGGGACCCCCTCTGTCCTTATGTTTTCATCACATTACATGTTCCGATATCAAACGTGTTTCTGTGCAAACTCATTCCGTAAACTTATACGGTAAGAATCTCTGCGGACTTGTTATCCGTCATCTTGTCAACTTCCGCAACATACTTATCGGTCATCTTCTGGATTTCATCCTCGATGCTCTTCTGCTCGTCCTCGGAAATCTCGTTTGCCTTTGCTGCCTTCTTAATGGCATCGTTCGCATCACGACGAACGTTACGGATGGCAACCTTTGCGTTCTCAGCCTGCTTCTTTACGTCCTTTACAAGCTCCTTTCGTCTGTCCTCAGTAAGCTCCGGGAATACAAGACGGATGATCTTACCGTCATTGCTCGGGGTAAGTCCGATATCGGAAGCAAGAATTGCCTTCTCGATTTCCTTAATCATCTTTGCTTCCCATGGCTGAATCTGGATAATTCTCGCTTCCGGCACGGAAACGTTTGCAACAGCCTGGATTGCGGACGGTGTGCCGTAATAATCCACTCTGAGCTTATCCAGAACGTGCGGGTTTGCACGACCTGCGCGGATGGTGGTAAATGCTTCTGCGAGAGCATCTACAGACTTCTGCATCTTTGCTTCAAACGGTACTACTCTTTCATTCATTGTTGTTCTCTCCTCTTATTGCTTTATGATGTAACCGACTGATTATGCAGCCGTTTCATTTCGTATTACGGAGTCACAGTGGTACCGATCGGCTGGCCGTTGGCTGCCTTTACAATACCGTTCTCCTCGTCTAACGAAAAGATAAATAACGGAACCTTATGTTCCATACACATAACCGTAGCGGTCATGTCGAGAATCTTTAATTTTCTTTCCAATACTTCTTCAAAGGAAATGGTATCAAAACGCTTTGCGTTCGGATTCTCCTTCGGGTCGCTGTCGTATACGCCGTCTACCGCACGTGCCATAAGTATCACATCGGTATCCAGTTCGATGGCACGAAGGGATGTCGCCGTATCGGTAGAAAACATCGGATGTCCCGTACCGCCGGCTAAGAATACTACCTTGCCTGCCTTCAAATCATTTACAGCCTTATCCTTCGTAAACAATTCGGTAAAACTGCCGCACTGAAACGGCGTATATACCGCCGTATCCATTCCACAGAAGCGGAAAATCTCGGATACATAAATACAATTCATCACCGTAGCCAGGCAACCGATGTGATCCGCCTTAATACGATCGATGGTCTCGGAGCTTCTGCCGCGCCAGAAATTACCGCCGCCGATTACTACTGCCACTTCAATTCCCGCATCTACCAACTGCTTTACCTGCTTGCCTACCGCAACACAGGTGTCCTCGTCAAATCCCGTCTTCTTATCGCCGGCAAGTGCCTCGCCGGAAAGTTTTAATAATACTCTCTTATAAGCCATAATTTCCTCGTATCCTATTCAAAAATATTGTCAATCTCAACAGATGCGTAAGCAAGAGAACAGAAGCCCTCAAGCACTGCACCGTTGTTCATCTGTACAGACTTTGCCTTTACGTTACCCTTAATGATGGCTGTAGAATCGATCACTACCGGTCCCTTCACATCGATTTCACCCTTAACCGCACCTGCGATTACGCCGGAGGTCGCAACGATATCACCGATGATTACGGTACCCAGACCGATCTTTACGCTGCCTTCACTGGTAATGTTGCCCTCTAAACGGTCGGTATTTACATATACCTCGGCTGCCATAGCATTACCGGTTACCTTACCGGAAATGGTCAGCTTACCGAGACACTCGATGTCACCGTTAATGGTTCCCATGACATCCAAAGAACAATCGGAAATAATACTACCGTTGATGGTGGTGCCCTTCGTAATCACAGTTACACCCTCCGGGTCAGCCTCTGCCGGACGTTCGTTCTGTACTGCCGGACTCTCGGTCTCGCTCTGCTCCGGCTCAGCCTCTGCCGGTTCCTCCTCTTCTTCCGGTGCTACCAGAGAATCATCCTCCATTAAACTGTCCAAAAGCTCTAAATCCACATCGTCCTGTTCTTCTTCGGAAACAACGGTGAACAAATCATCTTTTGTGTTTAACTCATCGTTCTGTACTGCATCCTCTTTTACATCTTTAAAAATACTCATGGAAACTCCTTTCTTTTGCACATCCTTTATAATAACAAAATTACATTCTCAAATAATCCGCAACTTGCTTCGTTGTAATACAACGTTCACCTGTCTACAGATACTTCTGTAACGTTGCTCTCACAGCGCCTTCTCCCGCAATCATCTCACAGAACATCGTCTCGATACGTTCCGCAAGGCCTGCCTCACACAAATCCACCGCAAACAATGTTTTATTGGAAAGCACGGGCTTCAATTGTCCCGTATAACTTGCCGGATTACCGAACTCTACGGTCTTTAAGGACTCCTGTACACCTGCTGCCGTCGGATCCGGACTGATTTCCATCGGTGCACCGTTATCGTAAACTCCCATCAGGTAACGAAGCCATCCCGCAATCGCCAACGGAATATACACCAAATCCGTAATCTTTAACGTATCGCTTGCCAGATAAGACTTCATAGTCTCGCCGAAACGAATCGGAACCTTAAGGCCGGTATCCGTGGCAATACGCTGCGGCATATCCGGAATAAACGGATTCGGAAGACGTTCTTCAATAACTTCCTTGATGAAATCTCTTGGAGATAAAATCTTCGGGTCAACCACCACCGGCATTCCCTCATCATAACCGATTTTCTCTACAAGGAGCTTTAAATCCGCATCCTTCATCTCATCCGCAATCTTCGTATACCCCAGCACACAGCCATATACAGCCAGTGCGGTATGCAAAGGATTGAGACATGTCGTTACCTTCATGCGCTCCGTATTATTTACGGTATCCCTATCGGTCATATAAACGCCCGCCTTCTCAAGCGCCGGTCTGCCGTTCGGGAACTTGTCCTCTACTACCAGGTACTGCGGAATCTCCGCATTGACAAACGGTGCAATATAAGTGTTTCTGGATGTCACCACCGGTGCCATATCCGCTACGCCAAGCTCCGTAAGCGCCATTTCCACACTCTCCGCCGGACGCGGTGTAATCTTGTCAATCATGGACCACGGGAACGCTACCTGTGCCTCATCGGAAAGATATGCCACAAACTCCGGGGAAACAAAACCACGTTTTTCCCATTCCTTTGCAATGGTCAAAACGGAAGTCTGAAGTTTCTCGCCGTTATGGCTGCAGTTATCCATACTTACCAATGCAAGCTTATGTGCACCTGCATTAAAACGCTTCCACATCAGCGCCGTCACCACACTCATGGCATGGGTGGCGCTCTCCGGCCCCTTCTCTAAATCGGAAACTACCACGGGAAGGAAATTGCCGTGAATATCTTCCAGTGCATAGCCCTTCTCCGTAATGGTAAAGCTTACCATCTGGAGCTCAGGGTTTTCAAAAATAGCGGACAATTTCGCAAGCTCATCCGGACGCTCCTTACAAGCACAATAGGCCTCCGTAATACTTGCTACCACGGAATTTACCATGCCGCCGTCCGGCTTCAGGCCAACCAACAATGCCAGACTGTCAAACGGACGGTAAATCTTGTCCACAATATCAAAATCAAAGGTCTCAGCCGCAATAATACCGCTCTTTGCCAGTCCCTGATTGAGCAGTGACTGCTGCAACACAGCGATAAAACCACGGAAAATGTTACCTGCACCGAAATGCACCCACACCGGATGCTCAGCCGTATGTGCAGCTACTTCCGCCACATCATACTGCGGCAGGGAAATCCCTGCACTCTCATATCCCGCACGGTCGGATAGACCGTCTCTCGTCAAATATAACATAAAACGCCTCCATGGAAAATCTGAATAATCCCCCACAGTTTAGTATACCCCAGGCAATTCAAAATTGCAATACGAAGCTGAAAAAACTCACAATTATTTCTTCTGTATCCCCTGGGTAAACATGTAACTTCCGATGCCCACCGCAATGGTCAGATTCAGAGAATCCACATCCGGTGTCTGCGGAATGATAATGCTTTGGCCGTAGGACGCAAATTCCTCCGGCAGTCCCGTGGCTTCGTTACCAAAGACAAGGGAAAACAGCTTCGGCTTCGGAACATCGGACACTGTAAGCTGCCGCTCTCCGGTTAACATAAAGCAAAACACCTCATGGTCCGGGAAATCCTTCCGGTAATCCGCAAAATCCTCGTAATACTTGTGACGAAGACGGAACAACGCCCCCATGGAGGACCGTACCGCCTTCGGGTGAAAGGAATCCACGCCCGGTGCGATAATAGAAATATCATAGATCCCCATGGCCGCCGCAGTACGTAAAATCGTACCGAGATTTCCCATGTTGCTGGGATTTACCAATACGATATGGGGCGCATCCTTCTTTAATTCTTCCGTATACTTTTCAAACACACCGATAACAAAACAGTTCTCCTTATCGGAAAGTCGTGCAATCTGCTTATCCGCAATGGTCACAGGAATCTTATGTTTTGCACATAATTCATCTATAGTGGCCTTTTCCGGGAAGGTGGAATGCACCAGTACCTCCCTCACCGCCTTTGGACGGCATTTTAATAATTCAATGGTCGGGAACGCTCCTAATGTATAGGAATAGTCCACGCCTTTTTTATATGGTTTGATCGGTTCCATAGAGTTCTCCTCTCTCAATATATTCCACAGAAACCCTGTTTCATCTATACAATAAATTCTTAATCCAAATTTATTGTATCATAAATTTACAAAATGACAATAGCAATAAAAAAACAGCCCGATATCGGACTGTTTTTTTAAATGTTTTCTTTTATTTTTCTGTTACATACAGATAGTTAAATCGTTATGCTGCGTCCGGATAGACGGTTCCACTCTCGATGCAGTCACCTGATTTGTTGTACCGCGCATAATAGTAATGGGTCAGATTACTATTCTCATCATAATAGTTGATAAGCACATTCTTTCTTTTACCGTTCTCGTAATATTCATAAAAATATTCGATGTACTTTATACCGGCAGCATTATAGAATGTACTACTTAACGTTTGTCCACTCTCACTGTAGATATATTCTGACTTACCTGCTATACTACCGTCTTCGACATCGTACAAAACGCACAATTTTGTCTTCCTCTCACCATTTTCATGATACTCGTAAAAATACTCACAATCCATTTTTTCATCAGCGGTATAGGAAATCTCATTCAGCAATTTTCCGTCCTTATCATACACATATAACCGTATATCGTCTACTTCGTCGTCTTCGTTATAATAGACTTCCTTGCGTGACTTTGTCTCTCCGCTCTCATAGTACTCATAGAGTTCCTGCCAGATTCTGATTCCGTTACTGTCATAGCAAACTTGGTTCGTCATCACTCCGTTTTCATCATATTCTGCTTCCGTTCTGTCCGACTCTACCCCGTTACTATAGTTGATTTTTATACTGTGCTTCATTGTTCCGTTCTCACGATACTCATACAAATACTCATACCACTTGTAACCGTTATCGCCCATACCGATAATACTCAACAGGTCACCATCCTCATTATAAAGATATTCAATTAAATTAAACACACTACCGTCGTAGTTATAGTTAACTTCTGACTGACGCTTCAAATTCCCGTTTCCATGATACTCAAACGTGTCCTCAGAAGTTTTTATCCCATCCGTATAAAAAACACGGCCCTGCGTAATTCCCAACTCATCATATATACTCACCTTTTGCACCACTTCGGCCGAATTATAATACGTATATTTTATGTAACCGTCCTCTAAATAATCGACGGTCTGGATGCCGCCCAGAGTCCCTGCCGCAGTATAATACTCACATCTTTCAAGCCTATCGCTATCATCGTAAAAGTAATAGATGTAAGTCCTGAAAATACCTGACGGATCATATTGCTTCTCTACCCTGATACCGTCCTCCGTCGTTTCCCACAGGCTATAATTTAAATATACTCTGCCACTTTCAAAATATACAAAATAGTAGTCCTTCGCTTCTCCTTCCTTCGCCTGTGCAAAGAAACAACTCAAATTTTCATCACTTCCCGGCTCCGCAATGATTGCTGCCGTCAAATCCCCCTTCTGGGCAAAGCACATCACCTGCTCCATCCGTTCAACCACATTATAGGAGAACTCAATATATCCAAGACTATTCTCCGCTGCATCCATGCAATCGATTCTGTCTACTCTTCCGGCGGAAGTATACGTCACCGTATTGACTCCGAGCAGATTGCCTTCTGCGTCGTAAATTCTCTGCTTGCCCATCTGACCGGCACCGTTCAGCGTAATCTTAACAGTCGTATTCTCCGGGCCAGCCACGGTATATAAGGAAACATCTGCGCTCTCAGTCGTAGCGTTCTTCGCATCAGACCATGCAGAATAGAAGTTTCCTGCTGTATCCAGCGTCTTGTATCCGCATACCTTTACCTGATAGGTCATATCGGCTTTCAGTCCCGTTACCGTCGCAGAACAGGTCTTGCTATCCGTAATCGTAACCGTCTTCGTAGTGCCTTCCTTATCCGTCAGACAAAGCTCATAGCCGTCTGCCGCGGAGTTTGCGGTCCACTTACAAAGGATTGCATCGTTTCCTTCCTCCATCACACTGCTCAGTTCAACGACTGTCAAACGAACCGCTGCATACCCGGTGGTACTGTAACCGGACATCGTCTTTCTGTCACTGCCTGCCAATGCGCGTATCGTGTAACGATATGCCATACCGTTATTCTCTGCCACGGAAGTATCCGTCCAGGTAAAGGTGGTATTTCCATGTACGGTTTTCATCCACTTCCACGATTCGGTTCCCTCATAGCTCTTCCGGTAAATGTTGTATCCGGTAGCCCCCTCTATCTTATTCCATGTAAGCGAGATTCCATCGCTCGTATTATTTCTCCCGGTAATCGTCGGAGTCCCTACGCAGATAATACTGATTGCTTCCGATTTTTCGCTATGCTTTCCGGTCTTCGGATCAACTGATGTAACGCTGTAAAAATAGGTCTTACCGCTTACTGCAGTCTTGTCCGTATAGCTGGTGGTTGTCGCATTTGCCAACCACTTATAGGTACCGTTCTGGCCATTCTCACTTCGCCATACACCGTACTTGCTGACCTTATCCACGGCAGTCCAGGAAATCTGTACTCCGCTTGTCGTATTTGTAATCTTGGTCGGCTTTTCCGGTGCTTCTACCGTCGGAGTCGGCTTCGGCGTCGCAGTCGGCTTCGGCGTTGCAGTCGGCTTCGACGTCGCGGTCGCAGTCGGCTTCGGCGTTGCGGTCGGCTTCGGCGTTGCTGTCACATTCGGATTTGCCGGAGTCATCACTGTCTTTGCCTCGGACCATGCAGAATAAAAGCTTCCCACACCGTCCACCTTCTTGTAGCTTCTTACCTGTATCTTATAGGTCGTCCCCTGTTCCAAACCGGTAAAGGTCTTTACGCCGGTCTTGTAGTTCCCGACAGTCACTGTCTTAATTACCACAGAACCTTCCATGAAGCGAACCTCATAGCCGGTAGCCTGCGCCGTGGTCGTCCAGGAACACTTGACGGAATCATAAGCAGTCGCCGTGGCACTGTTTAAGGTTCTGCTGGTCAGACGCACCATGGTACGGCCGGTATTTCTGCAACCGGACAAGGTCTTCATATCAGCACCTGCCAGTGCGCGCACCGTATAACGGTAAATTGCTCCGTTATTATCTTTCACCTCTGTATCGGTATAGGTAAAGGTAGTATTACCGGTTACAGTTCCGATACGCACCCAGGCATCCGTACCTGCATAGCTCTTGCGGTAAATACCGTAGCCCGTAGCGTCGTCAATCTTATTCCACTGCAATACCACACCTGCAGCCTTGTTAAAACGCTGGGTAATGTCCGGTGTTGCCACATAGGCCACACCACCGGCCTCGGAATTTGCTCCGTGATTGTTGGTCCCCGGAATCATACAGGTTACCTTGTAAAAATAAGTCTTTCCACTGACTACATCTTCATCTTTATAACTGTTCTGTGTCGGATTGCCCAACCACTTGTATGTACCGTTCTTTCCGGTCTCACTCCGCCAGATACCGTACTTTTCCACACCGTCCACAGCGGTCCATCTTACGCGGATGCTGTCTACGATGTTGGTCACCGTCGGCTTTGACGGGGTTGCAATTGTCGCTTTTTCTTCCGCATATGCCGTCACTGCCGGAAGAGTCACTCCGGTCAGACAGAACATACACAGAAGCGCCATCAATAGTTTCTTCATAGCTACCCTCCGTTGTATATTCATAATTACGAAAATATATTATAGTACGCCCCTTTTCTTTTGTCAAACCTTTGCCCGAAGGAAAGAGCACCTCCTAAGCTTTCGCCTAAGAGATGCCCTCGCATGCTTCCGTTCATAAACGGAACATTTTAGTTTTTATGCTGCGTCCGAATAGAAGACCGTTCCACTCTCGATACATTCACTGAATTCGTTGTACCGTGCATAATAGTAATGGGTCAGATTACCATTCTCATCATAATAGTTGGTAAGCCTATACTTCACTTTACCATTCTCGTGATATTCATAAAAATATTCGCTGCGCATTGTACCGTCAGCGTTATAGAAAATCTCACTAACCCTCTTTCCATCCTTGTCATACAGATACTCGTATTCTTTTTTTTCGTCGGCGGTATAGCGAATCAACTCCCGCATCATTCCGTTCTTGTCATACAAAGAAAGCAATATGTATTCTACACAACCATCATCATAATAGACCTTCTTTTGTGACTTTCCCTCTCCGCTCTCGTAGTACTCATAGAATACCTGATATGTTTTGATTCCATCGGCATTATAGCTAACTCCGCTCAGCAAAATTCCGTTTTCATCATATACACTTTCTGACCTGCCCGCCTCTTCTCCGTTGTTGTAATAGAATATTATACAGAGCCTTATCTTTCCGTTCTCGTCATAGACCCATTCCTCTATATCGTCCACATTGCCGTTGCGTTCAAAGTAAGTTAGTGCCATCCCCTTCAAATTCCCGTTTTCGTGATACTCAAAAGAAGACTCCGAGGCTTTTATCCCATAAATATACCCAATACGATTCCGCATATATCCTGCCTCATCATATATAACTACTTCGTCCACCTCTCCATCCACATCATAACGCGTATGCTTTGTGTAACCTTCCTCTAAATAGTCAACTATTTGGTAGGCACCCGGGGTTCCGTCCGTATTGTGATACTCATATTTTACAAGCCTATTGCTATCATCGTAGAGGTAGGATACATAACCCATGAAAACACCTGACGGATCATAATACTTTTCTACCTGAATACCATCCTCCGTTGTTCCCCACAAAGAGTACCCTATATAATCTCTGCTGCTTTCACCGAGATGGAAATGATAATACTTCGTTTCCCCTGCTTTCGCCTGTGCAAAAAAACAACTCAGATTTTCATCACTTCCCTGCTCCGCAATGATTGCTGCCGTCAAATCCCCCTCCTGAGCAAAGCACATCGCCTGCTCCATCCGGTCAGCCACATTGTAGGAGAACTCAATATATCCAAGACTATTCTCCGCTGCATCCATGCACTCGATTCTGCCTACTCTTCCGGCGGTAGTATACGTCACCGTATTGACTCCAAGCAGATTGCCTTCCGCGTCGTAAATCCTCTGCTTTCCCATCTGACCGGCACCGTTTACCGTAATCTTAACGTTCGTATTCTCCGGACCTGCCACGGTATATAAGGAAACATCTGCGCTCTCAGTCGTAGCATTCTTCGCATCAGACCATGCAGAATAGAAGCTTCCTGCTGTATCCGGCGTCTTGTATCCGCGTACCTTTACCTGATAGGTCATATCGGCTTTCAGTCCCGTTACCGTCGCAGAACAGGTCTTAGAATCCACAATCGTAACCGCCTTCGTGGTTCCGTCCTTGTCGGTCAGACAAAGCTCATAGCCGTCTGCCTCGGAATTAGCAGTCCACTTACAAAGGATTGTATCGTTTCCTTCTTCCATCACACTGCCCAATTCAACGGTTGTCAAACGAACCGCTACATATCCTGCGGTATTGTAACCGGACATCGTCTTTCTGTCACTGCCTGCCAATGCACGTATCGTGTAACGGTATGCCGTACCGTTGCTCTCTGCCACGGAAGTATCCGTCCAGGTAAAGTTCGTATTTCCATGCACGGTTTTCATCCACTTCCATGATTCGGTTCCCTCATAGCTCTTCCGGTAAATGTTGTACCCGGTAGCCCCCTCTATCTTATTCCATGTAAGCGAGATTCCATCGCTCGTATTATTTCTCCCGGTAATCGTCGGAGTACCGATACAGATAATACTAATTGCCTCCGACTTTTCACTGTGCTTTCCGGTCTTCGGATCAACTGATGTAACG